>CALRZN010000043.1:0-3355 GCA_943372645.1 Chitinophaga pinensis | reverse complement strand
CGGATTTTGTGTGTGGTTCAGCGCGGTTGCTAATCCGTGCTGAACCACACACAAAATCCGCGACAACATCAAAAAAAGAGAATTGCAAAGTGGATTGCTTTCTGCTTTTCCAGAAGCGATTGCCCCAACCACTTACCCCCGCAAATCCGCCGCCTGACAAATGCCATTTCGTGCATCCCGTTTAATTTCCGTAAATTAGCAGCAACCAATGGCAGCTGCATCCCCCTGCATCGTTGGATTCATTGCACGAAACAACCTAACGGATGAAAAAGACGCTTCTTTTCCTGCTGCTTGCTGTTGCTGCAAAGCTCGGTGCACAGGACATCACGGCCAATTTAACCTGGTCTGCTTTTAATTCACCTGATCAGAAACCGTATGTGGAAACGCACCTTTCCATTATCGGTAAATCCATTGTTTATACAAAACAGGCCGGCGGTTTCCGGGGGCAGGTGGATGTGATGATGACTTTTACCCAGAACGACACCATTAAAGGCGTAAAAAAATACAACCTCAGCAGCCCGCTGGTGGCCGATACCAGCAAAGCCGAAAACTTTATTGATGTGCAGCGTTTTCCGCTGCCGGCCGGTAACTACACGCTGCAGCTCACCATTTCCGATCCCGGTAAAAAGGAGCCGAAAATACTGACGAACAAGGTGCCGGTGTATGTGGATTTTCCGAAAGACTCGGTGCACATTTCATCCATCCAGCTGCTCGAAAGTTACAAAGCGACTTCAACCGTAGGTCCGCTTACGCGCAGTGGTTACGACCTGGTTCCGTATGTTTCTACGTTTTACCCGGCCAACATGAACACGCTTTCGTTTTATGCCGAAATCTACAACGTGCAGAAAATGGTGGCGGCTGACGATAAAATGGTGGTGTTTGCCTACATCGAATCGGCTGAAACCGGTGCGCGCATCAATGCGCTGACCCGTTTTTTCAAACAATCACCGCAAAAGGTAAATGTTGTGCTTTCCGAACTGCCGATTGAAACGTTGCCGAACGGCCGTTACCGCCTGGTGATGGAAGCACGCAACAGCGTGAACCGCCTGCTGGCACAGAATGCCATCACCTTCGACCGGCTGAACCCGGGCACGCAGCATAAGCTGGAAGACCTTGCGGCGGTGAATGTGGACAATACGTTTGCAAGCAAAATCACCAATGCCGATACACTGAAAGATTACATCCGCTCACTCCGCCCGATCAGCAGCGAAGCGGAAAAAACGTATGCGGAAAACCGGATAAAAACCGACGACATTAAGGTGATGCAGCAGTATTTTTACAACTACTGGATGAACCGGAATGAACGCAACCCGGAAGGCGCATGGTTAGTGTACAACAATGCCGTGCAGAAAGTAAATAAAACGTTCGGCACACAAACGCTGAAAGGCTATGATACCGACCGTGGCCGCGTGTACCTGCAATACGGCGCGCCCGACCAGCGCACGGTGATGAACAGCGAACCGAGTTCGTATCCGTACGAAATCTGGCAATACTACACCATCCGCCCCGACCCGCGCCGGGCCGTGAACACCACGCAGACCAACAAACGGTTTGTGTTTTACAACCCGGATCTTGTTACAAACAATTACCGCCTCATTCACTCCGACGCACGCGGCGAAGTACGCGACGACCGCTGGGAACTGAAGCTGGTGAAACGTGATACACAGTCGCGCGACTTTGACGACACCAAGCCGAACGGGCATTATGGCAACCAGTCGGATGATCTGTTTAATAATCCGCATTGAGGAAAGACCGGGTGGTGTTTCATTTTAGTTTGTGGTTTATCCGCGATGCATCGCGGATGAACTATACGGATTAGAATGTGTTTTAAACAACAAGGCATCCCGGATGAACTATACGGATTAGAATGTGTTTTAAACAACAAGGCATCGCGGATGAACTATACAGATTAAAATGTGTGTTAAACATCAAGGCATCGCGGATGAACTATACAGCTAAAATGTGTGTTGAACAACAAGGCATCGCGGATGAACGCTAAACGCGAAGCAACGTTCAGGGGTTTTTCGTAAACTTGCAGCCTCCATGACAAAAACGGCGGTCGTAATCCTGAACTGGAACGGCAGAAATTTTCTCGAACAGTTTTTGCCCGATGTGGTTAAACACAGTGCCGGGGCCGAAGTAATTGTTGCGGACAATGCATCCACCGACGATTCTGTGGCATGGCTGCGTACCCATTTCCCCGGCGTGCGCATCGTTCAGAACGAGGTGAACGGCGGCTACGCCAAGGGGTATAACGATGCACTGAAAAAAATCGAGGCCGAATATTATGTGCTGCTCAATTCCGATATTGAAGTTACTGCCGGCTGGATTGAACCCGTAATTGCGCTCCTCGATGCCGATCCGGAAGCGGCGGCCTGCCAGCCTAAAATACGCGCCTACCACCAGAAAACACATTTTGAATACGCTGGTGCTGCCGGTGGTTTTATTGATAAATGGGGATACCCGTTTTGCCGCGGCCGCATTTTCGATTCGTTTGAAGAGGACAAAGGGCAGTACGATGATACCTGCGAAATTTTCTGGGCCACCGGAGCCTGCCTGTTTGTACGCGCCGAAGCGTATCACCGCTTTGGCGGATTAGATGAAGATTTTTTCGCGCACATGGAAGAAATAGACCTGTGCTGGCGGCTGAAAAACGGGGGCATGAAAATTATGTACTGCGGCGCATCCACTGTTTACCACGTGGGTGGCGGCACACTTTCGAAACTGAGTCCGCAGAAAACCTTTCTCAATTTCAGGAACAACCTGGTGCTGCTGGCGAAAAATCACGCGCCGGGATATTTCCGGCTGAAACTGTTCCTGCGGCTTTGCCTCGATGGTATTGCCGGTGTGAAGTTCCTTTTATCGGGCGATGGCAAACATTGCTGGGCCGTACTCCGCGCCCACTTTGCGTTTTACGGTTCGCTCGGAAAAACGATGGCCAAACGCCGCGCCATGAAACAGCAGATCAAAACATTCAGCACCACCGCGGTGTATGAAGGCAATATCGTTTTTGAATATTTTCTGAAAGGCCGCAAACACTTTTCGGATCTGCCGAAGGAAAAGTTCCATTAAAACACTTCGTGTAGATCCTGCAACAGTTTGCAGTTTGCAATTTGCAGTTTTTTCTGGTTACATATAATATGATCGTGTATTACCGTCAGTTCGAGCGTCAGTCGAGAACAGGTTTTTTGCGTTCTTACTTCACTGTTCTCGACTGCCGCTCGAACTGACGTGTTGTATTTTATTCTTTATTATTTCGACTGACGCTCGTAAAAACATCTTCATAATTCAGCAAAACCCCACCCGAATCAGTACCCCCCTTTTACCGTCAAAATCCGTTTAGAACTCCGCGTCT
>CALRZN010000042.1:0-16679 GCA_943372645.1 Chitinophaga pinensis | reverse complement strand
ATCCGGAAAAGGGGATTCTTTAAACTATTAAGAAAATAGATTACGTTGATGCGCGATGCATCGCGCATCAACGAGGATAAGAAACCCAAGGGGAGCAGAAACAAAAAAATCTTAGAAGAAACGTGATCTCCCCGAAATCCGGAAACGCGCGCATCAACGAGGAATAAGATCCCAAAAGAAACGGTAATCAAAGAACCGTTTTGGAAACGAACTCTTTTTCGGAACCGGAAATAAAACTAGTTCAGTTTCCAACGCACATCCGGCAGCACCGTTTCCAGCGCCTTCACAAACTCCAGGTCGGGTTTCACGCGCAACTTGCGCGAGGCGAGGGAGATTTCCATTTTCTCCTGCATTTCGGAAATGCGGAAACGCACCTGCGCATTGCCGGGATGTTTTTCGGCCAGCGTTGTAATTTTTTCAATCAGTTCGTCGCCGATGCGGCTGAGTGAAACATCAAGCGTAAGTGATTTCCCTTTTTTGTCGAGGATCTCGGTCAGCAGTTCGATGTTGGAAATTTTCAGCTCAAGGTTATCGGCCTGCCCGAAACGTTCCTGCACCTTGCCGCGGATGTGAACAAAGAATCCCGGCGTAAGAATAAACGATTTGAAACGCACATAGTCATCGCCGAAGAGCGCAAACTCAAACGTGTCGGAATAATCTTCCAGCACAAACGTACCGAAGGGTTTGCCGGTCTTCGTCATTTTATGATTCACCGTGGTAATCATGCCGCCGGTATGCACTTCTTTTCCGCGGATGGCATTGAGGTCTTTCAGCATGGAAACACCGTCGCGGCAAAACGCGGTCATCTCCACTTTAAAATCATCGAGCGGGTGGCCGCTGAGGTAAATGCCGATCACATCGCGTTCAAACTTCAGTTTTTGCAGGGCGGGCCAGGGTTCGCATTTCGGGATGGGAGGCACGGGCATTTCCACTTCGCCGCTGTCGCCGCCCATGTCAAACATCGAAACCTGCGCGGTGTTTTTGCTTTCCTGGAAACCTTGTCCGTAACGGATTGCCTTTTCAAGAAACGTCGGCTGGTTGTCGTTTTCCTTGAAAAAATACTGCGCCCGGTGAATGTCTGTGTACGAATCAAACGTACCGGAGAAGGCCATGCTTTCAAACGTTTTGCGGTTGGCCGCGCGCAGGTTGATGCGGCGCACGAGGTCGAAAATGGTTTTGTAATGCCCGTTGGCTTTACGTTCGGCCACAATGGCTTCCACCGCCGCTTCGCCAACGCCTTTAACGGCCGCGAGTCCGAAACGGATTTCGCCTTTTTTGTTTACGGAAAACTGCAGCTCCGATTCGTTCACATCCGGACCAAGTACCGGTATGCCGATGCGTCGCGATTCTTCCATGAAGAATGTGATCTTGTCAATGTTGCCCAGGTTATGCGTCAGCACCGATGCCATGTATTCGGCCGGGTAGTGCGCTTTCAGGTAGGCGGTCTGGTAGGCCACGAAGGCGTAACAGGTGGAGTGCGATTTGTTGAACGCATATTGCGCAAAGGCTTCCCAGTCGGTCCACACTTTTTCGCAGGTTTTAATATCTAAGTTATTCGCTTTTGCGCCGTCCATGAACTTGCCCTTCATCTTGTCCAGCGTGGCCTTGTCCTTTTTACCCATCGCTTTGCGCAGCACGTCGGCATCGCCTTTCGAGAAGCCCGCGAGTTTCTGCGACAGCAACATTACCTGCTCCTGATAGACGGTAATGCCGTAGGTATCTTTCAGGTACTGTTCCATTTCCGGCAGGTCGAAGGTAATGGCTTCGCGGCCGTGTTTACGCGCAATGAAGTTCGGGATGTATTCGAGCGGACCCGGACGATACAGCGCATTCATGGCGATAAGGTCTTCAAACTTGTCTGGCTTCAGTTCGCGCAGGTACTTCTGCATACCGGCCGATTCGAACTGGAACGTGCCGTTGGTTTCGCCGCGCTGGTACAGCTCAAATGTTTTTAAATCGTCGAGCGGAATTTCATCAATGGAAATATCACGGCCGTGATTTTCTTTGATCATCAGCAACGCATCACGGATAATCGTGAGCGTTTTCAGACCAAGAAAGTCCATCTTGATTACGCCGGCATCTTCAATCACTTTCCCGTCGTACTGCGTAATCAGCAGCGTCGATTCTTTCGAGGTGCAAACGGGAATAATTTCCGTAAGGTCTTTCGGCGCAATGATAATACCGGCCGCGTGAATACCGGTTCCGCGCACCGAACCTTCGAGGATTAATGCTTCGCGCAGCACAGCCGCACGTTCGTCGGTGCCTTTGTAAATGGCGCGCAGCTGTTTGACATTCTCCATGTCATCGCCGCCGAGTCCTTCTTTTTCCTTTAAACTTTTTTCGCCATCGAGCGGGGCGGTGAGTACGCGGTTCAGTTCAATGCCCGGTTTATCCGGAACCAATTTGGCCAGTCCGTTCGACTGATCGAGCGGCAGGTCAAGCACGCGGGCCACGTCTTTGATGGACATTTTTGCAGCCATCGTGCCGTAGGTAACAATCTGCGCCACCTGGTTGCGGCCGTATTTGTCCACCACATAATCAATTACTTTCTGACGGCCCTGGTCATCAAAGTCCGTATCAATATCGGGCATGCTTTTCCGGTCGGGATTGAGGAATCGCTCGAACAGCAGATCGTACTTGATCGGGTCAATGTTGGTGATTCCGATGCAGAACGCCACCGCACTGCCCGCCGCCGAACCGCGGCCCGGCCCAACAAGCACACCGATTTCGCGGCCGTGGTTGATAAAATCCTGCACGATGAGGAAGTAACCGGCGAAGCCCATTTTTTCAATTACGTCCAGCTCAAACTGCAGGCGCTGATCGGTTTCGGCCAGCAAAATATCGCCCCAGCGCTTTTTCGCACCGGCATACGTGATGTGGCGCAGGAAGGTATTCTGATCCGGAAACTCAGCCGGAATCTGGTAGTGGGGGAGCAGGATGTCGCGCTTCAGTTTTAGCGGCTCAATCTTGTCCACAATTTCGTTCGTGTTGTCCAGCGCCTCGGGCACATCGCTGAACAGCTCGGCCATTTCGGCCTGTGTTTTAAAATAGAACTGGTCGTTCCAGAATGCAAAGCGTTTGCCTTTCGAAGAACTGTCGTCGTTGAAGTCCTTCATCGTGGGCGTGCTCTGTTTTTCACCGGTGTTAATGCAGAGCAGGATATCGTGCGCGTTGGAATCGTCCACGTTCACATAATGCGAATCGTTGGAACAGATCATTTTCACGCCGTATTTCACGGCAAAACGCAGCAGCACTTCGTTCACCTGGTTCTGTTCGGGAATATCGTGGCGCTGCAGTTCGATGTAATAATCTTCGCCGAAAATATCGAGCCACCACTTAAATTCCTTTTCGCCTTCTTCTTCACCCTTGCGCAGAATGGTGCGGGGCACGGAGGCCGCGAGGCAGCAGGTGGTAGCAATAAGGCCCTTGTGGTATTTTAAAATCAGTTCCTTGTCAATGCGCGGGTACTTGCTGTAAAATCCTTCGATGTAACCGAGCGAACACAGTTTTACCAGGTTGGTATACCCTTCCGCATTTTTGGCAAGCAGCAGCTGGTGGTAACGGTTGTCGCGCTGGTCGCGTGAAAACTGTTTCTGGTGCCTGTCGTCAACGAGGTAAAACTCGCAGCCCACGATCGGTTTTATTTTGTTCGGATTTTCGGGCGTATTGTATTTTGCCGCCTCCGCCACAAACTTAAACGCCCCGAACATGTTGCCGTGATCGGTAATGGCGATGGCGGGCATATTATCGGAAACCGCTTTTTTATAAAGATCAGAAATCCCGGCCGCCCCGTCGAGCAGCGAGAACTGGGTATGAACGTGTAAATGCGAAAATGTTGGCATGCAGCTACTTGCAGTAATTCGTTAAGATGGTGGTGAAAGTCCTGTAAAATTAGGCACTTTCGGCGGTTTCCGAAAGTGGTGTTGATAAGAATTGAAAAGCGTTTTTTGGGGTTAATTTTCAGGGGATTAGCGCCGGGGGAGGGGATTTGTTAATTTTGAAAACTTGTTTTGAACATGGTTAAACCGCATTGTATCTTTTTTTATTTTCTTTTTGTTTCCTGCGCTGGTTTGCTGAAAGGGCAGGTAACGAATTATATAATAACAGATCGTGCCCATGTTTTGCCACTTTACGATAGCATTTACACGGTTACAATGCCGTATCGTAAACCTGGAATTTTCTGCATTTATTCTGACACCACACTCCGGCATAAAGTTGCTGAGATTCATTACAGCGATGAAAAAGATGCAGATAACAATTTGATCAAACTTGATACGATAAGATATTGGTATTCCTCTGGTCAGAAGAAGAAAATAGAATGGTATGTACTTGAAAATGGAAGGAGAATGGTTTTTCCATCCCAAATAGAATACTACAGAAGCGGAAAAACCAAAGCCAGAACATTTTATCCGAATGACAGTTTGTGGGTAACGCATGCTTTTTACGAGAGCGGCGCAATAAAATCAATTGATACATCTACCATTGACGATAAACTGAATCCGACCTGGAGAATACACGAAGAATATTGTGAAAACGGACAACGAACACAACGCAGTAGCGAGAACAACCTAAAAACAGAGTCGTTTGTCATGTACGACTGCGAAGGTCGCATCGTGATTAAATCAGCAGGAAATATAAATGGCCCTTCAGGACTTTTTCAACGCTTTTATCCGAACGGACAGGTTGAATACGAAGGTTATTTCGGTAAAAAGATTGGTGAGTACACGGATAAAACCGGCACCTGGACTTTTTATGCTCCCGATGGCAAAAAAACAAAAGAAGAATACTACGAAAAAGGAAAACTGATCCGCGAAGTAAAATTTGATTGACAACAAATCCCGCACAACCTGTTCATAATTCCTCCCCAAAAACCATGAACAACTGCCACTGATTTCGTATATTTGTTAGTAATATTAACCCCTTAATCCCAACAAAATGAATGCGTTTATGTCAAAACTCATGATGCAGCTGTATGCGCTGCTGCGAAAACGATTTTACCCGTATTATGCCGCACTGCACGATACATTTGCCGTAATCCGCCACCTCTGGTTTATGTTCCTCTTGCTCGGTGTGGGCTGTTTTGCTTTCGTGGTTACCGAGCAGGGGCAGGACATGCTGCAGGCCATGCGCGAAATTTTTTATGCCCGGCACGAAGGCGTTGGTTACGTCATCAAATTTTCCATCGCACTTGTGGCCTGGTCGGCCATTACCTGGTGCAGCAGCCGCATCCTGCTCATGGTGCTTGAAATTCATACCAAATCGCGGAAAGGTATTGCGCTGTGGAGCATCCGTTACATGCCCGCCATGCTGGGAGCAGTGCCGCTGTTCGGAATTGCATTTGCGTTTTCAAAACAGGATGCGTACCGCGCAACGCTTTTTTATAGCCTGCTGGGCGCGCTGGCCTGCTATTTATTTTTCAGGATTGAAAAACGGTTTTCGAAAAAGAACCCCGGCTTGTTCTCGCAGCACAAACAACAGCTCGGGCGTTTCGCTTCGTGTATGGTGGAATACGGAACGCTGGCCATGCTGGTACTGTTCCTGCTGTTTGTTTTTATGCCCGTGGAATGGGATTTTGCAGAAGGACTGCAACCGGGAACCATTATTCTTGCTTCGCTTACGGGCTGGACCGTTATCGGCAATGTGCTTGTTTACCTCGGCATCCGTTCACGCATGCCGGTATTTACATTGATTGCGGTTTATGCCATTGGCTGTAGCCTGCTGAATGATAACCATGCCATTCGCCTGGCGGATAAAACCGTAAAACCGCAACGCCCCGAAATTATTCCGCATTTTAAAGAATGGCTCAGCCGCCGCGTGCAGCTGCATCCGGGCAATACAAACATACCGGTGATAATTGTGGCTGCGCAGGGTGGGGGCATACGGGCGCTTGACTGGACCGGCTCGGTGCTCGATGAATGCAATATGCAGCTGCCGGGATTCAGCAATCACATTTATGCAATAAGCGGCGTTTCGGGCGGCAGCGTGGGCGGTGCCATGTATGCAGGCTACCTGCACGACAACGAAAACGACCGTGAAAAGCTGCAGGAACTCTACAGCAGCGATTACCTTTCGGGCATTACATCAGCCTTGCTGTTCCCGGATATGCTGCAGAAATTGCTGCCATTCAAAGTCAGCATGTTCGACCGCGCCCGTTTTCTCGAAGACAGCTGGAGCGACCGGTACAAAGAACTTTTTGCAGACAAAAAAACATTGGATGACAATTTCCTTTCGCTCTGGAAAACCGGTGATGCACAATATCGCGTGCCCAGCCTGCTGTTCAACTGCGTGCTGGCCGAAAGCGGGCAGAAGGCCATCGTTTCAAACCTTAAACTCGATCCGTCTGCATTTCCCGATGCGATAGATGTAATTGATTCCATTGGCTGCGACATGCCGCTTAAAACCGCCGCGCTTTGCAGTGCCCGCTTTCCGTATGTTACGCCCGGCGGCGGTGTAAACTTCGGCGGAAAAACCGGCGGCCACCTTATTGACGGCGGTTACCTTGAAAACACGGGAACAATTACTGCAATCAATATGGTTTCACTGCTCAACTCGTACCTGAAAGACAACGCAGATACACTGGTGGTCAGCCGCGCCGATAAAAAGCGGGTAGTGCTGGTGATGCTGTACATACAGAACGCCGACTTTTCCGATAAATCACCACAGCCAGCGCGGTTTATGAGCGAAGCGCTTATTCCGCCAACCGGTTTTCTCGGCGCCTGGGACCGCGAAGGTCTTGCGCTGCGCGAAGAAATGAAACAGCTCGCAGTACAGGTAGATCCGCCGTTTCATTTTATACCGATGATTCTGAACCGCCGTTCCGACAGTAAAACGAACCTGCCGCTCAGCTGGTACCTTTCGCCGGGTGCGGCTGCCGAAATAAGGCGGCAGGCATTAAATATCAGCCGGGAAGCGGTAAGCGATAACCTCAATTTCAATAATTTTAAACAACTCAGCGACCTTTTCGGGGAAACGCCCGTGCCGTAAGCAGGAAACCGGTGTGCCGGATTGTTGAAAAAGTTCAGAACAACGATTTGGAAATCAGGATCATTTATACTAATATTGCAATACTAAACACTCAAAAACACAGATAAGATGCTTTCAAAATTTCGCAATTTTGCATTTGGCAAAGTGATCATTGGCATGTTCGCTTTATTTACAATGGCCCTGGTTGTTGAATCCTGCGGTCAGAAACACGCCTGCGGATCGCGCCACCAGAAAAAAATGCGTCATAAGCGCATCAAGCGCAACACCTCCTTCATGGCAGGTTAATACGGCGCAATACCGGCATTCAGTAAAGGCGGATTTATCTCCGCCTTTTTTCTTTTACGGGTTTAACCGCATAGGAAAACCGGGAAAGCGGGGTTACTTTTGATATTAAATAAGATAATAATGAAAAAAATACTGATTCTCCTGCTGCTGGTTTCCGCCGCAGTATCTGCTCCCGCGCAAACCACATTTAAAGATGCGGTCGATTACAATGACAACATCGTTACAAAACAGCAGCGCATCGGCGTTCTGCTCAATGAATATATTTCTATGGCGGCCGACTCGGCGCCTTCACTTACAAAACTGGAAGCAAAACGGAAATCGGCGGTTGACGAAGTAAAGAAACTGACCGGCGACCTGAAAAAAATGCCGGCCTGGAAAGGGAACACTGCTTTCCGCGATGCGTCGGTAACATTGTTTGTTTTTTATCAATCCACACTCGATAACGAGTTTAAAGAAATCGGCGAGATCCTGCTGAAAAAAGAAATTACGGAAGCGGACTATAAACGCATCGAAGAACTGCAGAAAAGCATCAGCACCCGCGAAGGTCCGCTGGATGACGTCTTCCTCGAAGCCCAGAAAAAATTTGCCGCAGACAATAACTTCGATATCGCACCGGCCGGGAATTAATCCCGGTTCCAGCTGCTGCTGTGCCTGAAATGCCCGCTGTACGGCCGTTTTGCGGGAAATCCGTATATTTGCGGCATTAATCATCAATTCTATGAGCAGCGTGAAAGAGCAGATTTCGGCATCGCAGTACCTGATGGGACTGGAAGAAAAATATGGTGCGCACAACTACCACCCCATACCTGTTGTACTCGACCGCGGCGAAGGTGTTTTTGTATGGGATGTGGAAGGCAAACGCTACTACGATTTCCTTGCAGCTTATTCAGCTGTGAACCAGGGACACTGCCATCCGAAAATTATTGCGGCGTTGCTCGACCAGGCGCAAAAAATGACACTCACTTCCCGCGCATTTTACAATTCGCAGCTCGGGGAATATGAAAAATACATCACTTCGTATTTCGGTTACGACAAGGTACTGCCGATGAACACCGGCGTTGAAGCCGTTGAAACCGCTGTAAAACTGTCGCGCCGCTGGGGATACGCCGTTAAAGGCATTCCCGACAACGAAGCAAAAATCGTGTGGGTGGAAGGAAACTTTCACGGCCGTACCATTTCCTCCATTTCTGCATCTACCGATCCCGACAGCTATGGCCGTTTTGGTCCGCTGCTTCCGGGATATGTTATTGTGCCTTACAACAACCTCGCTGCGCTGGAAGAAGCGTTCCGCGATAAAAATGTTGCTGCATTTATTTTTGAACCCGTGCAGGGCGAAGCCGGTGTGGTGGTTCCGGACGACGGCTACCTTGCAGGCGTGCGTGCACTCTGCTCAAAATACAACGTGCTCATGGTGGCCGACGAAGTACAGAGCGGCCTCGGCCGTTGCGGTACATTGCTCGCCTGCGATGCCGAAAATGTCCGTCCCGACCTGCTCGTACTCGGCAAAGCGCTTTCGGGCGGAACAGTGCCTGTTTCAGCAGTACTGGCCGACGATGAAGTAATGCTCACCATTAAACCCGGTGAACACGGTTCCACCTACGGCGGCAACCCGCTGGCCTGCCGCGTGGCCATTGCAGCGCTTGATGTGCTACGCGATGAAAAAATGGTGGAAAATTCCGAACGCCTCGGCCACATCCTCCGCCGCGAACTGCGCGCCATAAACAACCCGCGCATCAAACTCGTTCGCGGTCGCGGCCTGTTCAATGCCATGGTGATTGAACCACGCAACGGAACCACCGCCTGGGATGTTTGCCTGAAAATGGCTGAACTCGGCCTGCTCGCTAAACCAACACACGGCGACATCATCCGTTTTGCCCCCCCGCTGTGCATCACCGAAGAACAGCTACACGAGTGCATCGGCATTATCCGCGAAGCACTTTCGCATTTCGAATAACGTACTGCATTTTTGGTATCGTTTTTGGTTCATGCGGCTGAATCATTTTCCTGCACATGAAAACATATTCCGCCTGTTTGTTTTTCCTGGCTTTATCCGCAACGCTGTTCGCCCAGCGCCAGCCCGATTTTGCGCCCTGCGGGGGACTGGAGTCGGAGGCCGATCATGCGCTGCTGTCGGCAAACCGCATCAGCAGCCGCACTGTTTTTGAAAAAGACAAAAAATCGGGAAGGGAAACATTTCAGTACAAACAGTTTTTCAACGAAAGCGGGTGCATCATCAAAACGCTTTTTCCCGAACAGAATTCGGTGGGCGGACGTTATTCATCCAATGAATATGTGTACTCGCCATCCGGTGTGCGCATCGGTTTCAAAAAAACAGAATATGATAAAGACTCGTTGCCCAACGTATTCCAGGAAGAATGGATGCAGGTTGACGATAAAGGCCGCTGGACCGAGGCACATTACCGCTATTACGCCTCAAGCACACAAACCAGCTACGGCCGCATTGACCGCGAAGACCTGTTTTACCGCTACAACGACGAAAACAAAACGCAGGTGATTACACATCACCTTTTATTCAAAGCAGACACGGTAACTACACTGGTGTATTACCTTCCCGAAAAAGGCGAGGCCACGCGAACGGATCACATCAGCTACGGATTAAATGGTACCAAAAGCATTGAAACGCTGGATGGATTGCGGCTTCGAAAGGAATACCGCGAAACGGATGCTTCCGGAAAAGCAACCATGCACGAAGTGTACGAATACACCGGTAACACGGCCAATATCAATGGCAGCTGGGAGCTGAACGTGTATTCGGTACTGTCAGGCAAAAAAGAGCTGGTGCGGCGGCTGGAATACGACAACGGTATTTATACTGAAGGGACTTATAAAGACAACAAGGAAATTACTTCAAAAACCTGGGGCGAACAGCAGCCGTATGGCACCCCGCCGCCAGATAACGATCCGTTGCTTTCGGCCGACCCCGGGCCCTGCAAACCGATGAAAAAAGAAACTGCCGGGGCAGGAGGGAAGCGCATTGTATCTACATGGGAAATGTGCGGCAGCGAAAAAAGAAACCGGGTTACAACAACATATCTGAAAAACGGACTGCAGGAAACGGAAGATGTGGAAGCCAATGCATCCACAACGGTTTACCGTTACACCACGCGTTAAAGCGATTGCACCACCATCTCAGCCGCTTCTTCACCCACCAGGCTGCCGATGGCCACGCCCATGCCGCCCATACGCACCGCGCAGAACACGTGATCGGCAACCGGTTTAATAATAGTTGATTTGCGGTTGCCCACACCCATAATGCCACTCCAGCGCTGTTCAATTTCAAAGGGCGTTCCGGGCAGAATAACCGTTTGCAGCAGTTCTTCCAGTTTATCCTGGATCTGCGGTGTAAGTGCCATTTCCATGGTACGTTCGCCTTCAAAATTCAGGTTGCGGCCGCCCCCGAACAGCACACGGTTGCCCACATTGCGGAAATAATAATACCCTTTTTCATAATGAAACGTGCCACTGAAACGCAGGTTTTCAATGGGTTTTGTAATCAGCACCTGCGCGCGGGCGGGCTCCACATCGTAACCGGGCAGCAGCTGTTTTGCAAATCCGTTGGTACATACCAGCAGGCGGCGGCTGCGGATGGTGAAATCCTGGTCGGTATGAATGGCAACTCCATTTTCTTCGGCCGTAAATCCCGTAACTCCAAGTCCGTTTATAATCCGGATGCCCGCCGCCATGGTTTTGTGCAGCAGGGCCGCCATCATGCGCCCGGTATCAATCTGGCCTTCGGCGCGGTTCTGCAGCAGGTGATTCACTTTGCGGAAACCAAACGGTTCAATTTTGGCGCTGGCGTTGATATACGTTTCATCAAGGCCGGTAACCGGTTTTAACAGTTTGTTAAAGTGCGGAATAACGGCCTCGCATTGCTGAAACGTGTCGTCTTTATCAATCAGTTCGTACCCGCCGAGGTTTTCATATACAATGGCTGCATCACCCAGGTTGGCGCGGAGGCGTTCGAGTCCTTTGTAACGGCGCTCAACCAGCGAAAAAACATCGTTCTCCGAAGCAGTTCGCAGATCATCCAGCAGTTCTGTGCAGCTGCCGAAGCAGGCAAAACCGGCATTGCGGGTGCTGGCTCCGCTGGGCAGAATGCCCCGTTCAATAACGAGGATGCGGAGCTGCGGTGCCTGTTTTTTCAGGTTAAGCGCGGCATTCAGTCCGACAATTCCGCTGCCGGCAATTACAACATCCAGGCGGCTGAAAAACGTGTCCTGTTCCCAAAAACTGAGTTGCATAAAGTGCAGTTGTTTAAAAATGGTATGCAAGTTGTTTCCGGAGGATATAACCTGGTTCCGAAAATCGCGTAAAAATAGGCACAGTTCGCAAATTTTGACCGATATTTGTCAGCCTTTACCAAAAGGAATCCGGACTTTATGAACCTGAACACCATACCATACTTGAAGCGTTTTGTTATTTTATTTGTTTTCGCACTGCTGCCGTTGTTCGGAACGGCACAAAGCTGGCAATTGCCTTTTGCCGGGAAAGTGGAAGAATTTGACGAGAAAAAGCAGAAAGATGTAGCCCTTGAAGGTGCACAGGTAACCCTGTACAAAGGCGGTTCGGTACAGAACCAGGCTTCAACACCAAGCAACGGCAAGTTTAAGTTTTCACTCGATCCGAATACCGATTACGTGATTACGATTACCCGCAACGGGTACATCATGAAAAAATTTGCCATCAATACCACCAACGTTTCCGAAGAGCGGGGCAATGCCGGTTTTGGCGGGATGGACATTATTGTGGTGCTTTTTAAAACATACCCGGGGCTCGATTATTCCTGCCTTGATAAGCCGATTGCCAAAATTTCATACAACTCGGCCAAAGACGTAGAAGATTTTGATTACGACCGCGCTTACACCGCATCCATCCAGGCCTGTATCGAAAAACTGAAAGAACTGGAACGTCAGGCCCGCCTGCGCGAGAAAATGTATAACGATGCCATTGTGAAAGCCGACAAAGCCTTTGCCGCCAAACAATATGAAGCAGCGCGCGCCGGTTACAACGAAGCATTGGGGGTTAAACCGGATGAACAATATCCGAAAGATCAGATCAAAGAAATTGAACGCCTGCTGGCCGAACTCAATAAAGGGCAGAAAGCAGAACAGGATTACCAGGCCGCAATGGCGCGGGGAAATACTGCGCTGGGCAGTAAAAATTACGATGCTGCCACTACGGCTTACAACGAAGCACTGGCGCTGAAACCGAACGATGCCGCAGCAACCGCAAAAATCAAGGAAGTAAACGATGCCAAAAATAATGCTGCTGCAGCCGCCGAAAAAGAAGCGAAGTATGCCGATGCGATGAAACGCGGCAACGATGCGCTTGCCGCAAAAAGTTACGAACCGGCCATTGCAGCGTATAAAGAAGCACTCGGGTTTAAACCCAACGATGCCACGGCCAATGCGAAAATAAAAGAAGCGCAGGATGCCCTGAATGCAGCCAAATCAGCTGCCGAAAAAGAAGCAAAGTATGCCGATGCGATGAAACGCGGCAACGATGCAATGTCGGCAAAAACGTATGAAGCCGCCCTCACCGCATTTAACGAAGCACTCGGCATTAAACCCGGTGACGCAACAGCAACGGCCAAAGCCAAAGAAGCACAGGACGCCATTAACGCCAACAAAGCGGCTGCCGAAAAAGAAGCAAAATACGCCGATGCTATGAAACGCGGCAACACGGCCATGACCGCGAAAACCTACGAAGGTGCACTGGCTGCATTTAACGAAGCACTTACATTCAAACCCGGCGATGCTACGGCTACGGCCAAAGCCAAAGAAGCACAGGATGCGATTAATGCCGCTAAATCGGCCGCCGAAAAAGACGCGAAGTATGCAGATGCCATGAAACGCGGCAATGACGCGATGACTGCGAAAACATACGAAGGTGCGCTGGCTGCATTTAAAGAAGCGATTTCGTTTAAACCGGCTGATGCCGCAGCAACTGCCAAAGCCAAAGAAGCACAGGATGCCATTGATGCAGCGCGCAAAGCCGGCGAACTCGACAAACAATATGCCGATGCAATGAAGCAGGGCAGCACAGCGCTCGGTTCGAAACAATATGATGCCGCCAAAAAAGCATACACCACCGCCAGCGGACTGAAACCAAATGAACAGGAGCCGAAAGACAAACTGAAAGAGATTGACGCCATACTCGCCGGACTTGCTGCTGACAAAGAAAAAGAAGCCAACTACCAGGCTGCAATGACCAAAGCAAACGGCCTGTTTGCCGAGAAAAAATACGAAGCCGCAAAATCAGCTTACAACGAAGCGCTGGGCCTGAAAGCCAATGACGTACCGGCAACAGCAGGTGTAAAAAAATGCGACGATGCCATGGCTGCGCTTGCCAAATCGCAGGAGGCACAAAAACAATACGACGCGGCAATGGCTGCGGGACAAACCGCACAGGACGGTAAACGTTACGAAGATGCGCTGGCCAAATACCAGGAAGCATTACAGTACAAACCGAATGATGCACCGGCCACTGCAAAAGTGAAAGAAGTGCAGGCGCTGCTGAATGCGTCAAAAGCATATGCCGATGCGATGCAGAAAGCAAACGGCCTGTTCGGCGAAACCAAATACGCCGAAGCCAAAGCCGCTTACAACGATGCGCTGAAAGCAAAACCCGGCGATGTGCCTGCAACGGATGGTGTAAAAAAATGCGACGAACAATTAGACATCATCCGCAAATCGGGTGAACTGGAAAAACAGTATGCCGATGCGATGAAACAAGGCGCGGCAGCACTTTCGGCCAAACAATACGATGCGGCGAAAAAAGCGTATACCAATGCGAACGGACTGAAGCCAAACGAGCAGGAGCCGAAAGACAAACTGAAAGAGATTGACGCCATTCTCGCCGGATTAGCTGCCGACAAGGAAAAAGAAGCCAACTACCAGGCTGCAATGACGAAAGCGAATGGCCTGTTTACCGATAAAAAATACGAAGCAGCAAAAACAGCGTACAACGAAGCGCTGGGCATTAAAACAAATGATGCACCCGCAACTGCCGGTGTTAAAAAATGCGACGATGCAATGGCCGCAATGGCCAAATCGCAGGAGGCGCAGAAAATGTACGATGCGGCAATGGCTGCGGGACAGACTGCACAGGATGGCAAAAAATACGACGATGCACTGGCGAAATACCAGGAAGCATTGCAGTACAAACCCGCCGACGCGCCGGCCACCGCAAAAGTGAAAGAAGTACAGGCCATTATTAACGCCTCCAAAGCATATACCGATGCCATGGCCAAAGGCAACAGCCTGTTCGGGGAAACCAAATATGCCGAAGCCAGGGCCCAGTTCCAGGCCGCGCTCAAAGCAAAAGCAGGTGATGATCTTGCTACCGAAGGTGTGAAAAAATGCGATGAGCAGTTAGACCTCATCCGTAAATCGGGTGAACTGGAAAAACAGTATGCCGACGCCATGAAAAAAGGCGCTGCAGCCATGAGTGCAAAACAGTATGAGGCTGCCAAAGCAGCATACACCACGGCCAATGGCCTGAAACCGGACGAGCAGGAACCCAAAACCAAACTGGCTGAAATAGAAGCGCTGCTCAACGGCATTGCTGCAAACAAAGAAAAAGAAGCGGCGTACCAGGCGGCGATGACCAAAGCCAATGGCCTGTTTGCCGAGAAAAAATACGAGGCGGCTAAAACAGCTTACAACGACGCGCTGGGCATTAAAGCAAACGATGCGCCTGCAACTGCCGGTGTGAAAAAATGCGAAGACGCGATGGCTGCACTGGCCAAATCGTCGGAAGCGCAGAAGAATTACGATGAAGCAATGGCTGCCGGTAAAGTAGCGCAGGAAGGCAACAATTTTGAAGAGGCACTGGCCAAATACCAGCAGGCCCTGCAGTACAAACCGGCCGATGCCCCGGCAACCGCAAAGGTGAAAGAAGTGCAGAGCATTCTCAATGCCGGCAAAGCCTATTCCGATGCCATGAAAGCGGCCGACGCGTTGTTTGCACAAACCAAATATGCTGAAGCAAAAGCGCAGTACCAGGCCGCCCTCAAAGCCCGCGCCGGTGATGAAGCCGCAACGCAGGGGGTGATCAAATGCGACGACGAACTGAATAAAGTGAAGTACCAGGCCGATATGGAAAAACGCTACAGCGATGCCATGAAACAAGGCGCTGCTGCGTTTGCCGCTAAAAAATACACGGAAGCAAAAACGGCGTATACGACCGCCACCGGCCTGAAACCGGCCGAAGAAGAACCGAAAGCCAAACTGCGCGAGATTGATGAACTGCTCGGTAAAATGGCCGGTGATGCAGAAAAAGAACGCATCTACAACGAACACATGACCAAGGCCAACGGACTCTTCAACGAGAAAAAGTACGAACAGGCCAAAGCCGAATATAACGAAGCGCTGGGCGTGAAACCCGCTGATGCCGTGGCCACCGCCGGTGTAAAAAAATGCGACGATGCCATTTCGAAAATGGGCATGGATGAGAAATACAAAGCCATTATTGCAGAAGCCGATCAGTCGTTCACCGTTAAACAGTTTGCTGCCGCCAAAACAAAATACAACGAAGCTCTTGCTGTGAAACCGGGCGATGCGTATGCCAAACAGCGCATTGCTGAATGCGACAAAGAACTCGGACTTGCAGAAAAAGACAAAGTATATGTAAGTGCCCTGAAATCAGCCGACAGCCTGCTGGCTGTGGCCACCGACGAGCCTTCGTACCTTGCCGCAAAAGCAGCGTACAAAACAGCTTCGACGATGAAACCAACTGATCAGTATCCGAAAGATAAAATGACGGACATTGACCGGAAAATTAACGACCTGAAAGCAGACAAAGCACGCCGTACGAAATACGATGCCATCATTGTCAAAGCAGATGGACTGCTCGCGAAGAAAGACTACAAATCAGCAAAAACAACATACCAGGAAGCACTTACGCTTTACCCGATGGAGTTGTACCCGAAACAGAAAATAGCGGAATGCGATAAAGCGCTGAACCCGTCAACAACAGCTGCAACAAATACGGTAACACAAACCCGCGAAGAAATTGTGAACGACCTGGTGAAAAAATACCCGCAGGGCGTAACTGAAATTTCAGAAAACGAACCGACCTGTAAAGTAACCAAACGGGTAGTGGTAAAAGGAAACGAAGCATGGGTTTACACCCGGAAGGTGTTCAGCTGGGGCGGGGTGTATTATTTCAAAGACGGTGTTCAGATCAGCGAAAATACGTTTAACCAGGAAACAAAATAACCACTGCTTTGCAGTGGGATAACCATGCGCAGCTTCCTGCTTTTTTGCGGAATACTACCGGTGCTTGCAGGCTTTCAGTCCTGCACGGGCACATCGGCACGCCCGGGCGAAATGCCGGAATATGAAGTTCCGGATTCGCTGAAAAACAACATTGCTTCAGAAACTTTT
>CALRZN010000041.1:0-24370 GCA_943372645.1 Chitinophaga pinensis | reverse complement strand
CGCAAAGCCATTGACATGAGTTGTGTTGGCCACATCGAACTTATCAAAGCGCTGGAACCGGGCATGAATGAATACGAAGCGCAGGCAGTAATCGAATACATGTTTAAGAAGTACGGTTCGGAATATTGCGGTTACCCGAGTATTGTGGGGGGCGGCGAAAACTCCTGCATCCTGCATTATATTTCAAACCGCAAACCGCTTACCGGAAAAGATATGCTGGTGGTTGATGCCGGCGCAGAATATCACGGCTACACGGCAGATATAACACGAACACTGCCCACAGACGGACAGTTCTCTGAACCCGAAAAAGCTATTTACAACATCGTGCTGGAAGCGCAGGAAGCAGGTATAAAAGCATGCCGCGAAGGCAACGAGTTCCGGCAGCCGCACAAAGAAGCCGTGAAGGTGATTCAGAAACGCCTGAAAGAACTCGGTATCATTGAAAAAGAAGAAGATTACCAGCGTTACTTTTTTCACGGCACCTCGCATTACCTGGGGCTTGATGTACACGATGCGGGCATGTACGGACACCTGAAAGCAGGCAATGTAATTACAGTTGAACCCGGTATTTATATTCCCGAAGGATCGCCCTGTGATCCGAAATGGTGGAATATCGGCATCCGTATAGAAGATGACATCCTCATTACCGCAACTGATCCCGAAGTGCTTTCAAAAGCAATTCCGAAAACGGTTGCAGAAATAGAAGCACTCATGAAAGAAAAAAGTTTCCTCAACCAGGGCGATACCTCCGGCCATTAACATACCATGTAGCTCATTCAATAAAAAAAACAGCGGCCATTTCTGACCGCTGTTTTTTTTTATTAGTGAACTACTGCTCTTATTTTTTCTTGCCTTTTCCGTTTTTGTTCTGTCCTTCGCGGAGCTGTTCGGTACGGGCTTTCTGCGCTTTTTCGAGGCGTTCCATGAATGCTGATTTTTTCACGGGTTTCTTTTTATTCTCCTCGATCTGCGCGCGCAGTTTTACATCGTCAATCAGGTATTTCCGGATGAGCCACATCTGTCCAAACGTAATCATGTTGCTCAGGAAGTAATAATAACTGAGGCCCGATGAATAGCTGTTCAGGAAGATGAGGAAGAATACCGGCATAATGTACATCATGTACTTCATGGCCGGGAACTGGTTGTTTGTGGGCATCATCTGCTGGTTCATCCAGGTGTAGATGATGGTTGAAATGGTCATCAGCAGTGCAAATAAACTTACATGGCTGCCATAACCCGGAATGTTGAAACCAAGGTTCAGGATGGAATCGTAAGTGGATAAATCTTCTGCCCAGAGGAAGCCTTTCTGACGGAGTTCAAATGCAGCCGGGAAGAATGCGATAAGTGCAAACAGGATCGGGATCTGCAGCAGCAACGGAATACAGCCGGCCATCGGGTTAACCCCGGCCTTTTTGTAAATGGCCATCGTTGCCTGCTGTTTCTGCATCGGGTCGCCATCTTTGTAACGCTCGTTGATTTCGTCCATCTCCGGTTTCAGCACACGCATTTTGGCCGAAGAGAGGAACGATTTGTACGCGATCGGGAAGAGTACCACTTTCACCACAAGTGTAATCAGCAGAATAACCAGCCCGATATTTAAGCCCGAACTTGTAAGCGCCGAAAACAGTGGTATGATGGCCCATTTATTCAGGAAGCCGAAAAAGCCCAGGTTGATCTGCGTTTCAAGATGCAGGTTGGGCACTGCTTTCAGCGCCTGGTACTGGTTGGTACCAAAGTAAAAACGCATGCCCATGGTTTCATTGGCGGTGCGTCCGAACGGAACCGGCAGCACGGCTTTGAAACGTTTCACATAACGCGGATCGGTTGATTTGAAGCTGGAAACAGTAGCTCCGCTGTTGAACTTTTTATCAGCGATAAGAATACTCGAGAAAAACTGCTGCTTGAACGAAAGCCATTTGATGCCCGCGGCTATTTTCTGCTCTTCATCTTTTGCAGGGTTGATGTAGTCGTGATCTTCGTTATCAAAGTAATAATACGTGGTAGATACCTGTTGCTCGTTCTTGATGTTTTTTTCCTGCTTCGGGGTAGCCATCCACCACGAAAGACCAATCTGGTCTTTAATCACCTCCTGCATGTTCACAAAGTTGATACGGAACGAAGGCATGTACGAGTTGCCCTTGAGTCCGTACACATACTCAATGTATTTGGTGCGGGCCGAATCAGCAAAGAGGCGCAGACTTACCGACGACGAGTCGTTGCCGTTTACCACAAACGATTTGCCGGTCGGTTCAAAGTAAAGCGAATCCGTATAAAAATTGCGGGCCGTTTTGGCCGTGGTCAGTTCCAGGCCGTATCCCGACGAGTCAGCATCAAACAGGATAAGTGGCTGCTTGGAGTAGGTCAGGTATTTTTTCAGCTGCACGGTGGCAATAGCACCGCCTCTCGGATCAATGGTTGCTTTGATCAGCTCGTTTTCGATCACAACCGGTTCGCTGCTGCCTTTCATGCCGCCTTCAAACGGACCATAAAGTGCTTTTTTTGCGGCCACGGCAATGGAATCACGGTTTACCGGTTTTCCGCTTGCGGTATCCACTTTTACGGGCAGCTTTGCAATACTGTCTTTACGGATATTGTCAAGCGAATCTTTGCGTGCCTGTTCAATTTTTGCAATCCGGTTCAGTGAATCCTGTACACGTACTTTCTGCGCGTTTTCTTCATTGGTTTTATTGGTCATAAAATACGACCAGCCCATGATGATAATACCCAGCAGCACCATGCCTATCACCGTTCTACGATCCATGTTCATGGAAAATCTATTTTAAGTTGCGTTTTTGCGTTTATTAAAAGCCTGCAAAGATACTATTTCGGCCGGTTTGATGGCATAACCGCAATGTTATAAATGGAACGCCCTTCCGTCCCGTTATTTATGGGGAAGTCGGAAGGGCGTTCCTTTTATTGTAAAACAGTGTTTTTTACCAGATATCTGCCCGTTCTGTAGGTTTACGGTACAGTTTGTCGCCTTCTTTTACGCCAAATGCCTCATAAAACTCTTTCATGTTCGAAAGCGGACCCACAACCCGGAAGCGGGCGGGGGAGTGCGGGTTGGTTTTCACCATGTTAATGAGGGCTTTGTCGCGCATGTTGGTGCGCCACCCCTGTGCCCAGCCCAGGAAGAAACGCTGCTCACCGGTAAATCCTTCAATTTTTTTCGACGGTTTGCCGTTCAGCGAACGTTTGTAGGCATAGTACGAAATCGTAAGTCCGCCCAGGTCAGCAATGTTTTCGCCGAGGGTCAGTTCCCCGTTTACGTGTGCATCACCAACAGCTACATACTCATTAAACTGCTTTACGAGGATGGTGGTTTTGGCTTTGAAGTTTTCCTGGTCCTTTTCAGTCCACCAGTTTTTCAGGTTGCCTTCTGCATCAAACTGGGCGCCCTGATCATCAAAACCGTGGGTCAGCTCGTGGCCGATAACCGCACCCATTGCGCCATAGTTTACAGCGTCGTCAGCGTCCGGGTTAAAGAACGGCGGCTGCATGATGGCTGCCGGGAACACGATTTCGTTTGCGCTCGGGTTGTAGTAGGCATTAATGGTTTGCGGCGTCATCTGCCATTCCATTTTGTCAACCGGTTTGTTGGCTTTGTCCATAAACCAGCGGAAATCGAAACGGTTGGAGCGCAGGAAATTCGAAACATACGCATCGCGTTTGATCTCCAGTCCGTTGTAATCGCGCCATTTTTCGGTATAACCCAGTTTGCGTACAATCGCATGCAGTTTGATAAGCGCCTGCTCCTTGGTTTCCGGGCTCATCCAGTCGCGGGTTTTAATACGCTCTTCGTAAGCTGCAATCAGGTTGTCCACCATGGTATTTACACGGTTCTTGGCTTCCATGCTGAAATGGCGTTTTACATATTCCTGGCCAAGTGCATCGCCCAGTGCGCCTTCGGTGTTCTGCAGCACGCGTTTCCAGCGGGGCTCCTGTTTGGATACGCCGCCGAGGATGGTTCCGTAAAAACGGAAATTTTCATCCGCAAAATTTTTGTTCAGTTTACCGGCAGTAAGGTGAATCAGTTTCCAGCGGAAGTACGCTTTCCAGTCAACCACCGACGTGGTTTTGATCAGGTTGCTGAACTGGCGGATAAAAGCCGGCTGGCCCACAATAATATTATCAAACTCCAGGTTGATTGCTTTGAAATACGCATCCCAGTTGAAGTTCGGGCACAGTTTTTTTACGTCTTCAATCTTCATCTTGTTGTACTGGCGCTGGATGTCGCGCTGCTCAACCGCATTCATCTGCGAATCGGCCAGCGTTTTTTCAATGCGCCAAACTGCTTCTGCATTGTTTTTTGCGGCCTGGTCAACGTCGCCCATCAGGCTGAACATTTTCTGGATGTGCAGTTTGTATTCGCTGCGTATGCTTTCCATCTCCGGTGCAAAATAATAGTCTTTGTCTGGCAGGTCGGTTCCGGCCTGGAACAGGTACGAACGGTTCATCTTGCTGTCCATAAAATCAGCAAATACCGCAGTCGCAAACACGCTGTTGATCTGGATCTTGTGCTGTTCTGCAATCACCACGTGCAGGTCGTCCGGGCTTTTCAGGTCGAGAATGCGCTGAAATTCAGCCTGCAGGGGCTGAATACCCTGGCGTTCAATGGAAACAGTATCCATACCGGTGGCGTAATAGTCGCCTATACGTTGTTCATTGGTTCCCGGGGGCAGACTCGGTTTGGAGGCGAGGTCTTCCACAATTTTGCGGATATTTTTGTTGCTCGTTTCATCCAGCACGCTGAACGTTCCCCACTGCGCTTTGTCATCCGGAATCGGATTGTTTTTTATCCAGTTTCCGTTAACGTAGGTAAAGAAATCGTCCTGCGGACGAACGGTCTTATCAAAATTCGCTACGTCAAGCGCTTTCGTCTTTTTGTCGTCACCGCCTTTGAAGGCAAGCAGCAGGGCCACGCCACCAGACAACAGAACTACTTTTCCAAGATGTTTTTTCATCGATTTTCTTTTATTTAAGGGCGCAAATTAATAAAAAATCCCCCAGCGTTTTGAGGTTCTTGTTAAACGGCAGATAAGATGGATGGGTGGCCGAGCGGCCAGTCGCGGTCAGGCCACATGGCCCGAATCGAAAAGGCCTTCGAGTGTCCAGGCCGAAGCTTTACTTTCGAAAAGGGCTTTTGTTTTGCTCCACGTGTCGGCAAATAATTCGCTTTCCCGGTAGCGTTCCAGGTCGTTTTCCGAACGCCAGCGGCTGATGGTGTAAAAAATATGCGGCGCATTCGCCTGCCGGTGAAGCTCCAGGTGCAGGCAACCTTCGGCGGCAGCAATGCGGTGTTTGCGTTCTTCAAAAAGTGCGAGAAATGCAGGAACATGCTCCGGCACAAACGTCATCTGTACTATGCGGGTAATCATACTGCAAAGAAACGCAATTTCAGTGCTCCGATTTCACCTGCAGCTTTTGCCACGAAATGGAACGTTCGTTTAAAAACAGGAAACGGAGTGTGGCCCGCAACATAAAAAAATTGATACGCAGGACGAGAAAAACAGCCGCACGCGTTTTCGGTATGCCCAGTAACACCAGCAGCCCTGCGGCAAAACCGGCAACATGCATCCACGAAATAAAAGGTGCAGCAAGATACAGTGCGGAAACAGCCGTCAGCAATAGAAGAACGGGCAGCAACAGTTTTGCATACTTGTAAAGCAGAAAACGGAAGCGGAAAACAAACGGCATCCGCCCGATTTCGGTTCCGTGCCTGAATAGAAAAACAAGCAGCCCGCGCGTAAGCCGTTCAATGCGTTCGGCAGAATAATATTTTCCGAAACGCACATCGTAAATCACCGCCTCCTTTTCCTGTACCAGCCGGCTGCCCTGCGCAATTGTTGAAACAATCACAAACAAATCATCGAACAGGATGTCTGACGGAATCGGGCGGTAGATTGATTTCCGTTGTGCATACAACGCGCCGTAAAGGTTAAGCGATGAGCCGCCCACACTCTCATGGTATGCAACCTGGTTGAGCAGGCGGCGCAGCAGCGATCCTTTTTTACCGGGAGGCGCATCGCACAATGTACTGTTTACGGTTCCTGTACGGTTATCACTGAAGCGGGCGACGAGTCGTTTTACCGAACCGGGTTTCATGTGTTGCCGGCAGTCGCTGAAAACAAGAATCTCGTTTTTACTTGCTTCCACAGCCAGGTTCACACTGTTTATTTTGCCGATGCGCGCTTCAAAAATAAATACGCGCACCTGCGGATGTTCCCGGAATGTTTCCAGTATGGCATTGGTACCGTCAGCCGAACCGCCGGAAACGACCAGCAGTTCCGACCCCGGAATCCATTCATCAGCATCAAGAAAAGAATTGATTTTTTGAAGGATAAATGCTTCTTCGTTGTAACAGGAAATGATGATGCTGACCGGGGCCGAAAACGGTTCATCCGCTGCCGGCTTTTTTGATACAGGTAGCTGCCTCAGCCACGCCAGCGCCGGGTAAAGTAGCAGGAGCAGGGGAATGAGGCCCGCCATGCACAGCAAAAGGACAGCCAGTGTATTCATGCCGTGTCCTTCGTTTGTTCCGTTTCGTTTTTCCAGCCCTGCTGCTGAACAGGCAATACATTGCGGAGGGCATGCTTCAGCGCGGAAACAGCTTGTCCGGTAAGCGGAAGTTGCCCGCGCAGGTGCAGTAAGTCTGCAAACTGCGTGAGTGACGTTTGCCGTCTGCAATTTAAACGGTGAATACAAAATGCATGGCTGCCGATCGTATTCATTTTAAACCGGGTCGTAAGCAGGCCACTGTATCCGGCTTCCTGCGCGCGGCGGCAGAGGGCAGTGCTGTACCAGCCATAAGGTGCTGAAAAATAACGAACGGGTTTACCCGTGATTTGTTCAAGCTGCTGTTTCGACTGTTCCAGTTCCCGGCGTTGTTCATCGGCAGGCAGTGAGCGGAAGTTGGTATGCGAAACACCATGCGAACCCACCAGGTGGTTACATGCTGCAAGCTGGCGCAACTGCGGTGCTGCAATCCGTCCCGGGCTTCCGATAGCCGCAGTGAACGGGAAAAACGAAGCGGAGAAACCATGACGCTGCAATTCCGGCAGCACCAGCTCATAATCAGAAGCGTAGCCATCATCAAAAGTCAGCGCCACTGCAAACGGATGCCTGGTACTTCCGGATTCAAACGCATCGAGTGCAATAACCGGTATTCCGCTTGCTGCAAGGATATCCAGTTGTTTTTGGAAAACAGCAAGCGGCACACTGTAAACCGGGTCGCCCGAATGGCCTGCAACCGCATCGGCAATTACCTCATGATAATTCAGGACGAGGAGTTGGGGCGTTATTTTGTTCATACAGCGAATTGCACGTACGGTTTAACTTCCGGAAATTGACCGGCATTTCAATTCATAAAAAAAGGAAAAGGGGGAGCGTTTGTTTTACAAAACCAAATGTAAGAAATGTTTTCAGAAACCAAAAATGAGTATAATCACAAAAACAACCATTTACATTCCAAACTCAATACGCACAATATCATACAGTTTAAGATTCAGCAGCGCCGATGCTTTGCCCTGGTTGATGGCAATTTCGAGGAAACCTGCCGAGTTAAAAAACGCGAGTTTTTCGCCTTCCACCACATCGCTGTACTGGCGGCTGACGCTGTTTATTTCATCGCCGATGAGGTCGATGCGGAAGGGGCGTTTCTGCCCGACAAAATCAAACTGCGTGATGGAGATATCCGTGATTAGGTTGCCGAATGCATCAATGTAGGTAACCGTCCCTTTAATCACATCGTTTTCGGGCGGGTGGCGGCGCAGCATTTTTTCGAAAATATCGTCGCGTTTCGGGCCGAGGCTTTCAAGGGAAACACCGGCTGCAAGCTGCAGTGCGGCGGGCACATACACATCGCGCGCCATAAACGTGGAGTTGCTTTGCGGGGCAATTTCCACAATCAGTTCCGGGCGTTTTTCCGAAAGCAATGAAAACACACCGTTGTCGCATCCGATAAAATAATGCCCGGCCAGTTTCAATGCCACATGCGGGTAGCGTTTCGATAGCGAGGCACCCACAGCCAGCAGGTGAATGCTGCCTTCCGGAAATTCGTGGTAACAGTTGCGCAGAATAAACGCCGCCTGCAGAATATCGCCGGGCGGAATGAGGTGCGATACATCAACAACCGTAACGTCTCCGGCGCCACCCAGCAGCGCACCTTTCAGCACGGCGGTGTAGTGGTCTTTCAGCCCGAAGTCGGTGGTCAGTGTGACGATTTTCATAGTTCTGCATCGGGGAAGTTGCGTATGCACGTTGGCTGTTCCGTCAAATTCCCGTAATTTGCGCCTTCAAAATTAGAGAATTAACAGGAACAGTTCGTCAATTAGTTAATAACGGCGACCTGTTCACAACCAGTAACCAGTTAAAATTTACACCCCTTGGCAGAAAAAATGATTGAGCTGGCCGCAATCGACCCGGTCAGTATTTACGGCGCTAACGACAACAAGCTGGAGATGATCCGCCGTTATTTCCCCAAACTGAAAATTGTTGCACGCGGCGACATGCTCAAAGCAGTAGGCGATATGGATGAAGTGAACCGCTTCGAAGCCGCAATGAATGCATTCATCCAGCATTTTAACCGCTACGGTAACCTTACCGAAGGCAATATTGAACACCTGATGACGGACGGAAAAAGCAACGGGCATAACCAGCACGGCGGTGATTCCGCACCGGATATTATCGTATTCGGCAACAACGGCCTGGTGGTAAAAGCCCGCACCCCCGGGCAGCAGCGCATGGTTGACAGTGTTGCAAAACACGATATGATGTTTGCCATCGGCCCCGCCGGTACCGGCAAAACATACACGGCCGTAGCACTCGCTGTTCGCGCGCTGCGTAATAAGGAAGTGCGCAAAATTGTGCTCACCCGTCCCGCGGTGGAAGCCGGTGAAAACCTCGGTTTCCTGCCCGGCGATCTGAAAGAAAAACTCGATCCGTACCTGCAGCCATTATATGATGCGCTATTTGATATGATACCGGCCGAAAAACTGAAACACTTTATCGAAAGCAACGTGATCCAGATTGCTCCGCTCGCATTTATGCGCGGACGCACGCTCGACAACGCATTTGTGATTCTTGACGAAGCACAGAATGCAACCGAAAGCCAGATGAAAATGTTTCTTACCCGCATGGGACCGTCGGCCAAGTTTGTGGTAACCGGCGATGTAACGCAGATTGACCTGCCGTACAAACAGCCTTCGGGCCTGCTGCAGGCCATGAAAGTGCTGCCCGGCGCAGAAGGAATTGATTTTATTTACCTCGATAACCGCGATGTAATCCGCCACCGGATTGTAAAACGCATCATCGAATTATACGACGCTAAAAAAGCATGAACGACGCATTAACAGCAACCAATTTTTCCTTTCCCGGTCAGACCGCATTCTATCGTGGCAAAGTACGTGATGTTTATTCCATCGGCGAAGACCTGCTGGTGATGATTGCCAGCGACCGTATTTCGGCGTTTGATGTGGTGCTGCCCCGCGGCATCCCGTTTAAAGGCCAGGTGCTGAACCAGGTGGCCTCACACTTTCTGAAAGCGACTGCCGATATTGTGCCCAACTGGGTGCTGGCCGTGCCCGACCCGGTGGCTACTGTTGGCCGCCGCTGCGAACCGTACAAAGTGGAAATGGTCATCCGCGGTTACCTCTCCGGCCACGCCGCCCGCGAATACAAACTCGGCAAACGCCAGGTGTGTGGTGTGGCTATGCCCGACGGACTGCGCGAAAGCGATCCGTTTCCCGAGCCGATTATTACACCAACCACGAAGGCTTCTGTTGGCCACGATGAAGATATTTCGCGCGAAGCGATTATTGCGCAGGGCATTGTTCCGGCTGATGAATACGCACAGCTTGAAGCCTACACCCGCGCACTCTACAAACGCGGAACTGAAATGGCTGCAAAGCAGGGGCTGATACTCGTGGACACGAAATACGAATTTGGCAAAGGCAGCGACGGTAAAATTTACCTGATGGATGAAATTCATACGCCCGATTCATCCCGTTATTTTTATGCCGACGGGTACGCCGAACGCCAGGCCAGCGGCGAAGCACAGAAACAGCTTTCGAAAGAATTTGTGCGCCAGTGGCTCATCGAAAACGGTTTTATGGGCAAAGACGGGCAGCAGGTTCCGGTAATGGATGATGCGTTTGTAAATCTCGTTTCCGAACGGTACATCGAACTGTATGAAAAAGTAACCGGCATGTCTTTCGTACGCACCGAAAGCGCCGACGCACAGGCCCGCGTTGAAAAAAACATCAACGACTGGCTGAGTCAAAACAGCTGATTATTACCATGCCATAAAAAAACGCCATCCTGTTTTCCGGGATGGCGTTTTTGTTTTTTTACTGCAATGTTTATTTCGTGATCACCATATTTTTTACCGCGGTGTACGATTCGGTCTGCACCGTAATCACATACATACCGGCAGGGCCATCAAAATTAACCGGTACCTGCTTTTTGTCGGAATCACTTGTATTCCACACAACGCGGCCGGTAATGTCGCTGATGCGGATGTTGATCTTTTGCGCATGTTTCGGCAGGTCGAGTGTAAACGTTCCGTTGTTCGGGTTCGGATACAGCCCGATCAGTTTTCCTGCATTGTATTCTTCAATGCCCCAGGCATCAACCAGGACACACGCCGATGTATCAGTGCAATTGCCAACCGTTACCGCCACTGCAAAGTTGCCGAAAACGTAACTGTTATTGAACGTCTGTCCGGTTGCACCGGGGACAGGGAAGAAGTTGTTATCGCAATGGAGCCACTGGTAAGTAGCTCCGGGCGTATTGTCCTCCGACATTGCAGTAATCGAATTGACAAGTGTTATACCGGTATCAATGGTTGTTGCGTTCAGTGTTATTGTAATCAGGCTGTCGCATCCGGATGAATTCGGAATGGTATCCATGTAAGTACCCGATGTGGTATAAACCGCTCCGCTCGGGGCCGTGTAACTGCCGCAGGTAGAAACCGTGATTGCAGACTGTGTGGGCTGCAGTATCGTCAGTGCGATTGTAAGAATACTGTCGCATCCGTTGCTGCCGGTGATGGTATCCATGTAGGTTCCCGAGGTGGAATAAACCGAACCACTTGGCGACGTATAAGTTCCGCATGCGCTGGTTGTGAGTGCGCCATAGGTTGCGGTATCAATAACAAGGCTGATGGTAATAATACTGTCGCATCCGTTTACGTTACTGATGGTGTCCATATACACTCCCGAAGATGTGTAAACGCTGCCACCCGGTGCGGTGTAGGTTCCGCAGGCAGTAACGTTAATGGAACTTTGTGTTGCCGTGTAAAATGCCAGGTTGGTTGTAATTATACTGTCGCAGCCCAGTGTATTCGGAATGGTATCGTAATATGTACCGCTGCTGGTGTACGTATTTCCGGCAGGCGAGAGGTATGTTGTGCCGCATGACGATACATTCTGCACAGCAGTTGTTGGTGCATTTACAACCAGGTTAATGGTGATGATGCTGTCGCAGCCCACCATATTCACAAGTGTATCATTATATGTTCCCGAAGTCGTGTAGGTGTTTCCTGCCGGCGACAGGTAGCTTGTGCAGGCCGTCGGATTAATGGTGGCAGTGCTCGGCTGGTTCACGGCTACTTCAACGGTGTCGGTTGCAACACAACCAAGCGCATCGGTTACCGTAAGCACATAGCTTGTAGAAACAGACGGCGATGCAAGCGGATTGCCGATGCTTGTGCTGCTGAGCGCAGTGGCCGGCGACCATGCATAAGCGAGTGAACCGTAACCTGATCCGGGTGTGGTTCCGCCGAGTTGTACCTGTCCGCTGGTGCAGTAGGCACTTGCTGTTCCGGCATCTGCAGCAGCATTCAATGCTGTACCATAAATAATAAATGGTAAACCCTGCGCCGGGGTGTTGGTGCCGCCATCCACAAGGTTGTTCCATACACTGCCGATGCGCTGACGGCCGTTGCCGGTAATTGCAACCATTACCGGTGTACGCGGCGGTGCCCAGGGACCGGAACCGAGCGAGCCGGCGGAACTCCAGTCGAGCCAGTAGGTACCTGCCGGAATTATGGTACCGTTCATGGTGCATACATTACGCATGATCGGACGGGTGGTGTTACCGGTTGTTGTTTCGGTAATCCGGTAAACACCAGACCATACGGTGCGGATGAGGCGGTTGGTGGTAGTGTCGCCAAAAACAATGGCTGATCCCGGGGCATCCGGAATACTGTCCCAAAGGCGGAAATTTACCCCTGTGAATGTGGATGTCGTGGTTGAACCGGTCTGGTAACCGAAAAACACCACGGAGTCAATCCGCCAGGCGCAATCGGTTATTGTAAAATCGTCGGCTACGCGGTTAAACGCAGTTTGCTGGTGTCCGAAACCGATGGTGCCCATGCCGAAGGTGGTGGTGTAAAGTACACTTTCATTGGCGCCGCCCGATCCGGTTCCGGCACTGTTGAAAACAGGACCGTTGTCGTGCAGTACCTGCGATTTTAAGGTAAGGGAAGCGGCCAGGAGGCCACCAAGTACTACCAGTTTTTTGGAGGAGTCGTAAAGTTTATTCATGTGTTGTTTTTTAGATTTGATACGGTGCTGTAAAAGTACAACTGTTTGCCGGTTCGTGATGCGTTATATTCCTTTTGATACCGCCATTTTACCGCTTTTGAGGGCCTGTTTAAGAAATTTGCGAGATGATTTTAAACAGGTTTTACGTATCCGGGTAGTGTTCGTGTATTTACTTCAGACCTGTTTTCCGGCAAGGCATATAATTTGTACCTTTCGCGCATCTCATGATCCGCCCTTTTTTGCATGCTACCGTATGGGCGATGCTGCTGATTACCGGCTTACAGGCGCAGGGAAAATATGACGTCGCGCTCGACCTTGTAAATGTTTCGCCCGAAACAGACCAGGTAAAAGTTACAATCAGCACACCGCCCGTGATGGACGATAAAATCGTCTATGCTTTGCCTGCTGTTATCCCGGGCTCTTATTCACGTAAAGACTACGGCCGTTTTGTGCATCGTTTTTATGCGCTGGATGCAACCGGCAATCCGCTGAAAGTAAAAAAGCTGGATGAAAACCGCATCCTCATCCGCAATCCGAAAAAACTTGCGCTCTCAAAAATTGAATACTGGGTGGATGATACCTGGGATGCGGAAAAAAAATCGCCGAAACAGGACAAAGCGGATTTCAATTACATTTTTCAGCCGGGCGGAACCAACATTGATGCAGGAAGCAATTACGTGCTGAACATGCAGGGATTCCTGGGATACATCGAAGGATACAGCGAGTTACCCTATAAAATTACCGTAATGAAAACCGCCGCGTTGTACGGTGCAACCAGCGCCACGATCGAACGCAGCGGTCCGGGCAAAGATGTAATCACTGCTTCACGCTACAGCGAACTCGTGGACAACCCGGTGATGTATGCCGCGGCAGATACCGTCGGAATCAGCATCGGTAAAACGCGGCTTTCGGTTGCCGTGTTTTCGGAAAACAAAAAAGTATCGGCTGATAAAGTAATGCAGGCCTTGTTTCCGCTGAGCAATGCGCTCGGTAATTTTTTCGGAAAGCTGCCGGTTGATCACTACCAGTTCATTTTTTATTTCGCCTCGAAAGAAAACAACCCGCTTACGAAATACGGCGGATTCGGTGCGCTCGAACACAATTACTGCTCGTTTTATTTCCTGCCGGAGCTGCCTTCGGAACAGGATACGCGGCGCATGGTGCAGCGCGTGGCAGCGCATGAGTTTCTGCACATCCTAACGCCGCTGAACCTGCACAGCGAAGAAATTGAACACTTCCGGTTTAACCAGCCCCGCATGTCGGCCCATCTCTGGCTGTATGAAGGCGTTACCGAATATTTCGCACAACTCTGCCAGGTGCGCGATTCGCTGATTGATGATGAAACGTTTATCAAAACCATGCGCGATAAAATAGAACGCGCGGCATCGCATAAAGATGTTTCGTTTACCGACATGAGCCGCAACATGCTGTCGCCCGAATACAGCGGGATGTACAACAACGTATACGATAAAGGCGCACTCATCGCATTCCTGCTCGATATCCGGCTGAATGAACTGAGCCATGGAAAAATGAACCTGCGCGATGTGCTGCTCCGGCTTTCGGCAAAATACGGCCCGGACAAACCGTTTAAAGACGACGAACTGATTCCGGAAATTATTGCCATGACGTACCCGGAAATCGGTACGTTCTTCGAGCGTTATGTAATCGGGAACGACCCGCTGCCGTACCAGGCCTATTTCGATTACATCGGCTGGAATTATTTTAATACGCGCGATGATTCCGTGGCCACGTTCGGAAAATTCAGCATGTATTTTGACCAGGGTGCCGACCGTTTTATAGTTACCCGCGCAAAAGAAGAAAACCGCTTCGGACTGCTCAACGGCGATCAGCTGCTGCGCGTAAACGATAAGGAAATTACCTACAAAAATTTTGAAACGGTGCTGGAGCCCGTGTTTTCGCCGTGGTACAACCTGCCGGTTTCGGTTGCGTTTATCCGCGGAGGCAAAGAACAGGTGGCCACTGCAAGGCCGGTGCTGATGCCGGTTACGGGGCATTTTATCCTGTACGAAGATCCCACCGCGAAACCGGAAAAAGTAAAACTGCGGCAGCACATGTTGTCGAATTATGCAAAAGACTGAACATGTTTAAAACGGTAATTGACTGGGTCCTGCTTTATAAATCAGCCGAAGAACCGTTGAAACGTATTCCGCTCAACAAAGCCATTTCCCTTACCGTAAGCGGTAAAAAGATTTGCCTCGTGCACACACCCGCCGGTATCAAAGCCATAGAAGACCGTTGTCCGCATAACGGCTTTCAACTCAGCAAAGGCTGGTGTACGGCCGACGGAACCGCAGTGGTTTGCCCGCTGCACCGGTACGCCTTCGATCTCGAAACCGGCCGCACCCGCGGTGGTTCGGGTGGCGCAGCGCGCGTGTATCCGCTGGAAGTGCGCGACGGCGGCATGTATATCGGCTTTGAACATACCGTGCTCAAGTGGTTCAGCTGAGCGGTATCCTTACCACCGTTTAAAACAACCCCGGCTTGCCCGTTTCCAATCGTTTTTCAGTAGCTTTGCCCTCTATTTCAACGCGCAACTATGTCGGTTCATAAAAAAGAAGTAAAAAAAGTCACTACGCACACGCTGCTGGAAATGAAACGCCTCGGCGAACGCATTGCGATGCTGACTGCTTACGATTATACTACGGCCAAAATAGTGGATGCTGCCGGAATCGATGTGATTCTTGTCGGCGACTCTGCTTCCAATGTAATGGCCGGCCACGAAACCACGCTGCCGATTACACTCGACCAGATGATTTACCACGCCTCTTCCGTAATACGTGCAGTTGACCGTGCGCTGGTGGTGGTTGATCTGCCGTTCGGTTCGTACCAGGGCAACTCGAAAGAAGCGCTCAACTCGGCCATCCGCATCATGAAAGAATCGGGCGCACACGCCGTGAAACTGGAAGGCGGCCGCGAAGTAAAAGAATCCATCGAACGTATTCTCACCGCCGGAATCCCGGTGATGGGCCACCTCGGGCTTACGCCGCAATCCATTTACAAATTCGGAACGTACAACGTACGCGCCAAGGAAGAAGAAGAAGCCAAACGCCTGCTCGAAGATGCGCACATCCTTGAAAAATCAGGTTGTTTTGCGCTCGTACTCGAAAAGGTTCCGGCCACACTCGCCGAAAAAGTAGCCGGCGAAGTTACCATTCCCATCATCGGAATCGGTGCAGGCGGCGGGGTTGACGGGCAGGTGCTGGTGTATCATGACATGGTTGGACTGAACAACCAGTTTCACCCGCGTTTTCTGCGCCGTTACCTCAACCTGTACGACGACATCAAAGGTGCGGTAGGCAACTACATCACCGATGTAAAATCGCGCGACTTCCCGAACACCAACGAACAATACTGATCCATGACGAAAACCCGGAGACGAACGCCCGGGGGCATGCAGCCGGTGCGCAAAGCGTATGAAGCGCTGGGTGCCGAAGGTTTTTACCGCGAACAGGGCAGTACGTACCGCAACCCGCATGAACCGGTTATAGCCGCGTGCCTGCAACAGGCCGTTATACAATGGCAGCTGCAATTAACGGAAGTACTTGACCTCGCCTGCGGAAGCGGAGAAGTTACACTTGCGTTGCGTGCACTCGGCGGAAACTGCACCGGCAACGATCCGTTTACCTTCGACGCATTTGAAACACGTACCGGGCAGCAGGCACTGCGTTTCACCTTCCGCGAAATTGCAGGAGGCGCTTTGCAGCAGCAAACGTATTCCCTCATCGTCTGCAGTTTTGCCATGCACCTCGCCGAAGCATCTATTCTTCCGGTATTGTGCCAGCAACTTGCACAGCACAGCGATACGTTACTCATACTCACCCCGCACAAACGTCCTGCGCTGCAGGCGGCCTGGGGCTGGGAGCTGCACGATGAATTTTTACACGAACGGGTGCGTTGCCGTTTATATCAGCGTACATTTGAATAATAAAAAAACAAGCGGGTCGGTATGAATGCACCGGAAATACTTTACGAAGACAATCACCTGATTGCTGTAAATAAAAAAGCATCTGACATTGTGCAGGGCGATAAAACCGGCGACGTTCCGATGGGCGAATTTGTGAAAGCTTACCTGAAGGAAAAATACAATAAACCCGGTGAAGTGTTCTGCGGTGTAATTCACCGCCTCGACCGGCCTGTGAGTGGCGTGGTGCTGTTTGCCAAAACCGGTAAGGCGCTGGCGCGGATGAATGCGCTGTTCCAGACCCGCGATGTGCAGAAAACGTACTGGGCCGTGGTGAAAGACCGCCCCGCAAAAGCAGAAGCTACGCTGGTTCATTACCTGCGTAAAAACGAAGCGCAGAATAAATCGTATGCCACCGATTTTGAAAAACAGGGCAGCCTGCGTTGTGAACTCAGTTACCGCATCCTCGCATCGTCCGATCATTACCACCTGCTCGAAGTGCAACCGAAAACCGGCCGCCATCACCAGATACGCGTGCAGCTGGCCGCCATCGGTTGTCCCATCAAAGGCGATCTGAAATACGGCGCCAAACGCTCCAATCCCGATGCGTCTATTCACCTGCATGCGCGTATGCTGGAGTTTGTGCACCCGGTAAAAAACGAACCTGTACGCATCGTGGCCGACCCGCCGGATGAATCGTTGTGGAATAGTTTCCTGGAACAGGTAAAATAAATCGTACGATTCGCCGTTCCTGTTCCGGTAAAACACAAAACATATTGCCTCATGCTGCGACCGTTATTCCTTTTCCTTTTCACGTTGGTACTGCTTCCCGCAAAAGGGCAGATCAGCATCATTCAATTTAAAGGCATTCAGTACGGATCAGGAATCCGCATCAGCTGGACCGTTAGCCGCGGCAATACCTGCCAGGACCTGGAAATTCAGCATTCTACAGACGGAATAAATTTTACCACGGCGCATTATTATCCCGGCATTTGCGGCAACAGCAATTTTGATGCGGATTACGACTGGGTGCACGCACAGCCGGCACAGGGCACGGATAATTATTACCGCATTATTTCGGCAACAACCGTGATGACCGATACGGTGAAAGTGCATTTTGCACCGTACAATACGTTTGGCTTTACCCTGTACCCGATGCCGGCCACATATACCATGGAACTGTTTGTGAACAACCCCAACGCGGTACCGTACCGGTTTGAACTGTTTGACCTGCAGGGCAAGCTGATTATTGACTCCGGCGAATTTACCGGCTACTCATATACGGTTAATAATCCAACCGGTTTGCCGGGTGCTTATACGTTCCGCCTGACAAAGGCGGGAACAGAGGCGCATGGCGGCAGCCTGTTTTTCCGATAGCGGGTTGCCGGAACAGCAATTCAAAATCTCGATTAACTTTGTGGCATGAAATTGCCCGATTTATTCCCCGAACTCCATTTCAAAACTTCCCGCTCCGGCGGCAGCGGCGGACAAAATGTGAACAAGGTATCATCAAAAGTGATGCTTGAATTTAATATTGCCGGCTCTGAACTGCTGACCGATGAACAGAAAGAAGTGCTGCTCGTAAAACTCGTTAACCGCCTGAACAAGGACGGCGTTCTGCAACTCACCGAACAAACCAAACGCTCGCAGCACGAAAACAAGGAAGGTGTAATCAAAAAGTTTTACGCCCTGCTGCAGAAAGCACTTACACCGGTTAAAAAGCGGAAACCCACCAAAACCCCGAAGTCGGTGAAGGAAAAACGCCTCACCGATAAAAAGAAAGCGTCGGAGAAAAAACAACTGCGGCGTATTAAAATGGATTAAGCGTTTTCCCGGCAATGAAAAAAGCGGTACTGTTTTGTTTGTTTCTCCTGTTGCTGGTATCCGGCAGCAGCAGCCTGCATGCACAGCCGAAAACGAAACGGGAAGTAACCCGCGAATTTTTTCCGGGGACACAGCAGCTGAAAACACTGACCGAAGTAAAGATCACGCGCAACATGCACGGCGATCTGTTTAACTACTACAAAAAAACAACCGTGCGCCGCACTGAATTTACCATCAACGGCAAACCGGTAAAAAAAACAAGACGCATCACCAAACTGGGCCGCAGCGGAAAACCGTGTTACGAACTGTTCAGCAAAGAAATTCATTACAATGAAAACGGGCAGCGGAAACGCCTCGAGCAATACAAGTGTGACAAAAATACCAGCCTTATAAAAGAATACCGCGATGGCAAAGTTGTTGCGGTGCGTAAACTTAAAAAACGAAGATTATGGAGCGGATTCTGGTTTTTTGCCTGATCGTATGGAGTTCATTGCTCGGCGCACAGCCGGCCGGTAAGCTTGATACGGCAGCGCTGAAAAAACACATTGAAAAGAACCTGAAGCTGCTCGATCCGAACGGAAAAGTACATGTGCATTATGCGTTTACGAAAGCAGGTGTGCAGATCAATACGTCGGTAGCGCACGTTTCAAATGGCTGGGCGCCCGAATACACGGTGAACTGGGATGAAATCGAACTGTTCCGGATGCTGATCCGGAATTTTCCCCGCACAGAAGCCATGCGCATCATGCTGGAAAAAGGCAGCAAACCGTTTACGCCGGAGGTGCGGATTAAAATCAGCAGTTTCGATATGGTGTATGATATGTCAAATGATGCATCACGCCCGCTCACCGGCCGCACCATTGTTATTGATCCCGGCCACATTGCAAACGACCTGGCGCTCGGAAAAACAGAACAGAAATTCATCGAAATCAATCCCGGCGACAGCACGCAGAAAATTGAACTGGTGGAAGGACAGCTCACGTGGCACACCGCAATACTGCTGAAGGCGCGATTGGAAAAGGCCGGGGCCACCGTATTCCTTACCCGCAGCGGACCGGGAATGACCGCGTTCGGCAAAACATTTGCGCAATGGAAGGAGCAGGATTTTAAACGCACACTCGATTCGCTCGTAAAAGTAAAAGGCAAAAACGAGCCAGGGCTGAAACTCGTACTCGGCGGAAAAACAGACGACCGTTCCGTTTTCCGTTATGTATTCCGCGATGCTGAATTGCGTAAACGTTCGGAACTCATCAACGTCTGGAAACCGGACTACACGGTGATCATTCACTTCAACGTGGATGAAACGAACGTGGATTGGAAAAAAACATCGGACAAAAATTTCTGCATGGCCTTTGTGCCCGGCGGTTTTTCAACCGGCGACCTGGGTGATGCCGAACGCCGTTTCGATTTTCTGCGCCTCATGCTCACCAACGAACTTGATCAAAGTCTCGCGCTCTCGGCCAACACCACCGCACAGTTTGAAGAAAAGCTGGATGTTCCGCTGGCGAAAAAAACAGACGCCACGTACCTCGCAAACGATTGTGTATTCACCGGCAACCCCGGTGTGTACAGCCGCAACATTGCACTCACACGTTTAGTGCAGGGGCCGTTTGTGTATGGGGAAACGTTGTACCAGGATAACCGCAAAGAGAGTTACCGGCTGATGCAGAAAAACTGGCGCGATCCGTATTGTGATCTGATGACCAGCGAACGGCTGGGGCAGGTGGCCGATGCGTATTACCAGGGCATTCTGAAAACGGCTACAGGGAAATAAGCGTAAACGCTTACTGCACAAAAATATCTTCCCGTTTCAGCGGGCGCTCACCGATGCGCCATTTAAAATCTTTCAGCAGGGCTTCGCGTGGGGGCAGATCAAACAGCGGGTAGAGCGTGGCTTCCGGTTTGCTGAAAAACGTAATTGATTTTACACTGTTTTCTGCAATAAAAATAGCCAGCCTTGGACTGTCAGCCTTGTTTACACCTACCAGCATGTTTTTGTCGCGCACGTAGTACAACGTCTGCCCGTTGCCTTCCACTTCAATGCGGTACAGGTCGTTGTCTTTAAAAAAGCCGCGCATGCGCCGTCCCTTGATCTGGTTGAACCGTACAGTATCTTCCTGCGACGATATAAAGGCATTCGATTCCATGAGCATGCTGCTGATGTTTCCGTTTGCAGTAAACAGCGTAATGCTGTCCGCGCTCAGCTGGTTCTGGTCGCTCCACATCACGGGTAAACCAAACAGGCGCATGGTGCTGTCGGTAGCCGCATACACCAGCGAATCGCATTTGCCCTGCATGTCTTTTTTGAAAAACTTGACACCGTGATACGCATACACCGTGCGGCTGGTATCAATCTGGTAACCGGTTTTGGAACCGGGCACTACCAATGTATCGTATCGTGTGGTTGATTTCAGCGTGTCGGCATGCAGGTACAACGAATCTTCATCAAATAGCTGGATGAACTCGGCCTTGCCGGTAACCAGCGACAATTCCGTTTTTTCATAGTGCATGGCAAGATCGCCTTTGATGATGATTTTCTGCGCGGTATCCAGCAGCACCACATTTTTCAGGGCGCGGCCGATGCCGGTTTTGCGGTCGTAAAACAAACTGTCGCCGGTGAGTTTGCGTTTCTCAAACAGGATAAATGCGTTTTTGCTGAAACGGCTTTTGTCCGTTTGTGTATCGTACCAGCCGTCTTCGCAGTAAATGCCGTTCGCCTTGCTGAAGATGGTAGTCGGCCCCACAAAATACGCCACCTTCGAAACCGGCAGGTACTTCAGCGTATCGCAGTTCATGGTGTACTGCGGATTGAAAAGTTTAACATCTTTTCGGAAGGTGAGCACCTTGCCTTCGGTGGAATAATAACCGAGTTTGCTCTCCAGCGTATTTTCACGGCTGAAAATTTTGCCGCCGGTGGTGTAACTCGCCACCTTGTTTTTGAGGTCGTAAATGAGGTAATCGGTTACCAGGCGCATATCGCCATCGGTCATCGAAATGTTCTTGAACAGCTCTGCCTTCCGCTCGTTGCCGTTGTATTTCAGCAGGTCGCCGTACAGGTGAATGGAATCGCCGTGCTGGATGTGCACGTGGCCGTAAGCCTCCATGCTGTTGGTTTGATCATACAGGTGCGCACTGTCGCATTTCATAATGGCACCCTGGTGTTCAAACTCTACGTTGCCGATAAGACGCTGAAATTCTTTGGTTTTATCACCTTTCAGCTTATCCGCATGTTTCAGTTTGATTTTGGTTTTCTCCTGTGCATGTACAGGCACAGCCGTCAGCAGGGCGACAGCAGCAAACAAACAGCGTGTAAAAGCGAAAACGCGCATCAGGTATGAATCAGGAAACTGCTATGGGCAAAAATTATGCCCAGACGGTACTCCGTAACAGCGTCTGCTTCCGGTCCGGACCAACCGAAACCACCGAAACAGGCACACCGGTTTCTTTTTCAATAAATGCAATGTAGTTGTTCAGTGCTTCGGGCATGGCTTCGGCATCTTCCAGTTGGGTAAGATCGCAGCTCCAGCCGGGCAGCTCGGTATAAACCGGTTCAATAACGGCATCCACCACATCGTACGGTAAACGGTCGCTGAGTACGCCGTTCACTTTGTAGTGTGTACAAACGCGGATGGTATCAAACGGGCTGAGTACATCGGCCTTCATCATCATCAGTTCGGTAACGCCGTTAATCATCACCGCAAATTTGAGTGCGGGAAGATCGAGCCAGCCGCAGCGGCGCGGGCGGCCGGTGGTGGAACCAAATTCGCGGCCCACCTGGCGCATCTGTTCACCGTCGGCATCAAGCAGTTCAGTAGGGAAGGGGCCGCTGCCAACGCGGGTACAATATGCTTTGAAAATACCGATTACATTGCCGATGTTGTTCGGTGCAATGCCCAGGCCCGTGCAGGCACCGGCGCATACGGTGTTTGATGAAGTAACAAACGGGTACGTACCGAAATCAATATCCAGCAGCGAACCCTGTGCGCCTTCAGCAAGCACCCGTTTGCCACCCGAAAGCTGATCGTTGATGTAATGTTCGCTGTCGATGTGCGTTAATCCGCGCAGTGTTTCAATGCCTTCGAACCAGGCCGGTTCCAGTGTTTTGTGGTCGCCATCGTAATTGAGGAAACGCAGCAGCTCGAGGTGTTTGGCCACCAGCGCATCGTATTTGGCGCGGAACTGCGGTGTACCGATATCGCCCACACGCAGGCCGTTGCGGCCGGTTTTGTCCATGTAGGTCGGACCGATTCCTTTTTGGGTGGAACCGATTTTGCCGCTGCCTTTGGCGGCTTCGGAAGCTTTGTCGAGCAGCGTGTGCGTGGGCAGAATGAGGTGCGCACGGCGCGAAACGAGCAGGTTGGTTTTTACATCAACACCCATTTCGAGCAGTTTGTCAATTTCCTTTTTCAGGATGGCCGGGTCAATTACAACACCGTTACCGATTACGTTGACTTTGGACGAATGAAAAATGCCGGATGGAATGGTATGCAGTACGTGCTTGATGCCGTTGAACTCCAGCGTGTGACCGGCATTCGGTCCGCCCTGGAAACGGGCGATCACTTCGTATTTCGGTGTTAATACGTCAACAATTTTTCCTTTCCCCTCATCTCCCCACTGGAGACCTAAAAGAACATCTGCCTTCATGATTGATTTAAACGACGCGTGAACTTATTGAATGAGTGCTGCGGCTGCTTCGGTGCTTTCTGCCACGATGAAAACCGTATTGAGTTTGGTGATAATCAGTAATTCATTAACCTTGGGCGAAACATTGGCAATGGCCACCTCGCCGCCTGCCTTGCGGGCCTTGGTGAGCAGCATGATGAGTACGCTGAGCCCGCTGCTGTTGATGTATTTGAGCTCGGCCAGGTCGAAAACAAATTTGGCTTTGTTACTTTCAATGCGCTGGTCAATCAGCGGGATGAGTTCACTGGCCTGGTTCCTGTCGATCAGTTCACCGCGCATGGAGACGATATTCACGGGGCCCGTTTCGCCGATGGTGTATTCGAAGGTCATATTACGTGTTTTTTGTTTTTTTCATGTGATCGCATTGCCCGGTTTTGGCTAATTTCTGGCAGCGGCCAAAGAAATTAAGCGCATGGGAATGGATGTCAAAATTCAGGATTTCGCCTGCCGTTTTCTGAATCTGCTGGATGCGCGGATCACAGAATTCAAGCACGCGTTCACAATCCATACAGATCAGGTGGTCGTGCTGTTTGTAAGCATAGGCACGTTCAAACTGGGCCTGGTTTTTACCGAACTGGTGTTTGGTAACAAGGCTGCAGTCGAGCAGCAGTTCAATGGTATTGTAAAGTGTGGCGCGGCTTACCCGGTACTTTTTGTTTTTCATGTGCACGTACAGCGACTCAATGTCGAAGTGCCCGCCATGCGAGTAAATTTCTTCAAGTATAGCGAAACGCTCCGGCGTCTTACGGTGCCCCTGTTTTTCAAGGTGTTCCGAAAAGATTTTCTTAACGGTTTCGCGAATATCGGTATCGGTTGTGGCCATCGGGCGAAAAATGCGTGTAAAATTAACATATTTCGGCGTTTATCAGGCTCTTTTTTTTACGGAAAGGGAATGTTACCAACATCTTTTAAAGCCGTAAACGGCAGATCAGGAGTAATTTGCAGTTTCTCAGTTTGCAATTTGCAGTTTTGTGCGTTTAAGGGATTCTGACCTTGCTTATTTTGAAGTTAAAACAGCAAACTGCGAATCGCGATCTGAAAAACGGAAAACCAATCGCAACTGTTATACATATCTTTGTATATCATTCAATCGCTTATGATCCGGAAACTGCTTTTTTATACGCTGTTTTGTTTTGCATGCCACAACCTGCAGGCGCAGAACCCCGCCGATACCACGCGCACACTGCTCTGGAAAATCAGCGGCAACGGGCTGAAACAACCGTCGTATGTGTTCGGAACGATGCACGTGATCTGTAACGCTGATTTTCACATGCCCGACAGTGCGAAAGCGGCGGCAGACCGGGCAAAACAGTTCGTATTCGAAATTGATCTCGACGATTATGGCATGATGCAGCAAATCATGGCCGGCAAAAACATGACGGGAAACACGCGCCTG
>CALRZN010000040.1:0-31919 GCA_943372645.1 Chitinophaga pinensis | reverse complement strand
GGGCGGCAGAAGGTGCTGTCGGCAAAATCGGGATCGGCCCCGCTTTTGAGCAGCAGGCGCATCAGCAGGGTATCACCGGCGTTGGTGGCATACTGCAGGGGTGAAAATGCGTAGGTGATGGTGCGCGTTTTCTTTTTCATGAACTCTTTTACAATCGGAATGCGTGAGCCGAGCCGGGGCATTTCCGCTTCAAACATGCAGTTGCAATCGAGATAGGGTTCGCGGGCGAGGGTTTGTATCACTTCGATGTAATTGATGGAATCGCCTTGAGCAATCAGGCCACACAGCCCTTCATCACAGGTTTTGGGGTGAAGCAGCGAGTCAGCCATACGCGTGCTGTCAGCCGCAGAAATCGAATCATCGCCCGGACCGGAACGATTGTTTCCGCATGCAGCGAGGAGCAGCAGACCGGGGAGGAGGAGGTAACAGAACGGTTTTGCAATCATATTTTTCAGCGGTGTGCCCCGAATTTACACTTTTTCGCGACCTGTGAAAAACATTAAACATTCCCCCGCCGGGATTTGTTTACCTTTGCGCCGGATCTTCTGACTATGGGTAAACGCATTATTTTCAGTATTGCTGCGCTGCTGGTTGTGGTGCAGTTTCAGGCGCAGCAGACTACGGCCTGGTCGCTGCAGCAATGTGTTGACTACGCGCTGAAAAATAACATATCCATTCAGCAGAGTGACATCAATGTAAAGCTGAGTGAACTATCGCTTACGCAGAGTAAAGCGAACGTGCTTCCCAACCTGAACGGCAACTTTTCACACACTTATAACTACGGCCGCACCATTGACCGGTTTACCAACCAGTTTGCCGACGACCGCGTGTTATCACAAAACTTTTACCTCAGCACAAACATTATCATTTTCCAGGGCCTGCAGAACTGGAACACCATCCGCCAGAACATGTTTGCGCTGAATGCCAGCCGTTACCAGGTTGACAAAATGCGTAACGATATTTCGCTGAATGTGGCCACTGCTTTTCTCCAGGTATTGTATGCGCAGGAAAACGAAGAAAACGCCCGCCGCCAGGCCGCACTTACCCGCGACCAGGTAAAACGCACAGAGAAATTAGTAGAAGTCGGCAGTCTTGCCAAAGGCAATCTGTACGACATGCAATCGCAGCTGGCGCAGGAAGAACTGGCCCAGGTGAATGCAGAAAATGCGCTGAACATGGCGTACCTCACACTCATCCAGTTGATGCGCCTCGATTCGTCTGCAGGCTTTACTATTGAGCGCCCCGTACTTCCGGCGCCTGCTGAAAATGTATTGTCGCTTTCGGCCGACCAGATTTATGCCCTGGCCGTGGGAACGCAGCCGGGTGTGAAAAGTGCGGAGATGAATTACATGAGTGCTGATAAAGCGGTGGATGTGGCCAAAGGCGGTGTAAGTCCGTCGGTGGTACTCAGCGGTGCGTACGGTACCGGTTACTCCGGCGCCAGCAAACAGATTTCGGGAGCCAACTGGAACGGCGGTTTTGATACCACGGGTGTTACTTCGGGCGGACAGCTGACGCTTGCACCACATATTGATTACACATTTGAAAACATCCCGTTTTCGGAGCAGCTGGATAACAACCTGAACAAGAGTATCGGCATCCAGGTATCGGTTCCGATTTTTAACCGCATGCAGGTGTACAGCAGTGTAAAACGTGCCGAACTGCAGCGTGAAAATGCGCGGCTGAGCCTGGAGCAGAATAAAGACCAGCTTCACCGTGAAATTCAGCAGGCACATGCCGATGCGGTGGCCGCGCTTACCCGTTTCAGGGCTTCTGAAAAAGCACTCAGCGCCATGGAAGAATCATTTAAATATACCGACCAGAAATTTAACGTGGGTGCAGTGAATGCGCTTGATTACAATACCGCAAAAGCCAAACTTAACCGCGCACAGTCTGATCTGCTGCAGGCACGTTACGATTATATTTTCAAACTCAAAGTACTCGATTATTACCAGGGGAAACCTATTACTTTCTGATACCAGCTATGAAACGTATCCTGATTATTCTTGGTTCACTTGTTGTGCTGCTCATTGTTGCCATCGTGCTTTTTAAAAACACAGGCGGTCGTGCTGAACGCGTAGCAGTGGAAAAAGCAGAAGTGCGCAACATCACCGAATCGGTTTCTGCCAACGGCAAAGTACAGCCCGAAGTACAGGTTAAAATCAGTTCCGATGTGTCGGGCGAAATCGTGGAGCTTTATGTAAAAGAAGGCGATACGGTTAAACAGGGCCAGCTCCTGCTGCGCATCGATCCGAAAATTTATCAGTCCATGCTCGACCGTGCTTCGGCAGCAGTAAGCACTTCGCAGGCCAACCTCGAAAACAGCAAGGCCCGCTTTACGCAGGTAAAGGCACAGTTTGTAAACGCTGAAGCTTCGTTTAACCGCAACAAAAAACTGTTCGACCAGGGCGCCATATCACAGGCGGAAATGGACCAGGCACGCGCAACCTACGAATCGGCAAAGGCCGATGTACAGGCCACTGCCGAAACGGTAAGCGCTTCGGAATTTAATGTGAACAGCGCGTCGGCTTCTTTAAAAGAATCGCGCGACAACCTGAACAAAACAAGCATCTATGCACCGGTAAGCGGAACCGTTTCGAAACTGAATGTGGAAAAAGGCGAACGCGTGGTAGGTACTTCGCAGATGGCCGGTACCGAACTGCTCATTATCGCCAACCTGTTTGAAATGGAAGTGAATGTGGAGGTGAACGAAAACGACATCCTCCGCGTACACAATGGCGATACTGCCGATGTGGAAGTGGATGCATACAACGACCGCAAGTTTAAAGGCGTTGTTACCGAAGTGGCCAACTCTGCCAACACCACCGGCCTCAGTGCCGACCAGGTGACCAACTTCCAGGTGAAAGTGCGCATCATCCGCGAATCGTATAAAGACCTTGTAGATATTACCAAGCCATCAGCGTACCCGTTCCGTCCCGGCATGTCGGCTACGGTTGACATCCGTACCAAATCGGCATACAATGTTGTTTCGGTGCCCATCCAGGCGGTAACCACGCGTACCGACACGGCTGCAGGTGGCAAAGGCGCGAAAGACAAAGCAGGCGAAAACAAAATGGGTCCGCCGGAAGACGAGAATAAAGTTGTGGCCAAGGATGTGAAGGAGAAAAAAGCAGGGGAGAACAAAGGCAACGAGAAAAAAGCGATCGAATGTGTGTTTGTCATCCGCGACGGCAAGGCCAAACTCATCCCGGTAAAAGCCGGTGTGCAGGATAACCTCTACATGGAAATAAAAGAAGGGCTGAAAGCCGGCGATGAAATTATTTCTGCCCCGTACAGTGCCGTTTCGCGTATCCTGTACAACGGCTGCCCGGTGCGCCTGGCAACCAAGGAAGAGCTGATGGTCAGCGAAGAAAAATAAACGCTCCGCAAAATTTCCCGGATGGCCCGACTGCTGTTAATAGAAACTTCGACCACCGTATGTTCCGTTGCGCTTTCCGATTCCGGAAATGTGGTGGCCCTGCGGGAAGTCAATAACGGCTATGCACATGCCGAAAACCTCACCCTTTTTTGTGATGCAGTACTGAAAGAAGCCGGAATTCCATTTCAGCAGCTCGACGGCATTGCCGTAAGCCAGGGTCCCGGATCATACACCGGTCTGCGCATCGGTCTTTCGGCGGCCAAGGGATTTGCATTTGCGCTCAACATGCCGCTCATCACCATCAGCACACTCGAAGCCATGGCCTGGGGCATGCGCGATGAGGCAGCCGGTGCGCTGCTCTGCCCCATGATTGATGCACGCCGCATGGAAGTATATTGCGCGCAGTTTAACCCCGACCTTTCCGAAGTACACGCACCCGAAGCAATCGTGGTGGAGCAGGACACGTTTGCCGCACTGCTGAAATCGCAGCCTGTGCTTTTTTCAGGCGACGGTATGCCCAAGTGCCGCACTATACTGGAACAATTTCCGAATGCCCGTTTTACCGAAAAAGGCATGCCCACCGCCGCACACCTGGCCCAACCCGCGGAAAAATATTTTCAGGAAAGCCGCTTTGCCGACCTGGCATACTGCGAACCGTTTTACCTGAAAGAGTTTAATGCAGGAAAGCCGAAGCAGGTTTAAAATTACTCCGTAATTGTTCCCGGAATTAGTGGCAGTGGCAGTCAGCAGTGGCAGGCAAAACTTCCATTCCCATAAACAGCAAAGCTGTTTATGGGAAACGGAACAGGATCATTTTAATGAACCGCAAAGACTGCCGCTGCCAACTGCCACTGCCACTAAGTGAAGGATCTGCTTTAAACAGGCATTCCCCGGAAACCGGTTCGCTTTAAACAGTACCCAACAAAGCCACTTATATACCCGGAGCGGCCATTTATCCATTTGTGCAACAGAAACGGTGTAAAAGACCGATTTTAGACGGCAATTGAACCGTTCAATTGTTAAAACCGGCTTGCCGGACGGTTTAAAATCGTAGTTTTACGCGCTTTATCAGAATCCTGAAATTATGCAGTCAAAGTATTACCGGAATATTGCCGTATTGTTTGCGCTCCTGTTTGTTACAGCAGTGTCGGCCCAGCAAACGGCAACCATACGCGGAACCATTTACAATAAGGAATCAGGCGAGCCCGTGCTGTTTGCACAGGTGTATCTGAAAGATACCAAATTTGCGGTGCAGAGCGACGTAAACGGATTCTTTTCGCTTACCAAAATTCCGGCGGGTGATTATGTGCTCATTGCGCGTTACATCGGGTTTGATATTTCTGCAACTCCCGTGAGTGTGCGGGCCGGGCAGATCGTTACCAAAAACGTATTCCTGTTTGAAACACGCCAGCAGTTTAAAGGCGTTGAAATTTCGGCAGAGCGCCAGAATAAAATGGAGAACACCGAAAACTCGAAGTTCACCATTGGTGCGCAGGAGTTCCAGGTGCTGCCCACCATCGGCGGTGTGGCTGATGTGGCACAAACCGTGCAGGTGCTTCCCGGCGTTATCAGTACAGGCGACCAGGGTGGACAGCTTTACATCCGCGGCGGCGCACCGATCCAGAACAAAGTTCTCCTCGATGGCATGATCATTTACAACCCGTTTCACTCCATCGGTTTGTTTTCGGTGTTTGATACCGACATCATCAAGAACATGGACGTGTACACCGGCGGTTTTGGTGCTGAATATGGCGGCCGTATTTCTTCGGTGATGGACATTACCACCCGCGACGGCAACCGCAAACGCACCGGCGGAAAGTTTACTGCCAGCCCGTTCGGAACCAAACTGATGTTTGAAGGGCCGATCAAAAAACTGAACGACAGCCTCGGCGGTTCTTCGATCTCGTATGTGGTGTCGGCCAAAAACTCGTTCCTGCAGCAGTCGTCGAAAGTGTTGTATTCATACGTGGATACCAACGGCATCCCGTTCAACTTCAACGATTTTTACGGTAAAATTGCGTTCAACAATACAAACGGTAACAAACTGAACCTGTTCGGTTTCTATTTCAACGACAAGGTTACCCAGTTTAAAAACTCCATTGACCTGGGTTGGTATTCGTACGGTTTCGGAAGTAATTTCCAGGTGGTACCGGCAGGTTCCAACACACTTATCAAAGGTAACTTCGCGTATTCGAAATATGTAATCGGCATGACCGAAAGTTATTTCAACCCGCGTAACGATACCGTTGACGGCTTTAACCTTGGCCTGAACTTCACTTACTTCCAGCGCAAAAACGTGGTGAACTACGGTGTGGAGGTTTTGGGTTACCAGACCAACTTTAACTTTACAAACATTGTAAACCGTAAAATTTCGCAGGACGAAAGCACCACCGAGTTTGCGGCCTACCTGCGTTACAAATGGGTTTCCACCAATACCAAATTAGTGCTGGAGCCGGGTTTCCGTTACCAGTATTATGCCTCGCTTTCGAACCATTCACCGGAACCGCGCCTGGCGTTTAAGTACAACATTACCGACCGTATACGCCTGAAAGGGGCCGGCGGCATGTATTCGCAGAACCTGATCAGTGCGGTTTCCGACCGTGATGTGGTGAACCTCTTTTATGGTATTCTTTCGGGATCGGATAACCTGCCCGATAATTTTACATACCAGAACGGCGAACGCAAAGAAATCACACACAAACTGCAGAAAGCCAATCACGCCATTTTCGGTATCGAGTTTGAACCGAATCTTGATTCGGCCCGCAAACACCGCCTGACCATTAACCTGGAAGGCTACATCAAACAGTTTACGCAGCTTACCAACATCAACCGCAACAAGCTGTATGATGAAACCGATCCGGCCAACTTCGACAAACCGGACGAACTGAAAAAAGACTTCATCGTGGAAACAGGCAGTGCGTATGGCGTTGATTTCCTGGCCAAGTACGAATACGACCGTTTTTACCTCTGGGCGGTTTACTCGCTCGGGTTTGTGAAACGCTGGGACGGCACCATTGAATACCGTCCGCACTTCGACCGCCGCCACAACGTGAACATTGTAGGTGCAATTAAGCTCGACAAGAAAAAGACCTTTGAAATTGACGTACGCTGGAACTACGGTTCGGGCTTCCCGTTCACACCCACGGCTGGTTTCTACGAAAACCTGACTTTCAGTAACGGCATCAACACCGATTACACCACGTCAAACGGCGACCTGGGCATCCTGTACGGGGCAACCAACTCGCACCCGCTGCCGGATTACCACCGCCTGGATCTTACGGTGAAAAAGATGTTCAAGTTTTCACCAAACAGCTCGCTCGAAGTGGCAGCCGGTGCAACCAACGTGTATAACCGCAAAAACGTGTTTTATTTCGACCGCGTTACGTATACCCGCGTAAACCAGCTTCCGATAATGCCGACGCTTTCGGCCAACTGGACGTTCTGATTTCCCGGAAACGAGTTTTTCAGACTCCCGGCAACCGCCGGGAGTTTTTCTTTTATAATTGCGTAGTTGAGCCGCGCGGCGGAACATGACAGGAATCAGCATCACTTTAGCACCCACGAAATCAGCGGATTTACTATAAAAAGAAAATTAAAATTTCTGAACCCGGCTTTATTTCGTACTTTTGACTCCCGGTTATCAATTTCCAAAATCATGTCATCGGTCAGCACAAAATACATCTTCGTAACCGGGGGTGTTTCCTCCTCTTTAGGTAAAGGTATTATCTCGGCTTCGTTAGCAAAACTGCTGCAGGCGCGCGGGTTTACCGTTACGATCCAGAAACTGGATCCGTACATCAACGTTGACCCCGGAACACTCAATCCGTATGAACACGGCGAATGTTACGTTACCGACGATGGTGCGGAAACCGACCTTGACCTGGGCCATTACGAGCGTTTTCTGAACGTTCCTACCTCGCAGGCAAACAACGTTACCACCGGCCGCATTTATAAGACCGTAATTGAAAATGAACGGAAAGGCGATTACCTCGGCAAAACCGTGCAGGTTATTCCCCACATTACCGACGAAATCAAACACCGCATCTGCTTGCTCGGCAATACCGGCAAATACCAGTTTGTGATTACCGAAATCGGCGGAACGGTGGGCGATATCGAATCGCTGCCGTTTATCGAAGCCGTGCGCCAGCTGAAATGGGAACTCGGCCGTGATGTGCTCATTATGCACCTTACGCTGGTTCCGTACCTGCGCGCCGCCGGCGAACTGAAAACCAAACCCACGCAGCACTCGGTTAAAATGCTGCTGGAATATGGCATCCAGCCCGATGTGCTCATCTGCCGCACCGAACACGAACTCGGCCACGACCTGCGCCGCAAAGTAGCGCTGTTCTGTAACGTGGAAGCCAACGCGGTAATTGAGGCCCGCGATGCCGAAAGCATTTACGAAGTGCCCCTGCTGATGGAGAAAGAAAAACTCGACCAGGTGGTGCTCAATAAATTCGGCATTTCTGCCGATCACGCGCCCGACCTGAAACGCTGGAAAGAATTCCTGGGCGTGCTGGCCAACCCGAAACACGAAGTGCGCATCGGGCTTGTGGGTAAATACATTGAACTGAAAGATTCGTACAAATCCATCGCCGAAGGATTCATCCACGCCGGCGTTGCCAATAACTGCCGCGTGAAACTCGAGTGGATTCACTCCGAAAGCATCACCGAAGAAAACGTAACGGAGAAACTGGCCGGATTAAAAGGCGTGCTGGTTGCCCCCGGATTCGGACACCGCGGCATTGAAGGAAAAATTGCAGCTATCCGTTTTGCACGCGAAAACAATGTGCCGTTTTTCGGTATCTGTCTCGGTATGCAGTGTGCCGTAATTGAATTTGCACGCAACGTGCTCGGCATGACCGGCGCACACAGTACTGAAATGGATCCGAACACCCCGTACCCGGTGATTGATCTGCTCGAAGCGCAGAAAAAAATTACCCGCAAAGGCGGAACCATGCGCCTCGGTGCATACCCGTGTACCATTGCCGAAAACTCGAAAGCATACGAAACCTACGGCACCACCACCATTTTCGAACGCCACCGTCACCGCTACGAATTCAACAACGAATACCTTGGTGAATTTGAAAACGCGGGCATGGCAGCAACCGGTATCAACCCGGAAGGCGGACTGGTAGAGATCGTGGAGATACGTAACCACCCGTGGTTTGTGGGCGTGCAGTTTCACCCGGAATACAAAAGCACCGTGGACAATCCGCACCCGCTTTTCAAAGGGTTTGTGAAAGCCGCCATAGAAGTTTCGGTGGGCAACCCGGTGATGAAATAGTCATCCGTATTCTATCTCAAAAGGTGTTTGCTGTTTTATTTCTTTGTGCCTTTGCGTCTTTGCGGCATAAAAGCAGCAAACTAACTTTGCCGGAGGCGGTATTTTTAACAACGAACGGTCTGCATGAAACTCCTTTGCCCGAAGTGCCTCAACGAAATTCCGAAAGCATCGGTTAACCTGGATGAAGGTTTTGCCACCTGCCCCGAGTGCGATGAATATTTTCGCGTTGCAGATCACATCCGCCTGGCCGGCCGTTTGTCGCGGGTAGATAAACCGCTGGTAACTTCCATCATCGAAGAAAAAACAGACGACGAGGTGCAGTACAGTGTGAAGCACCCGGCCAACCAGTTTCTTTTACTCACCACAGTATTGGTTATGGCCACGGCCGGAATCACCATCATCCGTTCCGGGTTTGTGCTAACCACACTCGTGTACATCATTCCGCTGGCGTTGTTGTTTGTCGGGCTGCTGCTGCAGAACCGCTACGGCCGCAAAACGCTGCGCATCACCCGCGATGAACTGATGCTGGAGCAGCAGCTGTTCGGTTACCGCATGGGCAAAACCCGCAAGCTGGCTGATCTCAAAGCCATATTCGAAGGCGTGGAAGTGGATTCGCGCCAAAACCAGAAACACCACATTGTGCTGGCTTTTGAAACCGCGCAACCCCTGCGCCTCGGCTACCGCCTCACCCACGACGAACGTGTGTGGCTGATGGGCGAGATGTATGCGGTTACGAATGGGTTTGTGGGGTGGGATAAGGATTAAGCCGGTTTGATTATCTTGCATACGCATGAAACTCTATTGCCCCCATTGCAAGAGTCCTGTAGGTTCGCCGCCGATCAAATCTTCGGATGGTTTGCTTGATTGCCATAACTGTAAGAAGCCGTTCCGGATAATCAATGCACTTGAAAATGCACCTGAAGTAAACCGGGTGCGGCGCGAGCCGGAATTTCGTTCGGGCATAGTGAGTGCAGCTGCCGATGTTACTTTTTATTTCAGGGGTAAAGCACCGATTGCATTGCTGCTTATATACAGTATACTCGGGTGCGTGCTTACCATTTCTGCAATTATAAATTATAAGGCTATGTATAGTTTTGAAGAACGGTTCATTGCTGCCGTAGCAGGTGTATTTTTTTTGTTTTCGTTTTTAAGGACAATAACAGAACAGGAGGATTTGCAGATTCAAACAAACTCCATCGTTTACACGAAAGCGCAATTCGGTTTCCGCACTATAAAAACTCAGCCGCGCACACTGTTCAGTAAGGTATATGAGGATGTTGAATACGATTCGTACAAAACCCCTTCCTTTTACCTGCGCATGGAGTTTAGCAACGGGGAAGGATTCCGGTTCGGCAATAATCTCACGCACAACGAACGCGTGTGGCTGATCGGGGAGATTGAGGCGGCGATAAAAGGAAATGAAATAAAATCTGAAACAATTGTTTAATCATGCAACTCCGCTGCCCCAGATGCCGCCGCCCCATTGCTGCTGAGTCCAGCAACATCGCTGAAGGAAAAGCCTATTGCGGTTCGTGCCACCGCTACTTCCGCATTGCGCCGGTTTTAAGCAGTGCGGAAGAGGTGAGGCGTGTGCGCAGACGCAGTGAATACGATACACATGTTGTACATGAAGGCGATAACCTCATTTTTGATATTTACCGCGATATAAATCCCCTGATCGTATTCGTTTCTATAATCGTAACCGTTTTTTCTGTATTTGGTTTTTTGGACAGTACATCCATTCTGGTTAAAATAATGGCCTTTGTGCCGTTCCCATTAATTGCGATCTGGATTTTATGGGAAATAAAAGGCAAAGTATTGCTTGTGATAACCCCGGAAACTATTTTCCTGAAACGTAAACTCTATCGTTTTGAAACCTCGGAGGCACGGCAGCGCGACCAGTTTGATGAGGTGTTCGAAGATGTTGAATTTGATTCGTACGGTGCGGCTACTTACTACGTTCGAATGAAATTCAAAAACAGTACAAGTCTTATATTCGGGAAACAGCTTACGCATAACGAACGCGTATGGCTGATCGGGGAGATTGAGGCGGCGCTAAAAGGCGAACATACATCATAAACGTACGTTTCCGGCGCTTGCCATTCTCAACTCCATTTCCTACCTTTCGGTTATGAAAAACCGCTTACTCCTCAGTTTACTGCTTGTTACCGTAATGTCTGCATCGGCCTGGGCACAGGATGTGATCCGGCTTTCGGATAACGGACGTTCGAAAACATATACCATTCGCGAAGGCGATTTTGTAAGCTTTTACGCATTAACCGATTCCGCCACACACTCCGGCGATATTACCTACATCGGCGAAAAAGGCATGCAGGTGGACGGATATACCTACACGCTTGACCAGGTACGCATCGAAAAATTCAACAGCAAACGCCGCGAACGCAATGCGGAAATTGCAGGCTTCGCCGGTGAAATTTTTATGAGCTGCGGACAGGTGGTTTGCCGCGTGGGCATTGAAGTATGCACCTGGGATGAAAAAGTAGGCTGGACCATCGGCCTGCCCACCATGGGCGTAGGTGCCGGGCTGTGGCTTACCGGTGCAGTACTCAACGGCATTGTAAGCCCCGTGCTCATTGCCAACAGTGATGCGCGCATCAGTTCCGATTATACCGCAGTGATTACGGACAAACCGTACCAGTCCGGAAAACGCAACGACTGATTTATGCCCGGGGATTCCCAGCTGCAAACGATTTTCAGCACACACAAACTGATTTGTTTTGATGTCGGGGCCGGTGGCGGATTCCGCGCACTTGAATTACTGGAGCCATTTACCGAATTGTATGGTTTTGAGCCGGACGAAGCAGCCTGCAGCCAGCTGAATACGTCCATTTATCCGGCATCTGCATTTTACAAAGCACAGGCCTGGCCGCTGGCCGTTTCCGACAGTTGCGGCACGGTGCCGTTTTACATTGCCGGTAACAAAGGCATGAACAGTTTGCTGAAACCCACCGCCGAACAATTTGATGTGCATTTCGGTGAAGCTGCCGGCAGTAAATTCTGGCGCGAACAGCTGGCTGAAAAAGAACAGACCACCGCTGAAACAGTAACGCTGGATGCCTTCTGCAAAACGCATGAAATTAAAACGATTGACCTGGTAAAACTGGACACACAGGGTGCAGAATTAAATGTGTTTGCAGGTGCCGCCGCGTTGCTCGAAGCCAATGCCATCAGCATCATCAAAACCGAAGTTAGTTTTTTCAGACATTACGAAAACCAATGCCTCTTTGGTGATGTGGATGTGCTGCTGCGCAGTAAAAACTATGAACTGATTGATTGCACGTTTACGCCCGAACAGGTAAACGATTCCGGCGAAAAGGCCATTCACCATGAAATTCCGCTAGCTGAAAAAACACGTTTCTTCCCGGTAGGTGATGCCGTGTATGTCAAATCGCCCGGTGAGCTCACCCCGGAACAGGCCACCCGCGCAGCCTGCGTGCTGCTGTACTGGGGCTATTCCGGCATGGCGCGCAAACTGCTTGAACGTAATCCCGACACAGAACAGGTAAATCAACTGCTGCGCGGATTTGTGGGTAAGCAACAGCAGCCGCAAAAACCATCCGCGCTCAAAGCATTTGTTCCGCCCGTGCTCTGGAAACTGCTCCGCAAACTGAAAGGCTGAACAACATTTTTCAGCGATAAAAAATCAACATGTTTCTTCAGGCGTTCACCTGTTTGCGCGCGGCTTCATATTCCTCCGCTGAAATCACCGTTGCATATTCCGCATAACCAAACGTAAGATCGTAAATGTGATTGCGGTCGGGCAGGATGGTGGCGTTGAGCGTGTGCAGCACAAAGCGGCTGCCGATCTGCTGCACTTCCTCCATTTCGGCGGGGCTGCTGATTTTAAACCACGAACGCCCGTTGAGGTAACGGCGGTATTGCGGATAAATAATTTCGGTAGCAGCAGCCATTGATTTCGTTACTTTTGAGCAACAAAGTTACGTAAATCCGGTTGTCTTCTTTTCTCGAAAAAACGGCGAAATACCTCTGCGCACGCTACGGCGAAGCGTCGGGAAACCTGTGCGTGGTAATGCCCAACCGCCGCGGCGGATTATTCCTGCGCGAATACTGGAGCGGCATCATCAGCCAGCCGCAGTGGACACCTTCGGTATATGCCATCGAAGATTTTGTTTCGGAACTGGCAGGTCTGCAACTGGTGGACAACTTTGAACAGCTGTTTACACTGTACACCGTTTACCGCAAACACAAAGGCAAAAACGCCGAATCGTTTGAATCGTTCAGCCGCTGGGCGCCCTCGCTGCTGGCCGACTTTAATGAAGCCGACAGCTGGATGGCCGATACGCGCCGCCTGTTCGGAAACGTGGGCCACCTGAAAAACCTGGAAGGCTGGAGCACCGATCCGGAACAGCTCACGGGTTTTCAGCAGCAGTATGCCGGTTTCTGGAAATCGCTCGGGTATTATTACGAACAGTTTGGGGATGCGCTCAAACAACAGCAGAAAGCCTATCCCGGCCTGGCGTACCGGCAGGTTGCGGATGATATTCTTAATCTGGTTGGCACACGCCCCTGGGAAAAAATTATTTTCTGCGGATTCAATGCGCTGAATGCCGCCGAAGAAAAAATAATAAGCGAACTGCTCGCCGCAGGAAAAGCCGATGTGCTGTTCGACCGCGACAGTTATTACATGCGCGAAGAAGCACAGGAAGCTGGTTTGTTTCTGCGCAATTATTTAAAACGTTTTCCCGATAATGTAATAGCACCGGGGTTTGAACACGAAACCGACGAACTTGCTACTGCGGAAAAAGAGATTCGGATAATCGGTACTGCGCGCCGCACCTCGCAGGTACAGGCCGCTTCGTGGTTCCTGCAGCAGTGGGTAAAAGAGCCGGGACACATCCCGAAAAAAACAGCGGTGGTTACCAGCGACGAACACCTGCTGCTGCCGCTGCTGCACGCACTGCCCGACTCGTCAGACGATGTTAACGTTACCATGGGTTATCCCATGCGCAACACACCCATTGCGGCACTGGCTTCGAACCTGCTCGAAATGCATACGGAGGCGCATAAACACCAGCAGCAAACGCCTGACGGTTTACTCCGTTTTTACCATACCGATGTCAGCCGTCTGCTCAGCCACCCGTACATCCGCCTGCTGTTCCGCAACACCGACATCACGTATCTTAATAATCTCGGTCGTCATTTAGCGGATCATAATTTTGTATTTATTTCCTACAAACAATTGCAGGAAGCCGTTCCGGACTCGGAAAAATCATTCCGCCGCATTGCGCCGCTGTTCCGCACCTGGCGCACCACGCAGGATGCCTTCCAGGCGATAGAATTCCTGGTGGGTGTGCTGCGTAAATTATTTACACCGGCGAAAGCGGAAGGTGGGAAACGCAAACCGAGTGTAGAACTGGAGTTCCTGTTTCAGTTTGACAAACTCGTCAGCCGCCTGCGCTCCCTCGCTTCGCAATACCCGCACCTGCGCGAACTGAAAACGCTGCGCGCCCTGCTGCTGCAGGCCGTTGACAGTACCTCGCTGCCGTTTTATGGTGAACCGCTTACCGGTTTGCAGGTCATGGGCCTGCTGGAAACACGCACGCTCGATTTTGATAACGTGATTGTGCTTTCGTGTAACGAAAACAAACTGCCACCGGCACGCAATCACGGTACGTTTATTACTGCCGCACTGCGCCGCGAGTTTAACCTGCCCGGCTGGAATGATAAAGATGCGGTAACGGCATACCACTTCTACCGCCTGCTGCAGCGCGCCAAACGCATTGTGCTGGTGTATAACACCGAAACCGACACCTTCGGCAAAGGGGAGAAGAGCCGCTACCTCACGCAGATCCAGTACGAACTGGCACGGGCAAACACAAACATCAAAGTAACGGAAGAACTTTTTTCTGCCCCCGCACAGCCGCCGGGCGTTGCTGAAGTCCGCATTGAAAAAACGGAACAGATTATTCACAAACTGGAAGAACTGGCCGCGGGCGGACTTTCCCCTTCGCTGCTGAACAGCTACCGCACCTGCCCCATGCAGTTTTATTACCGTTACGTGGCCGGTATCCGCGAAACGGAACGCGTGGAAGAAACCATCGGTGCCGATGTAATGGGCATTGTAATTCATGCCACGCTCGAACAGTTGTACCTGCCCTACAAAGGCCAGCAGCTTACACCGGAACACGTGGAAGAAATGTACACGCACCTGCGCGGATTCATCCATAAAGAATTTGCGTTGCGTTACCCGGTGGAAGAACTGCAGTACGGTAAAAACCTGCTCATCCAGCACATCACGCTGAAGTACCTGAACGATTTCCTGGAACTGGAAATGGAAACAGCAAAACGATTAGCGAAAACAAAACAGCGCTGGATTATCCACGACCTGGAAACGGAACTGAAATCGGCGGTAACGGTTGGTGTACGAACCATCCAGCTGAAAGGCCACGCCGACCGCATTGACGAAATCGGCAGCACGGTGCGCATTATTGATTACAAAACCGGGCAGGTGAAAGAACCCGAACTGAAAGTAAGCAACTGGTTCGATTTTAATTCCAATTACGAACTGAATAAAAGTTTCCAGCTGCTCATGTACGCCTACATGTACGAACGCAGCGGGCAGCAGCAGGGGCGGTTGCTGCAGTCGGGCATCATCACATTCCGTAAACTGAAAGACGGCCTGAAAACGGTAAAAACCATTGCCGAAAATACACACCTCGGCAAAGACGACCTGAATACCTTTGAGGGCCTGCTCCGCGACATGCTCACGGAAATGTTTGCACCGGAAATTGATTTTGTGCAAACCGATGATGTGGAGCGCTGCAAAATTTGTCCGTACAGCGAGGTGTGTAACCGCGGGTAATAATCGTTTATATTCGCCAGTAATCCAAACAGAAATAGTTTTCATACCTAAAACAGGGTATGCCCCAATTTACCTAATACAGGGTATTGCCACAGGCGCATTGCCGGGATAGCTTTGTTCCCGTCAATACATCCATTTATGAAAAATTATTTCCTGCTGCTTGCCTTGGGTTTCGGAGTTACTGCTCAGGCGCAGTTTCTTACACGCGAAGATTCTTTAAATGCCGGTTTAACGCCAAATGCCAAAGCGGTTATTCTTGCCGGTTACGGCGAAGCGAAAGTTTCGGTTGATGGAAATCAGCAGACCGCCGAAGCGAACCTTACCCGCAGCGTGTTGTTTCTCGGTTACCGGTTCAGTAAAAAAATTACGTTTTTTTCGGAGCTTGAAATTGAAGATGCGAAAATTGACGGTGGCGGCGGCGAAATCGGCATGGAGCAGTGCGTGCTCAAATTCGATCTGAACCGGAATCATTACCTGCTGGCGGGTTTGTTCATCCCGCGCATCGGTATGCTGAATGAAAATCACCTGCCCATTACGTTTAACGGCAACGACCGCCACATGGTGGAACGTATGGTTTTGCCTTCCACCTGGCGCGAAATCGGTGTAGGCTACTACGGCAGCAGCAACCGCATTCCCGGCCTCAACTGGAGTGCTGCTGTTATGAATGGATTAAACGGTGCAGGAATTTCCGGTGCAAAGGGCATACGCGATGCGCGTTTTGAAGGACGTGAAGCCACTGCATCAAACATCGGTACGACAGCTTCGCTGCTTTATTTTTACAAGGGATTTCGTTTCCAGGCATCGGGTTATTTTGGCGGAACTGTGGGTCTGAATGCGATTGCTGCTGACAGCCTCGGGCTCGATTCGGGTCCGTTCGGAACACCGGTGGCACTGGGCGAGTTCAATATCCAGTACCGCAAAAAAGGATTCCAGTTTAAAGCACTTGGTGCTTACACGGCAATACCGGATGCGGATAAACTGAACCGCGCATTTGCAAACAATGTGTCCGAAGCCATTTACGGTTACATGGCCGAAGCCGGTTACAACCTGTTTGAAACCACCCGCTGGAACGAAAAACAGCTCGTGCTTTTTGCACGCTACGAAGCGCTCGACCTGATGGCGAAAGTGCCCGAGAACGGTATACGTGATGAACAGTACAAACAATCGTACATCATTTCGGGGCTCACGTTTTTCCCGGTGCGTGGCGTGGCAGTGAAATTCGACTGGAAACACCTCCGCACCGGTGAACAGAATCCGGCTCTGGTTTTTAATCCGAGTCCGAATGCACCGGCGTATCTGCCTGTAAATAATTTTTACCAGCTCGGACTTGCTTACAGCTTTTAAATGATGATGAACCGCAGGCTTTTTCTGAAAAAAGGATGTTCGTTATGTGTTGCAGTTGCTGCAGCAGGTTCGGCTGGTGTTTTACTTTCCGGTTGCAGCGCAATTCCTGTAATCAGTGCCAAAACAGAAGATCATAAAATTGCTGTTCCGAAAAGCAGTTACCTGGAAGGCGAAAAACTGAAACTGATCCGCACCAGCAGTCTCGATTTTGATATTTTACTTGTGCGGAAATCAGCAGACGATTACGCGGCACTGCTGATGCGCTGCACACACGCCGATAATATTCTGATTGCCAATTCAGGCGGTCTTTCGTGTAACCTGCATGGCAGTACCTTCGACCTGGAAGGAAAAGTAACACTCGGACCCGCTACGCAAAACCTGGTCCGCTACACCACACGCACTGACGCGCAAACCATATTTATCCACACCAACGAACTACTGAAAACATGAACTACTGCAAAACCCTGCTGCTGGCGGCAAGCCTCGCCCTGCTGGCAGTTCCGGGTTGTAAAAAAGAAGATACAGACGACATCGCGCTGTCCGGTCTTACCGACCAGGAAATCCAGGGCCACATCCTGAATGATTTCTGCCAGAAAGTGGCCATCCCGGCATATGCCGAAATGGAAAACCGGATGAATGTGCTGTACAATACCTGCGTTGCATTTGATGCTTCGCAGACGCAGCAAAATCTGGACAATGCCCGCAACGCCTGGCGCGAAGTGCGTGCCACGTGGGAACAGACGGAGGCATTTCTGTTCGGGCCGGTGTCAACCAACAACATTGATCCGTCAACCGATACCTGGCCGATCGATTTTAACGCGCTCGATTCGCTGTTGCAAACCAGCAATGCGTTTACACAATCGTATATCAATTCACTGGGTGATGAACTGAAAGGGTATCATCCTGCCGAATTCCTGCTCTGGGGCCAGAACGGCAACAAACTGGCGGGTGATTTTACACTGCGCGAACGCGAATATCTTATTGCACTTGCGGCCGACCTGCAGATCAAAGCCACTTCGCTGCGCAGCAGTTGGGACCTTTCGGTAAGCGGCAACTACGCCGTGCAGTTTGCAACTGCAGGTGATGTTACAAGCATTTACCCTTCTCAACGCGCGGCACTGGAAGAACTTATTAATGCCATGGCCGGTATCTGCGACGAAGTGGCCAACGGAAAAATCGGGGAACCGTTTACACTGGCCGATCCTTCACTGGAAGAATCGCCGTTCAGCGGAAACTCCATTGCCGATTTTACAAACAACATTCGCGGGGTGAAGAATGTGTATTTCGGAAAATTTATTGCAGATGGTTATGGCATTCACGACCTCGTGGCGAAAAACAACCTGGCCCTGCACAATAATGTGGCAACCGCCATTGACAATGCGATCAATTCGTTCAGCGGCATTACGGTTCCGTTCGGGCAGGCCATCACCACGCAGCCCACGCAGGTGCAGCACGTCATCACCCAGGTGAATGCACTGAAAGACGCGCTTGAAAACGAATTACTGCCTTACATCCAGCAAACCGTTACGAACTGACATGAAGCAGCTTTCACGTGTAATTTTACCGATCGGTTTTGCTGCTGCTGTGGCGGCAGGCATGATTTCTTCGTGTCGCAGGGCAGAAGAGGTGGATGAGTTCAGCGTGTACGATGAACGCCTGGCCGGCGGCGCGCAGACGGTATTCAGTGAAGGTGTAGGCGCGTTTTCCAGTGTGTTCCCGACACTGAGCGGGGCACGCCACGATTTTCATGAACTGGGCGACGCACATTTTGAAGCAAGTTTTATTGCATCACCGGCCCCGCTGTTCCAGGGGCTCGGTACTATTTATAACAGCAATGCCTGTGTCAACTGTCACATCAACGACGGCCGCGGCAAACCAATCCTGAACAACGAACCGCTTACAAGTATGCTCTTCCGCGTTAGTGTGCCCGGAACCGGCGCGCATGGCGGACCGGCGGGTGCGCCGGGATTTGGCGGGCAACTGCAGGATAAAGCGGTGTTTGGTTTTCAGCCCGAAGCGTTGGTAAACGTGGTGTGGAATGAAACGCCCGTGTATTTCAGCAACGGCGATTCGGTAATGCTGCGCGAACCGGTATGGAGTTTCATTAATGCGTATCAGCCCTTTCCAGGCGGGATGCTTTATTCTGCACGCATTGCCCCGCCGGTGCACGGCCTCGGCCTGCTCGAAGAAATAAGTGATGAAACGATTCTGTCGTATGCCGATGAACACGACCTGAACGGCGATGCTATTTCCGGCAAACCGAATTATGTGTGGGACAATCAAAGCGGTCGCCACATGATCGGCCGGTTTGGCTGGAAATGCGAGGCACCCACGCTGGTGCAGCAGGTTGGCGGCGCGTATAACGAAGACATGGGCATTACATCAACCGTGTTCCCGACCGAAAGCAGTTTCGGGCAGTTGCAGCATGACAACCGCGGCGATGAACCGGAAGTTACCGACAGCATTTTTAATTCAGTTGTTTTTTATGTGCGTACGCTGGCTGTTCCCGCACGCCGTAAAGTAACTGACCCGACGGTGATACGCGGAAAAGAAATTTTTACGGAAGCGAAATGTGCATCATGTCACATTCCGGTGATGCGCACGCGCACCAACGTGGCCTTTCCGGAAGCGTCCAATCAACGCATTCAGCCGTTTACCGATTTGCTGCTGCACGATATGGGCCCCGGCCTGGCCGATAACCGCCCGACGTATGATGCAAGCGGTTCGGAGTGGCGCACCCCGCCGCTGTGGGGAATCGGGCTGACGCAGCTGGTAAACGGTCACAGTTATTTTCTGCATGATGGCCGTGCACGCAACGTGATGGAAGCGATTCTGTGGCATGGAGGTGAAGCGGCCGGTTCCGTGAATCATGTAAAAAACCTCACGCCGTCCGACCGCACGGCGCTGCTGGCCTTCCTCAATTCGCTTTAGTTTCCGCACGGCCAATTAAACATTCCCGGATGCCGGTTGTTATCCTGCAACATGTACCTTTGCAGGAATTATGAGTTACAGCAGCCTGTATGAATGCATCAACGACCTGGAAAAAAACGGTCACCTGGTGCGCATCCGCGAAGAAGTTGATCCGTACCTGGAAATGGCCGCCATTCACCTGCGTGTGCATGAAGCGGGCGGACCGGCGGTGCTGTTCGAAAATGTAAAAGGCTGTTCCTTTCCTGCCGTGTCAAACCTGTTCGGTACCATGGACCGCAGCCGTTTTATTTTCCGCGACGGTTTCGAAAAAGTACAGCAGCTTGTAAAACTGAAAAACGATCCCGTTAAAGCACTCAAACATCCGTTCAGTAACGCAGGTGCATTATTTGCCGCGCTGAAAGCACTTCCGAAAAAAACAGGCGGTGGTGCTGTGCTGTACCGTGAAACAAATATTGCATCCTTGCCGCAGGTGCAGTGCTGGCCGAAAGACGGGGGCGCATTTGTTACGTTGCCCATCGTTTATACCGAAGACATTGATAAACCCGGTGTAATGAATTCCAACATCGGCATGTATCGCATCCAGCTTTCGGGCAACGATTATATTCCGGATAAAGAAATTGGTCTGCATTACCAGCTGCACCGCGGCATTGGTGTGCACCAGACCAAAGCGCATGCAAAAAAACAGCCGCTGAAAGTAAGTGTGATTGTGGGCGGCCCGCCTTCGTTATCGCTGGGTGCTGTAATGCCGCTTCCTGAAGGGTTGAGTGAACTTACGTTTGCCGGCGTTATCGGTAACCGCCGCATCCGTTACACGCACCGCGATGGTTATACACTTGCAGCCGATGCGGATTTTATCATCACCGGCGAAGTATATACCGGCGAAAACAAACCGGAAGGTCCGTTCGGCGATCACCTCGGGTATTACAGCCTGAAACATGATTTCCCGGTGATGCGTGTGCATAAAGTGTATCACCGCAAAAATGCCGTGTGGCCGTTTACCGTTGTGGGACGCCCGCCGCAGGAAGATACCGCGTTCGGTGCGCTGGTGCATGAACTTACCGGCAGTGCCATTCCCGAAGAAATTCCCGGTGTTAAAGCCGTGCATGCGGTTGATGCGGCTGGTGTGCATCCACTGCTGCTGGCCATCGGCAGTGAACGTTATACGCCGTACATCAGCGAACGCAGGCCAGCTGAAATTCTTACACAGGCCAATCACATTCTCGGCTTCGGACAACTTTCGCTGGCGAAGTATTTGCTGATTGCGGCGCACGAAGACAATCCGCAATTGGATATTCATCACTTCACGCCGTTCATGCAGCACCTGCTGGAACGCATTGACTGGAAAACCGATCTGCATTTTCATACGAACACCAGTATTGATACGCTGGATTACAGCGGAACCGGTTTGAACAGCGGAAGCAAAGTGGTGTTTGCTGCTGCCGGTGAAAAAAAACGCGAACTCTGCCGCGAACTGCCGTCGCTCACCTTGCCGCTGCCGTTCAGCAATCCGAAGCTGGCGATGCCCGGCGTGGCTGCAATTACCGGGGTGAAGTTTACCGACTATGCGAAAGCCGAACAGGAAATGCAGCAACTCAGCAATTCACTTTCGAACCAGCAAACGGAAAACCTCGCGCTGCTGGTGATCTGCGACGACAGCGATTTTGTGGCGGCGAATGAACGCAATTTTTTGTGGGTGACGTTTACGCGCAGCAATCCTTCGCATGATATTTACGGGGTGAACAGTTTTACCGTGCATAAACACTGGGGCTGCCGCGGTCCGCTCATTATTGATGCGCGCAGCAAACCGCACCATGCGCCGGTTTTGGAAAAAGATCCGCAGGTGGAAAAACACATTGACCGCCTGTTTACCAAAGATGCCGTGCTCGGCAATTGGGGATAAACTGCCGCACCTGCAAATTCCGACACACGCTTTATAAATGAACCTGCCTGTACTTCTGAAACGGACCAAACTCGGTGGCAACATCGGCGGGAAATTTGATTTTTATTTCGATGGCAGGCGCGTGCTGATTACTGTTCCTGTACAATTTCAATTTGAAACAGGCATTACCGCAGCGGCTGCAGCACAGTTCAAAGCAAAATACAACAGCGCCATAAAAAAATACTGGACTGAAAGCGGTTTCGGCCTGCAGGTGATGGGTGCATACGGCGTACCGTTTATCCCGGTGCACATTACCAGTCCCGAAGTACAGCACGGTTCGTATTTTACCATTGATGTGAAAGCAAAACCCATGCGCGCCAGCCTGCGGTTTGATATGAATGTGTTTGTCGGCGAACCGGAACGCACCATTGCACACGAGTTCGGGCATTGCCTCGGGCTGTATGATGAATATTTTATTACAGGTCCGTGGTGGAAACGGATCGAAAATTTGTCGCCTACATTTCGGCACGAATTCCGAGGCGATAAAATGGCGCTGATGAACATCGGCACCGAAATCCGCCCGCGTTATTTTGAACACATCTGCAAACGCGCGCAGTTGTATATGCCTGCCGGTGTATCGCTGGCCGTTGCGAAAGCCCCGGAAATAAAGGCGTAGCTGTTATTCTCAAAAAAAAGATTGTGGTTCCTGTATCTTTTGCCTGTACCGGCATTAGGAGTTCGAAAATCAGTTGGTCGAACACTTAAAACACAGAAAACATGGCAGCCGGAAAACTCTCGCCCCGTCAGAAAATGATCGGTATGATGTACCTCGTACTTACCGCATTACTGGCACTCAATGTATCCAAAGACATCCTGCGTTCGTTTGTGGTTGTTAACGACGGGCTCGAAAACTCGGAGAAAACATTTCACAAAGACGTTACCAACCTGTACGCGAAGTTTGATGAGAAAAAAACAATTGATCCGCAGCGCGTAATTGAAAACTGGAAAAAGGCACAGCTGGCGCGGAAAATGGCGCAGGATCTTGGGCAGTACATCGACGGCCTGAAGAAAAATATCATCCGCGAAACCGAAGGATTTAAAAACAAAGAAGAAGATACGATCCGCCTCGCGTTCGTCGATTCGAAAGACAACTACGATGCGTCTACGTACATCATGATCGGTGAAAGCGAAGACGGCTCCACCGGCGAAGCGCGCAAACTGAAAGACCGGCTGAACAAATACCGCCAGGACATGCTGGCCCTGCTGCCGCCGGAAGATCAGAAACAGATCAATTTTACCATTGATACACAAGATCCGAAAAACCCGGAAGAGGAAGAAGAGCGCACGTGGGAGATGAATAACTTTTACCACGCCCCGCTCGCTGCCAGTGTAACGCTGCTTTCGAAAATAGAAGCCGATGTAAAAAGTGCCGAAGTTGCGGTGGTAGATGCATTGCTGAAAAATGTGGATGCCGATGTGATTCCGTTTGATACCGTTTCTGCACGCATCGTGGCACAAAGCAATTACGTATTGCTGGGCGAAGATTACAAAGCAGATATTTTCCTGGCTGCTTTTAATAAAACCCTGAAACCGCAAGTGTTTGTTGGCGATTACAACACACAGGCCGGTAAATTCAACGGCGGATTTGATTCGGTAAATGTGGCCGGCGGTATCGGAAAATACAGCGTGGAAGCATCGAGCGAAGGCATGAAAAAATACAGCGGCGTAATCAAAATGAAAACCCCGAAAGGAAAAGTGATGGAGTTTCCGTTCGAATCGGAATACATTGTGGCCCGGCCGGCGCTTACGGTGAGTGCTGCCAAAATGAATGTGATGTATCCCGGCGTTGTTAACCCGATTTCAGTTTCAGTTCCCGGTATTCCCAATGAAAAATTACGGGTAAGCATCAGCAACGGAACACTTACCAGCAGGGGCAAAGGCGAGTATGATGTTACCGGTCTTACTTCAGGAGAAGCAATCATTTCCGTAACTGCAACAATGGATGATGGCACCACACGTTCGATGGGAACAAGCAAGTACCGTGTTAAGACGCCGCCCAAACCGTATCCGTTTTGCAATAAAGCAACTCCTGATAACAGCCGTGTTTCACCCGGCGACATTGCAAGTGCTGGTGGCTTAGGTTGCAGTTATGGTGCTGATTTCCCGTTTGACGCTAAAGGAAAGGTGGTTAGTTTTAATATTACTGTAACCGGCCCAAGCGGAATTGTGCTGGACTATAATTCTACCAATACGAACATGTTTAATGAGCAAACAATGAAAGTGTTGCGCAGCCTGCGAAAAGGGATGAAGGTATATTTCTCAGACATCTATGCCATCGGTGTTGACGGAAAAAGAGTAAAGCTGGCTGATCTGAATATTGTAATAAGGTAATAGCATCACCTCTCCCGCGCACCCGGCAATGCAGCGTGAATACATCGGGTAGTTCTGCTGCGTTTGTTTTGGAAAAATAAACGCCGGGTGCGCAGGAGTGGTTTTAACGTTTTTTTATCTCCCGGATGTGTTTCATGTGCGCGTCCATGTGTTTGCCAGAGACCGTCTTCCAGGAGGCGGTTTTCTTTTTTATCGCAAAAGTTAGCCGTATCTTTATTGCAATGAATTTCCTCGCGCACCTTTATCTTTCAGGCAATACGAACGAGCGGCTGAAAATCGGCAACTTCATCGGCGACCAGGTGAGCGGGAACAAGGTGGCGCATTTTCATGCCGACATACAGAAAGGCATTAAACTGCACCGCGCCATTGATACGTTTACCGATGAACATCCGGTTACCCTGCAGGGACGCGCCCGCCTGTACAGCACGTTTCACAAATATGCCGGAGTAATTACCGATGTGTATCACGATCATTTCCTCGCAAAACACTGGGCGCAGTTTTCGGAGGTACCATTGGAAACCTTTGCGCATGAAACGTACCTGATGCTTGAAAAACATAAAGACGAACTGCCGCCGGATACTAAACACATGCTCGGTTTTATGAAGCAGGAAAACTGGCTGCTTGCGTATTCAACCATTGAAGGCATCAGCAGTATTTTTGTACGCATGTCGAAACGCACCCGTTTCGTATCGCACATGGAACTGGCCGGTGACGCGTTAAGAAAAGATTACGCGGCGTTTGAAGCTGATTTCTTTACGTTTTTCCCCGAACTGCAGGCCTACTGCACGGCGTATATTAAGGAACTGTATGCCGGGCAGTAGTCGGATTTCATAATTGCATAACAGCCCGTTTATTTTCTGCTGATACCGCGCACAGATATTTGCAGAAAAACACATGCTGCGTATGATTGACAGTATACTGATGCTGATCGCCGTTTTCCTGTTGCTGCTTTCGGCAGCAATGCTCCCGTTTGAACTGCAGTTTGACGAACCCGAACCGGAAAGCAACGATGCCGCTGCGGAAGCAGAAAACTTCAGCCCGGAAGCATTACCGGCCGCCGCGTAAACCGCCAGGCCAGCCATGCAAACAAGGGTGCAACGGCCACGTCGCTGATGTAATGCACCCGCTGTAAAATCAGCATCACCCCGATTGTGCAGGCCACTGCACCGAAAAGCAGTCCCCATTTTTTACCGGGAAGCAGCAGCGCAAACAATACGAGCGTAGCGGTGTGCCCTGAGAAAAATAAATCGTTCAGGTTCGGCCGGCCGGCGTAAAACGTGTTGCGCAAAAAGAAATCGTCGAGCGGAATAATTTCCGGATGTGCTGCCAGCGGAACGAATAACAGCGTGAGGCAGCGCATGAGCGAAAGCAAAGCATACGCCTGCACCAGCCGCAAAGCCACAACCGGGTTACGGAATGCAATCACAACACCGAGCAGTGCAAAAGAATACGTTCCCCAGAAAATAAAAGCAGAAAGATCAACCGGCCGCACAAACGAAAGCCAGTTCGTTTCAATCACAATGCCTTTGCGTTGTTCTGCATACACAAGCACATACGCTAATCCTGCAAGTACCAGCACAAGAAACAGCAGCGACAACAGCCAGGTGTTCCGGCTGTGTGGTCTTGTCCATGTTTCTTTCCAGGTTGGTTGTTGCATTCCAGTATTAAAGATAGCAACACATTTAAATCTGATATTAAAAAGTGCATACGTCAGGAGCGGCAGTCGAGAACAGTGATGTAAGATCCTTTAAAACCTGTTCTCGACTGCCGCTCGAACTGACGGTGAATCGTTTTTCTTCGAACGGATTTTTACAAAAGATCCTACAAGCTCATCATCTCTTTCAGTTTCACCGCCTGGCGGCGCGAAATTTCTACCTGTTCACCGCCTTTCAGTTTTACCATCATGCCGCCGTTGAACCAGTTTTCGATGCTTTCCACCCATTTCAGGTTGACGATGTGTTTGCGGCTGGCGCGGAAAAAGGTGCGGCTGTTCAGGCGTTCGTCGAGGTAGTTGAGCGAACGAAGTATCAATGGTTTGTTTGATTGAAAATACACACGCACATAATTACCTTCCGATTCAAACAGGCGGATGTCTTCCAGTTTCACAAACCAGCAGCGTTCACCGTCTTTCACAAAAACCTGGTCGGTGTCGGCAAGCGCTTCGCCGTGTGTAACCGGGCTGTCGTGCATTTGCGGCTCTTTCTGTTTTTCGATCAGCTTTTTTACGGCGGCGGCAAGGCGGTCGGCCTGCACGGGTTTCAGCAGGTAATCGAGAGCACTCACATCAAATGCGCGTATGGCAAACTCGTCGTGTGCGGTTACAAACACGACGTCAGGCACGCGTTCGAGCTCGCTGAGTAATTCAAATCCGTTTTTACCGGGCATCTGGATATCGAGAAAAATCACATCCGGCTCGTGTGTGCGGATGGCTTCAATCGCAGATTCGGCATCGGCGCATTCGCCTACAATTTCGATTTCATGATACGGGGCCAGTAACGATTTCAGTTCCTGGCGGGCGAGGCGTTCATCATCAATCAATAGCGCTTTCATGTGCGTTCGGTTTTAGGTAAAAATAATCGCGTAAGTACAGTGTTGTCATTTTCATTTCCGATTTCGAGCGTGGCTTTTTCGCCGTACAGCAGTTCGAGCCGCTGCCGCGTATTTACCAGGCCGAAGCCGGTTTCGGAAATGGATTTCGGATTATAGGTTCCGCTGTTGCGTATTTCGATCAGCAGGCCGTCGTTCTGCAGCATGGCGCGGATATCAATCACACCGCCGGCCGGTAAACGTGCTATGCCGTGTTTGATACCGTTTTCAACCAGCGTTTGCAGCATCAGCGGCGGTACTTCAAAGCTGTCGCAGTTATGATCCTGCTCCCAGCTGATGCGCAGGCGTTCCTCGAACCGTGTTTTTTCCAGCGCGAGGTAATCCGAAACAATGCGGCATTCGTCACCAAACGAAATCCATTTGTTTTTTCCCATCAGCAACACGTTGCGCAGGATATTCGATAACTGTGTAACAGAATCTTTTGCCTTCAGCGGATTCTCATCAATCAGCGCGCGTATGCTGTTCATCGAATTGAACATGAAGTGCGGATTCAGCTGCGATTTCAGTTTGTTCAGTTCCACATCTTTCAGCATGGCCTGGCGGCGGAAACTTTCGATCTCTGCTTTTTTGTAATTCTCGATGTAATGCACCAGGAAATAAAACAACGTCCACACAAAAAACGCAATCGAAAAATTCAGTACGTTCACCAGCATCCGTGCTGTGTCGGGCGCATTGCGGTTGATGAGCAATTGTGTCAACACTACAATTACACCCATAAACAGGTTGCAGGGAATAACAAACAGCAGCGCGCGGGCAGGAGGGAGGCGCAGCCAGTCGAACCGGATGGTGATGTAACGGAACAGGTGCGTAAGCCCGATACCGAGCGCAAAAATAAGCAGCAGCCCGCCGATCATGCGCATCTGCCAGTTGCCCATAAAATAAAGCAGGATCATGTTCAGCAGCAGGTACAGCGACCAGCCGCTGAGCTGGCAAAACCAATAGAACCGTTTCCTGTTGAGTGCCATGTATGCGTTAATCAGCCTATTTATTGATCCATGCCTTGCGTATGCGCAGCTGCATGGCGTCGGGTTTTGTGTCCAGTGCCAGCACCGGGTTGCCGGTGGTTTCCACCAGCTTTAATTTGCCTTTGAGCTGCCGCTGCACTTCTTTGCCGGTGTCGTCTTTGCGCAACACTTCCACTTTTATTTTCATGCCTTCCTTTGCGTTGTTCAGCAACTGCTGTGCTTTGTCAATGTCTTTCAGCGATTTTATTTTGATGCCGTTGATTTCCATAATGCGGTCGCCTTCGCGGTAATCCATTTTGTACCCGAATTCATTTTTTTTGCCGATGTCCACCAGCAGCATGGCCTGGGTGTCCATGTCATAAACGGCTTCCATACCGCCGAGCGGATCGAGTATTTTTTCTTTGCTTTTGGCCGTGTAGGTAATTCCCGCATACGCCAGCACTTCCGCCAGCGGCAATGGTTCAGTGCCCTGCACATAACGGCTGAAAAACGCCCCGATTTCGGGGTACGTCAGCTGTACAATTTTCGGAATCAGTTCATCGTCCTTAAACGATTTGTTTTTCCCGTACGCTTTCGACAGGTCGTGCATGAGTTCCTGCACACCGTATTTACCGTCCGAAAGTTTGCGCAGCTTAAGATCAAGACAAAGGCCGATGAGCGCACCTTTCTGATACACGTTGCTGTATTCGTTTTTATACGTATCCAGCACACCTTTACTCATTTCGGTAAAGGGCAGCGTATTGTTGAAACGTTCAGCGCCGTTTATTTTGTTGGTAATCCACTGCAAAAAATCCTGGGGCGAATCGTGCCCGTATTTCACCTGCATCAGCCCGGCCGCGTATTCTGTTACGCCTTCGTACAGCCAGAGGTGCTGCGACATTTTCGGCCCGTTGTAGTTGAAGTCGCCGATTTCTTCGCTGTGAATGCTGAGCGGCGTTACGATGTGAAAAAATTCGTGCGTGCAGATATCGCGCATCCGCGGACCGATGTAATACGGCATCATTTCCGGCAGGCAGTAAAGTGAGCTGTACGAATGTTCAAGCGCACCGAGTGAACCGGATTTAAAACCATCGGGCGATAGGTAAATGATAAACGTGTATCGGTCAACCGGCAATGTTCCGCCGAGGTACGCCTGCTGCTGTGCAAGCAGATCGCGCAGCGTGTCGGCCAGCACAGGCGCGCTGCACAGGTGATTGGGCGAGTACAGCGCCAGCAGCACATCGCAGCCGCCCACCATTACGTGCGCAGTATCGGGTGCAGCATACATCACCGGCGAATCGGCCAGCTCCATGTAATCGGGTGCGCGCAGGGTATCGTTTTGTTTGCCGTGTGTGCCACGCAATGAAGTGGCACCGTACATTTTTTCGGAGTGACGTACATGCAGTTCAAACGGCAGCGATTTCATCCCGTCGAAATAACCGCACAGTCCAAACGTGTTCAATACAAAGTTGCTGTCGGCCTGGAAATTGGTGCCGCCCGGTTCAAAAATAAAGTCACCTTCCAGTTGCGTATCCCAGGAGTCTTCTACACGGTACGTGATGCGGCGGAGCTGTTTTGCATCGGTTATTTTCCAGCGGTTTTTGTCAACTGTTTCGGTTTTCAGCCTGTTGCCGTTTTTATCAAACGCTTTGAAATCGGAGATAAACCGGCCATAGTCGTACACCTCATAGGTTCCAGGCACAATGGCGGGGATGTTGTAAATAATTTCGTTGCTGCTGATGGACGGCGCAAGCAGTTCCACATCCAATTTGTCACCTGCAATGCGGGTAAGGTCAACCGAAAACCGGTAGCCCGGCTGCTGGGCTGCAAGCGGGATGCAGAAAAGCATAAAAAGAAAGAAAGGACGCAGCCGCTGAATCATAAGGTTACTGGTATAGTTTGGCAGGCTTCCATTTGTAGGTGGCCCACATGATGCTGATGAAAATCAAATACTGCAATGCGCTTACCCAGAGTTCGGTTTGCGGATCGAGGTTTTTCATGTTGTAATACGCCGGTGCCTGTATGGCAAACGAACTGTTGGTAACAACACTGGTCAGAAACAGGTTGTTGGCCCAGTGCGCACCCATGGCTAATTCAGAGCCTTCGTCAAGCGCAGTAATTACACCAAATACCAAACCGGGCAGGGTGTAAATCGGGAGCATGATCTGCCAGCCGTACTGATGTACTTCCGGGTTGTTCATGTGCAGTGCGCCAAAAATGCCTGCGGTTACCAGCACCGGGATAAGTGCCTTGCCGGTGATCAAACCAATGCCCTGCAGCATAACGCCGCGGATGAGAAACTCTTCCCACCAGGTTTGTATCGGCAGCAAAAAAAGTGCAATCAGCAAACTGATGAGAAACGGTTTGAGCTGGAAAATCACATCGAAGTTAGTCGGGTCGGCCTGTTTTTGCACAGTCAGCGTTGCAAACATTATCGCCAGGAACGAAACAAATCCGAAACCGATACGGCGGATGCGCAGGTTTTTGGAAGCGGTGATGATGGAAAGGAACCGTTTGCGGTGTACAAATTTTACGCAAAGCCACAGTCCAAGTGTTGCAAACACAAAGCTGCCGATCTGCACGAGTTGAATGGCCACGTGCGACACACCGAGGTAAGCCGCGTCAAATACGTGTGCTTCCATTTGCGGGTCGTTTGCCTGGAGGCGGCCGGTGCCGGTCATTACAAGCATCCAGATTACAGACGGGATCTGCGCGGTAAGAATAGAAACGCCAATGGTAATGAGGTAACGCCACCAGTCATTTTTACCTTCTTTGGCAACTTCGAGAAATCGGTTAAACATAAGTCATCGTTGTATATGCAATACAATGATACAAGTTTACGGTGAAACGAGGCGAAAGCACAAGGCAGCCGGGGAATTTATATGAGCGGAAATATGCCGGTATCAGTGGTAGGATAGAAAAAAAACACCTGCCTGGTTTTTTCAGGCAGGTGTATGTTCGAAGTTTGTAACGTTTTTAGTTCTCGTGCACCACAATTTTCTCGATGCGGTCGCCGCCACGAATCTGGTCAATGATTTCGAGGCCGTTGGTTACTTTGCCGAAGCAGGTGTGTACGCGGTCGAGGTGCGCGGTTTGTGCGCGGCTGAGGCAGATGAAGAACTGTGATCCGCCGGTGTTTTTGCCTGCATGTGCCATCGAAAGCACGCCTTTGTCGTGGAACTGATTTTCTGCGCTGGTTTCGCAGGGAATTTTATATCCCGGTCCGCCGGTGCCGGGCATGCCGGTTGCGCCTTCGCGGGTGTTCGGGCATCCGCCCTGGATTACAAACCCGGGCAGTACGCGGTGAAAAGTAAGTCCATCATAAAAACCCTGGCGCGCAAGATCAGTAAAGTTCTTCACGGTAATCGGGGTTTCTTTTTCGTAAAATTCTACGGTAATCGTTCCTTTTGCGGTTACAATATCAGCTGTGAGCATGGTAAATATGGTTTTTTGTATGTGTACAAAAGTACGGGTTTCTTTTCAAACCGGTTGTTACCCGAGAAACCGATTCACTTCTTCAAAAAAAGCAACCGGCTGATCGGCGTGAATCCAATGACCGGCATTGGCAATTGTAGCCACACGCGAATTCGGAAAAATGTAACTGATTTCTGTTTCATCATCCACTGTAATGTAATTGGAGCGCTCCCCGCGCACAAAAAGCGAATCCACATAACATGGCGAAGGCGAATCAGTGGCAGCAGTTACTTCATCTAAGTTTTTGCTGATCACTTCCAGGTTAAAACGCCAGTCGAGTATTTTTTCGCCGCCGTTTTCTTTCCAGTATAAATTTTTCAGCAGAAACTGTTTCGTGCCTTCATCGTGCAGGTATTGCCCGAGAATGGCTTCTGCTTCTTTGCGTGTGGCAAGACGGTTTGGATTTACAGCCAGCAGTGCATCCACCACGTTGCGCTGGTTGTGTGTGCTGGCGCGGGGCGCAATGTCGGAAACAATTAAATGCGCAAGCCGGTCGGGATGATCGAGCGCCAGCCGCATGGCCGTTTTGCCACCCATGGAATGCCCGATGAGCGCCACCTGGTCTAAGCCTTCGTCGTTCATCAGTTCAATCACGTCTTCACTCATCACCGTGTAGTTCCATTCTTCGTCGTGCGGCGATTGCCCGTGGTTGCGCAGGTCAATGGCATACACGGTGTAATATTCCGCCCAGCGTTTGGCCAGCGAAGCCCAGTTGTCGGAAATACCAAACAACCCGTGCAGGATGAAAAGCGGTTTACCGGAGCCGGATTTGCGGTGGAATAGTTTCATGTTCAAAAAAAGATACTTGATAAAGTCGGCAGTCTTCAGTCGGCAGTCAA
>CALRZN010000039.1:0-43838 GCA_943372645.1 Chitinophaga pinensis | reverse complement strand
CAGTCGAGAACAGTGATGTAAGATCATATAAAACCTGTTCTCGACTGCCGCTCGAACTGACGGTAAACGATGATCAATTAATTATTTAACATAACCGGCATCACCAGCATGAGTGTATCTTCTGCTTCGGTTTCCTTAACTGCGGGAGTAAGAATACCTGCGCGGTTCGGAGCCGACATTTCGATGATGGCTTCTTCGCTGTCGAGGTTGGTGAGCATTTCGAGCAGGAAACGCGAGTTGAACCCGATTTCCATGTCTTCACCGGCATACTGGCAGGTAAGGCGCTCGGTTGCTTCGTTTGAGAAGTCAAGGTCTTCTGCCGAAATGTTCAGTTCGCTGCCGGCCACTTTCAGGCGTACCTGGTGCGTGGTTTTGTTGGCGAAGATCGAAACGCGTTTGATGGAACCCAGCAGGGAAGAAGTATCAATCGTCAGTTTGTTCGGGTTGTTTTTCGGAATTACCGCTTCATAGTTCGGGTATTTGCCATCAATGAGGCGGCAGATGAGCGTGGTGCTTCCGAATGAGAAACGGGCGTTGGTGGCGTTGTAATCCATTTTCACCTGGCCGTCCACTGAACCCAGTACGTTCTTCAGCAGGTTGATCGGCTTTTTCGGCAGGATAAACGAAGCTGCTGATTCGGCTTTGATGTCGCTGCGGCGGTAACGAACCAGTTTGTGTGCGTCTGTAGCCACAAACGTGGTGCTTTCCGGTGAAAACTGTACAAACACGCCTGACATTACCGGGCGCAGTTCGTCGTTACCGGCTGCAAACATGGTTTTCGAAATGGCACGTCCCAGTACCGGTGCATCAATGGAAATCGAGGCGCCGCTTTCCAGGGCCGGGGCTTTCGGATATTCGTCGCCGTTCTGGCCGGTGATTTTATATTTACCGTAGTCCGATGCAATTTCAATGGCAAACCGTTTTTTGTCCACCGAAAATGTAAGCGGCTGTTCCGGGAAAGTCTTGAGTGTATCAATCAGCAGGCGGGCCGGCACACATACGTTGCCTTCGTCTTTTGATTCAATGTGTACATTGGTGGTCATCGTGGTTTCCAGGTCGGAAGCCGAAATGGTCAGTGTACCTTTGTTGATTTCGAACAGGAAATTGTCGAGAATAGGCAGGGTATTATTCGAATTAAGAACCCCGTTAAGCATCTGTAATTGCTTGAGCAGCGTAGAACTGGAAACAATGAATTTCATAGGAAAAAGCCTTTTTTAGCCGAACAAAGATAGCCCTTTTGCCGGGGAGCAAAGGGCTACTTATGAACTATTTTTTAACAGGGGTATTGTATTATTTCTTTGGCTGCGGGTCAGTTTTAAAGCTTTATGATTCCTTGCCGTTTCAGATACTTCGTGGCATGTGTAATTTTCGCCACGAAGGCACAAAAACACGAAGAAACAGGAAAAGTATCCCCATTCAATCTGAATCGTGCCCGATTTTTCAAATTAAACCAATAGCTATTTTTTCGGCTGTCCGGCTACGAAATAGCCCGGTTCCTGCAGCAGTTTGCCGAATACATAATACTGTACCAGCACAAAATCCTGCCCGTTGTTCACCAATGCATACATGCGGTCCGGGTCGGGAATTTCAATCACCTTGCCCGCCTCGTCTTTGCCGCCGTCGCCCATTTTCAGAAACAGCTGCACTTTATTCACGAGCCCTTTGGTATCGGTTACCGTAATGGTGTGCATGGGCGGAGTGCGCAGGATGGAATCTTTTTTGGCGATGTTAATTTTGTCTTCAATCACTTCAAAACCCACCGCACCGAAGTAGGTGAGGTACTGTTTCATTTTGATCGTATCGAAGGGCAGTTCAACGCCAGAAACCGATTTCAGTGTAAACGTATTTGCATCTTTCAGGTCAATCTGCATTCCTTTTTCAGGCGTTTTCAGGTGTTCGAGGCGGATGGATTTGAGCTGCGGGGGCGTATAACGGAATACCGTGCGGTCGCGCCACTGGGCTTCATCCGTAAAATAACGGATACTGAGGTAACCGTTAAATCCCGGGATTTCCATTACAAAAGGCGTTTCTGCTTTTTCCTCATTTTCATCGGCAACGGCATCGGCCAGCAGCATGTAAGTGCCCAGCTGATCCTGTGTTTCACCACCAACGTAATAACGTTTGATCCGTGTTTCGCCCTGGTAAATTTCAACCTTGGTAGCACCCGTGGCCATCCATTTGATCACGTTTTCACGGGCTTTTTCACCGAGCGGATTTTTTACCGCCACCTTTTTAATTACTTCCAGCAGGTTGCGCATCGCATCCGGACGCGCCACACTTTTACCGTTAACACGCCACGTGGCGGCGCTTTCGCGGGTAAGCGTAATGCGTGCACCGGTTTTGTCGGCCAGCGTAATTTTGGTAATGGCGGCCGTGTCTTCTACGGCAAAATCCATCGCGTTCTTATCTAATGTGGTTTTGCTGCCTTTGTTGTTGGTTACAAGCCAGAACGAAATCCCCCCGAGCATGATTACAAGCAGCATCGGGATAAGTACATTTTTTTTCATACGTAACAATTAATACAGTTCGGGATGTTGTGGTGCTGTACCGGTAGCTGCAAATTTACAGAAGAAAACCACATTGCAACGCCTGTTTGGTAATTGGCCGCCTGTAGCTTGCAGCGGACGGATTCAACCGGTTAACTGTTTGCTGCTTTGCGTCCGTACCTGCGTTTGCGCAGCCAGTATGCGAGAAGCCCGAATACGGTGATGATGCCGATGGGCAGCAGGTTGTTGTACAGCTGCCATTTGAGACGCGACTGGCGGATGCGTTTGATGTCGAGCACACGCGTGGAAAGCTGGCGCGAACGTACACCGATCAGCGTTGCATCTTCGCACAGGTAATTCATGCTGTTCAGCAGCAGTTCCTTGTTGGCAAAGCGGTAACCGGTGGCGCGGTCGTAGCCCATTTCTTCGATAATGCCGTTGCGGATGTTGTTGCTTACAATATCGCCGTCGGCAAAAATGAGCTGGCGCGTAAACGGACTTTTGTCTTTAAACCCGATTTCCTTGCTGGCTTCAATATCCAGCGGGATGCGGCCTTTGTAAGCAGACTCAAACGAACCTTCGAGCAGCACCGCCATGGGCAGGTACTGCCGGTCGAACATCTGCTCGTTGTATTGTGTAAAGGCCTGGCGCAGGTCAATGCGAACCGGCGACTTGAGCACGCGCGCATATTTGGAACTGCGCAGGATCACGCGTTTACTGATGCCCGGCTCGGTTTCCAGCGTATCAATCGTTCCCGCATAGTTAAACTTGATCAGGTCCAGTCCGTTCACAATCGGGTGATCCTGCTGCGACTGAATCATCGGCCAGTACGGCCACGGAAACTGTTTGAACTGCGGCGTGGTGCCTGCAGGTGCCATGTTCATTGTAATATACTGGTGCTGCAGATCGAGTACCACATCGCTGTTTACGCGTGCGCCGTATTTGAACAGCAGGTCGTCCACATTCACCGAATCGTTGAGCCCGAGGGTACGGCCATTGATGTTGAGGCTGTCCATATTGATGTCGAGCGGTTCGAGCAGCCACAATATGCTGCCGCCGTACATCAGGAACTGGTCAATCACAAATTTGTCGTTCGGCGGAATTTCTTTCACCGGTCGCGGAATAACGAGTACATCAAACTTGCGGCGGAACTGATCCGCTTTCTGCACTGTATCGCGCAGCGCATTCAGTTTGCCGTTGATGGAAACATATTCCACGTTGTAATATTCGCGCAGTGTGCGTGCATAATCGGATGTGTGCAGCGAATCCAGTTCGCCGTGGCCCTGCAGAATAGCGATGTTCGGTTTGCGTTTCTGTTTCAGTTTGCGTATCGCATTCGAAAACTCGTATTCGAGACGCTCGATGGAACGGTTTACTTCGGGCACATCCACACGATCGTCGTTCATGTAAAAAAGCTGGATCGGTACTTCGCGCCCGTGGTAAATGGCCAGCCCGGCCGGGAAAAACTCCTGGCGTGTTACGCTGCCCTCGCCGTCGGCCTGGAGCTGCGGGGTGATGCTTTTCAGCCCTTTTTTCTTCAGCTGATCGCGGAACGCATCGCGGTCTTTTTTTACCTTGCTTTCAAACGGATCAACAAACTCGTACTGGATGTTGTCGCCCGCACGCGAACGGAATTCTTCGAGCATGATGCGCGATTCATCACGCAGGCGTTTCAGTTCACCACCGCCCTGCGGGAAATCAGCATCGAGGTAAATTTTAAAATAAACAACATCATCAAGACTGTCGAGCATCACCTTGGTGGGGCCTGACAGTGTAAACCGTTTTTCCGCCGTAAGGTCAAACCGCGTAAAGAAAAAGGAGGCCAGCACATTCAGCAGCAGCACCGCCGCAATGCTGAGCACCAGGCGGATAATGTCGCGTTGTTTGTTACTGTTCTTTTTCACGTTGCTGCGTTTACCATTTACGACTTTCGAGTACGGTGCGGGTGCCGATTACAAACAGGGCATTCACACTTATAAAATAAAGCAGGTCGCGGGTATCAATCGCGCCGCGGCTCATGGATTTGTAATGCTGTTCAATGCCCAGCGCCTGGATAAGTGTGTCGGCTTTCCCGAACAGCGAAAGCGAACTGATGCTTTCGAAACCGATGTAAAAGAAAAAACACAGCGCCAGGGCGAGGATAAACGAAATGATCTGGTTGTCGGTAAGCGACGATGCAAAAATGCCGATGGCCACAAACGAAGAACCGAGAAACAGCAGCCCGATGTACGAACCCCAGGTGCCGCCTGTATCCACGTTGCCGGGTGGATTGCCTAATTTGTAAACGGTGTAAAAATAGAGCAGGGTAGGCAGCAACGAAAACAGCACGAGTACAAATGCCGCCGCATATTTGGCCATAATAATCTGCAGGTCGGAAAGCGGGCGGGTGAGCAGCAGCTCTATGGTGCCGGTGCGTTTTTCTTCTGCAAACGAACGCATGGTAATGGCCGGTATGAGAAACAAAAACACCCACGGACCGATGTAAAACAAGGCATCAATGTTCGCGTGGCCGCCGTCGAGCACGTTGGTTTCCCCTTTCAGAATCCACATGAAGAGGCCCAGTGACAGCAGGAAAACCACGATCACGATATACCCGATGAGGGAACTGAGAAAAATCCGTATTTCTTTTAAGAATAATGCGTACATCGTTTGTTCCTGCCCGTGGCAAAGGCCAAAAATAAAGTTTTTAAATCACCCGCGAGGGCTTTTTAACACCCTTTTACAACCATTTGCTGGTTAATAAGTGACGCTGCGCTGGTACTTATATTGTATAAAACGCCTGCGGCGTGAATTTCAGTTTGCAGTTTGCAGTCGGCAGTTTGCAGTCTGTATTCGTAAAATTCCGGGTTTGTATTACGTTATTTCGCTCTAACAACCTTGAAGTATAAACGATCCTGAAAATAGTAGTTGTCAAAAACTGCAAACTGCAAATTGCAAACTGAAAACTAAAAGCGCGGGCAAGTGGGGCGGATTAAATCAACCCTCTTTTCTTTTTAATGTTCTCGTACGCTTCCTGCACCTTCTGGAATTTTTCCTTGGCGGTTTTCTGGGCATCTTCGCCGAGGTCGGCTACTTTGTCGGGATGGTATTTTACGGCCATGCGGCGGTAGGCTTTTTTCAGTTCGTCGTCGCTGGCACCCGATTCAATTTCCAGGATTTTGTAATCCGACAGTTCGTCGCGGAAATACATGGCTTTTACGGATGTGAAATCGGCGGTGTTTACCCCGAGATACGTCGCAATCTGCTCAATGGTTTTTAATTCGGCTGCACTCACATCGCCGTCGGCTTTGCCGATACCGAACAGGTAGTGCAGCAGCTGCAGGCGTTGTGCCTCGGGCATGAAGCGGCGGATCTGCATACACACTTCGCGCAGCGGGATTTCCTTTTTCAGTACTTCCTGCAATACGGGCAGCAACTGTTTGGCCTGTGCCGCACCGAACTGCCGTTCGAGAAAGTTTTTTACATAATCCAGTTCCGAGCGCATCACTTTCGCATCGCTTTTCATCACAGCGGCCGAAAGCACGAGCAGGCTCATCACAAAATCGCCCTGCGCGGTGCGCGGATTGTAACTGTAATCGTCGTCGGTACTGAACGGATCGAAACTGCGGCCACCGGTTCCGGAACTGCCTTTTGTTTTTACCGTGGTAATTTCTGCGGAATCAAAAATGGTTCCCAGCGCAAACCCGATGAGTGCGCCAATCGGTCCTCCAAATGCCCAGCCTAATCCGCCGCCGATCCATTTTCCAAATTTTGCCATAAACGATACTACTTCTGTTTTTCGAGGTACAAAACTACTTTATTAAAATCAGCTGCCGCATTAATTACTTTACGGAACGGTTCATAATCTTCTTTCGGGTAGCGGATGGTGCCGTAGGTTTCTTTAATGTCAATGATCATTTTGTTGCCTTCCATTTTGTACACCGACTTAAACTGCGTGATTTCATTGTTATCCGCGCCATGTGTTACATTAAAGATCACCGCGTCCGGGTTGGTGATTTTGTATCCTTCCGGAATTTCCACAATCAGTTTGCGGACATAACCACGGTTGTGGTTGTTCTCAATCCAGTTCAGGCGGGGCATCGTGTCGCGGTACAGTTCGCTCTGCGGCCCGATGAGGTCGCCCACATGGAAAATGTACTTCGGGCCGGCTTTTTCCAGGAGTTGTTCGCTGCTGTAATTCATTTTCATCACCAGCGGATTTTTGCACAGGTCGGCTTCCGTGTTGCCGGTAACCACGATGTTTTTCGGTTCGTTTTTGCCGCTGTAATTCTGCAGCACGCGGTTTAAAAAATCCTGCTGGTCTTTTTCGCCGGAGATGACGAGTTTGTATCCCTGCATGCCTGATGCTTCAAAGCCGGTGTAGGTGTGCTGGTAAGCAACATTTACCATGCCGCCGTCGAGATCGAACGAAGCCGTTGCATTAATGTTATTCAGGTTTTTGTCCCAACTGTGGCACACGAGCGATTTTAAGTCGTAATCAAACACCGGCCCTTCGCTGGTCATGGTGCCCATAAACAGGCCCTTCTGACAGGTCAGCTCTTCGGGAATGTAACCGAGGCGCAGCGTGTAATCGTTCGGCGACAGGTACAAATCGAGTTCCGGGAAATAGATCACATAATCGCGGAGGAAACCATACGTTGCAAAATCCGGATCAAATGTTTTTTCGAACCGGCTGAGTGTGGCCACCACCTGGCATTTTACACCGGCATAGCGCGAAAGCAGCAGGTACATGCGCACCAGTCCCGAAGCCGAAGCCGTTTTTTTCGAAATGATGCCCGACGGTTTTTCAAACGCATCGGTTTGGGGGTTCGGTTCAAACTGGATGTTTTTCTTCAGGTAGTTTTCAATGGCGCGTACTTTTTCTTCGGGCGATGTTACCGACGACGGCACTATTTTTTTGTACAGTTTTTTGCAGGTTTTGTATTCCGATTTCGGCAACACGGTGAGGTAGTTCCACAATCCTTCGCCGATGGTTTTCCAGTACGTGCGTTCTGAAAATTCGCCGCTGCCTTCTTTGTTCACGCGAAACTCGATGCGCGGTATGGCGGCCTCGTTGGCAGCATACTGTTCTTCGGTGCGGCCGGGCAGGTCGGTGCCGAATTTATAGCTGATTTTACCTCCGGAACCACCTGATTCATCAAGATCAACAAACTCCGCATTGCAGGGCAGAAAACTGAAATTGAATGCTGTTTTTGGAGCATAAAACTCCGCTTCAGCCTCGCGCACCGGGTATTTGCTGCGGTAGTATTCGGTACCGACCATCGTAAATTTTTTCTCAAACGTGTACAGGTATTCCACGTAGCTGCCGGTTTCCAGGCCCTGCAACGCAAAAATGAGGAACGGTCCGTTGTTTTCGTAATTCGCTACTTCTTTAAAATCGGCGTACCGGTCGAGGTTCTTTATTTTTCCTTTCGGGCTGATGGTGCGTGCCTTGATGGAAACCAGGCGTTCCACATCGTGCTGGGGCAGGGCAATGGTGTTGTATTCTTCAATCGCCTTGTCCGAGTTAAGATGTACAAGAAAATGTTTGGTGTAATAAATCTCGTAACGGCCTTTGGCAGCATTCACCGTATATTCCATAATACGATGATCTTTCAGGATAGTCGCATCGTATCGGGTCGTCTGCTTTTTCATCGAATCCACATCCGGCGAAGTTTCCCAGTCGTAATTAAAATCAGCACGGATGCCCGAAGCACCGATCTGGGCGAACGTGATGGACTGCACGCTGCAGAGGATCAGAAGGAGGAGAATGCGCATAAGTAAATCCGATTAATTTATTTTCTCAAGAATAACCGACTCCGTATAAATTTTGTTCAGCTGCTTCACCATTTTGTTCCAGTCGTCAAAATCGGCGGGAGTAATAAGCAACGTGTTAATGGTAACGCTCTGTTCGCAAATGATCTTGCCGTTTTTCGCGGTGTAATGGATGTCGAAATTAAACAGCGGGTGTTCATAGCGCAGGCCCTCGGGCACATACGTGGGTTTGTAACCGGCCGGAATGTTGAGGATGTACACAAACGTGTCGTGGTATTTGTATTCCAGTTCGCGCGCTACCGAACGTTTGGATGCATCGAGCAGGTCGTTGCGGAACCATTTGTTCAGGTGCATGTTGATGTAAATTTCGTTGCCGTTTTCGCGGGCGTAATCCGGCAGCTGCCAGTTGTACGTAACTTCTGCGGGGCGCGAACGGTCTGTGAAATAGTTCGTGATAAAATCACCGCTTGTAAATTTGTTGTTGCCTTTTGAAACCAGCCCGGTAAGGTATTCGTCTTTTTTCTTCTGGTCGTTCAGCCCATTGATGCGGTAAGCAAAATCAATTTTGTCATAACCGGCCAGCACCGCTTTGCCCGTGCCCTGCAACATGTTTTTTGCAACGTTGATTTCAATGGTATCAATGCGGCGGTTCTGTTCAATGCCCATGGACGGTACTTTTACCACTTCAAATTTATCAGGGCCCATGCCGATGAGTGCTTCCTTGCCCTGGATCATCGCCGTAGGTGTACCAAAAGGCAGGTTGCGGCCGGTACCGTCGAGGAAGTAGTATTTGCCGTTTTCAACGAATGTCGCAATCATGTGGTTATCCGACATGGGCGCGGGTACATCTTCGTACGTATACGGAATGTCGCGCGTACCGATCCACGTGAGGTAAACGTTTTTCACCCCGGCGGCGTGGCACAGCGAAGTGATGATGCTCGCCATGTCTTTGCAATCACCAAAACGGCGGCTGCACACCAGTTTGCTTTCGCGGGGAATAAACCCACCCATGCCGTCTTCAAATGCCACGTATTTGATGTGGTCCTGCACCCAGTAAAAAACAGCCTTTACTTTTTCGGCGTCGCTGGTGAGGTTGTGCGTGAGTGAATCGGCCACTTTTTTTACTTCAGGCGATTCTTCTGTATTTACTTTTTCAACCAGGCTGTAATACCAGCTGTACAGCGCTTTTTCGTCGGCCAGCAGTTGCGTGGTTTTTCCTTTCCAGGTGTACGAATCAATAAGTACCACCACGTGTGGCGCGAAATACGAATACGCGGGCGCGTCGGGTTCGGTATCCATGCGTTTAACGTTTTTTACGCGCCACGTGTGTATCGTGTTGCGGCCCTGCGTGGTCTGCGTGTATTCGTATTCGCCTTCTTTCAGTCCATACATTTTCCAGCGCAGTTTTACGCCTTCGGCCGCAATTACGCTGTATTCCGATAATTCGGTGGGTGCATACGAACTGAAAAAGTAACGGCTGAAAAAACGCGGCTCGGTCATTTTCTCTACGTAACTCAGCGAAAGTTTTGAACCTTTTTGCAGGTTCGGAAACAGCACACGGTGTGCCTTGTAATCATCGAAAAATGTTCCCGGCGAAATTTCGTTGGTAATGGCAATGTCCCTGGCCACGGAAACGTTGTTGTCGGCACTGAATGTTTTTGCAACAATATTGCTGATGCTGGTAAACGACGAAAAATAAATCTTGCGTTCGTTGTACCCGTTCACCTGGTCGGTAAGCAGCACAAGGTCTTCTTTGTTGGCAATGGAAATGTTTATTCCGTTCGCATCCGGCGAAACAGTGGCCACTTCCTGGCGAATGGTAAACACAGCGTTTTCAGACGGGTATTTCGCCTGCAGCTGGGGCAATTGATTTACCTGCGCAACCGCAGCAACAGTGCCAAAAAGAAATAAAAAGATCGGGGAATAACGCATCGTTGGATTTTCTATCGCTAAAAATACGAAAAATAAATACGAATGGACGATGGACAATGGTTTATGGCTAATGGGAAAAGGCGAATGGTTTGATTTTATAAATATTTAAGAAAGTGGCAGGGGAGTATGCTGGTCAGTTAGTGCCATTAGCCATTGTCCATCGTCCATTAACCATGCTAAGTAAGCATGTTTTTCAAAGAAGCAATGCGTTGTTTCCGCTCTAAAGAAAACGTTCCCGTATCCGTTGCTTCCAGGTGCGTTAATAACACAAGCGCTTTGGCATAACGGTCCTGCGCCTCTTCCAGGTTTGTTTCCACCAGCAGCGAACCTTCGGCTTCAAACACTTTCGAAAGCGCTTCCAGCTGTTCCGCGTTCAGTTCATATTTGCCCGAAAAAAACGTGAGCATATCATCCGGATGCAGTTTCACCACCAGCTCATGCTCCATCGAAAAAAAAGCCGGGTACGCCTCCTGCACGGTACGCAGCGCCTCGTCTTTCAATCCTTCTTTCCGCAACCCCATCGCCTTCCCCAAAGCGCGGGCCACTTCTTCGATGATGCGTTGGATGTAGTCTCTTCGGTACATGTTATTTTTTTTCAGTTGAGCATTGAATATTGAAAATTGATAGTTGAACATTTTTTCAATTCTCAATGTTCAACGCTCAACTCTCAATGCTCAAGTTTTGTTTTTGTTACCTGTTAAAGATCGTGTTTCTTTTCAGTTCTGTAACAAATAAACGTCAGTTCAGTGACAGTCGAGCACAGTGATGTAAGATCGAATAAAACCTGTTCTCGACTGCCGCTCGAACTGACGGTAGTAATTATTGTAAAGTCAAGATCGTTTTTCGGCTGCCGCTCGAACTGACGATAGTACTTATTGTAAAGTCAAGATCGTTTTTCGACTGCCGCTCCTGAACTGACGGTAAATAGTTAGTAAGCTATTGGTACGATCTGAATCGGAACGCATACTACGTCATCCTGAGCGGGCGCGAAAGCCACGCGCGCAGGAAGTCGAAGGAGGCGTGTTTAATTACCCAATCAGTTCCACACTCCTTTTAATAAACTTCGTCAGCTCTTCCCCTTTCAACAACCCCTGCGAAAGCAGTGCAAGATCTGTAGTCTGTTTCAGCAACTGTTTTTGTGTTTCACCGTTTTCTTCGTGTACGATTTTACCGATGAGCGGGTGGTTGCTGTTTACCACCAGCTGGTGCATGTCGGGCAGGTTGCCGTAAAAATTCATGCCGCCTCCGCCCATGGCGCTCATTTCTTTCATGCGGCGCATAAATTCGGGGCGGGTGATGATCATAGGCTGGTCGGTTTCGCTCAGCGATTCGAACACCACGTTAAACTGCGCTTTCGGAACAAGTTCTTCAATCACCGGGCGCAGTTTGTTCTGCTCGTCTTCGCTCAGTTTCGACGGCATGGCGTCTTCTTTTTTAATCAGCTTGTCAATCGTATCCGCATCCACGCGCACAAACGAAACGTTGTTCAGTTTCTGTTCCAGGAAGTTGATGTAATGCCCGTCGAGCGGACTGTCGAGCACCAGCACATCGTAGCCACGGTCGCGCGCAGCAGTTACGTAACTGTGCTGTTCGGTGGGGTTGCTGGTGTAGAGGTAAATTACTTTGTTGTCTTTGTCCGTTTGCGCGGCCTTAACTTCTTTCTCGTATTCTTCAAACGTAAACTGTTTGCCTTCGGTGTTTTTCAGCAGGGCAAATTTCTGTGCTTTGTCCCAGAACTTGTCTTCGCCCAGCATGCCGTATTGTACGAACACGCGGATGTCTTCCCACTTGCTTTCGAAATCGGCGCGGTCTTTTTTAAACAGTTCTTCTAATTTGTCGCCTACTTTTTTCGTGATGTGTGCGCTGATTTTTTTTACGTTCGCATCACTCTGCAGGTACGAGCGCGAAACGTTCAGCGGAATATCCGGCGAATCAATTACACCGCGCAGCAGCGTGAGGAAATTCGGTACGATGTCTTCCACGTTGTCGGTAACAAACACCTGGTTGCAGTAGAGCTGGATGCGCTCTTTCGGCATTTCGAAACGCTGTTTGTCAATTTTCGGGAAATATAAAATACCGGTGAGGTTAAACGGATAATCCACGTTGAGGTGAATCCAGAACAGCGGCTCTTCGAAATTCATCGGGTAGAGTTCGCGGTAGAAGTTTTTGTAATCTTCTTCTTTCAGGTCGGCCGGTTTTTTGGTCCAGGCCGGCGACGGGTTATTGATAATTACTTCTTCAATAGAAACGGTTTCGGTGCCGTCTTCTGCTTTTTCCTTGTTTTCTTTTTCGCCGAATTTAATTTCCACCGGCAAAAACTTGCAGTATTTATTCAGGATGCCGCTGATGCGGTCTTCTTCGAGAAATTCTTTGGAATCATCGGCAATGAACAGTACAATATCGGTTCCGCGGGTGGTGCGGTTGCCGCCTTCTTCCAGGCTGTATTCCGGGCTGCCGTCGCATTCCCAGCGCACAGGTTTCGCGCCTTCTTTCCAGCTCAGCGAGTGGATTTCCACTTTGGAGGAAACCATGAAGGCGGAGTAAAAACCGAGACCGAAGTGCCCGATAATCTGGTTGGCGAGTTCGGTTTTGTCTTTGTACTGCTGCACAAATTCTTCGGCGCCGGAGAAGGCCACCTGCGTAATGTATTTTTCAATTTCTTCGCCGGTCATCCCGATACCGCGGTCGCTGATGGTGAGCGTGCCTTTTTCGCTGTCAATTTTTACTTCGATGCGCGTTTCGCCGGTTTCGCCTTTGAATTCGCCGAGCGACGAAATGGCTTTCAGTTTCTGGGTTGCGTCCACTGCGTTCGAAACCAGTTCGCGCAGAAAAATTTCATGATCGGAGTAAAGAAACTTTTTGATAATGGGAAAAATGTTCTCCGTTTGTACGTTAATTTTGCCGGTAGCCATAGTCTGAAAATTGTTAGGCATTTCTAAAAACTTCAATATCTTCGTTAGGCTCATTCCGAAAATGCTCATTTACGTCTGTAAACTCCGCTTTTCGAAATTTCGCCCGCCTCAATCTTGAAGCTTTTAGCAATGCCACGTTCTTGTTTTAAGTCTGTTTAGTTGTGTTGTTGAAATAGGTACACCAAAGGTCAAAGCCCGTGCCAGCTAACGGTTTACCCGGATATGCTGACAAAGTGGCGGAGCGGCCGGTGACCATTTGGCAGAGAACCCTGAAAAAGCCCGGAAATGCGTTTGAAAATGCGGATTGTACTGTTTGGTTTACTGCTGCTTGTTGGGCGGGAAATGCGGGCGGATTCTATTATCCCATCGAATGCGCGGTTCAATCTTTTATTAGAGCAGAATGTAACAATTCCGGGGAGGCCCCTGATCCTTTTTGAACGTTTAAATGAAGACGATCATTATTCCTTATCCCGCTTCGGCTATGAGTGGGCCAGGTTAATTGCAGATGGTGATACCATTCCATTAAAACTGATTGATAGTTGCGCGGGGAAATCCTTTACACAATGGCTGTTTGAGCCGGAGGGAAGCATGGAGTATGGAAAACAGAATTTCTTTTGCATTTATTTTGGAAGATACGACAGGTTAAACGGAGCAACCGCCAATTGTTTCATAATTAATAATCCGATCCAGGATTGTGCGACCAGAAGCAAGGGGGAAATAAACGGAATTCCGAAGTTACTCGAAACGCAGGACAGCAGCTATTTCCCGGCTAAAAAAGTGATTCTACGGATTAATGCATTTGATGAAAACGCGATGCTCCTTAAAGCGGTTTATACTGATCGGGTTACCGGCGAGAAACATAAGCGGTATTTTCAACTGGAATCCGCAGAATCCGATACCGGCTTGGTAATTGACATTGGTCTTGCTGATCTGATCAGTACCGTTAATTATTCTCTTGAAATTACATTGATCAACTTGTATGGAGACCAGTTAGGACCAATACTGCTCAGTGAAGATGTCCGTTTCAAAAAAGGGAGTCGTTATGTTTATGGTGAAGAAAGTGATCCGCTGGTTTACCTGAAAGTGATCGGCATAATCGGACTTTGTATTTTGTTTGCGCTGGGTTACTTCTATTATAAGTTTAAGCGGCTCACGAAAAATCCGAATTGACTTTAAGGAAAATGAATTTGACTTTTCATCGCACAAATCCCCGCAAAATTTCATAGACTTGCACTAACCAATTTCAAACACCACCATGCAGGTACTCGTTATCATTTTAATGTTCGGCATTTTCGGGGGCATTATTGCCTGGGCGCTCTGGTACCAGAAACGGCAAACCGAAAAAGCGTGGGCCAATTTTGTGGAGTTCGGGCAAACCTTTGGTATTACGGTAATGCAGCCCAAACTCGGCTGGTTTTTTTCGCCCATGCCCATTATGCAGGGCGATTACAAAGGCCGGCGCATGCACCTGCATACCGAACGCCGCCGTTCGGGCAAGCATACGTATTATTACACCATTCTTACCCTGTATGCTCCGGGTTCAAACAACTTTACCTTCCGCCTTTTGAAAGAAGGTTTTTTCCAGAAAATCGGCAAGATGTTAGGCGGGCAGGATATACAAACCGGCGATGCTACTTTCGACAAGGCGTTTATGCTGAAAAGCAACAGCCCCGAAATTGCGCTGCAGGTTTTCGATTCGCAGCTGTGCGGTAAAATTCTCGATCACCAGGGCTGGATCAATTCTTCGCTCGACCTGAACAACGGCGCGCTGGTTTATACCGAACAGGTGCAGCTCACCAATGCGAAAAACCTCGAACGGTTTGTAAACATCACGCACCTCAACATGGCTATTCTCGACAAGGTGCAATCCAAACTCGGTTCGCGGCCTTCGCGTCCGCAGTAGCACTTTTTTATGCAACCTGTTTTTTTACGCGCGCCAAACATCACGTGTACAAACGCCTTCAGCACACGCCACGGCGGCGTTTCGCAGGAGCCGTTCGGTACGCTCAACCTGGGCGGAACCGATGATGTGCAGGAACATATCAACGAAAACCGCCGCCGTTTTATCACCGCCCTCGGCTGCGATCCGCAACGTGTGGCGCGTTTGCACCAGGTGCACGGCGTAACGGTGTGTACGGCAAAACCCGGCGTGCAAACCGGCGATGCGCTGGTAACAAACGAAACTGATCTTGTACTCGCCATCGGTGCGGCCGATTGTTATCCCATCCTCTTTCACGATCCGGTAAACCACATCATCGGTGCGGCGCATGCGGGCTGGAAAGGCACACTCGGAAAAATCGCACAGCATACCATCAGCGCCATGCAACAGCTCGGCGCCGATGTGCAGGTGATGCAGGTGGCGATAGGGCAGGGCATCTGCGCGGCAAATTACGAAGTAAGCGAAGAAGTAATAACACAATTCCGCGAAGCCGGTTTTCCATCCACCTGCTGGAATGGCCGTCAGCTCGACCTGCTGGCGTGTAACCGGTTTGTGCTGCAACAGGCAGGCGTACCGGCCGCAAATTGTTTTGCCATCAACCGCTGCACCACCGAACCGGATTTTTTCTCCTACCGCCGCGATAATGGTGTTACGGGGCGGATGTGGGGTGTGATTGCGTTGCATGGAATTTGATCGATTAAAACAGGAATCGTAGAATTAGTTTGCAGTTTTCAATCCGATAGCTATCGGATTGCAATTTGCAGTTTTGTTTTTGTTGCAAGTAACAGGATCGTATTCCCTGAAAACGGGGCAAACTGCAAACTGCCGACTGCAAACTGGTACCGGCCACTATTTTATACAAACAGCTATATATTCCGATCTGTTTTAAACTTTCCCAAAAGTTCTTTTTTACATTTACAGGATGATAAAGAAACTGCTCCTGTTTTTTGTACTGACAACCATCGGCCTGGCCTGTTCGCAACTCAAGGCGTTAAAACGCATGAAAAAAGGCGAACCGGGGCTGGAACATTTTACCACGAAAATCCCGTTTGAACTGCGCAGCGGGCTCATCATTGTGAAGGTAAAACTGAACAACGAAACACAGCCCCGCGAATTCATTCTGGATACCGGTGCCCCGAATGTATTTACCACCGACGTGGTGAATGCGCTCGGGCTGAAGGCGCAGAAAGCCATGCAGGGCAGCGATGCGGGCGGGCAGAAGCAGGACATTAAACAGGTGATGATAGATCGCATCCTGTTTGGCGACCTGCCGTTTAACAATCACCTCGCTTTTGTATCGGATATCAATAACGTAAACGAAATCAACTGCCTGAAAGTGGACGGGCTCATCGGTTCGAACCTGATGCAGCATGCCAACTGGCTGATTGATTACGAAACCAAAGAAATTACCTGCACCGATGGTGCGCTTCCGAAACCGGAAGGCGAAACACCCACCGTGCTGCCATTTAAAGCGATGGTACAGGGCACGCCACTGGTTACACTGAAAATTGACGGGCAGGATGCCGGGATGATTTTCGATACCGGCAAAAGCAGCAAAGTGCTTTCAGTGGATGCAGCAACTTATTCGAAATTAATAACCGGCAAAAGCGCAGCTGAACTCACCGGTTACGGCGTGATCGCATCGGGTGCATTCGGTAACGTGCGCGACACCATACGCATTGCACAACTGCGCACGCTGCAGGTAGGCAGTAATTTTGTAACCGACACGGTGCTGGTGCAGCATTCGAACAGCAAAGGGCTTTGCGGCAACGGAACGCTGATGAATTATTTCAGCAAGGTGGGCATTGACTGGAAAGCCGGTGAAATTTACCTGTATCCGCGCAAACAGAAAGGCAACGAACAGTTTGAAACGTTCGGTTGCTCCTTCATTAAAAAAGAAAGTGCGTTGGTTGTGGGTGCGCTGTTCGACCGCAGCAGCGCGCAGGCCGCCGGGCTGCACATCGGTGATACGCTGGTGCGTGTAAACGGGCAGGATGTGACCGGGCTCACCCGCGAAAGTTATTGCGATGTGCTGAACCTGTTCGGCATAACCAACAACCGGCTGGAAATTATGCGCAAGGGCGATTCGAAAATGATTGTGCTTAACCGCACCGACCTCCTGAAAAAATAAAAGAGCTGATGACCGAAGCCATTCGCAGGTTCAGCTACACCGGCCATACCGGCGCCCTGTATGCACTGGCGCAGGGCCGCAGCGCGCACGAAATTTTAAGCGGCGGCAGCGACCGGATTATTGCTTCGTGGCAAACGGATGGTGATGCAAACGGAACGCTGCTTGCACAACTGCCTTCGGCGGTGTACTGCATGCACATGATTGCGGAACAGCACCTGTTGCTTGCCGGAACAGCTGCCGGCAGTATTCACTTTATTTCAACAGAACAAAATGGTGCGGAAGAAAAAATTCTGCAATTGCACCAGGCGCAGCTGTTCGATCTCTGTTACATCCCGGCGCACGGGTTGCTCTGTTCTACATCGGCAGATGGACAACTGGCCGTTACCGATATGCAGACGCGGCAGTTCCGCAGCATCCGCAAACTTACAACTGCTAAAGCGCGGGGCATGGCCCTGCATCCGCAGCAGCACGAACTGGCGGTGGCCTGCGGCGACGGCAATGTTTATGTATTAAGCATTCCTGATTTTGAAATCATACACACCATTGCAGCGCACCGGCTTTCGGCAAACAGCGTGCGTTACCATCCTTCGGGCAATTACCTGCTCAGCGGTGGCCGCGATGCGCACCTCAACTGCTGGGACTGCAACGCGGATTATAAATTAATGCAATCCATCCCGGCGCATAATTTTGCGATTTACGATATTGTTTTTTCGCCCGATGAAAAGCTGTTCGCAACCGCCAGCCGCGATAAAACAATTAAAATCTGGAACAGCGCAACGGTGGAGTTCCTGCTGCGCATCAGCAAAGAAAAACACGGCGGCCACAGTAATTCCGTGAACAGGCTGCTTTGGCACGCTGACGCGCTTTTTTCAGCAGGCGATGATCGTGCTGTGTATGGCTGGGGAATTCATCCTTAAATACTAACGTGAACGTAATTATTCCGCAGTAACCAGCGCAATGTTCCGTGGTTGCAACGCATTACACCACGCCATCGCAGCCTCATAATCGCGGAACGTAGCCGAAGGCAAACCGATCTTCTCGTTTTTGCGGTGATAATTTTTTGACATCAGGTCGTGTTGCACCGAATTACTTAACACAGCCACCGCACTTAAAATGTCTTTTTCATAATGGGTATTTGCGATCAGTTCCCACGCCTCCATGTCAAAACTGAGCATATCAGGCGCTTCCACGATGAGTTTAAACGGGCCGTACGCTTTACAATAATCGTTATAGAATGCCAGCAGTTCTTCAAACTCCGGTTTGGTCAGGTTGTAGTTATTGGCATAGGCTATATATAACACATCCTGGCCGGCCACATGCACCGATGCACACGGCACTTCAAACACTTTCAGCAGCAGCGCTTTATCCATAGCCCAAAAGTAAAAAGACACGGGTGTATGTATGGATTACTTTCGATGAGCGGTACCGTTCAGCCGATAACCCCTTTAAATAAAGGAAAAACGGAGAAGTTCAACCCGAAATGGCCGGTAAATCATAAACCAAACCATTCATCGGACAAAACGCACATTTCGTAGAATTGTCGCATAAAAGAATAGAATAATTGGGTTTTGTTCCAAATAATCATTATATCTTTACTCTACCATTCTCCCGAATAACAAACAACGCTTTGATAACGTTAGATTAAACAATGATTGCAACAGAAAGTCTTACACTTAACGACTCGCTCCAGAAATTTTTTGGATTCAATAAATTTAAAGGTGAACAGGAAGCTATTATAAACAGCGTACTGGAAGGCAAGGATACATTTGTAATAATGCCTACCGGTGGCGGTAAATCACTTTGCTACCAGTTGCCTGCACTGATGAGCGAGGGAACAGCCATTATTGTATCACCGCTTATCGCCCTGATGAAAAACCAGGTGGATGCCATCCGCAACTTCGGCAGCGAAGACGGTATTGCGCATTTCCTCAACTCATCGCTCAGCAAAGCAGAAATTGCACGGGTGAAAAAAGACATCACCACCGGCAAAACCAAATTGCTGTACGTGGCACCGGAATCGCTCACGAAAGAAGACAACGTGAGTTTTTTCAGCGAAATCAAAATCAGTTTTTTTGCCATTGACGAAGCACATTGTATTTCGGAATGGGGACACGATTTCCGCCCGGAGTACCGCCGCCTCCGCACCATTATTGATGCCATCGGCAAAGTGCCCGTAATTGCGCTCACTGCAACGGCCACACCCAAGGTACAACAGGACATCCTGAAAAACTTAGGCATGACAGATGCCCTGGTATATAAATCGTCATTTAACCGGTCCAACCTCTTTTACGAGGTGCGTCCGAAAGTGAACGTGGCCAAAGAAATTATCAAGTACATTAAAAAACAGTCGGCGAAATCCGGCATCGTATATTGCCTCAGCCGCAAAAAAGTGGAAGAACTTGCAGAGACGCTGAAAGTAAACGGTATCAAAGCGCTTCCGTATCACGCCGGCCTGGATGCACAAACACGTGCTGAAACACAGGACATGTTCCTGATGGAAGAAATTGACGTGATTGTGGCCACCATCGCCTTCGGTATGGGCATTGACAAGCCGGATGTACGTTTTGTAATTCACCACGACATTCCGAAATCACTCGAAGGGTATTACCAGGAAACCGGGCGCGCGGGCCGCGACGGGGGCGAAGGCAACTGCGTTACGTTTTACAGCTACGACGATATACAGAAACTGGAAAAATTCATGAAAGGCAAACCGGTGGCCGAACAGGAAATCGGGAAACAGCTGCTCGTGGAAACCGTGGCCTACGCCGAATCATCGGCCTGCCGCCGCAAAGTGCTGCTGCATTATTTCGGTGAATCGTATAAGCAGGACAACTGCGGATGCTGCGATAACTGTAAGAATCCGAAAACAAAAGTGGACGGTACCGACGACATCGGGCTGGTGCTGGAAACCATTACCGATATCAAGGAAAAGTTTAAAGCCAAACATGTTATCCAGATCCTGCAGGGTATTGTTACGGCAACGGTAAAGTCATACAAACACAACGAGCTGGAAGCATTCGGCAAAGGCAACGAAGACGGCAAAGACGAGAAATACTGGAACGCCGTTATCCGTATGGCCATGGTGGAAGGGTTGCTTATAAAAGACATTGAAAATTACGGCCTGCTGCGCCTCAGCAAAGAAGGCAAAGCATTCCTCGATAAACCGTACACCATTATGGTGGCCCGCGATCATGACTTTGAAAGCGATGCTTCCGAAGATGATGATATTGTTACAGCCGGCGGCGGACAACGCGGCGGCGGAGCCGATGAAGCCCTGTACAAACTGCTGAAAGACCTGTGCAAGAGCATTGCGCGTCAGAAAAAGCTGCCGCCTTATGTTATCTTCCAGGAAACGTCGCTCGAAGAAATGGCCATCCAGTATCCGATTACCGTGGACGAAATGACCCGCATCAACGGTGTTGGTCCCGGTAAGGCGGCACGCTACGGCAAGCCGTTTATGGAACTGATTGCAAAATATGTGGCCGATAATGACATTGAACGTCCGCAGGACCTGCTGGTGAAATCAATCGTCAACAAATCCGGCCTCAAAGTACACATCATCCAGAGCATCGACCGCCGCCTGAACCTGGTGGATGTGGCCGAAGCAAAAGGACTGAAAGTGGATGATGTAATAAACGAAATTGAAACGATTGTAAATTCCGGTACCAAGGTGAACATCAACTATTATATTGATGAAGTGATGGACCGCGAGAAACAGGAAGAAGTGTATGAATACTTCCGCGATGCCGAAAACGATTCGGTGAGCGAAGCCCTGAACGAACTCGGCGAAAACGAATACAGCGAAGAGGAAATACGCCTCATGCGCATTAAGTTTATTTCTGAATTCGGAAACTGATTTTTACGAAAATTATTTTGAAACAAAAGCCGGTGTATCATACACCGGCTTTTGTTTTTATGGTGCTTTTGTGCCGGTATTACTTTTTGTTTACATTTACGATTACACACATCAGCACATGAAAAACCGTTACACCTTGCTGCTGCTGCTATCCCTTGCTACGGGAACAGCACAGGCACAAACATTCACAAACGTTATCGTTGAAAACTCGGCCTACGATGGCGAGTGCACGGTACTTATTAATCCGGCCAACACGCAGAACGTAATTGCCTCGCGCAATGCCGACCTGCTGTTCCGTTCGTTCGATGGCGGACTTACATGGCAGGATACCAACATGACTGGTTTTTCATCGCAGACCATCATCGGTGATGTGGCACTTGCAGCAGATCAGAGCGGTAAAATGTATTTCCAGGCGCTTGACGGGCAGTACCTGTTCCGCAATTTTGTTTCCAACAACAGTGGCGTTACCTGGGGCACCGAAACCGCGTTCGGCGATGTGGGCTGGACCGAAGATAAAAACTGGCTCACCTGCGATCGTGTTACAGGCTCTGCTTACAACGGCCGCGTGTATTGTGCATGGACACGCCGTTCGAACGGGCAGCCGAATGATTACGGATACATTTTTCTGAATTCCACTTCCGACGGCGGACAAACCTGGTCGGCACGCGAAACATTAGACGTGGTGATGAATCAGCTGGTACCACCCATCGGTACCGGGCTGGCCTGCGGGCCGGGCGGTTCCATTAACGTAACCTGGGGCGGGGGAACACCCAACCGTATCTATTTTAAAAAATCAACCGATGGCGGACTTACGTGGCAGGCCACCCCGGTTATTGTTGACAATAACGTACAACCGGCAGCCAATTATTATGCAGGCATCAATCACCCGATCAGTTTTTCGGCGCAGTTTACTTCGCTGGCCTGCGATGTGAGCGGCGGTGCGTATAACGGCAACCTGTATTGTGTGTGGGACGATATCCGCAACGGTACCGACAATGCGGATATTTTTCTCGCGAAATCAACCGACGGTGGAACAACATGGACCACGCAGCGCATTAACAACGATGTGAGTACACGCAACCAGGTGGTGCCTACCGTAGCTGTTGATCCATCCTCGGGCTGGGTGTATGTGTCGTACCTCGATGCACGCACCAACCTCGGCGGCTCTGACGATTCGCTGCATTATTACCTTGCGTTTTCGAGCGACGGCGGACAAACGTTTACCAATGTGCAGGTGAGCAACCAGCTCTCCACCACATCGTACATCCATTCGGATTACATGGGCATGGATGCTATCAATGGACATATCGGCTGCCTGTGGGTTGGCGGACTCCAGTCAACCGGATCGAAAATGTGGTATGCACCCATTCAGCAATCGCAGTTGGTGGGTATCGCCGAAGAAGATTCAGATAAAACGCCGCCCCTGTTGCTGTATCCTGCAACGCCCAATCCCGCCATTGATTTTACCGCGTTTGATTTTCAGCTCGCGGAAAACGATAATGTGACATTAACAATCACCGACATCAACGGGCGCGCCATTACCACATTGCTCAGCAAAGCCGCCTACACCAGCGGCCGCCACCAGGTGCGCATGCAGCACAGCGAATACCGCCTTGCGGCAGGAATGTATGTGGCTACCATCACCACCGGAAAACATACGGCGAGCAGGAAGTTTACGGTGTATAAGTAAAGGATCTCTTAAAATAGTCACCTGATTAAAAAAGGTTTCTGTAAAATAGAACGTGGTAAAAGTGGCAGTGGCAGCAGCAGTGGCAGTCGTGTTTTCGTATGGAACAGATTCATCTTCTGAAATAACTTCCGACTGCCACTGCTGCTGCCACTGCCTGCTATTTGTAAGATGACTGATATCAAATATCCTTTAATTTAACAGAAACATTTATCGGTTTAGCCCGGAAACACGCACCCGCAGCGTGTATGGACATATCAAACCAATGCTTGCAGTTATCTAACATCGGCCATTGAGCGAACGTTATTGCTCTATATTTGCTCAAACACCTTTGTTATGATGAAGTCCATTTTTGTTTTTTCCTGTTCGGTTATTTTCGCACAGCAACTCGCTGCACAGCAGTCTGTACCTTTTGTAATAGCATCAGGCGGCGATTATTTTACAGCTACTTCATTTACCAATTCGTTTACTGTTGGTGAAGAGTCGGCCGTTTCCACCAGCAATAACGGTACGTTTATACTCACGCAGGGATTTCAGCAGCCGGAGGAAGGTCCGAATGCGGTGCTCGATCCGCAGGCTGTTACCGGTTTCAATGCGTATCCGAATCCGACAGCAGGCATGCTCACGCTCAATTATGTACTGGCCGCTGCAGGAACAGTACAACTGGATGTTTTTGATCTCAGCGGCAAACTGCTGCAGACGGAAACACAGCAGCAACTGGCCGGGCGTCAGCACGAGGTACTCGATCTTTCCGGACTTTCGAATGGTGCCTACTTCATCAACATCCGCATCGAAGGACGGGCAGTAACTGTTAACCGAATTCACATCGTACATTAATAAATACCAGCCATACTTATGAAGTTCAGACTTTTCATCGCTGCCATGCTTTTTGCCGCTGCCCTTTCGGCACAGGCACCGCAGGCCATCAACTACCAGGGCATTGCGCGCGACCTTGCGGGCACTGCTATTACCAACCAGGCTATCGGTGTGCGCCTCAGTGTGCGCAGCGGCAGCATTACCGGTACCGTAGTGTACCAGGAAACATTTGCCGTTTCTACCAACCAGTTTGGCCTTTATGCTTTGCAGGTGGGCCGCGGCACGGTGGTAAGCGGAACCTTCAGCAGCATTGCATGGGGAACAGCCGCGCATTTCCTCGAAGTGGAAATGGATATTACTGGCGGAACAAACTACATTGCTGCCGGTACATCGGAACTGATTTCTGTTCCGTATGCGTTGTATGCTGAAACGGCAGGCAACGTAACTCCCGGGCCAACCGGTCCCACAGGAGCTAACGGAACAAACGGGGTAACAGGTGCTACCGGTGCAGCCGGTGCAAATGGAGCAACAGGTGCAACAGGTGCAAACGGAACGAATGGAACGAATGGTGCAACAGGAGCAACGGGTGCAAATGGCGCAACAGGTGCCACAGGTGCAAACGGAACCAATGGCACTAACGGTGCAACCGGAGCAACGGGTGCAGCCGGTGCAAATGGCGCAACCGGCGCAACCGGTGCTGCAGGAGCCAATGGCGCAACCGGTGCCACAGGCGCAAACGGAACCAACGGAACGAATGGCGCAACCGGCGCAACCGGTGCTGCAGGAGCCAACGGCGCAACAGGTGCCACAGGTGCAAACGGAACCAACGGAACGAATGGCGCAACAGGTGCTACCGGTGCAGCCGGTGCTAATGGTGCTACCGGAGCCACCGGTGTAACAGGTGCGACCGGAGCAACAGGAACAATTTCATTACTCGGAAATACAGGGCAAACCTTGTTCTTCAATGGCCTGAACAATCTTGTTGCTACGAGCAACCTGATCAATACAGGTGTATTCCTCGGTCTGAATCAGCCTGTGCCCAATGTTGATTTCCATATCGGCGGAACAACAGCGGTGAACAAACGCATCCAGTTTACGCACAGCGGAACTGGTACAACGCTGCTCGATGGCGCACTGATTGGTATCAGCGGATCAACACAGGATGCATTTTTCCTGCAGAATGAAGCGCAGCCGCTCTGGTTCGGTACATCGGGTAACGAACGCATGCGGATTGATGCGCAGGGGCGTGTAGCCATCGGAACCATTACACCGTTTACGTTTTCCAATTTTACGGTTTCGGATGTGCTTGGTAACGGTGTTGCCATGTACGGCGAAAGTAACAACAACGGCAATGCATCGCTCTACATCAATGCACTGAACTCTACGGCCAATGCAGGAGTTGGTTTTATGCGTACAAGCACATTGCGCGGTTATGTGGGCTTTAATTCAACAAACGATTTATTTGTAAACGTTGGTGCTTTCAACAACCTGGTGTATGCCAGTTCCACATCCGGTGCGGTAGGCATAGGCACTGCTACGCCCAATGCATCGGCCAAGCTGGATGTTGCCGGTCCGGTAAAAGTGGGCACAAACGGAACTGTAATAAGCGGAATTATCAAAAACACACAGAATGTTGATTTACCTTCCATTGCCGCAACCGGTGGTGTGCTGGTGCAAACCTTTACAGTAACCAATGCCGCAACCGGCGGAAGCGTAATGATTTCACCCGACCAGGCATTGCCCAACGGTGTTTTAATTGCTTATGCCCGTGTTTCAGCAGCAAATACAATTGAAGTGAAATTTTACAACGGGGCACTTATCGCCAATGATCCGCCCGCGATGAACTGGCACATCACTGTTATACAGTAACGCGAATTCTCTTAAATTTGAGCGGAAATGCACCAGCTGCATTTCCGCTTTTTTAGTTTATGATCCGCATTGCCGCTATTATTCCTGCTTATAACGAAGAAGAATCGATTGCATCGGTCGTGCAGGAAATCAATGCTGTTTCACAAAGCAGCGGCATACACATTGTGCCCGTGGTGGTAAACGATTGTTCGAAAGACCGCACGGGCGAAATCATTGATCAGCTTAACTGTGTGGCCCTGCACCTGCCGGTAAATCTCGGCATCGGCGGCGGGGTGCAAACGGGTTTTATGTACGCTTTCGAAAACGGCTTCGATTATGCGGTGCAGGTGGATGGCGACGGGCAGCATCCCGCAGAAGCTATTCCGCTGTTGCTGCAGGAGGCGCAAACACGGAACCTGGATGTGGTCATCGGATCGCGGTTTATTGATAAGCAGGGTTTTCAGTCGAGTGCCATGCGCCGGGCCGGCATCAACTGGTTCCGCCGCCTGAATAAAATGCTCACCGGTGTAACGGTGTACGACAGCACTTCCGGCCTGCGCCTCATCAACCGGAAAACGCTTGCCATTGTGAGCGCCTATTATCCCGACGATTACCCGGAACCAGAAGCGGTGGTGATTTTTGCGCGGCACAACCTGCTTATCGGCGAACTGCCGGTGCGTATGCGTGAACGGCAGGGCGGCGTTTCATCTATCAATTCGTTCCGCGCGGTGTATTACATGTGGAAAGTAACGCTGGGCGTGCTGTTTACATGGATCCGGCTGCGGCGCTGAAAACGGGTTGGCGTTTCCATGTTAATCCAGTATCTTTCGGCAACATTTTTTATCCATGGATAAAATTCAGCTTCTTGCCATTTCCAGCAGTGTTATTTTCCTGGCGTTTATTGCCCGCCTCATCATCCGCGGCAAACTGCGCGAAGAATACGCCATCATCTGGATTGTCTGCTCGGTTGTACTGATCGTATTTTCGTTCTGGCGCAACGGACTCGAATATTTTGCGAAACTCATCGGCGTTTACGATCCGCCCAACCTCGTGTTTATGGGTGCGCTGTTTGCCGTACTCATTTACCTGCTGCACCTGTCCATCGTGGTATCGCGCCTGCAGGAGCAGAATAAAACATTGGCCCAGCAGATTGCTTTGCTGCGCCGCAACGAATCGCCCGAAAGCGTTCGGGACGAAAAAGACGGAACCGAAAAATGACCGCCGACCGCATCCGCGAATCCGAACGTTTCTATCGTTACATCACCGGTAAACATCCGTCGCAGGCACTTACTGAACGTTACCTGCGCGCAACAGGCCGCGGAAACGATCAGCCGGTTGCTGCAAACACATCAACACGCGAAGAAAAAATACTTGCGTTTGCCGTGCGCAACAGCTGGGCGCTGGGCATGATTGATGGTGCACTTGCTTTTTCCGCCCCGCGCGGCCTGCTCCGGCAACGCCTCATGATTATGACTGCGCTTGCAGAAACGGAACCGCAAAACGCACCGCTGTTTTTATCGCGCGACCGCAGCCCCTGGTACATTTTTGTAATCGGTACACGACTCGCATGGGGTGCTTTAAAACTCGTATCCGGAAAAATGCTGTTGTTATTCATCTGATATGGAACTGCACGACTTTATACTGGTTGGTTCCGGATGCACGGGTGCAATGGCTGCACAAACGCTGCTTGAAAAAGGCGCAAAGGTGCTGCTGCTCGATGGTGGTTTCCGCGATACACATTACGATGCAATTACACCCGCAAAAAATTTTACAGCCTTACGCACCTCCGATCCCGAACAGCACCGTTACCTGCTGGGCGAACAATTTGAAAGCCTGCCCGAAGGCGAAGTAAAAACCGGGGAGCAGCTTTCGCCCGGACGCAAATACCTTGTACAAGGTGTGGAGCAATTCCTCGCCATGCATTCCGATACCTTTTTCCCGATGGAAAGCCTGGCTTACGGCGGACTCGGTGGCGGCTGGGGATTAGGCTGCTGTGTGTTTTCAGAAAACGAACTGCGGCAGGCGGGATTAAATGCAGCAGCCATGCAGCGCGCATACCAGGTGGTTTCTGACCGCATCGGTATTTCAGGTACGGCTGACGATGCGCAGGCATATACCTTCGCACACCTGCAACACATCCAGCCTTCCGTAAACATGCACCCGGTAACGGCGCATATCCTTAAACGATATACCAGGCGCCGTGAAAAATTAAATGCATCCGGCTTTCACCTCGGGCGGCCGGCGCTGGCGTTGCTTACGCAGGACAAAGGCGAACGCAAAGCCATTGCGTACCGCGACATGGAATTTTACGACGACAAAGGCGGCAGTGCGTGGCGTGCGTGGATGACAATGGATGAACTGAAAAAAAATCCAAACCTGCAGTATGTTGGCAATTCGCTTGTGCTGCAGTTTTCAGAAGCAGCAGATGTGGTAACCGTAGAGGTACTTGATCTGCACACGAACGAACGCAAAAAATATTTCACGCGTAAATTAATTCTTGCGCCCGGACCGCTGGGCACAGCCCGCATTGTGTTGCGTTCGCTGGGAAATGATAAACAACAGTTGCCGCTGCTCTGCAATCCGTACACGTACCTGCCCTGTGTAGTACCTGCGCAGGTGGGGCGCGCGGTTCCCCCCGAACTTTGCGGGATGGCGCAGCTGTCTATGTTTTACGATGCCGACGGAACGAACAGCCGCGTGGCAATGGCTTCGCTGTACACGTACCGTTCGCTGCTGCTGTTCCGCCTCATCCGCGAAGTGCCGCTCGGTTTTAACGAAGCGCGCCGGCTGATGCAGTACCTGCAGTCGGGCATTCTTATTGCCGGTATCCATCATCCCGAAAATCCGGGCAGCGAAAAATTCCTGCGCCTCGATGCAGATGCTGCAACACCAACGGGCGACCGCCTGTTTGCAAATTACAAACGTAACGCTGCAGAAATGCAGGAACAGGCCGCCACCGAAAAAGCCTACATCCGCGCCCTGCGCAAAACCGGTGCGTATGCGTTGAAAAAATTAGATCCCGGCATGGGTTCCAGTATTCACTATGCGGGTGTGCTGCCGTTCAGCGAAACAGAAAAAATGTTTTCACTTGCCTCTTCGGGAAGGCTGTATGGCACAGCAAACGTGTATGTGGCCGATGGTTCCGGGTTTACGTTTCTGCCTGCCAAAGGACTCACGCTTTCACTCATGGCCAACGCGCACCTCGTGGCCGAACACCTCGGCGCATGAGCAGCATCGCCAAAAAAACAATTTTAATTTCCGGCGCAAACGGATTCATCGGCCGCGCGCTGCTCGATTATTTTTCAGCGCAGGGACATCACGTAATCGGACTTGTTCGCAATACCACAGCTGCAACTGAATCGCGTGTATTTGATCTGCGTGAAAAAACAATTCCTGCAAATTTGTTTGACGGTGTGGACGTTTTTATTCATGCCGCGTATGTGAAACAGACCGGGAAGGAAGATACCTACACCATTAATGTGGACGGTTCGCTGCGTTTGTTTGATGCGGCTGCGAAAGCCGGGGTAAAACAACTTGTTTTTATTTCGAGCCTTGCCGCACATGCAAACGCACTTTCGGTTTACGGCCGGCAGAAATTTACCATTGAACAGCAACTGGCTGCGAGGGGTTGCACCGTTATCCGTCCGGGGCTGGTGCTCGGCCATGGCGGGTTGTTTGCATCACTTTCAGCACACCTCGAAAAAAGCAATAAAATTCCGCTCGTGGGTGGTGGCGCACAGCCCCTGCAAACCGTGCACATCAGCGACCTTGTTCATGCCGTTGGTGCAGCCGTTGAACGCAACAGCAAAGGGGTTTTTACCATTGCCGAAACACCGGCCATTTCGTATCGCCGGTTTTACGAAATGCTTTGTGAAACAAAAAACACAAAACCGTTTTTTATACGCGTACCCTATTGGGTGATGAAAACGGCCATCGCGGTTGCAAACAGCATCGGCGTAAAACTGCCCGTAAACAAAGACAATGTACTCGGTCTGCAGGCCATGCGTTTTGATGATCCGCAGCAAAGTATCAAAACACTCGGCATCACGGTTCGCCCCGCAGCACAAAGCCTCCGCGATCTTTCAAACGAATAACATCAAAAAAAAAACGCCCCCGGCACAGCCGGGGGCGTTCAGTTATTTAACGCAATTTAGTTTTTCACAATCCGATACACTTTCGCATCAGTTGCAGTTACCACTTTCAGGTTGTAAATACCAACCGGCAGTGTGCTGATATTCAGTTCTGCGGTGTTGCTGCCTGCTGATACGGCTTCCGTCATAACGGTGCGGCCGGTGAGGTCAGTAACTTCCAGTTGTTTCACCTGCAGGTTTGTGCCCCATTTCAGGGTGATAAACGAGGTGGCCGGGTTCGGATAGAACGTAAACAGGTTTGCTGCTTCCGGTCCGTTGATGCCGATACAGGCTGATACATCAATGTTGTCAGTTGCTGTGTTCATGCAGCCGTTACCATCGGTAAACGTATACGTGATGAGCTGCGAACCAACGCCTGCGGTGGTCGGTGAGAAGCTGCCACCGCTTACGCCGTTGCCGCTCCAGGTTCCGCCCGAAGGGCTGCCACCGGTTAATGCAAACGATCCGTCATCCACGCAAACCAATCCAACCGGAATGCTCAGTGTAACCACCGGCAGCGGGTTTACCACTACGGTAATGGTATCGGTGCCGCTACATCCCGATGAATCAGTTCCGGTAACGGTGTAAGCCGTTGTTGTTGCTGGTGTAACAATTTCAGTTGCGTTTGTTCCGCCGCTCGACCATACAAAACTGTTAGCGCCTGAAGCAGTAAGCGTTGCAGAACTGCCTGCGCAGATCGGCGAATTGCCGCTGGCAACAACAGCCGGAGACGGAAGCACCGTAATGGTAATCGTATCCATATTGGTGCAGGCCGTTAACGAATCAAGACCAGTAACCACGTACGATGTTGTGGTGGAAGGCGTAACTGTTTCAGTAGCCGCAGTTCCGCCGCTCGACCAGGTGTAGGAGTTTGCACCGGTTGCAGTCATCGTAACTGCAGTACCTGAACAAATGTTGTTTGCACCGGCTGTTGCCGTTACTACCGGCAGCGGGTTCACCGTTATAATAAGTGTATCACTGCCCATACATCCGGCAGAGTCGGTTCCCATAACAATGTAAGGTGTGGTATTTACCGGCGATACAATTTCTGTTGCGTTTGTTCCGCCGCTCGACCAGGTGTAAGTAACAGCACCGGTTGCAGTCATTGTTGTTGCATCACCAACGCAGATGATGTTGTTGGTTGCGGTAGCAACAACGGTCGGATTCGGGTTTACGGTAACAAGCACCGTATCGGTTGTTGTACATCCGTTGCTGCTGTCGAGTCCGGTAACGGTATAGGCTGTTGTTCCGGAAGGAATAACAACTTCAGTTGCATTCGTTCCGCCGCTCGACCAGCTGTAGCTGTTGCCACCACTGGCGGTGAGTATTACAGTGTCATTAATACAGATAAACGGATCGGAAGCTGTTGCCGTAACTGCGGGACTTTGTAATACCGCAAGTGTAATGGTGTCTGTACTGCTGCAGCCGGTAGTGGTATCTACACCGATTACGGTATAAAGTCCGGCATCACCCATACCAATTACAAACGGGGTGTTGTCATACACCTGTGTGGGGCCCGACCAGCCGTAGGCCTGTGCGCCGCTGCCGCTGAGGGTTACCTGGCTGCCGGAGCAAACAGTTGTGCCCGGGTTGGCTGTAATGGTAAGTACCGGAATCGGGTTGATGGTAACGGTTACCGGAACGCGTGAAGCGCTCGGACAAATATCAATGTAAGTAATTCGTACCTGGCCTGAACCGGCGCGTAAACCTGCTGTTGTTGAACCTGCAGTTACACCGCCGATGTAGCTTGATCCGCCCGCGCCGCTCTGGCCTGCGAAGTTGCCCGCATACGTTCCGTTGGAACCTGTAGCACCTCCACCGGTTCCGCCTGAAGTGGCTGCCTGTGAACCGGCCTGGTTACTGCTGTTTTCAAGTCCGCCGTTACCGCCGATACCTGATGCACCTGCCTGTCCGTTGTTGGTCGGGTTAAGTGTGGTGTACGTAGAAGTGCCGCCGCTTCCGCCAGCCGATTGTGTACCGCCGGTAGGCACAACGACACTTCCGCTGGGCCATGCCGCACCACCGCCGCCGCCAAAGTAGCCGCCGCCGCCGCCGCCGCCGTTTCCACGGCCGCAACCTGCAACACGGTTACCGGCAGCACCGCCGCCGCCTGCACCCACAATTACGCGGGCACCGAGCGAGTTTACATTATAACGTACATCAGAAGCTCCGCCACCGCCGCCGGCATAAGCCGTTGCACAGCCGCCGTTTCCGCCGTTTCCGCCGCCATTGTAACCACCGGCAATAACGGTTGTTCCGCCGTTGCCCACTTCAATGTAAAGAATATCGCCGCCGTTTACAGCAAGCGTGCCTGTGGCGTATCCGCCGAGTCCGCCAACTACACCCAGGGCGTTGGAATTCCCTTGCCCACCCCAGACTTCAATGTTTACCGCAGTAATGCCTGCGGGAACCGTAAAGGTTTGTGTGGTCCCGGTATAGAGGTATGTGTTTACCACGGTACCGCCGCCGGCAAGTGCTTCGGCGTAATAGGTGGTTGTTGTGCTTAACGTTACCGGAAAGTTTACGCCGCTGGGCGATGTGCCGATGGCGGTTCCGCCGGTTGGCACGGTGTACCAGGCAATCTGGTTACCGGCCGAGGTGGCGTTCAGGTTGGTGTTTACCGCCGTGTTGCTGCAGAAAGAGTTCGGCGTTGCACTTACTGAAGTAGGTGGTGCCGGTGCAACGCATTGCGCAAACGCATAAACACTGCCCAATAACAGGGCATGGACTGCAAGTAGTCGTTTCTTCATCTGGTTGTGTGTTTGTTTAAAAAATCAAGTGTTTGGTACTTGCGAATATACAATTAATTCGGAATCCTGCAAGTGAAATTGCAGACTAAAAAACGATCCACTTGAGACATAGAACCACATTACCCGGCATGATATGAAATTATTTTTTTCGAAGCGGCCCACCAGCATTTCAAATCGTCACCTGTCCCGCTGTACGCTGCTGCTCCGCCAGGTTTATAGGTTTTAACGATATTGGTATGCGGTGCATCCGCTGCCATCGGGGCTATTCAGCATCTGCGGTGTTTTATTATCACCTTTCGCATCTCAATTTTTGATTTTTGATTTTGCATTTTTGATTTCTTCGATCCTGTAAATCAAAAATGCAAAATCAAAAATCCGTACAGGCTATTTTGGAATACGCACTGCCAGTATTGCGAGGCTTTCAGAGTTCAGCTAACACCTACCACCTCCGGCGCATGGTGTTTTACATGCAGCACATCACTGGTATCGCCCAGCACTTCATCAACAAGACCGTAGGCTTTGGCTTCCACCGCATTCAGAAAACGGTCGCGCAGAAAAAACGTTTCGATTTCCTGCCACGTATGCCCCGTGTTTTTACCCATGATGTGAAACAGCTGGGTTTGCAGGCGTTCCTGTTCCTGCGTGGCGATGCGCACATCTTCGGTGTAGCCTTTAGCGCCGCCGCCGGTGGGGTGCATGTGTATGGTGGCCTGCGGCAGTGCATAGCGTTTGCCTTTGGTACCGCACGTGAGCAGAAACGTGGCCATGCTGCCGCTGAAACCGATGGCTACCGTTGACACCGGCGCGGTGATGTGTTTCATCGTATCGTAAATGGCCATGCCCGCATACACGCTGCCGCCCGGACTCTGGATGTACATGCTGATGGGGCTTTTCGGATCGGCACTGTTCAGGTACAGCAGCTGCGCCACAATTACGTTGGCCACCTGGTCGTCAATGCTGCTGCCGAGAAATATAATCCGCTCTTTGAGCAGCAGGCTGTAAATATCATAGGCGCGTTCGCCCATTCCCGAACTGTCAATGACCATCGGGATTAATCCGGCTTTAATCGGCATGTTAAATTATTTTCAGGTTTCCGGAAAATACCGGCGTATGCGTTCGCGGAATTTAGCGAAGGCGGGTTTTGTAAATAACAGGTGCTGCACGGTTACAATTTCGCGCCGCAGTTTTTCGCGGCCGTGTTGTTTCAGCAGCGTATACACTTCCTGCTGCGCAATGAGTTGTTCCTGCAATCCGGGTTCGGCCAGCAGGCGGGCCTGGAACACCAGCTGCTGTGCGGGCGGAAGAGCGCCTGCAAGGTATTGCTCTGCTGTTTCGATATCAATCAAGGAAGTCCGCATGTTCCAGTTTTTTGGTTTTTACTTCGTTCCGTAATTTTTCAAGGCACTTGTATTTCTGCACCGTTGCCGAACGTTCACCGGCGTAACCGAAACGGCTGGCGGCTTTTGCGGGCGAAAGGTTATCGTAATAAAATGCATGCAGCAGTTCCATGCAGCGCTGCCCGGCACTGCCCAGCAATTGCAGCAGGCGCGCAGTGGCCGGTTCGGGCGTGGGTGCTGCGTCAGGCAGTTGTGCATCAGCGTCACCAACAGCAGTGGTTTTGTTTTTTGATTCACAATAACGGCTCCACTGGTGTTTTGCAATTCCCGCGAGGTAAGCCTGTTCGTTTTTTAAATTTCCGGGGACTTTGTTTGCCGCTTTCATTTCGTAAAGCACAACAATACTGTCCTGGAAAACATCGCAGGCTTCGTCACGTGTTCCGCCGCGCCGGCTGATGTAGCGGGCTACGCCGGGAAATACGTTCCTGTAGCAGGACGAAATCCATGCGCTGTCGGGTGATGTATTTTCGTGTTCGTGCATACCGTTTTTTTGAAATCAGGATGTCGTTTTATACCTGTGCAAAGTTCTGCAAAAATATCACCCGGAAGGTTGAAGTTTTTATCGGGGTAAAATATACTTCATTGACTATCAATAGATTTTATTTCCCAAAAACAGCATTTCGTCGAAATTGGGTTACAGAAACTACCTCCAGGATGGTACAATTCGCCGTTGTAACATCTATTGATTGTAAATTATCGTAAATTGACTACGTCTTTTTTAAGAGAGAGGACCGCCCGTTTTATGAAAAAACTTTTACTCAGCCTCATGGCCGCGTGCGCTTTTGCACACGTCAGTGCCAATTGTTCCCTTGTTGAAATCCCCCTGCCGCAGCGCATTGCCGCAGCAACTTTTGTAGCAGAAGGAAAAGTAACTGCACAGCAGTCGTACTGGGATGCCAGCCACACTATGATTTATACGGCACATACCATTGAAATATATAAAATATTCAAGGGAACAGGTACACCGGAATACATCCAGCTGCTTACGCAGGGCGGAACGGTGGGCAGCAGCCGCATCACGGTTGAACCTTCGCCCGAACTGGAAATCGGTGATATCGGCGTGTTTACCTGCGAACCCGTTACCCGCATAGCACCGTTGAGCAGCCTGCGCAATTCCATCCCGCAATATGAACCGTATGCTTCGGCGCAGGGTTTTGTTAAATACGATATTGAAAACAATGTGGCAAACGATGTATTTGCCGCTTACACCGGTATTGAAAACACACTTTACCCGGCGCTGCTGCCATCGGGTGCACGCGGTTACCGCGAAGTAAAAGCGTTCCAGGTAAATAACCCGACACGGAACAACCAGCCGAATGTGAGTGTTACCGCCATCAGCGGATTTTCACCCACAACGGTTACTGCCGGTACAGGAACAATACTTACCATATCAGGTAATGCCTTTGGCGGAAACCAGGGTACGGCGTTTGTTTCATTTAAAAATGCAGATGACGGTGGGGCAACCTATATTCAGCCACTTCCCACGCAATACATTTCGTGGTCGAATACGCAGATAGTGGTGCAGGTTCCCGACAATGCCGGAACAGGTACCATTCAGTTTACACGGGGCACCACACAAACCAGTGCCACCGCACTTGCCGTTACTTACGCGCACCAGAACGTGGATTTTAATCCGGGTTCGGGCTTGCGTGCTTTTCAGACCGATCACAACAACGATAACAGTTCAGGCGGTTATACGTGGCAAATGAACACAGCATTTGATGCCGATGTATGGGCCAAGGCCGCATTCTTCCGCGCATTTAATACCTGGCGCTGCAATACCAATATTAACTGGGTGATGGGAACAACCACTGCCGTAAATGCAGCTGCAAATGACGGCGTGAATGTAATTGCGTATGATAATGCAGTTCCGCTTGCAGCCGGTGTTCGGGCTTCGTGTGTGAGTTATTATACGAGTTGCAATCCGGGACTGAACATGGTGTGGACGGTGAGTGAGATGGACATGATTTTTGACGAAGGCAGTAACATTGCACCCAATACCTGGCAATACGGTCCGGCATCGCCATCGGCATCGCAATATGATTTTGAATCGGTGGCCCTGCACGAACTCGGGCACGGCCATCAGCTGGCACATAGCATTAACAACGCAGCAGTAATGCATTACACCATTGCACCGGGTGTTTCAAAACGCAGCCTCGATGCTACCGATCTTTCGGGCGGAAATTATGTCCAGGGTAAAAGTAGTGTTGCAAATGCCTGCGGACCTGGTGCAATGACCAACTACGGTGTTTGTTCACCGGCACCGGTAGCGGCTTTCAGCGGAACACCCACTTCGGTGTGCGTGGGGCAGAGTGTAGGTTTTACCGATCAGAGTACGAATAACCCGACCTCGTGGGTATGGCAGTTTGCGGGAGGAGTACCGGCAACATCGACGTTGCAGAACCCCACAGTTACCTACAGCACACCCGGAACGTATGCCGTGCTTTTGTCAGCAAGCAGCAGCAACGGCAGTAACGTGAACCAGGTTGCAGGTTACATAACTGTTAATCCGATTCCAACACTAACGATTACATCAACACCTTCTAATGGAATTGTATGCAGCGGTTCGCAGGCCACGCTTACTGCAGGCGGTGCAACAACATACAGCTGGACGGGCGGAATTACAAACGGTGTTCCGTTTACCATTAATAATACAACTACTTATACTGTTACCGGAACTGCAAACGGCTGCCAGAATACGGCAACTGCAACTATTACGGTGAATCCCTTGCCTGCAGTTACTGCCACGTCCAACCCGTTAAGCGGGCAGGTGTGTACCGGATCGCAGATAACACTCAGCGGCGGTGGTGCAACCAGTTACAGCTGGAGCGGAGGCGTAACCGATGGTGTTGCATTTACCCCGGCAAGCTCAGGAACATACACCGTTACGGGAACAGATAACAACGGTTGCCAGAATACCGCTACCATTGCTGTTACTGTAAATCCGTTACCAACTGTTACAGCTACATCCAATCCAACAAACGGACAAGTGTGTACCGGTTCGCAGCTCACGCTCAATGGTGGCGGCGCTACCAGTTACAGCTGGAGCGGTGGTGTAACCGATGGTGTTGCATTTACCCCGGCAAGTTCAGGAACATACACCGTTACGGGTACAGATAACAACGGCTGTGTGAATACTGCAACCATTGGTATTACAATAAACGCATTGCCAACCGTTGGTATCAACGCCAACCCGGCAAACGGCATGGTATGCGCAGGCACACAGGCCACGCTCAGCGGAACCGGCGCATCGTCGTATGTGTGGACGGGTGGCATAAGCGATGGTGTTCCGTTCACTGTTATCAGTACAACAACGTACACCGTTACCGGCACTGATGGCAATGGTTGCGTAAATACCAGTTCAATTACACTTACACCGGCTGCATTGCCAATTGTAACAGCCACATCCAACCCGCCCGATAACGATGTGTTGTGCATGGGCACTTCGGTAACATTAAATGGTGCCGGTGCTGCAAGTTATTCGTGGAGCGGCGGGGTAACAGATGGTGTTCCGTTTTCTATCACAGCATCAGGAACATTTACCGTTACCGGAACCGATGCAAACGGATGCCAGAATACGGCAACTATTACACACACCGTAATTGCCTGCGGACCTTCATCCATTCCCTGTGGCGGAACATACTACAATATGCTGAGCCAGGTTTCGGCCACACCGGTAGTAGGCGCAGTGGCGTACCGTTTCACTTTCTACGATATCACAACCAACGCACAGGTGGCACAGCTTACGCAGCCTTCGCGCACACTTACATTCGGCAGTGTGAATGGTATTTATTATAATACGACATACCGCATGACGGTGGCTGTTGACCAGGGTTCCGGCTTCAGTGCCGAAAGTCATCCGACCTGCCCCATCGTTTTCGATGTGCCGCACCCGGTGGTGCCGTGTGGCAATACGTATCAGAATCTGAATGCGACCATTTCCGCTTCGCCCACATCACGTGTTACCAATTTCCTGTTCCGTTTTTACGATAACGTAACGGGTGCGCTGGTGGCACAACGTTCGCAGCCCTCGAACATCCTGGTGTTCGGCCTGGTGCCCGGACTTTACAACAACATGACGTACCGTTACACTGTTACGTGTGAGTATCCGCTGCTTGCGGGCGGAACCGCATTCGGGCCGGAAAGCAGCCAGTCGTGTACGGTTTCATTTGGTCTGCCGTTTACCACGGTGCCCTGCGGCAACACCTACACGGTATTAAACGCTGTTGTTACAGCACCACTGAGTTATGGTGCAGCCAACTATTATTTTACGTTTTATGATAACGTAACCGGTGCACAGGTGGCACAACGTATTCAGCCTTCGGATGTGCTTACGCTGAGCAACGTTGCCGGTATTTATTACGCAAACACCTATCGCTGGACAGTGCAGGTGGAATACAACGTGAGTGGTGGCGGAACCGCATTCGGTCCGGCCAGCAACAGTGCCTGCACAGTAACACTGGGTGTACCGACAACTGTTGTGCCTTGCAACGGTGTGTATAATCTCGCCACCGGTTTTGCAAGTGCTACGGCTAAGTTTGGTGCAACGGGTTATCGTTTCCGTTTCTACCAGGGAAGCACGCTCATGGGACAGCGCACGCAGGTGTCGCGCACACTTACGTTTTCAACCGTGCCGGGACTGGTGAACAATCAAAGTTATATGTGGACGGTAGAAGTGGAGTATAACAACGGTACCGGCATTGTTTACGGAACACCAAGCACACCGTGTTCCATTGGTTTCGGAACGCCGCCGCCGCTGGCTCCGCCTTCACATGCACCGGAACAGTTTACAAATGAAGGAACGGATGGGGGAGAAGTTTTGTCACTGCAACTCTACCCGAATCCGACGCGCGACCTGCTGAACATAGTTACCAATGAACCGGTTGAAGCGGTGTATGTTTATACCATTACCGGAACGCTGGTGAAATCCGATACGCAGGTGAACCAGATCGGTCTTGCGGAATTTAATCCGGGCACGTATGTGGTGATGGTGAAAACGGCATCGGGAGTGCAGCGTGCGCTGGTGGTGAAGGAGTGATTGATCGTTTAAATGAAGACATCATATAATTAGTGGCAGTAGCAGTAGGCAGTGGCAGTCGTGTTTTCGTATGGAACAGATTCATCTTCTGAAATACCTGCCGACTGCCACTGCTGCCTAAATAAACGATCAATATTTTAACACGCCTTCGGTTAGAATAAAAGCAATCGAATTCGCAGGCTGAAACGCCCACTTTGCAGACAAACACCCCGGTTTAACCAATTGCATTTCCGGCAACGGAAAGGTGTGGCTACTTTCGTAACAGAAAACAGAAGCCATGCACTACGCCGTAGAAACCGAACACCTCACGCACCGTTTTTCGGAAAAAGAAACCGTGCTTCACAACATTGCGCTGCAGGTTCCGCAGGGCAGCATTTACGGATTTCTCGGGCCAAACGGTGCGGGAAAAACCACTACACTTAAACTGTTGCTGGGCCTGCTGCGTAAACAGTCGGGTACCATCCGCCTGCTCAATCATCCGTTTGAAACGCACCGCATTGAACTGCTGCGGCAGGTGGGTTCGCTTATTGAATCGCCTTCCATTTATGCGCAGCTTACCGCGCACGAAAACCTCGATGTGTTCCGCCGCATTTACAACTGCCCGGCATCACGCATCCCGGAAGTGCTGCAACTGGTAGGACTTTCCGATACCGGTAAAAAACACGCCGGCCGTTTTTCGTTGGGCATGAAACAGCGTCTCGGTATTGCCATTGCGTTGCTGCACAACCCCGCGCTGCTCATTCTCGACGAACCCACCAACGGCCTCGATCCGAACGGCATTATTGAAATGCGCGAACTGCTGCGCCGCATCAACCACGAAAAAGGAATTACCATTCTTGTTTCGAGTCACCTGCTTGCTGAAATTGAAAAACTCGTTACACATCTCGGCATCATTCACCAGGGCCGCATGGTGTTCCAGGGCACGCTGGAGGAACTGATGCAGAAACAACAACAGGCTGCGTTCGTGCGTTTTGAAACCAGCGATACGTCGCGCGTGCTGCAGCTGGCGGCGGTGCACCACATTCCCGCCTGTATAGAAAACAACGGCGCGGTGCTCGAACTGGCCGACCGCGAAACCATTGCCCTGCTTAACCGCGAACTGGTTGCGGCCGGCATCGGCGTGTACAGCATCACCGCCGGTAAAAATGACCTGGAATCCGTTTTTATGAACCTTACATCCGTATAATATGCAGCTCGCCTTCATCAACAGTTTCAGCAGCGAATGGCTGAAGAAAAAACGCACCGCTTCGTCGTGGCTCGTCATTATCGGCGGTTTATTTATCCCGGTGATTTTGCTCATTGCACGTTTCGTTAATTCGGAACGTTTGTACAGCCAGGTGATTCAGCCGCACTTCTGGGAAAAGCAGGTGAACCAGGGCTGGCAGTTCATGGCCATTTTTCTTTTGCCGATGGGTGTAATCCTCGCATCGAGTTTAATTACCCAACTCGAATTCCGCAACAACACGTGGAAGCAGTTACACGCCACGCCCCAATCGTTCCCGGTAATTTATTTTACCAAGCTGAGTTTAATCCTCGTCATGCTGCTGCAGTTTTTCCTGCTCTTCAATGCGGGAATGATCATTACTGCGCTGCTGCCCTCGCTGGTAATGCCGGGCGTGCCCATGCCGTATGAAGCCTTCCCGGTTTTGTATTTTCTGAAAGTGTCGGCGTACTTTTTTATCTGCTGCCTGCCCATCGTGGGGTTGCAATATTTGCTGAGCCTGCATTTTAAAAACTTCCTGCTGCCGCTGGGTGCGGGCATTGCGCTGCTGGTGGCTTCGCTCATCGCGGTGCAGTGGAAATACGGTTACACTATTCCATATACGTATTGCATGATGCAGTTTATCCAGGGCAAAACCACCTGGAACGGGTACAACATTCACCTGTTTGCTCTCGGTTATTTTGTTATGTTTACAGTGGCCGGTTACATTATATATACCCGGAAAAAAATAAAAGGCTGAGCGCCTTGCACGCATGAAAAAATCAGTAGTTGTATTGTTGCATACCGGGTACTGGTTGCTGTACCTGTTTTTGCTGCTGCTTTTTTTTGGCATGCTCAGTCCGCAACTGGTAAGCGTACACAGCCCGATGACGCCGGCCCAGGCGCTGTGGGGCTGGACCAAAATAGCAACCTGTTTTGCAATCGTTCCGGGAGTTATCGGGTTCTACCTTTTTTATGCCTGGATTTTTAACCGGTTCCTGCGCCGCAAAAAAATCGGGATGGTTTTTCTCGCTGCACTTGGTGCAGGTATGGCAGGCGCACTACTGGGCTTCCTGGCGCTGCGGCTGATTAATGATATGGGGCGCATTGATCCCGCCGGCATAATCGGGCTGCTGGTGCTGCTGCTTTTTGTAACCATCGTAAATGGTGTGATCGGGCTGGTGATGAACGGCTTCATTACCTGGTACGGCGACATCAAACGCACCGAAGAACTGAACCGCAAAAATTTTGAAACCGAACTCGCGCTGATAAAAGCGCAGCTCAGTCCGCATTTTTTGTTCAACACCATCAACAACATTGACGTACTCATTTTAAAAGATCCCGAAAAAGCATCGGCGTACCTCAACCAGCTTTCCGACATGCTGCGTTTTATGCTGTACGAAACCAAAGATGAATCCATTGCCCTCACGCGCGAACTCGATTACATTGAAAAATACATTGCGCTGCAACGCATCCGCACCAGCAACGCCGACTACATCCGTTACCACATCGAAGGTGATCCCGGCAACCGCACCATTCCGCCCATGCTGTTTATCCCGTTTATTGAAAACGCATTCAAATACGCCGAAAACAAAAAGGTGGAAAACGCCGTGGACATCGGTATTCAGCTGCTGCGGGGTAAATTAGTGTTTACCTGCCGCAATCATTTTTCGGCGGTAAAACAGCAAACGCCCGATAACGAACGCGACGGCGGGCTGGGCATGGAACTGATGCGCAAACGCCTGCAGCTGCTGTATCCCGGCAAACATGAACTTGCCATAACCACTGAAGGTAATGTGTATAATGTGCATTTAATATTGCAGCATGACGAAAATTAACTGCATCATCATCGAAGATGAGCCCCTCGCGCTCGAACGCACACGCATGTATGTGCAGCGCCTGCCGTACCTGGAACTGCAGGCCACGTTCGAAAACGGCGTGGAAGCGCTCGCGTTTCTGCGCACCCACAAAACCGATCTTGTTTTTCTCGACATCCGCATGGATGAACTCTCGGGCATACAGCTGCTCGAAGCGGTAAAAATAGACAGCCAGGTGATTATCACCACCGCCTATCCCGAATACGCGCTGAAAGGCTACGAGCTGGCCGTTACCGATTACCTGCTGAAGCCGTTTACCTTCGAACGTTTTTTACAGGCCGTTGACCGCGCGCAGCAAAATCTGCAGAAAACAGAAACGGTTCCAGTTAAGAACTTCATTTTCGTTAAAACCGAGTACCGCCTCGAAAAACTGTTGCTGAACGAACTGCTGTACATCGAAGGCATGCGCGATTACCGGCGCATCCACACGATCAGCAAACGCATCATGACGCTGCAAACCTTCGGCGATTTTGAACAGGAAATTCCCGCAGAAATCATTTGCCGCGTGCACAAATCGTTTATGGTGGCGTTAGATAAAATTGATTCCATCGAACGCGACCGGATTAAAATCCGCGAAGCGCTGATACCGATTTCGGATACGTACCGGAAGGCGTTTTTTGAGCGGATCCATTATCCGGGGAAGTGAAAAATACCGCCGGATAATCCCCAAACCGGCAAAACCAACCCCGTAAATTGGCCGGAAAGCCGGCGTTTATAAATAATTTGAGGAAAATATTTTCTGCTGAATACCGCATAAACAAAGCGATGTAGCCCGCAATCCACCGAAAAATAAGGCCATTGTTAATAAGTAAGCACCACGAAGCCAAAAAACTGCTATATTTGCACCGCTTTTAAGGGGGACATGCCCGGTAAAGCAAAAGTTCTTCAAATTTGATGCGGGGTGGAGTCTCGGCTGAGCCGAGAGTAGCTCGTTGAAATTAGAATTTAGAAGTAACGTTCTTAAAAAATGATGCGGGGTGGAGCAGTTGGTAGCTCGTTGGGCTCATAACCCAAAGGTCGTCAGTTCGAGTCTGGCCCCCGCTACAGGAATACAAAGCCGCTTTTTAGCGGCTTTGTGCATTTATAACATGGGCCAGGCGATGACGTTATCAGCGTCACTGCAGAAAGTGAATCAGCTTTGTTTTTGTTTAAAGCATGAAGGTGTTTGCGTAATCGGCGGGATGTCTGGTCCCCGCTAGACCTAAAGAGTGGCAAAAGTGATTCTTTTATATTTGTAACCCTATGAAAAGCAGATATATATTCTTAATTTACATTGCAATTACCTGGCTAATGGATACGCCAATGACCTGTTGCTGAACAGATTAGGGGTATGGGGAATTTGAAATGCTGTTGAGTGTTTGGTAAATAAGTTTTCTGTTTAATATTTGTTAAATATTGATTGGTTTGTTAATTTCGTTATGTTGTAATGACTCTAATAAGTAAACTGCTAATTTATGAACTTGTTAATAAGTACAACACTCAGTTCACTTGCAAATACTTCCCAGATTATGAATAAGAGTTTTAGCCAACCCTTCATTCGCTTCGAAACGAGGTTGTTTTTCATAGTTAAACCTATTGGCGCTTTTGCAAGTTCTGGCTTTTCGTTTTTGTTAATAATAACTGAGAATTTCCATTAGCCAATTTCCTAATTTTGTTTTACTATTACAGAGGGTCGTACGCATAGCAATACAATTAAAATATCAATGAACACAGCAGGCATAGACACGATAAAATATACTTTCTCAGGACATGATTCCTTCCAGTGCCGCCAACTTTGGCTAAAGAAGGGTTATGACTATATTCAGTCAGGAAAATCGTTCAACGACGAAGATGCTGTTGTGAAGTTGGGAGTTGGTAAGAATATGGTTTCCGCTATTCGCTACTGGATGAAAGCGTTTAATATCATTGACGGCAAAGACAAGCCGACAGAATTTGGGATTAAACTTTTAGACAATGATGGCTACGACCCATTTCTTGAAGATGATGCAAGTTTGTGGTTACTTCACTATCAGTTAATCAAAACTGGGCTTGCATCTACTTACAGTATAATTTTCAATGAGTTCAGAAAAGAAAAACTTTTATTC
>CALRZN010000038.1:0-46016 GCA_943372645.1 Chitinophaga pinensis | reverse complement strand
AAAAACAAAACCACAGCATACACAGGACTGCCGCTGCCAACTGCCACTGCCACTAAAACAGGAACTACGCTGAAAGCGTTTTACATCAAACCGGTAACTTTTTCAGGTCCTCCGGGGTGTCAACGGAAACGGCTTCGAGTTCGGTGAAGGCGGTGCGGATGCGGTAACCGTTTTCGAGCCAGCGGAGTTGTTCCAGCGATTCGGCTTTTTCCAGGTTGCCTTCCGGCAACAGCGTCAACTTTTCCAGCACGGCGGCGCGATAGCCGTAAATGCCGATGTGTTTGTAAAAAAGATGATTGGCGAGCCATTCCTTTTCCGGGAAATTGCGCATAAACGGAATCGGTGAACGGCTGAAATACAGCCCATACCCTTCGTGATCAATAACGACTTTAATGGTATTCGGATTAAACACTTCATCGTCGCGGTGGGCCTTTTTCACCAGCGTACCGATCTGTGTTTTTTCATCCTGAAAAAGTGCGCACAGCAAATCAATCTGTTCGGGATGAATAAACGGTTCATCGCCCTGGATGTTGATGACCACATCGTGATTTCCTGCAACCTGCTGTACGGCCTCTGCACAGCGATCGGTTCCGCTGCGGTGCGTGGAAGCGGTCATCACCACGTTACCGCCAAAACTTTTTACTTCAGCTGCAATGCGTTCATCGTCTGTTGCAACCACAACGGTACTGAGCAGTGTTGCTTTTGCAGCCTGTTCATACACGCGGCGGATCATGGTTTTGCCGGCAATGTCAACCAGTGGTTTACCCGGGAAACGCGACGATGCGTAGCGGGCAGGAATTATTCCGATGATGTTCATACGGCGAAGATACTGAAGATGAAGTTGCTGTTTACTGCTGCTGTGAAAATGAAACGCATCAGCGGATCACACTCAGCTTGCGCACCAGCTGTTTTCCGCCGGTTTCAAAATACAGCAGGTAAAATCCTTCCGCAAGACCGGGCTGCAGCGTTTTCTGAACGAGGCCGCTTTCACGGATTTGTTCGCTGTAAACCAATTGTCCGTTTGCAGCAACAATTTTTACTTGCGCTGGTTCATCCGCCGCAAAAAAGGAAAGTGTAAACGCACCGTTGTTTGGATTCGGGTACAGTTGCAGGTTCGCGTTGAGCGCCCACTCGCCTACGCCCACATCAATCAATGTGAGCGTGCCCGAAAATGTTGAACACCCATTCGCATCCGTTACCACCACATAATAACTGCCGTTTTGTGTGGGCGTGTAAATGGAATCATTGGCTGACGGAATCGGGGTGTTGTTGTAATACCATTGATACGAATTGTATCCCGGCGTGGCGTGATAATCAGGCACCACCATAAACACATTCGGTACCGGCGGCGGCGGCAGCAGCGATATGGTCATGGTATCGCTGGAGGAACATCCGTTCGCATCGGTTCCGGTAACAGTATACGTAGTTGATGAAGTCGGGCCGAATGTCGGGCAGGCAATCGTAGTATCGCTGATGCCGAAGTTGGGACCCCAGCTGTAATTCAACGCACCGGTTGCACACAGGTTCAGCTGTGAACTCGTACACAAACTCGTATCGGGACCGGCATTTACAACCGGCAATCCGTTTACGGTAACCGTTACCTGGCTCTGACTGGAGCAGGTGTTTGTATCAGACACAATTACAGAATACGTTCCGCTTTGTGTGGCGGTGGTACTTTGTGTGGTATCACCCGTTGGCGACCATAAAAACTGTGCGGGGCCGGTGGTATTGGCGGTTAACACAATCGAGTCGCCGATACAGAACGTGGTCGGGCCGCTGCTGCTGATGGTTGGACCGGGCAGCGGATTCACTGTAACGGTTACAGAATCCTGGTCAATACATCCGTTGGGGTTGCGCACACTTAATACATACGTCGTAGTCACTGTTGGCGAAGCCGTTGTGGTTGCGCTGTTCGGCGCACTCAGCCCCGCCTGCGGCAGCCACCAGGCACTGTCAATACTGCCGCTGTCAACAGACGCCTGCAGCACAACTGCATCGCCAAGACACACGGCCGTATCCTGTCCGGCACTGGCGGTGAGCTGGCAATATTTGATGGTATAAAAATCTTCGTTTGATGTTGCCCCTTTGCTGTAACCGGTAACAAACACATTGCCGATCACATCCACATTCATGGAGTAGGCTTTGTCTGTTCCGTTATTCGCCGGGCCGATGTAACGCGTAAGCCATTGCTGCGTACCACCGGTATCGTATTTGATCGTGATGTAATTGTGATTGGTTGAACCACCGAAACTGTAACCGGTAACATAAACATTGTTGGCCACATCCACCGCCACATCGTTGCCTTCGTCAAGCCCCACAATGCCGCCATCGAAGCGGTTTTCCCAGAGCTGTGTGCCTGCGGCGCCATCGTATTTTATGGTCACAATGTCTTCTGCTGTTTGTGAGGTACCAATGCTGCGGCCGGTGATGATTACATTTCCGGAATTGTCGAGCGTAATGGCATTGCCGCGGTCGTCTTCGTTACCTGCACCGGCGTACGATGCAAGCCACTGCTGCGTTCCTGCGGTGTTGTATTTGATGGTAACAATGTCCCAGTTGGTTACGCCCACAAGGGCGCGTGCCTGCCCGGTTACATATACGTTACCGGCAGCATCCACAATCATGTCTTTTTCGGTATCGAGTTTGTTGCCCGGACCGTTGTAACGCCTTACCCACTGCTGTGTGCCGGCATTGTTGTATTTGATGGTGGCAATATCAAAATCGTTGCCGGTACCGCCCCAGCTGTAACCGGAAATATATACGTTGTTTGACGGATCGAGTGCAACCGTGTAGGATGCATCAATGCCTGTACCGCTGTTGTTGTAGCGCGAAGCCCACTGCTGCACACCGGCACTGTTGTATTTGATGGTGGCGTAATCGGCGCCGGTGCCGCTGCCATCGCTGCTGCCGGTTACATACGAATTTCCCGATGCATCGTAGGTAACGTCAAACGTTTCATCGTATCCATTGGCCGGGCCGTTGTAGGTGGTGGCCCATTGCTGCGTGCCGGTGGCGATATCGTATTTAATGGTAACGTAGTTGTAATTGGTTGCAGCTGCCTGCATGGTGCCGCACACATAAACAAAGTTGTTGTCAACCGCAATACCGCGCGCCTCATCAAAACCGTTGAATGCACCGTTGTAACTGGCCATCCAGAGCTGGTTGCCTGACGGATCATATTTCACCGTTACGATATTAAAATTCGCACCACCCCAGCTGGTACCGGTAACGTATGTGTTTCCGGCGGTATCGCGCGTCAGTTCTACGGCCTGGTCAACAAAACTGCCCGAACTGGTGAAGCGGGAAGCCCACTGCACATTGATCTGCGCAGATGCAAAAAAGGAAAACAAAATACAGGTAAGCGTAAATGTAAATCGCATGTGTTGCCGGATTGGGTACGTTTCCAAATTTAAAACAATTTTGAAAACTTGCGATAAAAAAGCATTTGGAGGCGACGAACTTTGTTTTAATATTGTCGTAATTTACTACCAACAACTCATGAACAGGCTGCTTCTTGTTTTCCTCATCCTGCTTGGTGCAGGGGCTGTGGCGGCCGCTTACTGGCTGCTTACAGACAAAGAGCGCCGCATCATCGAAGCGCAGATTCCGGCCGATGTGCTGGAAACGGTTGACACTTCGCGTTACAGTACCTACCCGGTGGTGCTGCAGCGGTTCAGCAAACAGGATTGTGTGCTGGTGGTGTTCCCGGCCGATCTGCCGTCGAATGTTACCATGCAGATTTATGATTCAACCGGTTTCGGAAAACTGAAAAGCGGTGAACGTCATGTTGCTTCCATGGAATACCCGCTTCGCCTCGGTAAATGGATGAAAAAGCCGCTCGTAAACCTTTCCGGCCAGCCCGACGGCGATTATTTTACCCGCCTCAGTTACTGCAATTTCGGCGGTTTTATCCAGATCACCCTGCAAACGGCCGCCCCGGCTGCAAAATAATCGCATTTCCAGGGTAAAAAAGGGGGACTATTTTGCTGTTTCCGGCTTTTTTGTATATTAGCTACCTCGTACCAGGCAAACACGTACGCCCATATAACACATTATGAAGAAAGCATTACGTCTTTTCGTATTGTTATCTCTTATGCCATTGTTCAGCTACGGCACACACGTCGTGGGCGGATCAATGACGTATGAGCAGCTGGGCGGTTCCACGTACCGTATCATCCTGAAGCTTTACCGCGACTGCCGTCCGGGCAACTCGGCGTTCCCGAACCCGGCCAGCATACAAATCCGCGACAGCATCGGCAACCTGCTGCAGACACTTAACATTCCGTTTCCCGGCGCTGTTCCGGTGCAACCTTACATTGATACCTGTGCGGCCAACCCGGGTCTTTGCCTTGAAGAAGCAACGTACACACAAGTTGTTTCCGGAATGCCCCCGCGTGCAGGTGGTTATCACATGTACTACCAGTACTGCTGCCGCAACAGCACACTTTCCAACGTAGTGAATCCGCTCGGTACCGGCGAAACCTGGTACACGTACATTCCGAATAACGCCAACCTCATCAGCAACAGCAGCCCTTCGTGGGTGAATCCGCCCCCGGTGTTTGTATGCCAGGGTCGTTCCATTGATTTTGACCATTCGGCAACTGATCCGGATGGTGATTCGCTGGTGTATTCCTGGTACACGCCTTTCGACCAGATTGCGCCCACGTGGAGCGGCGGCCCGAACTTTACACCCATCAACTGGGTAGGCGGTTACGGACCCAACAACCCCTGCGGCGGCCCGAACCTGAACGTAGGTCTCAACAGCGGTTACATCACCGGCAGCCCGCCAAGCATCGGGCAGTTTGTGGCCGGCATCCGTTGTTCGGAATACCGCAACGGTGTAAAAATCGGCGAAATCCTCCGCGACTTCCAGTTCAACGTGGTGTATTGTCCGCCCCTCGCCCAGGCCGTTATCGGCGGCACAGCAAGTGTGTGCAGCGGCAACAGCGTGTATTTTGTAAACAACAGCGATTCAGCAAACGGTTACCTCTGGAACTTCGGCGATCCGGCCGCAACAAACGATACATCGAACCTCCAGTATCCGAACTATACGTATCCGGGACTTGGTCCGTACCTGGTTACGCTCATCATCAACCCGTACACCGCCTGCGCCGATACCGACACACAAATGGTTTCGATATCGTATTCGTTTGCGTTTACATCCAATAACGGCGATACGGTGTGCGTGAATGAGCCAATACAGTTTACCGATTCATCGTACTCATCGCCGAATGCAACCGTTACTTCCTGGTTCTGGGATTTTGGCGACACGGGATCATCCACTGCGCAAAATCCGACGCATGTCTATGGCGCAAGCGGAACGTATACCGTTACGCTTATTGTAGCCAACTCGCTTGGGTGTCCGGATACGACTACGGCCACCATTTTTGTGCGGCAGCCACCGATTGCGCTGGCCGGCAATGACACGATTGCATGTACAAACAACGCAACAGTTCCGCTCGGAGGCAATGTGCTCAATGCGCTTTCGGGGCAATGGATCGGTGCAGGAACATTTACACCGAACAACAACACGCTCAACGCCAGTTACACGCCAACGCCCGGTGAAATTGCGCAGGGGTATGCAGACCTGTACCTGCTTACAACGGGTTTCTCCATCTGCACACACGATACCGATACCATTCACATTTCATTTTATCCCGGCCCTTCGGTGCAGGCGGGCAATGATATTTTTGTTTGCCAGGATACTTCGAGTGTACCGGTTTCAGGAAGTGTAACAATTTCCAGCGGCGGGCAGTGGACCACACTCGGTTCGGGTACATTCCAGAATGCAAATAACCTGAACACGATTTATTTTCCGAGTGCTTCCGATACTGCAAACGGCCAGGTAACACTGGTGCTTACATCAACCGGAAACGGAAGCTGCCTTGCATCAACCGATACCATTGTAATTTATTTTTCACCGCCGCCGGCTGTAAGTGTAACCGGCCCGGCTTCCACATGCAGCGGTGTACCGTTTAACATTATTGCAACCACGGCAACCGGCTCGGGTGTATGGTCAACGCTCGGCGATGGCACGTTTCCGGGTGGAAATAACGTACTTAATACCACGTACCTGTCAGGCCCAAATGACATGACCGCGGGCAACGTTACGCTCGTATTTAACAGCACCAACAACGGCGGCTGTTTACCGCAAAGCGATACATTGTTCATCACACTTATTCCCTCGCCGGTTTCTGCATTTGCTGCGCCTCCGGTTTGTCCGGGCACATTTATGTCGTTCACCGATCAGTCCACTTCGCCTTCACCGATTACCGCGTGGAACTGGAACTTCGGCGACAACACCACCAACGCCACATCACAAAATCCGGTACACATTTACGGTGCAGGCGGAACATACACGGTAACATTGGTTGTTACTTCTGCAAACGGATGTATTGACACGCTGCAGCAAACAGTGTATGTGTATCCGTTCCCGGTTCCGGCATTTTCACCTGACGGACATTGCCTCAACGAAGGCATTGTGTTTAATGATCTTTCCACTGTTCCTTCGCCTGCCACCATTACCGGCTGGAGCTGGAGCTTTGGTGACAACACATCATCCACTGCACAGAACCCGGCGCACGATTACACTGCGGCAGGAACATACACCGTTACATTAATTGCCACATCGAGCCAGGGCTGCCAGGATACGATTACACAAACCGTGCAGGTTGATCCTTCACCTACTGCGCAGTACATCAGCACCCCGCCATCGGCCAGCGTGCAGCAACAGATTACATTCATTGATCAGTCGTTTACCAACGTGGTAAACTGGAGCTGGAACTTTGGGGATGTACCGGCAGGCACATCCACGCAGCAAAACCCGACCTACAGCTACACACTTGCAGGTGTTTACCAGGTGATGCTGGTGGTTACCGATGCGAACGGCTGTACCGATACGATTTACAACGACATCATCATCAGCGTTCCGCCGGTAGTGCCTACTGCATTTTCGCCGGACGGTTCGGGCAGTAACGATATTTTCTTTGTACGCGGGGGACCGTTTACAGCGCTTGAATTACGGATTTACAATAACTGGGGCGAGCAGCTCTTTTTCTCGAACAGCCAGGCAAACGGCTGGGACGGAACGAGGGATAACGTGCCCCAGCCGATCGGTACATACGTGTATAACGTATGGGCCAAAACCGCGGACGGCAAGGAGTACCGTCTCACAGGCGAGTTTCACCTGGTGCGGTAGTTTAATTTAACACATGACGAAAAAATGAAAAACATGAAGAACAAAATCGTAACAATAATGCTGGGAGTGGCATTACTTGTTAATGTCCTTCCGCTTTCGGCAGGAGGCACGCTCGAATCGACCCAGCCGTTTGTTCCGAACGCGTTTACACCGAACGGCGACGGCATCAATGATGTATTCGCGGTGATGGGTGGACCGTTCACGAAATTCAACCTGCAGATTTTTAACCGCTGGGGCGAAAAGGTTTTTGAAACCGATCAGCAGCGCGAGTGGTGGGACGGTTCGTTCCGCGGCAACCCGCTTCCCGGTGGTGTGTTTGCATACCGCCTGATTGCGGTGGGCGACGACGGAGAAGATTACAAAATGACGGGTAACATCACCCTCATTCGTTAATACAACTATGAAGTTAAACGGAACCCGGTACGTTTGTCTGCTGTTACTGCTGCTTGGCTGCGGCGGTGCAGTGCGTGCGCAGGATTTTCACCTCACGCATTACGATGCGGCGAAAATTTACCTGAACCCGGCCATGACGGGCATGTTCGACGGGCATTACCGCATACATGCCAACTACCGTACGCAGTGGCGTTCCATTGCTTCCAAACCTTTTACAACCGGCGCCGCTGCATTTGATATGCCGATAAAACGCTTCGGTATCGGCGGACAGATTATGAATAACCGCGCCGGCCTCGGCAACTACAATGTGCTGAACATTATTGTTTCCGGCGCTTACGACCTGCGCATTGACCGGGCCAACAATCACCATGTGGCCATGGGCATCAGTGCAGGCGTGATGCAGAAAAGCATTGACCCGTCGCAGCTCACCTGGGATGTGCAATATTCCAATGCAGCCGGTGGTGTGTTTGACAATTCACTCCCGTCAAACGAAACCTTCCAGCGCGAAGCCACGTGGATTCCGGATGCGCATGCCGGTGCACTTTATTATTTCGCGAAAGAAAATGCACGCATCAATCCGTTCCTAGGTATTTCTGCATTTCACGTGAACAGGCCAACAGAATCATTTTTTGGATACAACAACAAACTCCCGGTGCGCTGGGTTACGCATCTCGGCGGACGCATCAACCTTACTGAAACGTGGCAGCTCCAGCCGCGCCTGCTGCGCATGTGGCAGATCAACGACCGTGAAACGGTGATCGGGTTACTCGGCAGTTATTACCTGAAAGCATCGGACGCATTTTTGCTGTTCGGTCCCACCTTCCGCCTCAGCGGCCCCATGTTCAGCAAAAACAAACAGCTTGCACTCGGCCCGCTCGAAGACGATGCATTTGCACTCGAAGCCGGTCTGAAAATGGGCAGCTTCACCTACCGCATCAGTTACGATTACAACATGTCAACCCTGCAGCCGGTTTCAAACGGACGCGGAGGCTTGGAATTATCTGTCATTTATATTGCACGCAAAAAGCAGCCGGTGGTTGCGCCTAACTGCCCGAGATTATAATGAAACGCCTTTTCAGCATTTTGGTATTCGTAATTGCTGCGCTCCAGGCGGACGGCCAGAACCGGCGCGAATGGATTGATTTCGGCGACCAGGCGTTTGCGAAACAGAATTACATGCTGGCGCTTACCTGTTACAAACAGGCGCTGAATCTTGTTCCCGGCAACGACCGCGATGCGATGATGCCGTATGAATACAAAGCATGGACGCCGAAGAAAAAAACAAAAAACGATTCGGTAAAAACCGACAGCATTGCGAAACCGGCTACGATTACTGATCCGCGCGAGCAATATGTTACCCACCGCGTTGCTGAATGTTACCGCCTGCTGCATGATTATGACAATGCAGAAACCTGGTACGCCAAAGCGGTGCTCAACCCGCTTCCTGAATTTCGTGATGCGCCGTATTATTACGGACAGGCATTGATGTACAGCGGCAAATACGAAGCCGCGGTTACACAGTTTGAAACATTTACCAGTAACACCGTAAGTACGAACCCGCTCGTAAAATTAGCCACGCGCAACATTGCCGGCTGTGGTTTTGCACGCGATCCGAAGAGTACGAAACCGGAAGTGATCGTCGAAGAACTCGACACCAACATCAATCGCGGTACCGCCAATTTTGCAGCAGGCAATTACGGCGACCAGGATGCGCTGCTGTTTACCTCCGGCCGCTTGGGCAACACCACCGATCCCGACAGCAAAACCGATCCGGCACGCGCCGCTTACACCACCGATTTATACCTCGCGAAAAAGGTCGGCGGACGCTGGATGCAGCCGCAGCTGATGCAGGGGCAGTTTAACTCGCCTATGAACGAAGGCGCAGGCATGGTTTCGTTCGGTATGGAAAGCGTGTTCTTTACGCGCTGGAGTGACGACAAAAAAGAATGTGCCATTTACATGTGTAAAAATGTAAATGACAAATGGCTTGCACCGCTGCGCCTCAACAGCAATGTGAATATGCCCGGCACCATGAACATGCAGGGCATGCTGTCGAACGACGGCAGCACGCTTTATTTTGTGAGCAACCGTCCCGGCGGGCAAGGTGGCTTCGACATCTGGACTTCGACCTTAGATGAAAACGGCGACGCTTCACCGGCGGTGAATATGGGCAGCACCGTTAATTCAACGGACGATGACATTACACCGTACTACCACTTCACCACACGCACACTGTTTTACAGTTCGAAAGGATTTGGCGGTTTCGGCGGACTGGATATTGTAAAAAGTGCATTTAACGTGGACGACTCCACCTGGTCGGTTCCGAAAAACCTGGAAGCACCGTTTAACTCGTCGCGCGATGATGCGTATTTCAGCCTCGACCGGTTGCAGCAGCACGGCTACTTTTCGTCAGACCGCCGCAAGTGTGCCGACTGCGGGGGCGACGGCAGCAACTATTGTTACAAGGTGTATTCGTTCACCAATGAGCCGCTTATTTTTTCCATTCACGGCGTGGTGTACAATTCGGAAACGAACGACGTGATTCCGAATGCGCTGCTTACGTTTAAAGACATCCGCGGTGAATCCGAAACGATTTACCTGATAACTGACTCGCTGGGCCGCTACGACACGCCGCTGCAGATTAACCAGGAGTGGTACATCAAGGCGCAGAAAAACAAATACTTCGGTGATGCGACCAACATCAGCACGGTTGGATTAACGGACTCGAAAGTTTTTGAACACGACTTCTTCCTCACGCCCATCCCGGCCGGTGAAATTGTGATTCCGGGTATCGAGTACGATTTCGACAAAGCCACACTGCGCCCGGATTCGAAAAAGATTTTGGATGACCTGTACGACTTTCTTGTGCTGAATGATAACATCAGTGTGGAGATCAGTTCGCACACCGACACGCGCGGCAGCGATTCGTACAACCTGCGTCTTTCGAAAGACCGCGCGAAGAGCGTGGTGGATTACCTTGTGGGCAAAGGCATTGCCAGCGACCGCCTTGTTGCTGCCGGGTACGGTGAAACCAAACCGCTGGTAGCCGACAAAGAACTGAATGCCCTGCCGACCAAAGACGAACAGGAAGCCGCACACCAGAAAAACCGCCGCACTGCATTCCGTCCGATCAAAGAAGGCGCGATACAGGACAAGTGGGATGGGCAACTGAAAAACAAATAAGTTGTTGACGCGGCTGTGCTGAATCGCATTCTTCTCCTTTTTTTATTTACACTCCTCTCCTGCTTCACCACTAATCTTGTTGCTGCTACACTGCGCGGTACAGTCGCCGATGCGGAACTGAAAAACACCATTCCCGGTGCAACGGTAAAACTGAGCGGAAACGATACGGCATATTTTACGGCGGCGGATAACAACGGCATTTTTCGTTTTGTAAACATTACACCCGGCCGTTACCGTTTGCTGGTGCACGTGCTCGGCTACAAAGACGCCGTGCTTGACAATATCGTTGTTACCAGCGGCAAAGAAACTGTGCTTGCGGTGCAGCTGAATCCCGCAGTGTATGAAACCGGCGAAGTGGTTATTTCCGGCAAACGCAATAACCAGGCGAACAACGAACTCACCACGGTGTCAGTGCAAACCATCAATCCCGAAGAGGTGAACCGTTTTGCCGGATCGCGCCAGGATCCGAGCCGCATGGCTTCCGGGTATGCGGGTGTGGTGAGCGGGGGCAACACGCGCAACGATATTATTGTGCGGGGCAATTCACCGGCGGGTTTGCTGTGGCGGCTCGATGGTGTGGACATTCCGAACCCGAATCATTTTTCAGTTACCGGCAGTACCGCGGGCGCATTTGCCATGCTGAACAACAACCTGCTGCACGGCGCTGATTTTATCACCAGTGCGTTCCCGGCTGAATACGGCAACCGCACCGCAGCCGTGTTCGATCTGCAACTGCGCAACGGCAACAACGAGAAGTACGAACACACCTTTCAGCTGGGATTAAACGGGCTGGAGTTTGGCACCGAAGGACCGCTCGGAAAAAAAGGGGCTTCGTACCTGCTCAACGGGCGCGCACTCAATTTCAGTCTCATCAACAAAACCGGGATTGATCTCGGCTTTGAAGCCGTTCCGCATTATGAAGATGCAACGCTGCGGATAAATATTCCCACTGCCAAACTCGGCACGTTCACGCTCTGGGGCATTGCGGGCAGCAGCGGCGTGGATGTGGGCGGCAGTGAAGAAGACACCGCGTTGTGGCCGGAAGCGTACAAAGACTACGATTATTTCAACAGCCGCATGCTTACAGCAACGGTCAGCAACTTTGCGCAGTATTCGGATAAAACATCGGGAAAAATAATTGTCAACTTTTCGGCCGTGGGTGGCGGCAACGAAAGTGAACGCGTGTTTAAAGATGGTACACGCATTAAAACCGATCACCTGCTGAGCGGCGAACGCACCCTGCAGGGCAGTTTTCAGCTTGCGCACCGCTTCAGTATGAAACACCTTTTGAAAAGCGGGGTTACGGCGAAAAAACAATTTTTCGGTTTTGACATTTCCGGGTACGATGAAAACAGCAACACGCATTTCGATTACCTGCGCGACACCGCAAACACCGCGCTGCTGCAGGCCTACACGCACTGGCAATGGAAGTTGAACGAAGCACTCACCATGAACACCGGCGTATTCGCACAGCATTTTGAATTTACGGGCAAAACCGTGTGCGAGCCGCGCTGGGCATTGCAGTGGAACAAAAACAGTCACCAGGTAACGCTCGGTTACGGATTACATTCCCAAACCGCTGACCTGCTCTACGCACTGTGGCGGCAGCCCGATACACTTACGGGCGGTTACACGCAACGCAACCGCGGCATCGGTTTTCTGAAAAGCCATCACCTTGTACTTGGTTATGCCACACGGATGATTAAAAACTGGGTGGTGAAAACAGAAGTGTATTACCAGTACCTGTTTGACATACCGGTGAGTCATAACACGGGCACGGCGTATTTCAGCCTCATCAACAGCGGTGCCGATTATGCGTTTGACATTGAAGACAGTTTAGTGAACGACGGCGTTGCAACCAACTACGGCGCAGAATTTACGCTGAACCGTTTGTTCTCAAAAGGCTGGTACATGCTGGCCACGCTTTCGCTGTTCGACAGCCGCTACCGGGATGGTGCAGGCGTGTGGCGAAATACCGCCTTCAATGCAAAATACGTAGGCAACCTGCTCGGCGGCAAAGAATGGAAATTAGACGCAGAAGGCAAACGTACGCTGGCGGCTGATGTGCGTGTGAATTACGCGGGCGGCAGGCGTTACATCAGGCAGGTGCTGCTGAACGGGCAGCGCCACTATGAAACCGAAGCCGCCTACGAGCACAAGTGGGCCGATTATTTCCGCACCGACGTAAAAGTTTCCATCAACCTCAACCGCAAAAAATCAAACCACCAGTTGTTTGCCGCCGTTGACAACGTAACCAATTACCGGAATGTTTTTTTCATGGAGTGGAACAACAAACAGCAGCAGGAAGTGGCGGTGTACCAGATCGGGTTGTTTCCGTATTTGGGATATCGGGTGTTGTTTTGAGGGGGTACGTATTCTGACTAACTTTGTTTATACAGTAACTAGGCAAAACTCAATGAAACTGAAAACAATCATCCTCTTTATTCTGTTAGTCACACTTGTAACCGAAAGCCGGGCGGATGCATTATCAGGCATGGGCGAAGCGATTATCTTTTTTGGCACCATCTGTATCATCGGCCTGCTTGGATTGATTGGCACAGTCATGCATTTTATATCTCCGAATGGGTTAACGGCATGGTCGTGCGCGGTGACGGGCATAGCCATTGGCTTTTTAAGCGTGGGCCTTTTTATGGGCAGGAATGCCTCGCATACGATTTCTGTTTTGGGATTTATTGGGCTCGGGATTACTTGTTTCCTGTTTCTGAAGTTCATCCGTTATTATCAATTCAGAAATAACAAAAAGGAACATTAAAACATGCGCCCACTTAACAGCAACAGCCACCTGTTTAATGTAATAGTGCCTCCGAATAAACGGCATTCGTTAACTCCTGGCCGCGGCCGTATCCCTAAGCAGTTGCGTCCCCATATATTACTTGCTCTTGTATTATCCTTGTCTTTTAATGTTTACATGAACGGGCAGTACACATATCACTATCAACGGCATTGTCAGTATACGTTTGACAGCTTACCGAACCCGAACAGTAAAATGCAACTGAAAACGAATTTATACCCACATATCCCGGCTTATACTTTTTATAATCCGACCTATAAAAATAAAAAAGTCGCCAGTGTTGAAACCCTGTCAAAACCAGGCACAAGGATCAACTGGCAGAAATACGATCGCGAAGGATATGTGCTGGAAGAGGTTAATAATTTGCTGTATAGCAATGATGAATTTCAGGATAACCGGGGGCATCATTATTACAGTTATGCAGACAATCACCGGGTCGTTTTCGATTCGCTTATGCGCGACACGGCAAAGGTGGCATTAAAACAGCAGTATATATTTGATACAGCTTACCGGCTCGTTTCCCATCGCATCAGCAGTTCCAACCATCTTTTGCCTGACAGTACAAATTATACGTATGATTCCCTTGGAAACTGTATCCGTATTATCAGTTATTATAAAGGTTATACGTATGATAAATCCGGCGCACTGCTCTTCCTGAAAGACGGTGATGCTATTCAGATGTTTCCCGACACATACATGTTCAGTTATGCGTTTAAAAACAACTTCGTTTCTTACCTGGTCCGCAAAGACCGCAGTTTCGGCTATGGTACGATACTGAACGAAGTACAAATCAAATATTCAAAACCGGGGCGTCCTCTATATCGTGAAACCCAAACGTTCAGCGCTTCCGGGCAATTGGTTTCCATTGAAACCGGGCGATACATCGTGGATTTTTATTACTTAAAAGACCAGGTAAATGTAGAAATTGTTTACAATGAGGCCTCCAGTGCGACAGCCCGCACAACCTATTCGTTTTTCTACGATAAAAAAGGCCGTTTAAAACGCGTGCAATACTATACTCAGCCTTTTTACATTCCTGATCGTTACCTCGCACAGGTAACAACCATCCTTTTTAAATACAATAAAAAAGGCCTGCTCATACAAAACGAATTCGGGGGCAAGATTGTTTACACGTATTACTGACCAGATGCATTCCGGTTATTTGGGTTAAATTTGATCTGATATCTGGAGGTACAATTTGCCAAAACTTTACTTTTCGCCGTGAAAATAAAAGCCAGGAAAATGAGGCACGCACAACGAATAAAAACAAATCAAAATGTTCCGTTACCGCATCGTTTTCCTTTTCTGTTTGCTGCTCATCGCCTGCGCGGAGAATGATCCACAGCAGTCGCGCTGGAAACAGCTGATTGCGGATCCCAGTGTGCCACCCATCCTGGATCGTATCAGCCCGGGAAAAGCATATCTGATTAGGAGCGGGGAAATCTGGGGCCGGGAATACTCCTCCGAAACAAAATATTTACCCGCACGAGTTAAAATTGATTGTAATACTGATGCTTTTGTATGCGACACCTTACTTCCCTTTATGAAAAAATGGGGAGTGATTGAAATCTGCTGTGATTACCATGGGGCATCGGTGGCTGTTTCATTATTTTATAATTCAAAAATAAATAACAATAACGAAGGGCTAATCTATTTCAGGCCTTTCCCGGAGCAGCTGGACTCTTCTGTGAACTTCCTGCGATTATATGAATATTCCGGTATTCAACCCCGCATTGTCAGACAGGAGAACAGTAAGTGGTGTCGTTACTCATCATTCGGGCGAAAATCTGAATTTGAAACGTACTGAGGTAATCCGGGTAGCTCCTAATTCTGCTAACGATGAAATATAAAATTTATCCGATCATATTGCTTTTAACGATTGCTGTACCGGGAATACCCTTGTTGTTATCACGGTGGCTGAAAAACAAAGTTGAAACGGATTACTTTTCATACGCAGATAGCCCATTGCTGTCAACCCTCGGCAATTACGACCTGCTTAACTGGGCCCGTGTTTTGCTTTTTTTGACTGCCATGGCTGGAGTACTGATCACAAGGTATTTCCAAAATAAAAACCCCAGTTTAACCGGGAAAATATTTCTCGCACTCCAGTTCTCTTTGGCCTTATGTATGTTTGCATATTATATTATTAAATATATCTACCCGTTAATTTATCTGATGTTTAATTTTCTTTTATCGTAATTGCCGGAAGAAAGCTAAAAACATTGCTTCACGGGGAGAACAGATCAAAATAACTTGTACCGGTGGGCTGTCAGCGCATTATACTTCGTAACATTACTGAAATCAGAAACATCCGGTATTCATATTAACTTTATACCTGGTTTAACAAAAAGCAGGTTGATGTATCGACTGATTTATTGCTCCATATACATACTGATCCTGGCATTCACTATGCTCACAACAGGTTGTGCCGTAGAACCGGAATGGCAGCACAAAACCAATATCAATTCCCTGGATGCAATTTACCAGGCTGCACGTGAACAACAGGTTGCTTATTGCATCGGCAACAACATGCAGACACCATCCGGGGAGGCCTATACCCATCTCGGGAAATCAGAAAAAGAATTAAATGCGCCCATGGTTTCAACGTTGGCACAATCAGCCGGGGTTTATAGCTGTGAATTTGATTTTGAATCGCAGGCCGCTATTTTTTGTATTGAACCAAATGATCCGATGCATGCAGAAAACGGGGTTATCCGTCTTTACGGTGAAAAAAAAGGACTGGCTGATGCAATTGTCATTGCTATACAATTCAGGCATCACCGGGTAAAACAGATACAGCAGGTGTCGCCAGGATATTTTCTATATACTTCGTTTGAAAAACGAAAATCGGTTAAATCGATCTTACTCCGGATAAAAAGTGAAGACGACTACTTTTAAAATCAACTGGCCCGTTATTGTGCTGATTGCAATGCATCTGAACATTGTGCTTCACTGGCTGTGGTTTTATGTCTGGTACAAGCTGCCATCGTGGAATTACTTCTTCTGCGTGTCGCATCCCTTCCTGGAAATTGAAGAGGAGAACTGGATTTTTGCCTTGTGCGAACGACTGCCGTTAATTCACTGGCTACTCTTTATCATATATATCGGCTTGCGGATGCGGAACAAAAGCAGGCTATCACATTCAGGCTGGATTTACCAGGCACTGCTGATGATCGCTGCCTGCTGGTATGCGGTTTATATTCCTGTTTATTTCATTTATTCGTTATAACATGTATGAATCTGCGATAAATCGGGCTAACGCTCCATCTGCGTCATAAATACAGGCACAGAAATAAAAAGTGGTTGCCGATTTGAAAAGCAGGAACAGCCGTCAGGCAAAATACGTTTTATTTATACTGCAACACTTCAAACAAATCAGGGTTAGCAACAGAATAACGAACCGGAATTTCATTTCCCCAGAAAATCGCGTCTTCCTTGTTTAGCTCCTGTTCTATTTCACCGCTATCCGTTTTATAACGAATAACATAATAATCAAATGACGGGGAAACTCTTCGTTTACGATGAGGTTTCGGATATACCCCGGACGAAACAACTTGCGCCCGCTGGGTCTTTGACTCAAAAAAATATAGTTCTGTTTTTTTGCGCAACTGAAGCAGTTGTAGTGTTATGAAAATATACGGCAAACAAATCAGCGCACTGCCCGCAAACCAGGTAAAAAAATAATTCTCTTCTATGTTTTTTCTGAACCTCTTGCGGAGTTTTCCGCTATCGATATAACTCTTAAAAAGCAGTGCAATAAACAGGCATCCGCCAGCAATGAAGTAATAATAGAAAAAGGGAGACTTTTTATAGCCATAAAAAACATAAACAAACGAAACCAAAATAAGCAGGAGATACAATACCCTGCGGTAAATTACCAGGCCGCTAAGCTTCGGTTTGTTTTTAATGGGGTGCATTTGTAAAATACTTAACAAACGGGCATGCAAAATGTTTCTCGGACTGCTGACATTTCATCAGCACGCAGGGATCATACACAAGCAATAAACAATCAAATTATTTCCTAAATCGAATTCACTCCACCCGCCAGCGCTTCCGCCGCAGGCGTTTCTTCCACCGTATCATACGCCCATTTGGCATAAATGCCGCCCCAGGTGAAGCCTGCGCCGAATGATGTTAATATGATGTTGTCGCCTTTTTTCAGTTTACTTTCCCACTCATCTAAGCAAAGCGGAATGGTGGCCGTAGTAGTGTTGCCGTAACGTTCAATGTTCAGCATTACTTTGTCCATGCCGATGCCCATGCGGTCGGCTGTACCTTCAATAATGCGTTTGTTTGCCTGGTGCGGTACCAGCCACGCCACGTCGGATGCGCGGAGGTCGTTGCGGAGCATCATTTCTTCGGCCACGTCGGCCATTTTTACTACCGCCATTTTATAAACCGCCTGTCCGCTCATGTAAATAAAGTGTTCGCGGTTTTTCACGGTTTCTTCGCTGGCCGGGTTCAGACTTCCGCCTGCTTTCTGAAACAGGTGCGGCTGCCCGGTACCGTCGGTATACATGCGTGAATCAACAATACCATACCCTTCTGCATCCGGTTCCAGCAACACTGCCCCGGCAGCATCACCAAACAGGATGCAGGTGCGGCGGTCGGTCCAGTCAACAATGGTTGACATTTTATCTGAACCGATCACCAGCACTTTTTTATGCGTACCGGTTTCAATGAATTTGGAAGCGACTGTAAGTGCATAAATGAATCCGGAACACGCACCGAGCAGATCGAAACTCCAGGCGCGGGTGGCACCGATCATGGCGCTCACCACGTTGGCCGTGGCCGGAAACTGGTACTCCGGTGTAGCGGTGCATACAATGAGCAGGTCAATTTCTTCCGCTTTTATTTTTTTCTTCGCCAGCAGATTTTTTGCAGCTTCCGCGGCCATAAATGCAGTGGCTTTGTCTTTGTCTTTTAAAATACGGCGTTCGCGTATGCCGCTGCGTTCGATGATCCACTCGTTGTTGGTGTCAACCATCTTTTCGATCTCGGCGTTGGTAAGTATGTAATCCGGTTTATAGGTTGCGATCCCGGTAATGGCTGCCTGCAGTTTGTTCATCTGTTGTAGTATGGAAATTTGCGTCCACAAAATTAGACCGAATGCAGCCCGAAGGCTATTCAAAATGATTTTTTGCTACGATTCCTAAAGCATCATATTTAACATAATATGCTTATTTTAGTGATTTATATAGACATTTACTACGATGGCTGAAATACATGAGAATGCCCTTTTTGAGCTCATTCACGCATTAACCCCGAGCGAAAAACGCTATTTTCAGTTGTACGCTTCGCGCATGGGCGGCGGAAACGACAAAAAATTCATCCGGCTGTTTGATTACCTGCGCAAAGCTGCGGTTTACGACGAAACGCTGCTGCTGAAAAAACTGGACGACATTAACCCCGTGCAGTTGCCGAATATGAAAGCGCACCTGTACCAGCGTATTCTCCAGTCGCTGCGCGCGGGCAGCAGCCAGGCCTCGGTTGATCTGCAGCTGAGCGACCAGCTCAGTTTTGCGCGCCTGCTGTACGACAAATGCCTGTACAACGATTGCCTGCGGCTGATTGACAAAGCAAAACGCGCGGCCCTGCTGCACCACCGCAACCACCTGCTGCTCGGTTTGCTGGAGCTGGAGAAACTGGCCATCCGGAAAACAATTGCTGCTGACAACGACAACCGCGTGCGCGATGCCATTACCCGCACCGACAACGCCGCCACGCGCATTGCATACATCAACAGTTTCAGCAACCTGTCTATGCAGCTGCACGCGTACTATGTGCGCACCGGGTTTATCCGCGATCCGAAAGACCTGCAGGAAGTAACCCGTTTTTTCAAACGCAACCTGCCGGCATACAACGAAAAAAAACTGGCATTCGGTGAACGCATTCATTTATACGATGCGCTGGTGGGTTTTTATTTTTACACGCAGGATTTTACTCACGGGTATGCCAACGCACGCAAGTGGGTGGCGCTGTTCGACAGTCAGCCGGAGATGATCCGCAGCGAACCCGAGTTTTACATACGCGCCCTGAACAGCCTGCTGGTGGCGCAGAACAAGCTGGGCTACTTTACCGAGTTTGTGCAGACGCACCGCAAACTGGTGGCCCTGAAACGCCACAAGGAACTGGCACTGAACCGCAACCTCAATCTTACGTTACTGAAAGCAATTTACATCCACGAGATCAACCGCCACTTCCTGCTCGGTGAATTCCGATCGGGCACGCGCATCGTGGGTAAATTAGAAGACGATCTGAACCGCTTTGTGCCCCTGCTCGATCACAACTCGGTGCTGACTTTTTATTACAAAATCGCGTGCCTCTATTTCGGTTCCGATCAGTACAAGCGGGCGCTTCACTGGCTCAACCGCATCATCAATGCGAAAGATGTGGACCTGCGCGAGGACCTGCACACCTTTGCGCGCATCCTTGCGCTCATTTCGCATTACGAACTGGGCAACGATCAGCTGGTGGAATATTACCTGAAATCGCTGTACCGGTTTATCCTGAAAAAAGGACACATTTCGGCGTATTACAAACTCATCCTGCAGTTTCTGAAACAGCTTTTAAAAAATACGACCGGCAAAAAACTGATCCGTTCATTTACCGAACTGAAAAGCAGCCTCGAAAAACTCACACACAACCGGTTTGAGAAACGCGCCTTTTATTATTTCGATATCCTGACCTGGCTCGAAAGTAAAATCACCTCGCGCAGCATGGAAACACTGGTTAAGGAACGCCGGGCAAAACAGCGCTGAAGCAGAGCAATCACGTCTAAATAAAACAGCCTGAAAAGTATAAAAATGCCGTTAGCGCGGATTTTGTGAGTAGTTCAGTGCGGTTGGTAATCCGTGCTGAACTACACACCTAAGCGCGGGGATTCGTGAACAGGCGGGTAATTATACGCGCGCAAATCGTATGCTGTCACGGATTACCCCGCTCACATGCACCCGCACAAAATCCGCGACAACATCAAAAAAAGAATATCGAAACAGTTTACTTTCATTTTTCAGAAACGATTGCTCTGCAACGCTGAAGCATTCACGTAACGGACTGCGATTTCTTTTCTAATTTTACGACCTATGAGCAAACCGAACACGAAAGGCACGTTACTCACCTTATTCTTTACGGTATTTATTGATCTGCTGGGCGTGGGCATTATTATCCCGGTGCTGGCGCCGCTGTTTCTTGATCCGCGTGTGGGCATTTTTGAACCCACGGCAACGCCGGCGCACCGCCTGCTTATGCTCGGGCTGCTGACGGCCACGTTTCCGCTGGCGCAGTTTTTCGGCGCACCCATTCTCGGCGCACTGGCCGACCGGCACGGACGTAAAAAACTGCTCACGATTTCGATGACCGGCACACTCATCGGTTATTTCCTGTTTGCGCTGGGCATCGTTGAAAACAGCCTGCTCATTTTATTCCTCAGCCGCGCACTCGATGGTTTTACCGGCGGCAATATTTCCATCGCCATGTCGAGCATTGCTGACATCAGCGACGAAAAAAGCAAGCCGCGTAATTTCGGACTCATCGGCATGGCGTTCGGGCTGGGTTTTATCATCGGCCCGTACATCGGCGGCAAACTGGCCGACCCGTCCATCGTTTCGTGGTTCAGTTACACCACGCCGTTTTATTTTGCAGCGCTGCTTTCGTTCATCAGCATCCTGATGATGTTGTTCCTTTATAAAGAAACGCTGCACGAAAAAATCCAGCGCACGGTCAGTTTTACCAGCGGTTTCGTGAATCTCGGCAAAGCATTTCTCACCCCACGCCTGCGTACCATTTTCATCGTCAGTTTTTTCCTCACGTTTGGTTTCAGTTTCTTTACCACGTTTTTCCAGGTGTTTATGGTGCAGAAGTTTGCGTACAACCAATCGCAGATCGGCGACATGTTTGCGTACATCGGTTTGTTTATTGCAATCACCCAGGGCGGATTAGTGCGGCCCGTTTCGAAAAGAGCGACACCTTCGCAGATGATGATTTTTGCCATCCCGCTGCTGGCCATCGCACTCGTCGCATTGATGATTCCGGACAAGAGCTGGATACTTTATACCATCATGCCGTTTATCGCCATCGGGCAGGGTTTTATTTCTACCGGAACCTCCACCATTACTTCGTCGCTGGCTGATGCAAGCAAACAGGGTGAAATACTCGGCATCGGGCAGTCGGTAAACTCGCTGGCGCAGGCCATTCCGCCTATCGTGGCGGGTGTAATCGTGAGTATTGACAAACACCTGCCCACGCTCGTTGCGGGCGGATGCACGATACTTGCGGGAATAATTTTCTGGTTTGGTTTTATGAACCGGGCTGCGAAAAAAAATTAGTCTTCGGCAGCAAGCAGTTGCTGCAGGGGCAGCCAGCCAAACATTTCCGTACCGGGTTTGCGGCACCAGAGCCAGCCGTTTACAATTTCATCGCCTTCCACTGATTCACCGCGCACTGCTGCCAGTTCCTGTGCGGAATAAAATGTGTTTACCACTGCTGCGGTTTTTTCGCCTGCTTCGCCGGAAACATCAAGCACCTGCATCGGTACCCAGCCCGCGTTGTTGTGACTGATCACCCACAGCCAGCCCTGCCAGTCGGGGTTTTCTTCGCGTTTTGTAAAGTCAATGGTAACGTGTTCGCCCTGTTGCAGGATGATGGGATTGTGATACACCACTTCCCAGGCTTCGGTAACGATCCACTTTTTCATTTTTGAAAAATCAGCAGCCGCATTCGCCGGTGAAGGATTTTTCTATTTTCTTTCCGTCTTTTTCAACGGTAATGGTGCCTGTGTTTGTCCACACTTCATCGCCGCTGCGTGTTTTGCCGGTGATGCGTATCGTTACTTTATAGCCATCGCCTTCGTACACCGAAATGTTCTGGTTGTTGCTGCCCGGATCTTTATCGCGCACGATGGAAACCTGTTTCAGCTTTACCTGTTTGGTGTTGATGGCAACAATGCCCAGTCCATCGGCATTGGAGGTAAACAGGAACATTTCGTTTTTGAATTTTTCGTTGTTCTCCGAAAAATAGCAGGTGCATCCTTCAATCTCCGGCGGGAAGCCTTTGTAATCATCGAGTGTGAAGCCGGGCGTTTTATCTGCGCCACTGGTGGATGCGCTGTCTAATATTTCCATGCCTTTCACTTTTAGCGAATCTGCATTTTTATCAGCCGGGCTGCTGCACGCCGCAAAAAACACAATGCCCAGAAAGGCAATTACACGTTTCATGTTATTCATCCTGTTTCGTTTTTTGTTTTCACAAAAAAGGCATCTACTTTTTAGTACATGCCTTTTTTTCTTTTGGTTCTGTTTACAACCCGAGTACGAGTTCTTCCGGATCTTTTCCGCCGAAGAGCAGGCGTGTCGGATTTTCGAGCATTTTTTTCACGGCAACAAGGAAACTTACCGATTCGCGTCCGTCAATAATGCGGTGATCGTAGCTGAGCGCAATGTACATCATCGGGCGGATGACCACCTGGCCGTTTACAGCAACCGGGCGATCCACCACGTTGTGCATGCCAAGGATGGCGCTCTGCGGCGGGTTGATGATGGGCGTGCTCATGAGCGAACCGAATACACCACCGTTGGTGATGGTAAACGTTCCGCCGGTCATGTCGTCAATCGTAATTTTATTGTCGCGTGCTTTTGTGGCGAGGCGCTTGATGTCGTTTTCAATATCAGCAAGGCTCATCGTTTCTGCATTGCGGATCACCGGCACCACGAGTCCTTTCGGGGCGCTTACGGCAATACCGATATCGCAGTATTCGTGGTACACAATTTCTTCGCCGTCAATCATCGCATTTACCGCGGGGAACTGGTGCAATGCTTCACAAACCGCCTTGGTAAAAAACGACATGAAGCCGAGGCCCACACCGTGTTTTTCCTTGAACAGGTCTTTGTATTTCGCACGCATGTTCATAATGCCGCTCATGTCCACTTCGTTAAAGGTGGTGAGCATGGCCGTTTCCTGTTTCACCGCCACAAGACGCTGCGCGAGTTTTTTGCGGAGCGGCGACATCTTATCGCGTTTCTGATCGCGGGTGCCGCCCCATGAAGGAACTGCATCCGAATCAAATCCGTTGGCAAGCGCGTTCAGCACATCGCTTTTGGTGATGCGGCCGTCTTTGCCGCTTCCTTTTATTTTACCGTTGCCGATGCCGTTTTCGTCCATCAGCTTTTTAGCTGCGACTGACGGAACGCCGTTGGCATACGTTTCTTTTTTGGTTTCGGTAACCGTAGCAGTTTCTGTTTTGGTGGCAGTTGCTTTTTTCTCAGCAACGGCCTCCACTTTCTTTTCTTCGGTTTTCGGTTTGGCTTCGCCGACTACTGAGGTGTCGATCTGGCAAACCAGTTCGCCCACTTTTACCGTGGCACCGTCGGCAACCAGTATTTTGATTCCGCCGCTTTGTTCTGCATTCAGGGTAAGCGTGGCTTTATCCGATTCGATTTCGGCAAGCGCTTCGTCTTTTTCAACGTAGTCGCCGTTTGCTTTCAGCCAGCGGGAGATTACCACTTCGGTGATTGATTCGCCCGGGCTGGGCACTTTCATGTCGATGATAGCCATAGTGTTCGTATTTCAACGTCGGACTCGTCCGACGCTTACGTTTTACTTTATTTTTCTCGGACGAGCCGACTTTTCACTCTTTCTTTTTGTCGGGCGGGTCCGACTTTAGTTTTTGTTTCAACGTCGGACTCGTCCGACGCTTACCTTTTTTTTTCGCCGGGCGGGCCGGCTTCTTTTATTTTACTGCTTCCGGTTGTTTTATTCCGGCGAAGGTGCGTTTGATGATTTCGTCCTGTTCTTTGGCGTGCATTTTCGAGTAACCGGTTGCGGGGCTTGCGGCTTCGTCGCGGCCGATGTATTCGAGTTTCACGTCGCGGAAGGTACGCATTACAAAACTCCAGGCCCCCATGTTTTCCGGTTCTTCCTGCACCCAGTAGTACGAATCTGCATTTTTATATTTTGCAATGATCGCCTTCATTTGTGTAACAGGCAGCGGGTAAATTTGTTCGAGGCGCACAATGGCTACTTCGCCGGTTTTCATGCGGTCGCGTTCTTCCTGCAGGTCGTAATACACTTTGCCGGAGCAGAACACCACGCGTTTAACATCTGCTGCTTTTACATTATCATCAATCACTTCCTGGAAGCCGCCGGTTGTAAAGTCTTTCACCGACGAAACGCAGGACGGGTAACGCAGCAGCTTTTTCGGTGTGAAACAGATGAGCGGTTTGCGGAAATCGCGGCGCAGCTGGCGGCGTATGGCATGAAACTGGTTGGCCGGTGTGGTGGCGTTTACCACCTGCATGTTATTTTCTGCACACAGCTGCAGGAACCGTTCGAGGCGCGAGCTGGAATGTTCCGGGCCCTGGCCTTCGTAACCGTGCGGCAGCAGCATCACCAGTCCGTTCATGCGGCGCCACTTATATTCGCCGCTGCTGAGGAACTGGTCAATAATAATCTGCGCACCGTTAAAGAAATCACCGAACTGCGCTTCCCAGATCACCAGTGCGTTTGGCGATGCCATGGCATACCCGTATTCAAAACCAAGCACGCCGTATTCCGACAGGTGCGAGTTGTAGATTTCCAGTTTGCCCTGTGTTTCCGAGAAACCATTCAGGGGCACGTGTTCTTCTTCCGAGTCTTCCACTTTCACCACGGCGTGGCGGTGCGAGAAGGTTCCGCGCTCCACATCCTGACCGCTGAAACGTACAGCATGGCCTTCGTTCATCAGCGTGGCATACGCCATCAGTTCGCCCATAGCCCAGTCGTACGCATCTTTTTCAATCATCGCTGCGCGGTCTTTGAAAATGTTCTCAATCTTGTTGAAGAACTTTTTCTCCTTCGGCAGTTGCGTGGTTTTGCGTGCGATATCGAGGAAGGTTTTGGCATCCACACCGGTTTCGGGCGACGTTTCAAAATCTTCGGCTTTGCCCATGCGCAGGCCTTTCCAAGGGCCTTCGAGGAATGACGTCAGTTTTGCATTTTTCTGCTGGCGTGCTTCATCCAGCATTTGCTGCAGCATGTCTTTGAAACTGCGTTCCATTTCTTTCGACTCTTCAGCCGTAATGGTGCCTTCGGCAATCAGTTTCTTCACATAAATTTCGCGCGGGTTCGGATGGGTTGCAATTTTCTTGTACAGCAGTGGCTGGGTGAAACGCGGCTCGTCGCCTTCGTTGTGCCCGTATTTGCGGTAACCGAGAATGTCAATAAACACATCGCGGTTAAATTTCTGGCGGAACTCGATGGCTAAACGGCACACAAACGCAATGGATTCCACGTCGTCGCCGTTTACGTGAAACACCGGCGAAAGCACCACTTTGGCCACGTCGGTGCAGTAGGTTGACGAACGGCCGTCGAGGTAGTTGGTGGTAAAACCAACCTGGTTATTGGTTACAAAATGAATGGTGCCGCCTGTTTTGTAACCGTCCAGCATACTCATCTGGATGACTTCATATACAATGCCCTGTCCGGCCAGCGCCGCATCGCCGTGTACGAGAATCGGGCAGGCTTTGCTGTTGTCGCCTTTGTGGCGGTGATCAATCTTGGCGCGGGTAATTCCTTCCACCACCGGGTCAACGGCTTCGAGGTGCGACGGGTTTGGCGTAAGGCTCATGTGAACCGTTTTGCCGTTGTTACTGATTACATCGTTGCTGTACCCCATGTGGTATTTCACGTCACCGTCGAACAGCGAATCTTCGGAAAGCGCGCCTTCAAACTCCGTGAAAATATCCTTGTAATTTTTATTCATGATATTGGCCAGCACATTCAGTCGCCCACGGTGTGCCATACCAATCACGTAATCTTCAATGCCGTTTTCAATGCCGTGCTCCATCAGTTCATCCAGGGCGGGGATGAGTGTTTCGCAGCCTTCGAGCGAAAAGCGTTTCTGCCCAACAAACTTGGTGTGCAGGAAGTTTTCGAAAAGTACGGCCTGGTTGAGTTTGTTCAGAATCACTTTCTTTTCTTCGCCGTTAAACGAAGGCGTGTTGCGCGAGCTTTCCATTTTCTGCTGCAGCCATTGTACCATTTCCGGGTTACGGATGTACATGTATTCTGCACCAATGCTCTGGCAATAGGTTTGTGTGAGGTGCGCAACAATATCACGCAGTTTGGCTGCACCGATACCGATCTGTGCCCCGGCCTGGAACACCGTATCGAGGTCGCTGTCGCTGAGCCCGAAATTTACAAGTTCGAGTGTGGGCGTGTATTTGCGGCGTTCGCGTACCGGGTTGGTAAGTGTAAACAGGTGGCCGCGGCTGCGGTAGTTGTTGATCAGGTTGATCACGTTAAACTCTTTCCTCACCTGCTCGGGCACTTCGCCCGATGACTCGTAGTTTTTGCGGGCAAACTCAAAGCCGCCAAAAAACTGTTGCCAGCTGGTATCCACCGAAGCCGGGTCGGCCAGGAACTGCTGATACAACGATTCTACAGCAACCACATCGCTGTTCCCCAGGTACGTAAACTTATCCATGCGCGTTTTTTTGAATAAAACCGCACAAAGTTAGGGTTTTTGGTGAAAAAACAGGCAGGATTTTAAGGTGCCGGGGGGAGCACAAATACCACGTATTTCCGCTGTTTTGTTTGTTTTTCCGGGCAGCATACTCACAAACCGGTATTTTTCGGCCTGCCGCTTTGCCGCGATATGCATTTATCAAAAAAAGAGGCTGCCCTTTTGAGACAGCCTCCTGACCTGCATCAATTTACTTTTTATTCTTTAATAATGCGTTTGGCAGTAACACTTGTGCCGTCTGTTATTTTTACCAGGTAAACGCCTTTCGGCTGGGCGGTAATGTCAATTACAGATTGCATTTCGGTGATGTTGTTTTTTTCAAACACGCGTTTCCCGAGTACATCAAACACTTCGATGGTTTTGGGGTTGCTGTTGGTTACGGTAAGCTGCACGAGGCCGTTTCCGGGGTTGGGGCTGATGGAAAAACTGGATTGTGTGGTTGATTCTTCCGGCTGGAGCGTTTGCTGTGAGCGGTTACCCTGGTCACAAATACCCGCTGGTAAAACCTTCATTTCAAAAGAAGTAATCTGTTCATCGCCAAACGGATCAATGGTTTTAATTACGTACTCCGTTGTTTCTTCCGGGCTAAGTTCTACATTGCCGGCAGGAGGTCCTTCATAAACCAGTTCTTCAGAAAATCCTTTGTAAATTCGGGTAGAATAGTCGTCAGGAACTCCGCTGCTGAGTTCGAGCGCAATTACACCTGATGTACCCGGACAAATTAAATCTGTTGAGTTATTTGAGTTAACCGAAACAGAACCCGCACGTGGATTTGACACGGTTATCGGCCAGCGGACTTTGTCAACACAGCCGGTTGTAAGGTTTGTCATGTAAATGGTATAGGTAGTTGATACAGGTGGTGCAACGTTTACGGTGGCAGAACCGGTACCCGTATAATTTACTGCCGGTACCTGCACCAGGTAGTTACTTGCAGGAGTTCCCGCTACTGTAATATTAATTGGTGTGCTTTGATTTGCCATTGTACTACCGGGTCCCGAAACATAAAGCATTTGCGGCCCCTGGGTATAGCTGATTTCTAATTTAGCGTCAATCATTAATGCCTGAATTTTTCTACCTGTAGAAGTTGGAACTCCCGTTGGCGACCATGACGGCAATGTATTATCCATCGTAATTACAATTACATTCGTTCCATTGGCCAGAAAGCCCGGATTGACAGGAATAGTTACCGGATTAATACAAGAACTATAGGGTGAGTAAGGAAAGGGGGTTGGCGGACCGCAGGTAGGATAACGGTTTTTCCAGTTACCCGAACTGGGAGCCTCCCACGCATCATCGATATTGAGATAGTTTGTGGAAGGTATATTTGACGGAAATATTTGCGGATAAACAGGAAGGGGAATCGTAAACCCGTTCAGGGAAATATTGGTTATTCCATCCCCGGTTAAGAGATTAACATCTATCTGCGCATTGTTGATAACTGTGTTACAGGTTTTTTGAAATTCAAATGTCATTCTGTATAAAGTTTGACCAGAAAAACTGGCTTGCTTAATATCACCATCAGCCTGGCCAGAATATGCTGGTGGGTTCAAATAAATTGCCGGTGCCAGAACACGAACACCAGGCGAAATATAATTGTAGGTATCCCACGGATTATTTGGACTCATGAAATTAGGCTCACGTCCTGTTGTAACATAGGCAGGAGTATGTGCTGCTGATGGATTAACCGATGAAGGTAAAATAACCTTCCAGGTGTCATCCGGGCTGGTTACCGGAATATCCCACGTATTAAGCACAGTATTATAATTATCGAAAATTCCCGTACTTAGGTTTACTGTTTGCTGTTGCACCTGTGCATCTGCGGACAAAATGCCTAATAAGGCAAGTCCAGATAAAAATGTTTTTTTCATAATATTGCTTTTTAAGAGTTATGAATAATGCGGGTAACTTTCGTTTTACCCTGTGATAAAACTACAACCCCGTTTAGCGGAAAACCGGTAGTTTATCCCAAACCCTTACTTAAATTTCCCAGGCAACGTTTCAAATCTCCCTGGCAAAAAAACAAAACCGGAAACACCATTTTAATTGGCGCAGCAAAGCAACGGCAACTGTTGCCAAAGCAGATAAATCAGCGGGAAAGCGGGTTAAATCGTTTTGAGCCGTTCGAGCAGCACCTCTTTATGGCTCTTTGCCACATCGGGTAACGAGCCGTCGCTCATGAGTACAAAAAAGCCCTGGTGGTTTACAAACTTCTGCACTTTCGCCAGGTTAACAACGTGCGATTTATGAATGCGGTAAAACAGCACCGGATCAAGTTTGGTTTCGTATTCGCTGAGGCTGCGCGAGGCAACGTGTTTTACGCCATTATCAAGAAAGATTTCCGTATAACTGCGGGCGGCCTGCAGGCGGATGATGTCTTTCTGTTTTATAAAAATAATACCATCCTTCACCTGCAGTTCGAGCATGGGCTGTGCCGCTGGTTTCGGGATGGTATGCTGCTGCTCCTGTTCGCGTAGCAGGTTTTCGAGGCAGGCCGCAAAATCGGCATTGGAAATGGGCTTCAGCAGGTAGTCAAATGCTTTTTTCTTAATTGCATCAAGTGCATAGTCGCGGTGTGCGGTGGTGAACACCAGCTTAAAATCGCGGTGGCTGAGTTTGTCCAAAAGTTCAAACCCGTTCATCGTTGGCATACTGACATCAAGAAAAACAACATCCGGTTTGTAATCTTCTATCAGTTGTATGCCTTCTTCGGGATTAAGCGCAGCAGCAACAACACGGATTTTCTCTGCGTGGCGTGAAACAAACACGTTGAGTGTTTCTATTCCGGCCTGTTCATCATCAATAATTACAGCACGAATCATATTTTTTCAGTTGGCAGTATGGGCAAAAGCACCACGATTTTAGTCCCGAGACTTTCACCTGCATTGTTTTTTTTATCTATTATTTCCACGTTGCAGTTTACCTTAAACGTGCTTCGCATGAGTTTAAGGCGCTGCTGCACAAAACCCAGTGCAAGTGATTTCTTTTTAAAGCGGCCTGACGTTTTGCTGCTGGCATCGCGCCCCACCCCGTTGTCTTCGATCTCACAACGTATCATTCCTTTTGATTCCGCTTTAAAAGCAACCACAAGATTCCGGTCGCTGCTTTTGGCCAGCAGCCCGTGCCATATTGCATTTTCAATAAACGGCTGAATCAGCATGTGCGGGATACGCGTATGCAGCGGATCAATTTTTTCATCCACTTCAATGGAATAGTTAAACGAATTGCTGAACCGCAATGCTTCCATTTCGATATACCCGGTAAGTACACTCACTTCCTCCTGCAACGATATACTTTCGGCGGTACTGCTTTCCAGCAGTTCGCGGATCAGTTTTGCAAATTTGGAGAGGTACAGTTCCGCTTTGTCATTTTCACTGGTGAGCACAAAATGCTGAATGGAGTTGAGCGAATTAAAAATAAAATGCGGGTTCATCTGCGAATAGAGCAGTTTCTGTTCCAGGCGGATATTTTGTTGTTGTGCACGGAGTTTATTCTGCCGCAGCAGCAGCCATCCGATAACAGCGACCAGTAATACCAACCCGCCAAGTCCCCAGAAAAAATAACGGTTCTGGCTCAGCTGAAGTTGTTGGATCTGGTTTTTCTGAGCCAGCAGGTTGTTTTCGTTTTCCTTTTTTTCGAGGTTGTAATCGAATTCTTTCTGCAAACCCCGTTTCCTTACCTTTTCATTCGAAAGGCTATCCCTGATTACGATGTAACGTTCATAATCAGCCAATGCTTCTTTGTACTTATGTTCCTTGCGGTAAATATTTTTCCTCAAAAGATATAATTCGGGTAGTTCAACATAATACTTAATCGAATCAGCAAGCGCCATTGTTTTTTCGATAATCATTAAGGCCCTTTTTATATCCCCTTTTTTGCAATAACTGTCAGCGAGTGTTGCCTGCGAACTGCAATAACCATAGTAATCACCATACCGAAGACTGATCGCCATTGCTTTTTCACAATACTGTATAGACGAGTCAAACTGTTTAATATTATTAAACGTTGCCGCAACTGAATAATATACAACTCCCGCATGTTTGGTTTCTTTAAACTCATCCACATATTTCAACGACTGCAGGTAATACCTATTTGTATTAAGGGTGTCCCGCATTGCATGATATATACTACCAATATTCAGCAGCGATTTCATTATACCCAGATTGTTCCTGATTTCCCTGGATAGCTGCAAACTTTTCTCATACATACTAAGCGCTTCTGGCAGGCTCTCTGCAAAAAAATAACAGTCTCCGATAGCTGTATAGTATTTTGACATCTCTTTCGGATTATTCAACTCCTCCGCCAAACGTAAACCCTCATAGTTTAAGTCCAGCAAATCCTTGCTTTGCGGAGACTCCTGGTAACAGGAAGCCAGGTAAGACAACACCGCTAAATGCTCCTGCTTATATCCTTTTTCAATTGCAATGCGCCTTGCCTGCCCGAGATAAACAGCGGCCATTTTATAATCATACTTTTGCTGATAAGAAAACCCCAGCCCCAGCAGCCCTTTTATCTCATAAAATGCATGTTTGCTTTTTCGCGCATCAGCCAGGAGGCTGTCCCAATAAGAAATCCGTTTGATGACAAGGGTTTTCCCGAGCTGGTAACGCAATCTGATTTTATCCGTATCGTGTTTTGCAAGAACAAGCATTCGCCGCAGGGAATCAATTTTCCTGGCTTTTTTCTCTTCCGGCGTTTGCGCAACAGCCGATAAGCTTAAAAGCATAAACAACAATGCAAAAAACGGGGTTAGTTTTACAGTCGTCATGCGGGTAGCCAGCCTTGATTGATTATTAAGGGGAGAACCGGTTAAAGTTACTTATTTTCCATGAACAAATCAGCCCTCGTAATTTTTCCGTATCCAGACTTTCTGCAGTTCGCGTAAAATAAGTAACTCGGTAAGTATTTCCGTATTTTTTTTCTTCGGAAACTGTTGCCCTGCTTTTTTGATGAGGTGTTCCGGTAAATCAACACGATACAGCAACGATCTGAATTTTTCGTTCCGGTTCAGGAAAAGAAACTCGACTGTGGGTTTGAGCAGGCTGTAAAAGGCCGGAAAATCAGCAGCCTCCATTATTGCTTTCGGAAATTCCGCGCCGGAGGTTTCGAAATCTTTTTCGAGCTGTTCTTTAACATCCTGCAGCCATTGCGGATCGGTAAGCCATTCGCTTATTGCACCAACCTGGGGAATTGCATCCATCGTATACCTATTTGATGCTTTAAAGTTACGGCGATTTGCGGCGGATTTTGCTGGTGTTTAAAACTTTAAAACAGGCTTTTTTTTAATCATCCCTTCGGATGTTTCCGTACCCGCAACCGTTCCACCGGCCGGTCGTTGAGGAGGTGTTCGCTGATGATTTCATCCACATCACTCACTTCCACACCGGCATAAAAAACGCCGTCGGGATACACCGCTATGGTGGGTCCGAAATCGCAGATATCGAGGCAGCCGCTGCGCTGGACGCGTACACGCACACCTACGGGAAATGAAACGGTTTTCAGTTTTTCTTTAAACGCATCCACCAGTTCCAGGCCGTGTGCTTCACCGCAGCTGCGGCGGGCGGCGCCGGGTGCGCGCTGGTTGGTGCAGATAAAAATGTGCTTCTTATAAATGAGTTCCTGTTGGTCTGGCATAATTCATGTGCGTTTTGGTGCGGCAAATTTCGGCATAAATCCAATCTGAAAAACAATTTCCAAATCCGGATGTTTTTAATTGTATCATCTTTATGCCACAATATACTACCGTCAGTTCAGGAGCGGCAGTCGAGAACAGGTTTAATACGATCTTACATCACTGTTCCCGACTGACGTTCGAACTGACGTGAGATTTAATAAAAAACAAACACCACATGCAGGAAACCGTACTCATTACCGGCGCTTCGGGCGTTATCGGCAAACCACTTACCGCGCTGCTGCAGCGCAACGGATACAATGTTATTCATCTCGGCCGCAAAGCGAAAGACGGTCCTGTAAAATGTTACCGCTGGGATGTGGAGCAGGGCACCATTGACGCGGAAGCCATAACCAAAGCCGATCACATCATTCACCTGGCGGGCGCGCCCATTACCGAAAAGCGGCTGAATGACAAACGCAAACAGGAAGTGATCGACAGCCGTGTAAAAAGTGCTGAACTGCTCCTCGCCGAAATCGCGCGTCAGAACAAAACGCTGAAAAGTTTCACCACCGCGGCCGCTGTCGGGTTTTACGGCATGATTACCAGCGAAAAAATATTTACCGAAACCGATGCCCCCGCCGCTGATTTCCTGGGCGAATGTTGCCGCCTGTGGGAAGCCGCTGCCGCACCCGCCGCCGCGCGCGGCATACGTACCGTAATTGTGCGTGTGGGCATTGTGCTCAGCGCGGAAGGCGGCGCACTGCCGCAGATGGCTGCACCGGTAAGGAAATACATTGGTTCGCCGCTGGGCTCCGGCAAACAGTGGGTGCCGTGGATTCACATCAACGATATCTGCGGTATTTTTTACAAGGCCGTAAGCGATGCATCCATGCAGGGCATTTACAACGGCACCGCGCCCAACCCGGTTACCAATGCACAACTCACCAAAGCCATCGGCCAGACGCTGCACAAACCGGTGTTTATGCCGGCCGTGCCGGAGTTTGTTTTGAAAATAATTCTCGGCAGCGAAATCGCGAAAATGGTGTGTACCGGCAGCCGCGCTTCCTGCGACAAAATTGAAAAGGCGGGATATGTATTTCAGTACACGGATGTGGAGGTGGCGTTGCAGGAGTTGATCGGGAAGTAAATGATCCTATAAAATAGACAAGCAACAAAACCTGGTTTTCGTAAAATAACTCCTGATCTGAGTTTGCAGTCGGCAGTTTGCAGTTTGCAATTCCGTACATCAAGAAATAAGCGCTTATTCCTTACAAAAAATCAAAACTGCAAATTGCAAACTGAACAACTGCAAACTAATTACAAGATGTCTAATTTACAGGATCATTTATCTCCTGAAAAATAAATACCTTGCAGCATCCATTCCCGGTATGTTGCTGCGCATTTCATTCCTGTTTTTCCTGTTCGTTTTTCCGGTGGCTTCGCTACCGGCACAGCAGGCGTGGCTTTCGGAGGTGAACATGGATTTTTTTCAGTACGGGGACAGAAATGACAGCACCGGCGAATGGCTGATAAACGAAGCTGCCGACACCACGCTCCGCTTTCTCGATAAAGACCTGCAAAATCACACCGTTTTTTTTTCCGGCGAACAGCACACGCACCGCGGCACAATGGAATTAAAACTGCGGCTGATGGATTACCTCTACCGCAAAGCCGGTGTGCGGGTAATGGTGGAAGAACTTCCCTACGCCGCCTGCTGGCTGATGAACCGGTACATGGAAACCAACAACGAACGCGATTTTTCACGCGTGGCGAAACTCACGTCGCACATGAGCAAGGAATACCTGGCGCTGCTTTCGCTTTACCATTACAACAAAGGCAAAACCGGCAGCGACCGCATCATACTGCGCGGCACCGATACGGAATATGCGCCGTATTACACGTTTAAAGTACTCGACTCGCTGCGCACACATCACCCCTACATGCCGGAATTTGTAAAACAGAAAATTGACAGCGCTTTTGAATTTGTAAATCACCGCAAGCCGATTTTCAAACGATTGTATCACTACTGGAAAGCACACCCCGAAATGAAAACCGTGCTCGGCGCAGAATACGAAACCGGCCTGTGCCTGCTGCGCTGTTACGACTGCGAGGCCTGTTACGCCTCCGGCGAAAAAACCGAAAACCTGCTCGTGCGCGAACAGATGATGTATGAAAACTACGTGGCCATCATCAACGAGTTTCCCGGCAAAAAGTTTTACAGCCAGTTCGGTGATTCGCATGTGTGCCTGCAACCCGACACCACGTGGTACGGCGACAAACACTGGACCTCCATCGCCTGCCGTCTTGACAAAAACGCGGATTCGCCTGCGCGCGGACAGGTGCTGAGCATGAGTGTGCTCACATACGATTTTAATGTGTACAACACGTTTAACACACCCTCGCCGGTTGCGGTCGGTATCTGGCAGTATGCCAGCCAGCCCTGTGTGCTGCTGAACCTGGCCGACACGTCCTGCCCGTTTAACCACATGTCCGGTTTAACCGATTACATTTTTATTCTCGATTTCGGGCACATGCAGGAAAATGTATACAATGCCAACCTGGCACGCAATGATCCCTTTGCCCTCACCGATCGCGTGACGAACTGGTACAACGGCATTTATGTTACCGGTAATTATGGCAACTACACCATTGTGGGCGGTGGTGCCGAAGTGCTGTTCCGCGAACTGCCGCGGCCGCTTTACAAACTGCAGGCCGGCATCGGTATGGAATTTAATACGCAGCGCAAAGCACACACCTTTAATGTGTTTGCGACGACCAATAACCTCACGCATCCGTTTTATGTAGGTGCGGGATTTTCAGCAACTACGGATTACCACGAAACAGCATTCTTTTTACGCCCCGAAATCGGGCTGCAGCAGCGCGTACTGCAACTGGGTTACGCATACAACTTCGCATTTGATCAGCGCCGGCAATCGGAAATTTATGAGAAGGTGAACCTGCACATGCTCTTCATCCGGCTGACGATACCGGTGTGGCAGGAGTGGTGATGTATGAACTTCAGATATTAGATTTGAACCTTTCATATTCCAGATATTAGACTCTTAGATATGAGATTTCAGACTTGTTTATTAATCCATCTCAAGTCTGCTGGTCTCACATCTATATCTGTTAGTCTAACATCTGAAGGTCTCAAATCTCATATCTGATAGTCTAAAATCTAATTATTGATCCACGAAAAGATATTCCGCACAATTTTCCACTTGCCGTCTTCAAACACATACAGCGAAGCCCCGCCGTGGCCGCAGTTTACACCGCACTGCAGCGCAATGTACACCACCGCATACTTTTTATCCGACGTAAACAGTGGTTGTGAAACTTCGTAGTACGGTGCTTTGTGTGTGCTGTAAAACGTTTCCCAGTTTTTGGTTTTATTTTTTCCCTTGAAGGTTTTCTTCAGGTAACTTTCATCGAGGATCATCGCACCGTTTGGCGATTGTGCTTTCCAGGTGCTGTTTTTCAGTTCGCGGCGTTGTTTGAGCAGGTGAGCCACTTCGGCTTTGCCGATTTCTTTTGCCAGTCCTTCAATCAGCATGGAATCGGATTCCCAGTCGGGATAAAAATGCGCCACGGCCGAATCGCGGAGGTAATAGGTTTTCATGGTATCGTTTTCGAGCGCAATGGCGGCACGAACAAAGTCCATGGTTTCAGTTTGCTGGGCGTTCAAACGGGTAACACCGGCCAGCAGCAACAGGAGGATCGAAAGTTTTTTCATTTGCGTGTAAAGATCGTGTTTTAATCGCAAAGCCGCAATGCGTTCATAAGCCAGCATTCATTTTGCAATTAGTTTATTGGCGGTGATGCGGCAGCCTGTTTATGCGAAGTCTTTGCGCCTTCGCGCCTTTGTGGCAAAAAGAAAGGATCGCCACAAAGACCGAAGTCAAAAAGTGAACCACAGGTGCTCTCAAGCAAGAATAAGAACACTTTGATTAAAACACGTTTGTGTTTTTCACACGAATACCTTGTGCCTTAATTAAACCACTGACCAAACATTTCCGTAACTTTAGTTCGTGATGCCGCGAATCATTTTCCTCTTTTTATTACTGTTGCCTGCAACGCTTCCCGCACAGGATTCATTGCTGAGCCGCGTGCTCACACCCGAACAGCTGAAAGCCGACATGGCCCTGTTCCGCCTCGCCATTGAAGAACGCCATCCCGGGGTTGACCGTTACCGCGCGCCCGGCACCTTCGCCCGCACCGCCGATGCCGTTAACGCACAGCTGAACACGCCGATGAGTGTCCGTAATTTTTACCAGCTCCTCGCCCCCGCTGTTGACAGCCTCGACTGCGGCCACACCGAACTGCAGCTGCCGAAAAATTACATGAAATACATCCAGAAAAATGCAAAGCAACTGCCGTTCCGTTTCCAGCTCAACGATACCGGCCTGTTTGCACGCGTTGATTATTCCGGCGATTCGGCGGTGGCGGTGAAACTGCTCATCAAAAAAATAAACGGTTATTCCGTTGACTCGTTGCTGAAAAGCTGGAATGCACACATGACTTCTGACGGGTACAACGAAACCATGAAACAGTTTTACCTCGGGCGTTATTTCCGCGATGAGTTTACCGCCTTTGTAGGCGAGCCTGACACATTTCTGTTGCAGATTTTCAACCCCACAACAAAAACATACAGTTATAAACGCGGCAAAATGCGCACCTACGCCGAGCTGGAAAAAATTTACAAAAACAAATACGAGAAACGCGGCACACCAAAATTACTGCAGCTGTATTTTAACGACAGCGCGGCAATGCTCAGCATCCGCACGTTCCAGTACAAACAGATCCGCAAACAGAAACAGTATTACCGCCGCTACATCCGCCGCACCTTCCGCGAAATTAAAAAGCGGAACATCACCGACCTCACCATCGACCTGCGCGGCAACACCGGCGGGGAAGTGCCGTTAGGCATTTTCCTGTACCGGCAAATGGCGCTGAAAAAATTCCGGTACATCGACAGTATCACCGTAAAATCGAAGAAGCCGGTTTCGTTTTTATCATACACTGACCAGAACCGCCTGTTCAATTGCAACCTGTGGCTCGTGCGCAAACGCGGCAATGTATTAATGTACGACATCGGCGGCATGACCAAAACACACAAACCGGTGCGCAACCCCTACACCGGCAACGTAACCATATTAGTTGACCCGATGACTTTTTCAAACGCATCCAACTTTGCCGCACTCGTGCAATTTGAAAAACGCGGAAAAATAAAAGGCCCCGAAACCGGCGGCGCCAGCAATGGCTGCAACGGCGCTTCGTTTATTACAGTTACGCTGCCCAATTCGAAACTGGCGGTGCGGGTGCCGATGGGGAAGGTGGTTTATCCGTTTCAGCCGTTTTATAATTATGGGCATGGGGTGATGTCAAATTGATTGAAAATTAAGAAAATATGATAGCTTTGAAATGTCATTGTTTTATTATATTTCATTCGCTTAATTTATTATCAATCATTACCATTTAAAAACAACAGCAAATGTGGATCCAGGAACCGCCAAGCATGTTACAAGAGCTTGGATTAATTGACCCTGTTATAGATCAATTCTTTTTGTATAAAGAAAATAACATTTACATAATGGATAATCACAGATCAGCTGCATGGTGTTGGCTTCAACATATACCGAAAAACAATAATGGTTTGATTCATATAGATGCCCATAACGATGCTTTAGATAATGATTATCTCATTGATAAATTAATCTCTTCGAATAAAATAGATCTGGCTATTTTGTCTTTTGAAGATTACTTAAATATAAAGCTCGAAAGGACGAATGACACGCCTCTACACCTTTTTAGATGGGATAATTTCATCGCGACAACAGCGTATGCAGTCCCGAAGATTTTCAGTAAAATATATTTTTCAGTTCAGGAAAATGGCGGTACCATTTCCAAGCACTTATCTGTTGAACAAATAGATTTTAAAAAACTCATATCTAACGATGGCAATAGTATCTTTAACGGAATAGAAAACTGGATTCTTGATATTGATATAGATTTTGTTTTTGATCAAAACTCAACACCATTTGGAAGACTATATAATGATAAACATTTAGAGGGTTTAGCTGATTTTATCAACGCCAACTCCGATAAGTTCAAAGTTATCACTATTGCATTGAGCCCAACGTGTTGTGATGGGTGGGGCAATTCAACAAATGCTGCTAAAGTTCTGACGGATGCGTTGGGTATCTCTTTCTATAGTGAATTACAGAAATGTAGTTCATGGGAATAATAATTATTTAGATAAGCAAAATCATATAACCTGATTGAATTAATTATGAAACAATCCGAAATCACTGCATTCCCTAATGAAGTAATCAACGAACTGAAATACTACGTCTATCGCCTGATTGATCCGCGAAACGGCGAAACGTTTTATGTGGGTAAGGGAAAAGGCAACCGTGTTTTTGAACACATGAAATGTGCGCTCGCAGGCGATGATTCGGATGAACTGACAGACAAATTTCAACGGATACGTGAAATTACTCATGCGGGGTTGGAAACGATACATGTTATTCACCGGCACGGTATAGAAAACGAAGACACTGCACTTGAAGTGGAAGCTGCACTGATTGATGCATATCCCGGTCTGACAAATATCGCCAGTGGTATAGGAAGCTTCGATAACGGCCCAATGCATGCCAAAGAAATTATTAAAAAATATGCGGCAGAAGAAGTCGCATTTTTCCACAAAGTGGTGATGATCACCGTTAACCGAACAGCTGCGGAACGCGGAAGTTACAGTGCCGTCCGGTTTGCCTGGAAATTGGATAAAAACAGGGCTGCCCGTGCCGATTATGTTGCCGCCGTATTACAGGGAATTATCATAGGCATTTTTGTTGCAAGGGAATGGCTCGATGCCAGCATCGCAAATTTTCCGGAGTTTGGCGTTGATCGCCTTGGTCGCACTGGCTTTTATGGAGAAGAAGCACCGCCTGAGATAAAAGAACTTTATATCGGCAAACGGATTCCTTACAGCTACCGAAAAAAAGGCGCTTCTAATCCGGTTAAATACTCCTATTGAATTTTCATGCTCCCACCCGCCGAACTCTCCGAAGAACCTCACAATGCCCTGCAGGAAAACGGTTTCTCAATCATTGAATCCTGGGACGGCGGCATGCACAAATCATACACATGGACAAACGGCGCAATACATTTCGCGCTGATCTATGACCGCGGATATTACGATTGCCAGGTGTGTGCTGCTGAAGAAAAAGGAAATTGTTTCGACCTGCTGTGGCTGCTCCGCTTTATGCGCAACGATCGTACATTTTACGCAGCAGAACTAAAAGCAGCCAACAATTGGAACACACTTTCTGCCGATGCCTTTGTGAAACTGTTTTGCAACGAGCTGGATAAAATAAGTTACTACTTCCAAACCATGCCACCCGATGCAAAGCAGCAGTTTGAAGTGTTTATACAAAATATAGCACAGTAATTTTGAAATAAAACAGGTGCGTGTAAGTGATGAAGTCTCTGCCTGCCCATGCGCGGGCATCGCTTCGGCAGGCAGGTTCGTGCCTTCGCGCCTTAGTGGCTTATTCCTTTTTGCCACAAAGGCGCTAAGAAACACAAATTAACTACGGTCCAAACAATCCCGCATTGCATCAAGAAACATACGCCAAACCTCACCATATATCCGTACCTTACACCCATCTCCGCGTCACCACCGGCCCGGTTAAAAAACCACAACCATGGCCGCACCCGATTTGCGCAATCCTTCCGAGTTAAGTGAAACCCATTTGCAAAAGTTAACCGACGCCGGTTTCAAGCTGAATGAATCCATTAACAAAGGCGTAAAACAGCAATATAATTACGCGGGCGGCACGCTTAACTTTTCGCTCGTTTCCGAACGCGGGTATTATTCCTGCAGCGTTTCTTCGGGCAAAAACAAAAACCAGGTATATCCGCTCATCGCGCTCATGCAGTTTCTGCGCAACGACAAAAACTACTACGTAAACGAGCTGAAGATGGCCGACCTGAACAACACACTCGAAGTGGATCAGTACGTTGAACTGTTCAGTAAAAACCGCGAAGCCATCAAAACCTTTTTTGCACGGCCGGATAATGAAACGCGCGAAGTGTTTGATGCGTTCGGAACAGGGGTATAAGCGCTTTTTTGTACATTTAATTCCGGATCCGGTAAAAATCTGAATGGTGCAACCCATGAAGCAGCATTTACCGGCACTGTCCTTTACATTCACTAACGATACACACTAACCCATGCGTATTGCTTCCTGGCTGCTTTTAGTTTTATTTTACCTGCTCCTCTTTGTCCCCTTTCCGTTCTGGGGTATCAGCAAAATCCTTTTACTTGTTGTAGTGCTGGCATGGATCACCCTGCTGGTTATACTGATTGTAAAGCATAACAACGCCTGGAAAACGCACGTCTTTTTTTCGCCTTTTTTTGGACTCATAGCCTTCGGGCTGCTGGGTGCTGTGTTTGATTACTGTACGGGAAAGGGTACGCTGTTTTACGACGATACAAAAAATGAAGCCCCGTATTCCAACGATGATTTTAATTCCCGTTACCGGCTGTATCGTTACAACGATGTGCAGGGTACCTATGGCGATTACCTTACTGCAAATGCCGGAACCGCATATCTGCGGTGGGTGAATGATTGCACCCTGAAAGGACTCGTATCGGTGTGTGGCTACCAGGCAAAAATGTACAAGCCCCCGTTTCCTGCCCCGGAAAAATTACATGCTTATTTCAAAACGGGGAAACCCGATACCGTTTACCTCGAAGATGCAGCCATCGGTTATGCGCGTTTTATTTTTAAAGGGCAAACCATTGAACTCCATCGCAAAGAGTTGTTCCGGTCTTCGGTACGCACACTTGGCGGTGATGATGTGCTGGATGATGTTATCGTTCCGGTTGACAGCAGCACCAGTGATATGAACGATAAAAAAATGCGCCAGGGCGCTTATGTGCTCATCATGGGCCGCTATTACCCGCTTATTTTTAATGTGTACAATGCAAACGAAACCGATTTTGAATACCAGGTCATTGATGCAGACAACCAGGTAATTATCACCAATCATTATTTTAAAACCCAATAATCCTTTTATCAGCAGCATTTTTTAATTACTTTCCGTAAAAAAAGAAAATGCGCTTACTGTTCCTCCTGCCTTTTCTGCTGCTCCTCTCCTGCTCTGTTTCTGCGCAGCGATAAGAACTACTACGTAAACGAACTGAAAATGGCCGACCTGAACAACACACTCGAAGTGGATCAGTACGTGGAACTTTTCTGCAAAAACCGCGAAGCCATCAAAACATTTTTTGCGCGGCCGGATAATGAAACGCGCGAGGTGTTTGATGCGTTCGGGCAGGCGGTCTGAGCAAATCCAGGCCCCGGGCATTACCGTGAACAATCTTAAATAAGTCTTAACCCCTTCCGGATATTTCCAAAATGTTGTAAAATTGAGTTTCATTCACGAAACACAAAAACAACTATGGAAATGTTAAAACACGCGGTGAGCTGGGTTGAAATTCCGGTAACCGACTTCGACCGGGCTAAAAAATTCTACAGCGCCATTTATGATTTTGAAATGCCCGAAATGCAGATGGGTCCGAACCGCATGGGATTCCTGCTTCATGACCAGCAGGGCGGTGGTATCGGCGGAGCCATTGTACATGGCGAAGGATATCAGCCATCAACACTCGGTTCAAAAGTGTATCTCAATGGCGGCAACAACCTCGACACGGTACTGAACCGCGTTACCGGTGCCGGCGGGAAAGTGATCCTGCCCAAGACAGCAATAACACCGGAGTTCGGCTATTTTGCCATTTTTGAAGATTCAGAAGGCAACCACGTGAGCCTGCATTCACAAAATTGATTTTTCCCGCGCATTGGAATGAACCGCAACATCTGATCGTGTTGCGGTTTTTTTATTAATTTCCGTAAAAATAAATCATGCGCCTCTACCGTTTTCTGCTCCCGCTGCTTCTGGTATGTTCATCTGCACTTGTCGCGCAACCCAACTGGCCCGCCATTAAAAGCAACGCGGTGTTTACAGTTGCCGATACCACGTACGCCACACCCTACATTCAGCCGGTGAACGTGGGCGGCTGGGAAGACGGCCTGTACATGACGCGCGACGGTAAACACCTGTACAGCACCTACCTGCCGGTAGATGCGTTTTCGTGGCTGTTTGACCTGGTGCTGAACCCGGTGTGTTTTAACTTTCATCCGTATTACCGCGGTCCGCTCCTGGGTGTGGATACACTGACCAATATTTTCGGTTGCCCGAATTACATGCACAGCGACATCATCATTGCATCGCGCGCCGACAGCAGCCAGCCGTTTACCACGTGGCAACCATCAAACCTGCAGACTGCATTTTCGTTTGATGGTGGTGCGCAGGGCGTGCTGCTGAATCCGGACACGTTTGATGTTTTTGTTTTCACACAGGATGGTGTAAACACACAAAGCACCGACATAATGTTTATGCGCAACGTGCCGGTGAACCCGAATACCAGCAGTGCTGTTTCCATTTTCAGCACGCCGGGCCAGGAAGACAATCCGCACATTGAACGCTTAAACGATTCTACGCTTGTAATTATTTTCGACCGTGACCGCGAAATGTTTTATTCATTGAGTACCGATAACGGTACCACGTGGCAAACGCCAACACTCATCACCAACGTATTGAACGACCAGGCACCCTATGATGTGCAGCCGCACCTGTGGTTTGATGGCACCGACTGGTGGGTGTATTTTTGTGCAAACAGCAACTCCGGCGTGCGCGGCATTTACAAATCGAAACAGCAGGTGCCCAACGACTGGAACAGCTGGGGACCGAAACAACTGGTAATTGAAGGCAGCATGATAAACGGCGGTTACGGTGTAATTGCCGGCGTGGGCGAACCTACGCTTACGAAATGGGGCGACCTCTCGTTTGTGGTGGTGTATGCAGATATGAACTCGACCGACACTACCGATATGTTTGACTGTGATCCCTGGTTTCTGCCGAAGAAAAACTCGCCGCTTTCGGGCATTGCACAGCATAAGTTGCAGAAACAGGAGCTCACGGTTTATCCGAACCCAACAAGCGACCGCATCACTATCCGCTGCAACGACCCACAGGCAAAACATACGCTGGTGCTTTATAACGCACAGGGTAAAGCAGTACGTGAATTTGTTTTGCATCAGCAAACACAATTAGACATTTCCGATCTGCCGCCGGGTCTGTACCTGCTGAACGACCGGAAGGGTATTTTTACGGGCAAAACGATTATCCGGAAATAAGCTGTTCAAACAATGCAAGCCAAAGACCCGCAACAAATTTTTCATCTGGACGATCTTTTTGAAACCTACGTGCAGTATTTCTTCCGCAGGAATGTACTCGGCGGTATGCGCGGATTTGTTTCGCCGGTAGCGGACATGTCGCACTAGATTGTGCGTACGCGTTTCCTGCTGGCCACCATTCCCGCTGAACACCTCGATGCGTTGTTTGATGTACAGGATGATTACATTCAGCGGGAAAGCCATTGCACGGCGGCATTTATCGCGGGGCTGCTTAACGACACACGACATATTGAACGCATCGGAACACTTGCAAAGCAGGGCGGAACCGTTTTTTATTCGGCCGCTTTTTTCGGTTCGTTGCTGTTGTTCAAAACGCCGGATGCAATTCAGCCGGTGCTGCGTTACCTCGAAAATCCCGGCGACAAAAAAAACGATGATTACCACAACAGCCGCAGGCTTGCTGTTACCACGCTGCGTTTTGCAGATGTTATACACAGCACGGATCTCGCATCACCTTACAAAGAAGAGCCCGAAGCTGGCAACGAGAAAAAGTTACTGCTCCGTGTCGTTGATTTCGGAAACATCCTGCGCGGCGGAATTGCATTTACGCAACCGGATGAATTGCAGCGCGGGTTGTTGCAATTACTGAACGATATTACACCGCCTTTTTTAGCAGCGCATGGTTTATTTAAAACACCGGAGATACGCAGGTTATGGAGCAGTGAACCCGCACAACTCCGGGATCGTATTAATGTTGCTGCCGTAAAACAGGAATATCACGATTCCCTGCGCGACAAAAGGGCGGACAAACACCCGATGAAAAAGGAACCGGGTAAAGTGGTGAATACGTTTTTGTTCACACAAACAGTCCGGAAATTTCTTGCCGGAGAAAAAAACGCCGCACAAACAGAACAGGCAATTACTTCATGCAAGTCTGCAACAGATATCCTCGCCGGGCTTGAAACCGATCTTGCGTATAAATTACCGGCAGCAACCGTGGAATTTGCGTTCGAAAAACTGAAACAACTTGTTCCGCCCTCCTACCCGTTTTACGAAATGTACGCCACACACCTGCTGCTGCGCGGCACCAGCCATGATGAAAAAGCGCGTCAGTTGTGGGCCAAGGCTGAAGCACTGCGCGCCACCATCCGCCGGATCGAACAGGATGATTTCCGCTATGTAATGCGGGAACCTGGAAACGCGATATTTTGATTACCGTTTCAATTCCCCCGCTGCAGCCCTGCTGAAACGCACCTTCCCGCGCAACGAATTATCAATCGTTGCAGGACGTACCTCATCAATGGCAATGTAAAATGTATTATTATCCAGGAACTGGATTAAGCCCTGCATCCGTCGCGGGTTTCCGTTCTGCGTAGCCACGAGATCAATCCATGCCGGGTCTTTTGAATAATCAATTGTGTAGGTACCGTTCAGATCAGGTCGCCACTTGCCACTGCCCGGTATCTGTGTGCCTTCTGTTGAAGTAATGTCTGTTCCCGGCAACGTTGTCGGCGGCGTGTAATCGTATGCAAATTTTAATGTTTCAAACGTGCCGCCAACCTGGAACACAATGGCCTCACGGGTATCGGCTGCTATCCACTCGCCGGTTTCATTGTAATTGCAACTGTCGCATCCGGTTGCGAGTACAAAAAACAACAAGGCAAACACGCCGGAACTTTTTACGTTTTTCATGGGACGATATTTATATTAAATAATAAACAACATATTCATCATCTACTACTACACTATAAAATTATTGTATCTGCTAATTGCGGTATAATACGTATATCATTTCCAGATGTGATGGTAATCAGTTATCTGCGCATAACAACGAAATACCGGCCGCGAAAAACAGCTTCGGATCGAAGAACAGTGTATAAAAAAGGTTTCCGGGATTAAAAAGAAATAGTCAATATCGGGTGCAACTCCATATTGTTCTTCGCCTGTTTGCGCGCGTAGTAGTGATCAATATCCACAAACCCTACACCGGTAATGGTAACCGTTTTTCCTTCCAGGTCGTTCGCTTCAATAAATGCTTTGATCTGTTTGTACGTATT
>CALRZN010000037.1:0-46151 GCA_943372645.1 Chitinophaga pinensis | reverse complement strand
GAACTGATTCTTCTTCTGAAATACCTGCCGACTGCCACTGCCAACTGCCACTGCCACTATTTGTAGGATGTCTGACATAAACGATCAATTGCTTCCGACTGCTCATGCGCCCGGTGTAAATGTATTTGCATAATCCACACGGCTGCGGCGGATTACTTCATAAGCCTCTTCGCGGTTATAGGTATGTGTGATTTCGCACACGCGGGTGTTGTCGCCGGGCATGTTTTTGTACGTGAGAAAATAATGGCGCAGGCGTTCAATAAGTGCGGGCGGGCATTCGCTGATGTCGTTGTAGTTGTAAACATCATCGTTTTCCAGCACGGCAATTATTTTATCGTCGGCTTCTTCTTTATCAATAAGCCGGAACCCGCCGATGGGCCGCGAACGCAGCAGCACGCCGCCGTTTGTAATGGCCCGTTCGCTGAGCACGCAGATGTCAAGCGGATCACCATCGCCACGGCGCACCACCTTGCCGCTTTTTTCAGCTGCAAACGCCGCAATTTCATCACCGCAATAGGTTTGCGGAATAAATCCATACAACGCTGGAATAACATTCGAAAATTTCTGCGGGCGATCCACTTTCAGCCAGCCGCTGGCCTTGTCAATTTCGTATTTGACGGTATCGCCGGGAACGATTTCGATAAACGTGGTAACCACTTCAGGAGCCTGGTCGCCGGGTGAAATGCCGTGCCAGGGATGCGCTTTAAACGGTGTATGCTTCATGCCCAAACTTACCGCTTAATATTGGCTTTTGAAAGCGCATTCCGGAATGCGTCCGCATTGCGGTTGTGCTCCGACAGGTTGTCGGTAAACTTGTGTTTGCCCGTTCCATACACCGCACACATGTAGATGTATTTGTTTTTATCGTAGTTGAGCACCGCATCTACCGAACTGATTTCCGGAAGAATAATCGGCCCCGGCGGCAGACCCGTGTGTTTGTAGGTGTTGTACGGCGAATCAATTTCCTTGTCGGAATTGAGCACGCGGCGGATGGTAAAATCGCCGAGTGCATAAATCAGCGTCGGATCCGACTGCATGGGAATGCCTTTGCGCAGGCGGTTGATGTACAAACCGGCAATGATGCGTTTTTCATCGTTGTACACATTCTGCTCCGACTGTACAATGGAAGCAAGAATCACCACTTCCGACTGCGAGAGGCCGGCATCGCGGGCTTTCTGTTTGCGTTCGTCGGTCCAGAAGGCTTTGTATTCTTTCGCCATACGCTCCATGAACTGTTCTGCGCTGGTGTTCCAGTACATTTCGTATGTGTTCGGGATAAACATCGTGAGGATGTTTTTATTATTGAACCCGTAAGCACTCAGCGCGGTATTGTCATTCAGGATGAATTCCAGCGCGGCCGAATCGGCTTCCAGTTTTTTGCACACGCGCGAAACAATCTGGTCCTTGGTGCGCACCCCGGTGAGCGTGTATGTTACCGGCTCCTGCGCGCCCGAACGGAACATGTTTACCAGTTCGCGGTTGCTCATGCCGTTTTTAATGTGGTAACGGCCCGGTTTAACAACGGTGAATTTTTTCAGCTTCGCAATTTCTTCAAACGATTTGCGGTCTTTGATGAGTTCTTCGCTCACCAGTTCACCTACCAGGTCTTCCATGGTAGAGCCGGTGCGTACAAAGAGGTAGGCTTCGCTTTTGCCTTTCAGTTCCACATTGGAAACGTAATAGACCGTGTAAAACCAGTACCCTCCTGCCCCGCCGGCCAGTACCAGCACCAGTAATCCCCACAGGATTATTTTTTTCATTTTACTCATCGCAACAAAAATACCGTGTTCTTTGATAAAACCGTCACGGGCCGGATAAGTGTGTGTTATTTATTTCAGCCGTTTGATTTCCTGCCGCAGGTTCCGCACGTTTTTATTGTCCGGATACTTTTCCAGGATGGCATCGGCGAAGTACCCGGCTTCGCTGTACTGCCGGCGATACATATACAGGCCGAGCTGGTTCACCAGCAGCGGTTCGTAATCCGGATCAAGGGCGAGTGCATTGCGGTAACAGTTTTCGGCTTCACTGTCGTTTCCTTTCAGCAGGTACAGGTAACCGAGGTTGGTGAGCGAAGGCACATGTTTCGGGTATGCGGCAAGCACCGCTTTGAACCGTTTCATGGCTTCGTCATTTTGTCCGTTCGCAGCCAGCGCAAGTCCGTACTTGCTTTCGAAATCAGGCACCAGCGGCGCCAGTTCGTAGGCTTTCTTATAGTACGTCAATGCCGAAGCCGTATTGCCGAGGTTGTAAAACGCTTCACCGATGCGGTAGGCGGTCCAGGCCTGTTCGTTGTCCCAGCTTTTGGTAGCCAGTATTTTGCCGGTGATGTCTGCTTCCGGAAGCTGTGCCACATACGAAGCGATCTGCGTGTAATCCGTTTTCAGGTACGCCCACTGCACGAGCAGTACAAAATGTTTCCGCACATTTTCAGCGGAATTATCCGGCAGGTATTTTTTCGCCGAATCGAGCAGGAACAAATCGGTCGGTGCAAATTTTTCGCATTGCTGCAGGTACGCTTTGGCTTTTACCAGCGGGGCCGGATTTTTTTCGTTGATGGCATACAGGCCGATAAATTGTTTTACCGCAGCCGCATCGTCTGTTGTTTTTTTCGTGGCAACCGTTCCCGGTTTACGGATGTAATGATCGGTCACCGTTACGTGCGGAATATCAATGGAACCCGAGCGCGGCATGTGGCAGCTTACGCAGTTGTTTGCTTTGGCTTCAAGGTGTTCAGGCGTATCCGTACACACCCCGTTTTTGCCGCCGGTTGTGTGGCAGTTGCTGCAGGCCGCGTTAAATGTTTCCTTGCCGGTGTTTTTTACACTCACGTGCGGGTTGTGACACGTAACACACGTCATTGCATTTTTATACGGGCGCAGGTCTTTTTCATCGTACGCGTAGGCCGCATTGGTTTGCAGGAAACAGGCGCTCATTTTCAAACGCTCGGCATGCGATGCCATGATGAATTCATTTTCACCGCCTTTGTATTTCGGCATAAACACGGCCATGTAATCAGAAAGCACCATGCCCGGGCGGAAATCAAAAAACGATTTGCCTTCTTTCAGCACCGCATTGCCCTGCAGGTGACAGCGCTGACACACATCGAACTGGCGCTCGGGCGAAAGTTTGCCGGGATTAACAATGGTGTAATCAATAAACCGCGACGTATCAATAAGGTGCTGGTGCTGTTTTTCATACACATGCAGCGAACCCGGTCCGTGGCAGCGTTCGCAGCCGATGCCGCCGGGCACCTGTGTAAATTTATTTTCCGAACCTTCTTCAAAACCGGGCAGCGAATTGTGGCAGCTCATACACTCCAGCCCGATTTTACGACCGAACCGCGTATTAAAACCGTTTTCAAATCCCGGCGGTAAATCCCATTTGCCCTGCTGCGTGTAAAACGTCATGGGCATCTGGTGCAGGTAACCGTTTACATTGTAAATGTGCGAATTGGTATGCTGACCGGAACCTACGATGTAATCTACATGTTCGATGCGTTTGTGTACCGTGTCGTTGCCTTTTTTCCGGAACTCCATAAAATACAGGCTGTCGTTTTTCCAGAATGCCTTGTAGCTGAAGTTCGAATGTTTATCATAAATCACCGGGAAATTGCCATCGAAACGGGCCTTGCTTTTTGTTTTCGTGGCCAGCCCGAACGACTGCCCCATGCCGGTTTCGGCAAAGGTGCCTGCAATATCCGAATGGCATTGTGCGCACACATTCGTGCCTACATACGTTACGGAATCGTTGTGATTGAGGTAGGTGTATTTGCCATCCTGTACCAGCGAATCACCGGGCGGTTTATCGCTGCCCGGACTGCAGCGCCACAGCAGCAGCAGCACACTGCCTGTAAACAAAACGCCCAGCAGCCGTATGGTTATTTTGGTCAGCACATTTATCCTCCGTTGCCCCGTACCAGTTGCAGAATCAGTTCATCGGTAAACCTGTCGCCGCTGCGTATCCAGTCTTTTTTAATGCCGGTGATGGTAAATTTATGCCGCTGAAAAAGCAGCACACTTTCCTGGTTGTCAACCGTAATATTGCAGTACAGCTGATGCAGGTACAGCGTGCGGAAACAATAATCAATCAGCAGGGTCATTGCTTCCGAAGCAAAGCCCTGGCGGCGGTCGGCGTGTTCGGCTATAAGAATGCCTACCCCGGCGCGCTGGTGGTGCGGATCGTAATCAAACAGATCAATGCATCCGATATCGCGTGCGTCCTTGGTAGTAATCATCAGGCGCAGCTGTTTGTTCGTAAACAGGTCGAGGTGCGCCGAAGCGATGTACTGCTCCAGCACAAACCGCGAAAACGGCGTGATGGTGTTGCTCACCTTCCACACTTCGGGATCATTTTCCCACCGGTAAAGCAGGTCCACATCCTGGGGCTCCAGCGCCCGCAGTTTGATGCGTTCACCCAGCAGCAGTTTAACGGGTTGTGCAGGCATGTGATGTTTTCGGTTGATGCAGGGATAAAGATAATAAAAGGGTTTTGGATTTGCGGGAAGACCGGAATGCCGGCAGGTATTGTTTCTGAAAACTCAGGAGTGAACTGCTGGCGGTGGTTTCCGGGGCAAAACGGGAAACTGTTATTGGTTCTAGAATCGTTTACAGGTTCGTTTGATGATACTTATTTTTTGCCACAAAGGCGCGAAGACACGAAGAGTGTGTAGTTAATTCCAACGAATGCGATTCGTTTTGGATCCTTGCTTTTTACCACTAAGGCGCGAAGGAACGAAGGCTTCACAACAAATCCCCGCTGCCATCGTGGAAAACGATGTATGTTAAATACGTTTTGTTTTAATATTTCCGAGCAACAACTCCGGTAAATCCGGGGCTTCTGCATTTATAAACAAAAACTACTCCCGCCGTATCAGGAACGGCACACGTTCCGGTTCAATGCGGATGTTACGCGCGAACACGGGTTTGCGTGTGAGCTGCACGGGAACGGTGCCGCGCTCTGCATCAATGTTGCGGTAATCGGCCACGGCGCGGAACATGGAGGTATCTACATGACCGGTTTGGGTGAGCGGAAGCTGGAACACGATTTCCACGTTGCGCTGCAGCAGTTGCAGGCGGAAGCCCCGCGGTTCGTTTTCGGCTTTTACGGGAATAACTACGCGGGCTTCGGTAAAACGATATACATCCTGCGCGGCTTCAAATTCGGTGGCCGAAAATGCGAGCTTGCGGTAGGCCGGGCCCTGTTTCATTTTCAGTTTCACATTCACCGGGGCGTTGGCGTTATTAATCACCAGTTCTTCGGTTTCCACCTGCGTAATTTTTGCCACTTCTTCTTCCGGGCCGCTTACATCCACCATGGCCGGTTTCAGCTGTATGCTGTCGCTGATGCGGTACCCCGGCTCGCAGCTGATGCGCAGGCGCGAAATCACCGGCACCGATTTGGTGATGCGCGGCGCGTACGAAAACCAGATGGTGTCGGGCATTACACGCTGCACTTTAACCGAACGCGGCATCTGCAGGCTCAGTTTGTCGAGCTCTCGTACAAATGCAAGGTAATTATCGGTGCTCACTTTCGAGCGCCGCGCCCAGGTCACATCCACGCGGATGCGTTCACTGGGTTTAAACACTTTCCATTGCAGCAGGCTGAAGCCCGTAACCTTTACCTCGAGGTCGAGCGAATCGGGCAGCCGCGTGGCCACCATGCGGTCGGAAGGCAGGTGCACATAATCCACCGCCAGTTTAATGGTCTCCTGGTATTCCCGCGAAAGCGCGTTCATCACCCAGAGCGACGCAGAAACAGCGAGGCATACGAGGAACGTAGCAATACGCCGGTTTACAACCGGGCGTTTGCTTTTTCCATCATGCGGCTGGAGTAAACTGGTATCTTCCGTTGTTTTCATGCCGCATTAGTATTTGCATGAGGGTATTTCAAAAAACTTCAAGATTGAGGCGGGCGAAACTTTCGAAAAGCGGAGTTTACCTGCGTAAATGAGCATTTTCGAAATGAGCCCAACGAAGAGATTGAAGTTTTTGGAAGTGCCCTTAAGATGGAATTTCTTCGATCTGTTTGGCCGATTTTGCAGCGTCTTTATCAGCTTGGTTGAGTATGCGGCTGTTTTCGAGCGAAATGGCGGTGCGCAGTACTTCAATTTTTGCACCGGTTTTGCACTCTACCCAAAACGTTTTCTCGGTAGTATCTACAATTTTGCCGACGATGCCGCCGATGGTTACTACTTTGCTGCCTTTGTCAAGCTCTTCCACGAACTGGCGCTGCTCTTTCTGTTTTTTCATCTGCGGACGCATCATGAAAAAGTAGAAAACGAAAATGATCAGGCCGATCATAATCAGGTTCATCATAAGTCCGCCTTGTCCGCCGCCTGCGGCGGGAGCAGCTGCGGCGCCACCCTGGAGAAGAAATGCTAAAATGGTCATTGCTGTTGATTAAATATGAACTGGTAAAATTGAATTAACGTTTTTCAGGCACCATTACATCGGCTGTGATGGTAAGCACCTTGGTATTCGGTTCGCAGTTGGTGATGAGTGTAACGGTTTTTTCCTGGTGGTCGCGTTTGCCCTCGCTGTTGAATTCCACATCAATCACGCCTTCTTCACCCGGCGCAACCGGTTTTTTCGGGAAGCTCGGCACCGTGCAGCCGCACGAACCGTGTGCATCGGAAATAATCAGGTTCGAACCGCCGGTGTTTTTAAACTTGAACGCGTAGGTAACACGCTCGCCCTGCGAAATGCGGCCGAAATCGTGTTTCTCGTTTTCAAACTTCATGCTGGCCAGCCCGCCCTTGGTGTCGCCGGCAACTGTAATCAGGTCGGTACCGATTTTCTTTTCATCCTTCGGCTGGCACGAGGTGAACGAGGCCAGTACAAAAGGAGCGAGAATTAAAAAGTAACGTTTCATGGTATGGTTGATTTTCTGCTTTGCAAAAATAGTTGTTTTTAGGCTTACTCCTGTGCAGTCGTTTAAGGGTGGTGTTTTATTCGATTAATCCGCGACCGGTTTTCACCAGTTTACCGTTTCCTTTAAAATCGGCCACCAGTTTATCGAGAATACCGTTAATGAACACGCTGCTTTTGGGTGTGCTGTACAGTTTTGAAATCTCGATGTATTCGTTCAGCGTTACTTTTACCGGCACTTCGCGGAAAAAGAGCAGTTCGGTAAGCGCCATCTGCATCAGCAGGATGTCCATCACCGCAATGCGTTCCACTTCCCAGTTCTGTGTTTTTTCGCCGATAATTTCCTGCGTGTTTTTCTGCTCCATAATGGTTTTGCGGAACAGTTCGAGGAGGAATTTCTGGTCGTCGTCCGCATCCTTATACAGCGAAGCGATGCGGGGCGCCTGGCTTTCTTTGCCGGCTTCCAGTGTTTTGATGATGGCCGGGGCCACGCAGTTGTTCAGGTCGCCGGGCCAGTACAGGCTTTTTTCTTCAATGTGCAGTTCCACATCGTCTGAATCGGCCACGTGTTTCGAAAACAGGTCGAGGATAAAATCCTGGTCGTTTTCGTAACTGTCATTGGCTTCGGCCATGTATTTCTGGTAACCGTCCCAGCCTTTTACATTGCTCCACACCTTGCGCACCACATCGTGGTCAACCTGCCAGCTCAGTTTGCGGCCTTCGGCTTCCTTTTTCAGGCGGTCGTTGGCGGCCAGCTGGGTAAGCAGGCGGTTATTGATAAAACGCAGGTTCGGATTAAGATCATCTTTCGTGGGCAGGTGCTTGGTTTTGTTGTCTTCCATCTGCTGACCGGCCACATGCCTTATTTCATTGAACAGCAGCAACAGGTAAATGTACAGGTCATATACCTTATCTATGCTTCGCAGCAATTCCCGCTCGCCTTTCGCAATGTCCGAGTCGTCTGACTGGAAAAAACTGTAAAGCGCCTGCATCACCTTAATCCGTAAATACCTTCTGTTGAGCATACTGTTTCGTTAAAATCAAAGAACTGTTGTGATCCGTTCGCTTACCGGGGCTGACGGATTTTTGCCACGGCCTGGATGCGCTGTTCCGCGAGGCGGTTTGCAGCGAGGTAAGTCGGGATATTTTCACTTTTTGATAATGCAAAAATATGGCTGGTGGTGTTGTAAATGTTCGAAGCCTGGTTCATGGCGTGTTCGCGGCTGTAGTTCATCACCTCCGAATACACGTTTATAAGTCCGCCGGCATTCACCACAAAATCCGGTGCATACAGGATGCCTTTTTTCATAACGGCTTCGCCATGCACTTTTTCATCGGCCAGCTGGTTGTTTGCAGCACCGCAGATGATGGAACATTTGAGGCGGTTAAGTGCATCGTCGTTCACCGTTGCACCGAGTGCGCAGGGCGCGTAAATATCCACATCGAGATCCAGCAGCACTTCGCCTTTCACGATTTCCACTTCCGGATGGCTTTTTTTGATTTCGTTGAGGCGGTCTTCAAAAATATCGGTAACAAATACTTTTGCACCTTCTTTTACGAGCGACGCAACGAGGTTCGAACCCACGTGGCCTACGCCCTGCACCGCTACTTTTTTACCGGCGAGGCTGTCGCTTCCCCAGCGTTCTTTGGCAGCCGCTTTCATGGAAACGTAAACACCGTAAGCCGTAACCGGCGAAGGATCGCCGCTGCCGCCCAGCGACTGCGGAATACCCGAAACGTGTTTGGTTTCCATGCGGATGTATTCCATGTCTTTCGCGGTCATCCCCACATCTTCTGCAGTGATGTATTTACCGGCCAGGTTATCCACAAACTTGCCGAAACGGCGCATGAGTGCTTCGTTCTTCTGCGTACGTGCATCGCCAATAATTACGGCTTTGCCGCCACCGAGGTTGAGGCCGGAAACCGCCGCTTTGTACGTCATGCCGCGCGAAAGGCGCAGTACATCGTTCAGTGCTTCGGCTTCGTTGTTATACACCCACATGCGTGTTCCGCCAAGCGCCGGACCAAGTACGGTGTTGTGAATAGCGATAATGGCGCGCAGCCCGGTATCGTTGTCGTTGCAGAACACCACCTGTTCGTGGTTGTTCAGGCTCATATTGCCCAGTACCGCGAGCTCAGTGCCCGAAGCATTTTTGGTATCATTGGCTGTCAGCATACAAATCGCTTTAGCAGTTAATGTTCTTTGTTTGAATTCTGCGTACTTGCCGGATAACGCTCCGTAATTGTGGTCGGTCGCATTCCGGGCTGCAAAAATAGCTGTTTTTTCCCGGCAGCAAAGCCCTGTCCCGTTAAATAATTCAGAAAGCCGTTTACACGGTTACCGCCCACCACGTTGCAACCGGAAAATTTAATTCTTAAAATGCATGTTGGTACAGCTATTAGGCGTAATTTTGTGCCGATTTTCATTTTAAGATTAACCGGCAAGCGCGTTGTGAAGGCACTTTTTTACCTCAATAAATATTTCTGGAAATACCGTGTACGGCTGGTGCTGGGCATCGCCTTTATTTTTGCGTTCGCATTTTTCAGCCAGCTGCCGGTGGTGCTGCTTGGCGACGGCATTGACTATGCCGACGAAGCCATCAAAAAAGGACTGCCCCGCGATACGGTGATGAGCGAACTGCTGTGGTACGGCATACGCATTATCGGGCTCACGCTGCTTTCAGGTGTGTTCCTGTTTTTTAACCGGCAAACCATTATTGTGATGTCGCGCCTGGTGGAATACGACCTCAAAAACGAAATTTACGCGCACTACCAGCACCTCGATCTCGCTTTTTACAAACGCAACAACACCGGCGACCTGATGAACCGGATCAGCGAAGACGTTGGCCGCGTGCGCATGTATGTGGGCCCGGTGGTGATGTACATGGCCACCACCATTGTTTCGCTGGTTACCACCATTGCGTTTATGCTGCACAAAGATGTGCGCCTCACGTTGTATGTGCTGGCGCCCCTGCCACTACTGGCCATCAGCATTTACATGGTGAGCAATTACATCAACAAACGGAGCCTGAAAGTACAGGCCCAGCTTTCGCGCCTTTCTACTTCGGCCCAGGAAACCTATTCGGGAATCCGCGTAGTGAAAGCCTTTGCGCGGGAAGAAAAAACGCAGGAGAACTGGAAAAAAGACAGCGAAACCTACATGGGCCTCAACATGCAGCTGGCCGGAACCGAGGCGCTGTTTTTCCCCTTCATCCAGCTCATGATCGGTTTGAGTATCGTGCTCACCATTTACATCGGCGGCACCGAAGCCATTATGGGCGAAGTGAGTAAAGGTACCATCAGCAGTTTTGTACTGAACGTTATCCGCCTCACCTGGCCGATTGCCTCGCTGGGCTGGGTTACTTCGCTGGTGCAGCGCGCAGCCGCTTCGCAGGAACGCATCAACGAATTTCTGAAATCGAAACCGGACATTTCGAATCCAACGGAGGAACCACTCCACGTGAATGGCCGCATCGAATTCCGCAACGTTTCATTTACGTACCCCGACTCGGGCATACGCGCGCTGAAAAACGTTTCGTTTACGGTAGAACCGGGCCAGTCGCTTGCACTCATCGGCAAAACCGGCTCGGGCAAAAGTACTGTGGCGGGGCTCATCTGCAGGCTGTACGACACACACGAAGGCGAAGTCCGGATTGATGACAAAGACATCCGCACGGTGAACCTGCACGACCTGCGCGGGCAAACGGGCTACGTGCCACAGGAAGTGTTCCTGTTCAGCGATACCATTGCGGGCAACATTGCGTTCAGTTATGCCGACCCGGCCGAGCTGGAAAAGCACCGCGAAGAAATATACCAGGCCGCCCGCGATGCCGCCATTTACAATAACATCATGGAGTTTCCCGAGCAGTTTGAAACCATGGTGGGTGAACGCGGGGTAACGCTTTCGGGTGGACAGAAACAACGCATTTCCATAGCCCGCGCGGTGATCCGCCGCCCGCAGATTTTGCTGTTTGACGATTGCCTTTCGGCGGTGGATACGGAAACCGAAGATGAAATTCTCGGTAACCTGCGCCGCATAATGAAAGGCAAAACCACGGTCATCATCAGCCACCGCGTATCGAGTGTACAGGAAGCGGACAAGATCCTGGTGATTGAAGACGGTGCCATCGCCGAATCGGGCAACCATGCCCAGCTGATGGAACAGAAAGGGCTGTATTACGAGCTGTTTCAGAAACAGGCATTGGAAGCGCCGGAGAAATAGTATCTGTTTAAAATAGCTCTTTTTCAAAAACCGCGATATCGGAAAATAGCCTTTTTTCAAGTGGCAGGGGCAGCAGGCAGTGGCAGGCCGGGCTTGTACTTCGCTGAAATGCGGCTATTCCCTGCACAATACAAGACTGCCGCATGCCACTGCCGGCTGATTCCGGGATCTCTTTGTTATAAAATCCAACAGTTTCAATCCCTCCGGGATATTAACAATGTCCGGGCATGTTTATGAACAGCCTTGCTATTAATCCCGGTTTTACCCTGACCAAGCGATAAATTTTCCCGATAAAGCAAAAAAATAATGAACAATGTTTGTTTTTATACAAATTTTATTTAATACATTTGCTTTACTACCAAACATTAAGATCGCTATGGCGGAGCATTACGACAACAACAGGGATAACGGAGGCGAACTCTTTTCCAAACCGGTGAAAGCAGGCAAGCGTACTTACTTCTTCGATGTAAAGTCAACGCGCGGGAACGATTACTACCTCACCATTACCGAAAGCAAGAAGCGGATCGGCGATGACGGCAAATTCTTTTACGAGAAGCACAAACTGTTCCTGTACAAAGAAGATTTCGAGAAATTCTCGGAAGGTCTGCAGGAAGCTATTGCCTACATCAAAGCCAACAGCCCGGTGCAGCACAACGAACACCAGCACAATGAACAGCCGCAAACGGAAACGTACAACACGGCTGAAGTTGCAGCCCCTGTTACGAGCGACGTTTCGTTCGAAGACCTCGGCAGCTAACCTAAAAGATATGAACACCGATTCCCGGATCACTTCCGGGATTTTTTATTTATAACTATTTGGTTCCAATATTTTAACATCCATCAGCTAAAGTATTGGTTGAATTCAAAAAATGAGCGTCGGGATTTTTTTTGTGCCATTGAAAACTAATGCCACTTTTACCGCAGCAAACGCTTATGCCAGAAACGCAATTGTATGTACTCCTGCTTTTCAAAAACCATTTTTAAATCCACCCGTGTTAGCCTGCTGTTAATTCTGCTACTGTTCCTGCTCCCGTCCTTTCGCCCAGATAACAACGAAGTTACACTTGGCCCGGAACCCAAAGGATTGCCCAAAATTGATACGGCACTTACAACGCTCACCTGGACAGCAGTTATTCAATCGCATCATGAATGGCTGTCATATAATGATTACCAGGCAAGAGATACGACATCATGGGATACCCGGGGATATCTTTATGTAGCCTGCTTCGGTTCTATCTATAACTGGTGGGAAGCTCCCCAGCCCGTTATTGATTCCTCGAATCATACCTTCCGAAACAAAGCGGTATATGAGCAGTTTGCGGGCAATTTTTACAGATCAAAAAAATTGCGGAACCTGATTTACGAGTGGATCAAACCATATTATATCGCTACATACAAACAGATGCCGGGCTGGAAGAAAAAAATGTACCGGGAACTGTTGTTTGAAACCAAAAACTATGTGCATCATTTTAATTACGAAGCAGCATTAAAAAATTACAATGAAGGACATGGCATTTGTGATCCAACTTATACAAATAAATCGCCGAATTATTTTTATCGCATGCAGATCTGGGTCTTTCAACGCGTCCACAAAAAACAACTTACACGCAAAGAAATCGAATACTGGGCTGACCGGATGATTAAGGATTTGCGGGAGATTGAGCGGGAAGGAAACTGAACTGATTTTATAAAGGCGCTTTGCGCCGGCACGTGAACTGTATTTTTGATTTTTCATTTTTGATTTTTTTGCGATTGGAACCGCTGAAGCTCTTGTTCTATGCGAAGCGGTCTTGTGAGACTGGTACCAATTGCTTCCGCGATAACGTTACCGCAAATCAAAAATCAAAAATCAAAAATCGAAAATCAGCGATTACTCCGGAGGAAACGGATTTCGCTGTTTACCAGATCGTACGCTTTCCCACAAATTGATTCCCCCGCAAAATAAACCGTACCTTTGCGCCCAATGGAAGAAAAAGAACCAATAACAGCACCTGCCGATTTTTACGATTTTGATTTTCACCCCGGCGTTATAGAAGGCATCGAAGCCATGGGCTTCGGCCAACCCACGCCCATCCAGGCGCAAACGATTCCGTATTCGCTCGACGGCCGCGACGTGATCGGCTGCGCACAAACCGGAACCGGTAAAACGGCCGCGTACCTGCTGCCGATTATGCACCACATCCTGAACCGCGAAGACCGTTCGGGCGTCAGCGCACTCATCCTCTCGCCCACCCGCGAACTGGCCATGCAGATTGACCAGGCGGCTACCGGCTTCTGTTATTTCTCGGATATTACCAGCAAAGCCGTTTACGGCGGCGGCGATGCCAACTCGTTTGAGTACGAGAAAAAATCGCTGACCCTCGGTGCAGATATTATTATTGCCACCCCCGGCCGCCTCATCGCGCACCTCAACATGGGGTATGTGAAATTAGAGAACCTGAAACACCTGGTGCTCGACGAAGCCGACCGCATGCTGGACATGGGTTTTTACGAAGACATCATGAAAATCGTAAGTTTCCTGCCCAAAGAACGGCAAACGCTTATGTTTTCGGCAACCATGCCCCCGCGCATCCGGCAGCTCGCCAACACGATTCTGAAAAACCCGGCGCAGGTAAGCATTTCGATTTCGAAACCGGCCGAAAAAATTGAACAGCAGGCCTACTGCACCTACGACACGCAGAAAATGCCCCTGCTGCTGCACCTGCTCAGCGATCCGAAACACATCAGTATTATCGTGTTTTCGTCCACCAAAATCAATGTAAAAGCCATCGGGCGCGAACTGAGCCGGTTGAAACTGCAGGCTTCGGCCATCCACTCCGACCTGGAACAGCCCGAACGCGAAGAAGTGCTGCGCCAGTTCCGGAGCCGCAACCTGCGCATACTTGTTGCTACTGATGTACTTTCACGCGGTATTGACATTGAAAACATCAGCCTCGTTATCAACTACGATGTGCCGGGCGATGCAGAAGATTACGTACACCGCGTAGGCCGCACCGCGCGCGCCGAATCAACCGGTATGGCCGTTACGTTTATCAACGAAAACGACATGCGCCGCTTCAGCCGTATTGAAGACCTGATCGGTTACCCGGTTAAAAAAATGCCTTTCCCCGAAAGCCTCGGCCTGGGCGAAGGTCCGGCCTACGAACCGAACAACGGCAAGGAAAAAAAATGGGGCGGCAAAAAGAACTTTTCGGGTAAAGGCGGCGGTAACAAAGGCGGCGGAAATGGCGGCGGCGGTAAAAAACCGTTTCACCGGAAAAAAGGCGGCCACAAACCCTCACAAGGCAAACCGCCTTCGGCCTGATTTTTGTGGTAAATTAACACGATCCTAAAACCGGATTGCTTAAATTTACACGGCAAACGCATACACTTTTTATGAAAACAAGCCTACCTGTTCGTATCCTGGCGGCACTTTTACTGCTGCCCTTCGCTGCTGTTGCGCAGAAATCAACCAAAATTGACCTGAAAATAGAACTCACCGACGCGCCCAATACGGACGTGGTGCTGGCCTATTATTATGGCGACAAACAGTTTGTGATTGATACGGTAAAATTAGACGCCAAAGGTGCCGGTGTGTTCAAATACGACGAACCGAAAGAACGGGGCATTTACCTCGTGGCCATCCCCGGCAAAAAGTTCATGGAAATATTGTTTACCGACGACCAGGAGTTTGCCATCAAAACCGATACGGCCGATCCGATTCAGCACATGAAAATTACCGGCTCGGTTGAAAACGAACACTTTTACGAATACAACCGGTTTCTGAACACCATGCAGAAAAAGGCCGATCCGCTGCGCAAAAAGAAAGAGGCGCTGGCAAAAGATCCCGCCGCCAAAAAAGACACCATTGAATTTTACAACAAACAGCTTGAGCAGTTAGACAAGGATGTAAAAAAATTCCGGAACGATTTTGTGGCCAAGTATCCCTCCGAAATGATGGCGAAAATTATTACCATGATGCGCGACCCGGAAATTCCGACCGTAATTCCTGCACCGTGGAATGCCAGCGATTCGCTGCAGAAGGTGTGGCGTTTCAACTATTACAAATCGCACTTTTTTGATGGCTGGGACTTTAAAGAAGACGGTCTGGTACGTACACCGGTATATCACAACAAGCTGGTGCAGTACATGGATCAGTTAACCGTACAGCATCCCGATTCGATTATGAAAGGCTGCGATTTCCTGATTGAGCAGGCCCGTCCCAGCCGCGAGCTGTTTAAATACACCGCCCACCACCTTACGTTTAAATACGAGTCGAGCAAAATCATGTGTTTCGATGCGATTTTTGTTCACCTCGCCGACCGGTATTACAAAACCAACCAGGCGTTCTGGCTGAGCGCCGAAGCAGTGAAAAAAATTACCGACCGTGCCGACAAGCTCCGCTTCGGCCTGTGCGGTGCAAACCCGGCCAACATGGTGCTGTATGATACCACTGCGCGTGTGTTTGAACTGCAGCAGGTAAAAGCAAAATACACCATTATCGCGTTCTGGGATCCGGGCTGCAGCCACTGCAAAAAAGAGATTCCGCTGCTAAAAAAAGAATACGATGCGTTAAAAAAATACGGGGTTGAAGTAGTGGCGATGGCCACGGAAGATGATACACTGGCCTGGAAAAAGTTCATCAAGGAAAACAACCTGAACTGGAAAAACGGCCGCACCAAAGACGATTACACGCGCGCGCTGTACAAACATTACTACGACATTTACAGTACACCGGTGCTTTACCTCATTGATGAAAACAAAAAGATCATCGCCAAGCGCCTCGACCCGTACCAGATGTCGGACATGATTTACAAAAAACTGAAACTCACCCCGCCGAAACGCGATCCGGTGAAAAAAGAAGACGAGAAACACGAGCACTAAAACCGATTTTTGATTTTTGATTTTTCATTTTTGATTTGCGATAACGTTACCACAAATCAAAAATGAAAAATCAAAAATAAATTGACCTGAAACGCGTTATTTTGAATACGATCTTTTACTACCGTCAGTTCGAGCGTCAGTCGAGAATAGGTTTTAAAGGATCTTATATCACTGTTCTCGACTGACGCTCGAACTGACGGTAGTATTCTATTTCATGGTGGAATTATATTATTACGTTGTTTATGAAAAGCCTGTTTTATCTGCTATCCATCTCGCTGCTGCTTTCGGCCGGGGCCTGTAAAAACCGGGGCGGTGCCACCAACGAGTACCGTAACGCCAAAACCCACCCGAGCGAATCCATCGCCAAGGAGCATAAAAAAGCGGCAAAAAAAGCACGCAAGGACTTCAAAAAGACGATGAAGAAGAACAAAAAAAAGCTGAATACCTGATTTTGTGTTTGGTTGATACCAAAAAGCAGATAACTTTGTGTCCGGTTAACGTTTTAAAACCGGTATGAAAAAGATACTCACACCTTCCTTTATTTTCGTTGCACTGGTTGTGTTGCTTGCTGCTGCAAGCCGCATCATGCCCGCTCCTTTCACGCTGCCGCCGAACTTTACACCGGTGCTGGCCATGGGCATTTTTGCCGGTGCTGTAATGACCTCGTTCCGCACAGCGCTCATCATGCCGCTGGTGGCCATGCTGCTCAGCGACCTTGTCATCGGGTTTCACGACACGATGTGGGCCGTTTACCTGTGCATCATCGCCTCCACCCTGCTGGGGTATGCGATACGCAACAAACAAAACATCCTGGCTGTAGCCGGTGTTTCCATCGGTTCTGCGGTGCTGTTTTTCCTCGTTACCAATTTCGCCGTATGGCTGAATGGTACAGAAGGCGTTGGATACAGCAAAGACGCCGCCGGACTCGCATTCTGCTACGAAATGGCCCTGCCGTTTTTCCGCAACACGCTCCTCAGCACCCTGGTGTTCTCCGGCGTAATGTTCGGATCGTATTATACGATGGCGAAACTGAAACCGGCACTGATCCGCGTCCGCAAAGACTGATAACGTACTTTCCATGCAATATGGACACGGTGCTGAATCAGTTTCAGCACCGTTTTTTTTTGCATTCCTTTATTAGTAACCTTTAACCCTTAAAACCTTCAACACTCCAATGAAACTTGCAACTGTCGAAAAAATCGTCGGCATCTTTCCGCATCCGAATGCGGACAAACTTGAATTTGTAAAAGTGCTGGGCTACATGTGTATCACTGCCAAAGGCGCGTACACGGCCGGCGAACAGGTCATCCTCATCCAGCCCGATACCGTGCTGCCGGATGCACCGTGGACCGAACTGTACAAAAAGTTTTCGCGCAGCCGCGTGAAAGCCTTAAAACTGCGTGATGCGTGGTCGTTCGGCATTGTCGAAAAAATGAGCCTGCTCCCTCCCGGCCGCACATTTGCCGAAGGCGAAGAAGTGAGCGAACTGCTCGGCATTATCAAATACGAAGCACCCGTGCCGAACGATATCGCGTTTATCGGCGCACTGCCGTTTGGTATTCCGAAAACGGATGAAGAACGCTACCAGAACCTGCCGCTGCACGAGTGGATGGGACAAAAGGTAGATGTAACGTTGAAAGTGGACGGGCAGAGTTTTACGGCCTACTACAAAGACGGCGCGTTCGGGGTGTGCGGCCGGCAGTTTGAACTGGATATGAATGTGCGCAACCCGTACACCGAACAGATCAGCCGGTACAACCTGCCGGAGAAATTAGAAGCGTTCTGTAAAAAACACGGTGTAAACATGGCCATCCGCGGCGAAAGCTACGGCACCGGCATCCAGGGTTCGAAAATCAATCCGCACAGCGCCATGAACAAGGGGCTGGCCGTGTTCAGCGTGTTCCTGATTGATGAGCACCGGTACGCACGCAAAGGCGATCCGTTTTACTTTGTGAACGTATGTGCGGAGATGGATCTGCCGACCGTTATTGTGCTTGAACCGGATGCCGTGTTAACACCGGAGCTGATCAAACACTATGACGAAGACATCCGCGAAATCAACGGTAAACCGTTTGAAGGCGTGGTGCTCAACGGGGCAGATTTTTCGTTCAAAATCATCAATAAGTATTACGACAGCGAGAAGTAAACCGTTTCCATTGCACAGCAGAAGCCCCGAAACACAACCGTTTCGGGGCTTCGCATGTTATGCGCTGCTGCGTGTACGATGCTTCCGGCGGGCAGGTGTTTTTACCTGTTTTTCGTTGGGCTCATCGTTTTATGATGCATTGTTTCGATATTGTCCAGGAATCAACTGATCGCAGCGAACCGTATCCTGAACATCGGTTGATGAACCATGTGGAGACCAGAAACCACTCCGGGAGCACGGAAAAAAAACGGGACCTACCTACACATTTAAACTCATTTATTATGCAAGAACAGGACTCTTCCCCGATTGATGCAGATCACAAAAAAGGACACGGACACGGTGATTTTATGAGCCAGGCCGTTCGCATTGTTGATTATGATACGACCAATAACAACCTGCTTGTCCGCGGCAGCTCGGCTTTCGGGGCAAAAGTAAAAGGAACCGGAAGCGAAACAGACGGCACTCATTCTAAGCCGTTTGTAATGGCCGACCTGATCAGTGCAATTCAAAGTGACTCCAATTACAGTTCGCTTCCGGTAGCAGTCCAGGGGGCGATAACTGCATCATCTATGGTTATTGATTTTTGCCTGATCGGATTTGTGGAAGGCCATAAAGACCAGCGCATTGTGAATACGGAGGTGAGCTGGTTCAATGCAAGTCCGCCAACATTGAACGGCAGCTCAGGGCCGTATCCAACGTATATTGATTCAACTGCAAATAACAATTCGGGCATGATGGTTTACTGGCCGATCAAGTCAATCGGATTTCACGCGCACCATGCGCTTCCTACGGTTGCGGGTCAGGCATGGCCGGCCGGTTGTACATCCGGAATTATTACCGCCTTGGCAGACAATACAGGTTTTAATTTTGCCGGACTTATACCAGCCATCCGTAACGCGTTAACAAACAACACTGCAAATTTACCAGGCACGTTGCCCTCCGGAATAAGTAACAGTATTCAAAATGCCATTATTTATGTGCATTGCGATTCAGGAGTAAACCGCACCGGTGCTGCTGTTGCAGGTTACCTTATGCAATACGGAACAGCCTTTGGTTCCATGCCTGCACAGATACCGGCAACCCCGGTGCTTACACCGCCCACCGGCGCTCCGAAGTATCAGCTTAACCAGGCGCAGAGCGCGGCCAACGCAAACGCACCCGGTAACGATTCTGTGCCGCCCGGAGGAGGCGACATTTGGGTAACGGAGGCCTACTGCAATTACCTATGCAATAATAACAATGCAGAGGCTGCCCTTTCTGCATGGGCCGTACCGAACCCGGTGCCTTACCAGCCGCCGGTAACGCCTCCCGGTTCGTAGCAACTTGTTTTTGTAAAATAAAAAGCCCCGGAACAGAATCGTTCCGGGGCTTTTTAACGATTTTTTTTTAAAATTATACACAAGCTTTCATGTTCCTGTGCATTTTATTATTTTTCAGAAATGAAATCAAACCCCAAAAAGAATCAGGAAAAAACAACCCGATCTGTTGCTGATCACGTAAGTGCAAAAGAAACGCCACGAATAAGTGCTTCAAGTGTTAATCCAACAGGTAATTCAACACAACTGATGGCGTTAAGCAACCATGCTGCTAATCAAACAACAAACTGGAACCAAACAGTACAAATGGTAGCGGGCTGGCAATTTGATCGCGTATTTCCGCCTGAACCTGGAACTGATTTTGTAAAAATCAGATTTACAAATCCAAATACAATAATACAATCCGTACTAGTACATGTTCACCTTGGAACTGATTTCCCGAGCGCAGTTGAAACTACAACAGGAGAGCGTTTGAGCGACTCAACATATAGATACGATCAGGACCTTGATTCTGAAACAAGGAGCTACCTTAAAACTAACCCCATTCCGGATCACCGGCCCAAAGCGGCAACTGTTACGAAATCAGCCCCTGTCAATGAAGAACAGGCCAAAGCAGATTTTGCTGCAGCGGCAAAAAAAGCCGGTTCGGGAAAATACATTCCGCGGAGCAAACCTAAGCCTGCCCCGGACAAAGAAGAACCGGCAGCATAATTATGCAGGACGCCCGGTTTGCAATCAATCCACATCAAACTCCAGCTTCACCGTAATCGAAGCGGTTTTGCGTTTGGAGCTGGTGTTGAATGCGCCGCCCCAGGAATAATCTTCGCTGGAGTTTTGTGCGGTGATCTGGAAAATACCCATGTCTGCTTTTTTCAGGCTGCCGATATCGCTGTCGGCGTTTTCCGCAATTTTTTCGGCGCGCACGCGGGCGTCTTTGGTGGCAGCGGCCAGCATTTCGATTTTCAGATCGGCTAATTTGGTGTAATAATATTCCGGGCTGCCGGAACTCAGTTCCACGCCGGCATCAATGAGTTCGGTTACTTCGCGCGACAGTTTTTCTACGCGGTCCACATCGTTTGATTCAATTTCAACCGACTGTGTAAGCGTGTAACCGTCAAACTCCGAACCGATGCTTTCGCCTTTGTCGTTGTAAAGTGTTTTAAATTCCTTGCGGATATCCACGGCCGAAAACACGATCTGTTTTTCCTGCACGCCTTTGCCCCGGAGGTAATTCTGAATCACCGTGGCATTGCCTTTCAGCAGTGTGTACGCATCTTTCAGCGTAGCGGCGTGCTGCGAAAAGGAGCCGTTCCAAACGATGAGGTCGGCGGTAAAATCTTTGGAGGCAAGCCCGGTTACTTTTATGGTTTGTTTGCCTTCGTGGGTGGTTTTCCAGGCGCCTGCCAGGATAAACGCGGTGATGACCATACTCACACCGATAAGAAATGCTGCTGTCGGATTACGCATATTGTTTTTTAGTTAGAACACGTTTACACACACAAAAGTATGCCAGCAAGGTAAGCCGTTTTCAGTTACCGGATAAGTGCTGTTGTTTTTAAAAAAAGTGTAGTTCGCTTACTTTTTACCGCAATGTTTCGCAAAGTCAGGCGCAATGTCCCGCAATAAAATGCAGCGTAGCGTTACATTGCGTAAAACATAGCGGAACATTGCGGTAAAATAAGAAAGGATAGTTCCTCAATCTTTTTTCACCGTTTCTAATTGCAGCATGTTGGAGGGATCCATCGTCATGCCCGAGATGTTTTTGCGCACTAACCGCACGGCCTGGTCGTAGTAGAGCGGAATAACCGGCGCCTCATCCATAATCAACTGGTCCATCTGCCGGAAATAGGAATAGCGGATGGAATCGTTCTGCTCATACATGGTGCGCTCGTACATTTTATCGAACACCGGGTTGCTGAAGTGGCAATAATTGCTGCCGTTCGGACTGAAGTTTTTGCTGTAAAACAACGCCATAAAGTTTTCCGGATCGGGATAATCGCCCACCCACGATTTGCGGAACATGTTCACATTACCGTCTGACACCGCCGAGCGGAACGGGGCCGGTTCCATAAAGTTCACCTGCACATCCACACCGATGTCGGTCCATTCGTGGCGCACAAACTCGGCAATGTCGCTGTACTGTTTGGTGGTGTACAATGTAACCGAAGGTTTGTCCCCGTCTTTGTAACCGGCTTCTTCAATGAGTGAACGCGCCAGTTCTTTGTCAAACGTATAACCGGTCACCTTCTGGTTGTGTCCTTCCAGCAGCACGGGCGGAATAAAACCGGCATTGGCCGGTGTGCCCTGGTTGTAACGCAGGTAACGGATCATTTTGTCGCGGTCAAACCCATGGCTGAGGGCGCGGCGGATGGCGCGTTTGCGCAGGGGCGAGTTTTTTACGATGTCTTTGCTATCGTCAACCAGCACACCGATGTAATCGGTTTTCAGAAACGGGCGGCTCATCAGCACAAACTCTTTCTCCATGCTTTCGTTCAGGTCGCCGTTTTTGGTGAGCACCTTGTCTTTGTTAATCGCATCCATGCCCGAAAGCATATCGAGGTCGCCTTTCATCAGCTGCATAAACGCCGATTCCGGCTCGCGGATAAAATGCACCACTACTGCATCCAGGTACGGCAGGCGTGTGCCGGAGGCATCGGTTTTAAAATAATTCGGGTTTTTCACAAACACCATTTTGGTGCCGCGCACCCAGTTCTTGAATTGAAACGGGCCTGTACCAACGGGGTGCAGTGCAAATTCATCTTTGCGCACGGTAACCACTTCCTGCGGCACCACCGAAAAATATTTCATCGCCACGATGTTGATGAACGGTGCAAACGGCGATGACAGGTGAATTATAAAGGTCGAATCGTTTGTAGCTTCAAATCCTTTTTTGCCCTTCGCTTCATCACGGTCTATCATATCCACCAGGGTGGAAGCTTTGGAGATGCGTTTATCGAACAGGCGCTCGAAACTGAATACAAAATCGCCTGCCACTACCTTGCGGCCTTTGCCCTGCGGGAAAAGCGAATCGTCGTGAAAATATACATCGTTGCGCAGGTGGAAGGTGTAATCGAGCCCGTTTTCGCTGATGGTCCACCGCGATGCAATACACGGCCGCACCGCCAGTTTGTCGTCCATTTCCACCAGCCCGTTAAACAGCTGGTTGGTTACCCACTGCGTTTCAAAATCGCCTGCTGCAGCCGGATCGAGGGAGTTTACTTCACCCAGTTCGTTGTAGCGGAAAATTTTCTGGGTATCATTTTTATTGTCCCCCCCGCCGCACGAAAGCAGCCCGGTGAGTGCAAATGCCATAAGCGCAATGCTGCATATCCGTCCCATGTTCTTCACGTTTCAGGCCCCTGCTCTCCTGCCGGTAAAACCCGTTTACCGGCAGGAGAAGTAGTTTCCAGTTTACACCAGGGGAAATCCTGAACAAGTTTAGGCAAAGCCCGGCCCGGCTCAGGAAGTGCGCCAACTACTTTTTAAACAGGGTTTTCAACAATGTATTCCTTTGTGTTCCGAAATGTACCGGGGTTCATTTTAATGATTCTGCATCCCGTAACGTTTTCAGTGGCAGTGGCAGTTGGCAGTGGCAGTCAAAAACCCATTGGTTTAACAGCAAAGCTGTTAAACCAATGGCACGGAAAAGGAAGTACAGTATTCCCAAAGCCGACTGCCACTGCCAACTGCCACTGCCACTATTCCTGGAACTACGCCGCAGGCGTGTAATACGATGCTTTTCGTTACCTTTGCCGCGCATGGCGCAACCAAAAAAAGCTGCATTTCACACGCTCGGATGTAAACTGAATTTTTCAGAAACATCGGCCATTGCCCGCACCCTGATGGATGCCGGGTGGCAGAAAACCGAATTCAGCGAAGCGGCCGACCTGTATGTGATCAACACCTGCTCGGTTACGGCCAACGCCGACAAAGAGTGCCGGAGCATTGTGCGCCAGGCGCTTTCGGTGCAGCCCGATGCGGTTGTTGTTGTTGTCGGCTGTTATGCACAGCTCAAACCAAATGAGATTGCGGCCATTGAAGGCGTTGACCTTGTGCTCGGTGCCACGGAGAAATTCAACCTGCTGAATTACCTCGACCGCGTGGAGAAAAAAAACAGGGCCGAAGTATTCAGCTGCGAGATTGACGAAGCCAACTTTTTTGTGGATGCCTTTTCGTTCGGCGACCGCACCCGCGCGTTTCTGAAAGTACAGGACGGCTGCGATTACAGCTGCACCTTTTGCACCATTCCCCTCGCCCGGGGCCGCAGCCGCAGCGATACCCTGGACAATGCCGTGGCCAACGCCCGCAAAATTGCAGCGCTCGGCGTAAAAGAAATTGTACTCACCGGCGTAAACCTCGGCGATTTCGGAAAAGGCGACGAAGGCGGACGCAAACACGAACATACGTTTACACAGCTGGTGGAAGCACTCGACCAGACGGAAGGCATTGAACGCATCCGCATTTCGAGCATTGAGCCGAACCTGCTGAAAAACGAAATCATCAACTATGTGGCCGCCTCCAAACGGTTTGTGCCGCATTTCCATATTCCGCTGCAGTCCGGGTCCGACCGCATTCTGAAACTCATGCGCCGCCGTTACCTGCGCCAGCTGTATGCCGACCGTGTGGCGCAGATCCGCAGCGTAATGCCGCACTGCTGTATTGGCGTGGATGTGATTGTAGGTTTTCCGGGTGAAACGGAAGCAGATTTCAACGAAACGTATGAATTTCTGAACCAGCTTGCTATTTCGTACCTGCATGTGTTCACCTATTCGGAACGCGACAACACGGAAGCGATTCACATGGATGGCGTGGTACCGGTAAACGAACGCCGCCGCCGCAATAAAATGCTGCGCATTCTTTCGGAGAAAAAACTGCGCAATTTTTACACACAGCATCTTGGCGAAACACGCGTGGTGCTGTTTGAGCACGAAGAAAAAAACGGCAGCCTGTTTGGGTACACCGAAAATTACATCAAGGTAAAAGTGCCTGCCGATGCTTCGCTGGCCAATACGCTGTGCGAAGTAAAATTAGAACGCATTGACAGCGACGGCCTGGTGGCTGCAACCATTATACGCCGCCTCAGCGATCCGCAAACCGGGTCTGCACCGGAAGATATTACGTCGCTGTATGAAAATGAACAGCTCGATCACGCGCATTAAAACACAACGTTAAATACGGTTACCGCTTATGTATCCTACCATATATCACGCCATTAAAGACCTGTTCGGACTGGATCTGCCGTTTTTAAAACTGCTGCAGAGCTTTGGTTTTTTTGTAGCCATTGCGTTCCTGCTGGCGGCCTGGCTGCTTTCGAAAGAACTGAAACGCCGCACGGAACTCGGGCAGTTTAAAAGTTCGCTCCGCAAAGTCATCGAAGGCGCACCGGCTTCGGCAAGCGACCTGGCCATACAGGGCGTATTTGGTTTTGTACTCGGCTGGAAAATCATCGGCATGATTATTACGCCCGGTGCCGGAAACGATCCGCGCACCTTCCTGCTTTCGGGCGAAGGCAGCATTGTGGCTGGTTTACTCACCGGTATTGCCATGGCCGGCTGGCGCTGGTTTTCGGCCAACAAACAGAAACTCGATCAGCCGAAAGAAAAAGAAGTACCGGTTACCGCTGCCGATCACGTCGGAAACATTACACTGATGGCTGCCCTCGGCGGTTTGATCGGCGCGAAACTGTTTCACATTCTCGAAAACTTCGGTTCGTTTATGGAAGATCCGGGCGGAATGCTTTTTTCATTCAGCGGTTTAACCATGTATGGCGGACTTATTCTCGGTTCTGTATTTGTGCTGCTGTATGCACGCAAACACAACATGCCGTTGCTGCAGTTGTGTGATGCGGCTGCGCCTTCGCTTATGCTTGCGTATGGTATCGGCCGCCTCGGCTGCCAGATTTCGGGCGACGGCGACTGGGGCGTGGAGAACCATTCGTTTCACCCGGGTTTTATGCCCGACTGGTTCTGGGCCTACAACTACCCGAATAATGTAAATGGCGAAGGCGTTCCCATTCCCGGCTGCGAAGGGGCGAACTGCAACCAGCTTCCGTTTAATGTATTCCCTACCCCGCTGTATGAAACGCTGGCCTGCTGCCTGCTGTTTATCCCGCTGTGGATTTACCGCAAAAAACTCGTGGTGCCCGGCTTGCTCTTCAGCATTTACTTAGTGATGAACGGCTGCGAACGTTTCCTCGTGGAGCTGATCCGCGTTAACGAAGTGCTGTTTCACATCGGCAGTTTCCCGGTGGTGCAGGCCGAAATTATCGCGGTAGTCCTGCTCGTTATTGGCATTACCGGAATTATCCTCACACGCAGAAGACACCGGCAGCAAACCGCATCATGACCACTGCGCAATTAGCTGAACTGTGTACCGATGTGCAAACGATTGCACGCGAAACCGGCGCATTTATCCGCGAACAGCGCAAAACCTTCCATGCCTCGCAGATTGAATCGAAAGGCAAAAACAATTTTGTAACTGCTGTTGACAAAGCATCCGAAGAAATGCTGGTTACACGACTCGGTGCGTTGTTTTCGGCTGCCGGATTTATCACCGAAGAAGACGACACCCGCATCCGCCACGCCGAATGGAACTGGATTATTGATCCGCTCGACGGCACCAGCAATTTTATACACGGCATTCCCTGCTACGCGGTGAGCATTGCGCTGGCGCAGCATGATGTTCCCGTGCTCGGCGTGATTTACGAAGTGAATTTAGACGAATGTTTCTCCGCCGTGAAAGACCACGGGGCGTACCTCAACGGCACTTCCATTTACGTTTCGGCCACGCAGCAGTTAAGTGAATCGCTGGTGGCAACGGGTTTTCCGTACGACATCGGTGCACAGAAAAAAATGTACCTCGACCTGTTCAGCACCATGCTCGAACATTCGCGCGGCATCCGCCGCATCGGTTCCGCCGCGGTGGATATGGCTTACGTGGCCTGCGGGCGTTTTGATGCGTTTTACGAACAGGGATTGAATGCCTGGGATGTGGCCGCAGGTGCTGTAATTGTGCAGGAAGCCGGCGGCGCGGTTTGTGATTTTGAGGGTGGTGAAAGTTACCTGTTTGGGAAAACGTTGGTTTGTGGAACGGCGGCGGTTACGGATGCGATTGTGTTGATTACAAAGGCAGTGTAAGTTTCAAAATTGTCTCTCCTACGGAAAAGGGCAATCGCATCAAAAAAATTCTGAATTTGTATAAAATGATGTTAGCGCAGATTTTGTGCGTTGTACAGCGCGGTTGCATATCCGTGCTGGACCAAAATATTAAGCGCGTTGGATTGTGAACAGGATGGTTATTATACACGCACAAATCGTATGCTGTAACGGATTAGCCCGCTCACCTTCTCCACACAAAACCTGTCAAGCGGGAGGCATGATCCGCGACAACATCAGAAAAGAAAATAACGAAGCGGATACACTACCTGTTCCGCAACCTGCGCCGCAACAATAAAATCCGTACGCGCACGCTGTCCCACGCAATGCCCGCCAGCAGCACTGCGCCTGCAATGGCAAGTACATACAATTGCAGCGATGAATAAAATACACCGCCCGTAATACCGCCGAGGAAAAAGAAACTGATGATGGTGAGGCGCAGGCGGATGGAAAGCGCGAGGCGTTTGCGTTGCTCCTGCTGCCGGTAAAAAAACAGCTGCGACAGTTCTATACCAAGATCAGTAAATAATCCGGTAAGGTGCGTGGTGCGTACCGCCGACCGTGAAATGCCCGTTACCAGCGAGTTCTGCAGGCCCATGGCAAACAGCAGGCTGCACGCCAGCAGATCGGGATTACGCGCGATGAGCAGTTTCCCGAACACAGCCACAGCGAACAAAATCACACTTTCAATAATGGCGGGAATCACGTAGATGAATTTTTCATCGCGCCGCGAAATAAACTCCACGAGGAAACTCGAAACGAACGAACCGAGGAAGAAAAAGAAAATGTACAGGAAATAAACAAACGCTTCGAGGAAGTTGAGTTTAAAAACTTCATCCACAAAAAACGCGAAGTGCCCGGTAACGTTGGTGGTCAGCCGCATCACGGCCAGGAAACCCGCCACATTCACCAGCCCGGCCACAAACGAAAGCAGCGACGCAATGCGCAGGTTGTGGCGGAACGTTCGTGTTTTGCCCTGGTGGCGGAACATGGTGAATTAGTTTTCTTCCAATAGTGTCAGTGCCGTTCCCACCGGTGACGCCGCATTTATAATGGCATCAATAAACCCATCATAACGCAGCAGCAGCGGCAGCACATTGTCGCTGCGTTCCTGCAGGCTGTTGCCCGGCAGCAATTTATCGCGCAGTTTGCGTAACTGGCTGGTTGACGTTTCCTGTTTCTGTTTTTCGGCTTTCAGCAGTTTGCCTTCGAGCGCGGCGAGTGATTGCAGCTGTTTCTGCAATTCCGCTTCCACCGTTTTCACCAGCGTGGCATCGGTTTGTGCGGCTTTGGCGCGGATGGGTTCAAACAGTTCCGCCAGTTTGTTTTTCTGTTCCGTAAGATCGGCTGCATCACCGGCGTTGCGGCGCACCCAGTCGGTAACAAGCTGATCGGCAGGTGTAAATATTTCGGTGGTGGTGATACCCAGTTTTTCCATCCGCTCCTGCGTGGGCGCATCAAGCAGCATAAAAAAGGTGCGGGGCACCAGCGCGGGGAAAAACACACCCTGCGCATCAAACATTTTTTTGTACAGCAGCCAGTACGCCAGTTCACCGGGGCCGCCCACATACGCCACGTTGGGCATTATCACCTGCTGGTAAATGGGACGCAGCACCACGTTCGGACTGAAACGCTCCGGGTGCAATTCGAGTTCCATCAGCAGCTCATTTTCCGGTTTAAAAATTTTTGTCCCGGTAAGTGCAAACCCTTCCCCGTTACGTTCAATGCGGTTGCGGGCGTGATCGCCGAGGTAAAACAGGTTGATGTTGCGGGGTTTTACCTGCGGCATGTAGCCTTGTCCGCCCAGCGCGGCCGAGGTTTGCAGCAGGGCCTGTTCGTTGGCGTTGTGCAGCAGTTCGGCTTTGATGAACGGGGCGAACCGTTTTTTCAGTTGTTTATCATCGGCATCGAGCAGCAGCAGGTTTTGTCCTTCAAACAACGCACACACAAACCGGCGTGTGGCATCGGCCAGTGTGTGGCCCGCGGCGTAACAGGTGGTGAGCAGTTCGCGGAGTTGGGTGGCTTTTTCGTTTTCACCGAGTAATGTAAACAGTTCATCCAGCACGGGCTGAAACGTTTCGAGTGTGAGGCGTCCTACCGCACCATCAGCGGGTTTTTCCCAGGTTACTTTTTTTCCGAACAGGTTTACAGAAGCAATTTCATCAAAGTCATGATCTTCCGAAGCCATCCAATACACCGCGATGAAATTTTTCGAGGGATCGTTTTTTTTCAGCTCCGCAGCCAGTTTGATGGCTGTTGCAATTTTATAAATGAAATAGAGCGGACCGGTGAAAATGCAAAGCTGGTGGCCGGTACAAACGGTAAAGGTGTTGTCGGTTTTCAGTTGTTCCAGCAACGTTTCCGGAACGGCCAGCGCACTGCGTTTATACTGCGCTGCAATTACACCCGCCAGCAGTTCGCGGTCGGCGGCGGCAAACTGCAGTTGAGCTGCTGATGCTGCAATGGCAGCCGGTTCGGGTGCTGTGGTATAAAACGGGCGGATATTTTCTTTGCCGGAAATATAATCAGTGAAAAGCCGGTCGAACTGCCCGGTGCTTTCAAACGGGATAAACGAGGTGCGGAATGGTTGCATGTGCAAAAGTACGTAAACGGAAGGCAGGTTCGTTAACATTATTAACCACAAAGGCCTTCCCTCCTGCCCCTCGCCCACAAAGGTATGCACAATGGGCACCATGTTAGTTGTTGCTTTTCGTTGTGTGCTTTGTGCATGCCTTTGTGGTCATCGTGGTTAAAGTACACCAATCTTCGTTCAACAATTTTTATCTTCGCACACACACATGAATCAACTTTTCCAGAAAACCGGCCTCTCCGCTGCCCTGCTTTTCCTGCTCGTGCTGCTTACGCGCCTGCCATTTCTGTTCGACGGGTACGGGGTGGAAGAAGACTCGTGGGGGCTGGTGGTAAATGCGTACCAGATGCACGAAAGCGGGCATTACATCGCTTCGCGCATTCCCGGCCACCCGCTGCAGGAGTATGTTTACCTGCTCATGTACGATGCTTCGCCTTTTGCCTGGAACCTGCTGAGCGCGGTATTCGGGGCGCTGGCGGCGGTGTTTTTTTTCCTCGTGGTGAAAAAACTTTCGCCCGGAAACAGTTTTGCGGCAGCACTCGCCCTCGCTTTTGTACCGGTGATTTACATTGCAGGAACCTACGTGGCCGATTACACCTGGACGCTGGCGTTTTCCGTGCTGGCCTTTTACCTGCTGCTCGATCGGAAGCTGTTCTGGTGCGGCGTGGTGCTGGGCATGGCCACGGGCTGCCGCATTACCTCGCTGGCCCTGCTCCTGCCCTTTGTGCTGCTGCTGTTCGACCGTAAAAATTTTCCGCTGTTTATCCGGCAGGCGTTTATCATCGGTGTTCCTGCGGTCATCATTTCGGTACTCTGGTACATTCCTTCGTACCTCAACCACGGCAGTGGCTTTTTCGGGTACAGCGATCAGTTTGCCTACCCGCCGTTTGCAAAAATCGCGTACAAGGCCACGCTCGGCGTGTTCGGTGTGCTGGGTTGTGCGGCGGTAGCAGTTGGAATAATGGCCGGCCTGCGCAACTGGAAACGCCGCGAAATCAGCGAAACCAGTGCGTTCCCGGTGCAGCGCCTGCTCTGGATGTGCGTGGTGGTGATTGTGCTGTATATTTTTTCGTACCTGCGTCTGCCGCAAAAATCGGCCTACATGATTCCGGTGGTGCCGTTTATCCTGCTTTTTCTTGCGCTGACGCTTTCGGTAAAAACCTTCCGGATCATAAGCGCGCTTATGGTTTTGTCGGCGTTTATCTTTGGCATCAACCTTACCGATCAGTTCCGCGGCACCGAATCGTCGGCGGCTTCGGTAACGTTTCACGTGGCCGGGCAGGAAATTTATTTCGATCCGCTTACCGGGCCTGTTTTCGCTGAACGCTCCAAACGCCTGCGCAAAGCCGCCTACTGCGAACAGGTGCTGCAGGCGGCCGCCGCGCGCAACCAAAAAACGGTAATCATTTCGGGCTGGTGGTACAACCAGTTGCTCATCGAAAGTTACAAACGCCCGAAAAACGAAAACATCCGTTACGCCTTTTACATTACCGAAAGCGAAATGCAGGCTGCCATAACTGACGGATATGTTGTAACTTTCCTTGCGGAACAGGATCGCTACAACGACGAAATGTTCGGGCAACACTGCACGAACCAGCTGGCGACCCCGTTTGTAATTAACCAATAAACCACAACCTGTTATGCAACAGCAACCGCCCTATTACGGCCACAATCAATTTCCGAATCTCCCGCCCCGTCCGCCCAAAACCTGGTGGCAGCGTAACGGTCTGCTCGTGGGTCTGCTCGGCGGTGCACTGCTCATTCTCGGCCTCGGCATCTGGTTTGCACTTTCCATTGCCGGCAAAATATCGTCAAGCATTTCGCAGGCTACGGGTGGTGCGATGGAAGCGATGACCACCATTGATGAAGACGATAACAAATACGAATACGATAACCTGTACGCGATATGCGATACCGACAGTATGAAGTATGCAGCATACCGCGCAAAACTGGACGAGCTGAAGGCTGCAACCATCGCCGTTTCGGCCGAAGTTCACCGGCAGCACATTGCGTTTGGCGACACGCTGAAAAAAGAAAAGGCCGGCCTTTTCAACGGCATGATCATTACCAAGGCGTTTTTTATCCGCACCGGAAGGGCTGACAGACTGCGGGACATGTGTGAATACTACGGCAAACAAACGCTGCGCATTACCGGCGAAGACAAAACCACGCTGGATGATGAATATTACATGACCATGCCGGTGCAGGAAGATACCTACGCCAATACGAACTGGGAACGCCTCTATTTTTCGGCGCAGCCGCTTACCGCCAAATCAACGCTTGTGAATGTGATCAACGACCTGCGCATGTTTGAATCGAAACGATTAGATGCGCTGGAAACGCAGATGGAAGAAATGCAATACAACGACTCGACCGGACAGAAATAAGGATGCGTAATTTTCCCCCGCCCCCGCCCGATCCCCGCAAAACACCGGAAAATGATTCGCCGTGGACGATGCTGTACATTATCGGCGGGCTGTTTGCATTTGTGCTCTTTTTTATTTTCGGTGTCATTTATTTTACCTCGAACAAATCATCCGACGGCGATACCGGAATCGCTGTACGCATTTTCGGACTGGAAGGCGATACGGAAAAAAAGCCGGTGCGCGACGATTTCCCGGCCTGCCGTGTTTCGTACCGGTTTGTGGATTCGCTGGCTGACCCGGAGCTTAAGGCCAAAGCGTTTAAACTGCAAAAAGAATCGGGCGAAGTGTTCGATTATATTGTACGTATGCGCCGGGGTTACCACAAAATGCTCGAACTGAACGAAGAATCGGAAGAAACGATCAACCAGTTTATGATTGACGACAAAAACGCATTGCAGCTGAGCACCGTTTTGCAGGAATACATCACTTCCGGGCTGCGTATTACCGGCGAAACCAGCGATGAAATGCGCGACGGGTATTACAACATCCTGCGTGTGCCGGGCCGTTATATTGAGGAGCGCGGCAACAACCAAAGCAAAATAAAAGGCGACCCGGTAAATCATTATTTTACCGGAAGTTCGCGTGATGCGTTTTTTGCATTTAACCTGCTGCTGAGTGAAGTGCGCGAATTTGAACGCAACCGGTATTATGCCCTGTTCCCCGAAAAATGAAAAACAGCATCGCCATTTTCGTTGTATTGGTTGTGCTTTCCGGCTGCGACCGCGTTTCGCGCAAGGCACAGGACCTGAAGGAACAGGCCGTTGACAAGGTATTCCGTCCGTTTGATGCCGGCACGCCCGATACCGATCACAACAAAAAACGCTTTGAAGAATTTTTTGGCTTCGCGCCGGGAAACGATGTGGACAGCCTTTACTGTTTCGGCGACGAACTGGGTGCCGACAGCAAATACATGTTCGCATTCCGTTGCGATGCACAAACCGCTGCGCGCATCTGCGACAGCCTGCAACTTGTTATTGGCAAAGAAAAGCCAGAGCTGGACAACCTGCTCACCGTGCCGCAATCCTGGTGGCGCGATACATTGCTGACCCCGGAAACCGCCGTTTTTCATCTTGAAAACGAACGCGTGTATCACTACTGGTGGTACTTCCCGAAAACGCGTTGGGCGTATTACCACACGTTTGATATGTAAAAAAATACCGTTTATCCCTCCGGGAGGCGTTTCGTCTTATTCCCCGGCTGCAAAACAGATAAAAACGTATTTTAGCGGGCTTTAAAAAAACGAAACCACAATGAAAAACATACTGATCTGCAGCCTCGGGCTGCTAATGGCCGGCGCAGCTTACGGACAAGCACGTGCAGACAAGGGCGTGATGAAAGCCGCCTCGAACCCGTCGTTTGCAAAAATCAAACAGAGCCTCGCGGATTTTAACGCCGCCAAAGCGCAGCCGGAACAGAAGTTCATGATGGACTACACCGGTGTGGATGTGCCGAAACAGATGAGCGAATTTAAATCGGTGGAAGCCACCGGTCCCATTTCGCAGGGCGCAACCAATACCTGCTGGTGTTTCTCCACGCTTTCGTTTTTTGAATCGGAAATTTTCCGCATGCAGAAACAGCAGATCCGCCTTTCGCAGTCGTACATCGTGTACTGGGAATATGTTGAAAAAGCGCGCGAGTTTGTGCGCACCCGCGGTACCTCGGCGTTTGCAGAAGGTTCAGAGAGCAACGCCGTTACCCGCATGATGAAACAGTACGGCCTGCTGCCCTACGAATCATACACCGGGCTGAAACCCAGCCAGCCGTTTTACGATCACGTAAGCCTGTACGATGAACTGAATAAGTTTTTACAAAGCACCAAAGCTTCGGGCAACTGGAACGAAGAGTCGGTACTGGCTTCGGTAAAATCCATGCTCGAATACCACATGGGCACACCGCCGAAAACCGTAAACATTGCCGGCAAAGAACTTACGCCGCTGCAGTACATGAACACCGTGGCAAAAATAAACCCGGACGATTACGTGGAAGTAATGTCGCTGCTTCAGGCGCCGTACTGGACCAAAGCCGAGTACAGTGTGCCGGACAACTGGTGGCATTCGGCCGACTATTACAACGTGCCGCTGGATGTGTTTATGAACACCATCAAAACGTCCATCAAAAAAGGCTACAGCATTGCCATCGGCGGTGATGTAAGCGAAAGCGGCATCAACTCGCAATTAGGCGTGGCCATGGTACCGAGCTATGATATTCCTTCGGCCAGCATTGACGATAATGCGCGCCAGTTCCGTTTCAGCAACGGCTCCACTACGGACGATCACGGCGTACACCTCATCGGTTACGTAGAAAAAGCAAACGGCACCTGGTTCCTCATCAAAGATTCCGGCAGCAGCAGCCGCAACAACCCGCAGAACCCGGGCTACTACTACTGGCACGAAGATTTTGTGAAACTGAAAATGATGACTTTTACCGTGCACAAAGACATGGCGAAGGACGTGCTGGCGAAGTTTCCGCAGAAGTAGGATTTTGTACTACTGGCTTTGGCCAGGAAATGTATTTTTACCCGGGAGGATTTTTTCTTCCGGGTATTTTTTTTTGCGAAACGGGAGGAAGATTGTTTTCGGGGAGGTGGCGGGGCAGCGCAATCGCGTCTGAAAAATGCCATCTGTTATATCCCCATAATCAGGACTTTCGGGCAGACCTCTTACTTTTGATAGTGTTAGCGGGCAGTCAGTTCGCGTGTTTCTTGCTGATTTTTCATCAGCAAGAAATGTATCGAGAACGTGGGCCGGGATCCCCTCGCACGTTCTCGATACACCTTCCATTTCGCCGCCCTGCGCGCCCGGCACTCGAACTGACGGCCCGCTTTTGTTTTGATTCAATACTATTTGTGTAAATGTCTTACCAACTGAAAAAACAGTTTTACGATGTCCTTTCAGGAACGAGCGAAGTTAGGTATGGAAAAACTATCCAAGCAATCACCGGTTACCTTAGACAAAGCGAGGAAACAGGCACGGCAGCTAAAGGAACAAAGCATTTCAAAGAACAAGAAAAGCAGCGATTAATAAATTACATTGAAAAGCACCAGTTATGGGCTCCCGATATTGATGTTACAAAATATGTAAGTGAAGGTGCTGAACAAAAGGTTTATTTGAAGGATTCGAACTATCCGCAGAAGTAATTTGTTTTAAACTGGCGTTGTTCAGTGTGTCTATTTTACCCGGGAGGATTTTTTTTCTTCCGGGTATTTTTTTGGCAAAACGGGAGGAAGATTGTTTTCGGGGAGGAGCCGTGAGGCATAATTGGTTGCTTGTTATGTTTACAAATCTATTTATTATAGTGCTTTAAATTATAAATGCAAACACTTATCATTACATTATTATAATAATTTTGTTTTATTGAGATATTATTTATAATTTGTAGCATTAATAAACAAGTTTGCGATCATGCTCAGACTATATAGCAGACCGAAACGGGTAAACCGAAAACCGGCAAGAGTAGGCAAACAATTAAAGCTTAAAATAAAATGAACGCAGAACTAAAAGAATTTTTCGACACAAATGGAAACATTGTTATTGCTGTGGTTTGGGTGACTGCCGCTCCCTTCAATGTTGAACAAATGAACCTTGCCCGAGTTAAGCTAAATGACTTTATCAGCAAATATGTTGGAAAAAAAGGACACAATGTTTATTTGCACACAGAAAACGACACGGTTTCAGCAACAATAACATTCGGTCTAAATAATTATCCTGGACAAACAATTAAAATTTAAAATCAAAACAAAATGGAACAACTAACTCTAACGACACCAAAACCGATTACGGTAGAAAGAATTTCATACCTAATTAACAAAAAAGGAATTGACCCGACAATTGCAAGTATCGACCTTGAAATGGTAAAAATGAAACTTCGTGACACTGACGAGGGACTTGGCTGGACAATTGACCAAAGCGATGAAGCTGAAGTAGAATACAAGCGCTATTTACATCTGACAAAAAAATTTCCTGACACTTCACTTGTGCCACACTCACTGATGGACGACATGTGGCATCAACACATTCTCGACACAAGAGCATATCACAAAGACAGTAACATAATCTTTGGCGAATATCTTCATCATTATCCTTATTTCGGACTACGTAGCGAACAAGACCACCAAAACTTAATTGACTCGTTTGATGAAACGCAACGAATTTATGAAGCCGAATTTGGTGACAAAATGCTTGGTAACGAATCAAGCCATTGTAAGCGAGCTTGTCCGAGCTATTGCAAACGAGCATGTAATACCTGACAATAGCACGCAATCCGTTATTAAGATACAGATTTAAATAAAAAAACAAGCAATAAACCTGATCGGATTGTAAAGCCGCCATTTTCAGCAGCCCGCAAAACGAAAAAGCCCGTATTCCCTGGCGTCATACAAGGAAACGGGCTTTTCGGTTCTCCCAAACCGGGGATGTTATCCCTCAAAAACAAACCTGGTACGCGCTACATTAAACCGCTACAATACCGGCTACCAGGAAACTGCCGGTCGGTCTTTTTTGGTTTATTTCATAACAGCTCATTTTTTAATTAAACAGGTTAAACATAATTTGTTTCTTCATTTAGTGGCAGTGGTATCGGCAGTCAGTCTGAGCGATAGTCGAAGACGACTGCCACTGCCGACTGCCACTGCCACTGATCCCGAATTTATTTTACAAGTGCTAACCATTACCGGAATCTATTTTAAAAGATGAATTCTTCTTACCTTTCGTTCAATATTACGTGTGCCGCGGCAAAAGGTCGTGGTACAATTCACCGGAATAACAGACAACAATTATGTTTAATTACAAGAGTGCAATTATTATTCTTTTTAGTGCCATGCTGCTGGGCAGTTGCGGCGGCGATTCAACAGCAGACATCACCAAACTGAACTGGATGCTGGGCAAGTGGGAAGGCATGGACGACCAAGGCCTGCGTTTTACCGAACACTGGGTGGCTACAGGCACCAGCACATTTTCATGCAAAGGCAGCGTTACCGCGCCCAACGGCGATACGGTTTACAAAGAAGTGCTTAAAATCGAAAAGCTGGGGAATGAACTGTTTTTTGTTTCAACCGTTCCTGAAAAGGAAGGACCCGTACACTATAAAATTGAAGTCGTAACCGATAAAAACGTGCTGTTTACCAACCGCGAATTTGATTTCCCGCAGGAGGTTGAATACAAACTGGACAAACCAAACGTGATGAGCGTACAGCTGCGCGGCAACGGGAAAGAAGACAAAACAAAAAAACGCCTCGAACAACTCACCTTTCAGAAAATGGAATAACCCATGCGTACACTTTACCTGCTGCTTTTCCTGTGCACCGCAACAATTGCGCAGGCCATCACACCCACTTCGATTGATTCCATCCCGATGCGCGACGGAAAAAAACTGGCTGCAGATGTGTACCTGAGTCCGCTACCCGGAACGCACCCCACCATTTTAATACAGACACCTTACAACCGCATTGCTTACCAGATCATCGGCATTCCGCTCGGTTATGGGCAGAGCATGGCCAACTGTCCGTACAATTTTGTGATACTCGACTGGCGCTGTTTCTGGGGCTCAACAGCGGCCTGTGTGGTGGGCGCCGACCGCGGTGAAGATGGATACGATGCCGTACAATGGATTGCGCAGCAACCCTGGAGCGACGGGCAGGTTGGCACCTGGGGACCATCGGCCCTCGGGCGCGTACAGTTTTTAACGGCCAAAGAAAATCCGCCCGCGCTCAAATGCATCGCGCCGCTGGTGGCCGGCCCGCAATACAATTTCCTGGAATATTATCCCGGCGGCGTGCTGCGTACCGAATACCTGGAACAACTCGATCAGCTCGGGTTCGGGCTTTCGCCGGTGGTGATGCCGAACCAGGCAAACAACCTGCTGTGGCAGTATTCGGAAAGTACCACGCAGTATGCCGACAGTATCCGCATTCCTACACTGATGATTGGCGGCTGGTACGATCATACGATTGAAAACATGCTCGAATTTTTTAACCTGCTGCGCACGCAGTCGCCGGTAAATGTGCAGAACCAGCACCGCCTCGTGATGGGTCCGTGGGTGCACGGGGGCAGCGGTCCTGCGCAGGTGGGTACAGCCAACCAGGGCCAGTTAAATTATCCCAATGCGGCCGGCTGGAACGACAGCACCGCGCTCGATTTTTTCGATTACCACCTGCGCGGCATTAACAACAACTGGAACAACACCGCGTTTGTGCAGTATTACCAGATGGGCGATGATCAGTGGCAGAACAGCAGTACCTGGCCCCCAACCGGCTTAACGAATGTTGATTTTTATTTCCAGAACGATACCTCGATTTGGCAGAGCCCGCCCGCCAACGCCAGCGGCGGAATAAGTTACCTGTACGATCCGCAGAACCCCTCGCCCACCACCGGCGGCGCCACCCTGCGCAACGACCTCGACCAGGGTCCGTACGACCAGGCCGCTGCCGTTGAAAGCCGCAGTGATGTGCTTGCGTTTACAACACCGGTGCTTGCAAACGATGTGGTGCTGAAAGGCAAAGCCGAAGTGCACCTGAGCTGTGCTTCCGATAAAACCGATACGGATTTTATGGTGCGCCTCACGGATGTGTATCCGGACGGGCGTTCGATGCTGGTGCAGACCGGTGCGCGGCGCATGCGTTTCCGCAACGGGTACACGCCTGCAGATACATCACTCATCACCCCGAATCAAAACTACACGCTTGTGATTGATATGCCTGCAACGGCCATCACGTTCAAAGCCGGGCACCGCATCCGCGTGGATGTATCCTCTTCCAACTACCCGCAGTTTAACCGCAACGCCAACACCGGCGGCGCGATGTACCCGGGATTAAGTCCCGACAGCCTCGTGAACCCGCAGACGGCACTGAATACGGTGAACACCAATGTGAATCAGCAATCGTTCATCCGTCTGCCGCTCGATGGTTTTATCCCGGTTTGTCTTTGCCTGCCGCCTTCGGATATCATCAGCGTGCTGCCCAATCCTTCGGATGAAATGGCCTCGCTGTATATGAGCCTTGTTTCCGATCAGCAGGTGGATATTACCATCACCGACAGCCACGGCCGCCTCGTCCAACACTGGGATCCGAAAACCTATTACACCGGTGCGTATCACCTGCAACTGCCGCAACACCTGGAAAGCGGTTTGTATTTCATCCGCATCACACGAAGCAATGCTGAACCACAGGTGCTGCGCTGGATAAAGTCGAAATAAGCAAGCACGCATTCTATAACTTTATCGGAAAGCGTTACAGATTCACAAGAACCCAATTTCGTATTCTATTTCATTTGCATGCGGGGCGTCAGTTCGAGTTTTTCTTACTGATTTTTCATCAGTAAGAAAAGTATCGAGAACGTGTGCAGGGATACCATCCCACGTTCTCGATACACCTTACAACTCACTAACTTACCCGCACGGTACTCGAACTGACAGCCCGCTTTGGTTTCGCCTGAAAATGTATTTATGACCTTTATCCATAAAAACAGAAGCGTCCCGACGGTGGACGCGGGACGCTTCTTTCCAAACACGTGCATTGTAACGCTACCAAACAATGCAAGATAAATCACCCATAAAACAAACCTGTTGTTGTTTCAACTGCAATTGAAACAACACATTTTTACTTATAAAACCAGTTCATTGCACCGCCCGGTGATGGATTCTGAAATAACTGGTCCGGTAATCTGTATATAGCTGCGTTGCTGCTCCCGGGTTGGAACAACAACAAAAACAAGCGCGGGTAAAATCAACAATGGTTTCATTTTTTACTTTTCTGTTTATATAACCCAGACGCACGAAAAAGGAACGGGTTGCCTCGTGTTTTTTTTATCCGGTCAAAAAACATGTTAATGCCCTGCTATTTCAATTATTTCAAGGCCAATCACGCACAAAAAAAAACAGCAGGCCCTTCTGAAAAACCTGCTGTTTCACACACACTTCAGAGCGGGGATCACTCTTCAAACAAATGCTGTTCGCGTACCAATCTGCGCAGCGCGTCGGCCGAAGTAATCTTCATATCGGAACGGCGCATGGTATATGTAAATTCAGTGCGGCCTTTTTCGTCAGCCGATTTAAAATCTTTCGGGGTGAAATACGATACATTGCCTGAACCGTCAATCACCAGCATGAGGTTGCCTTTTATTTTGCCGTAACGCACCATCACCGGTTTGCCTGTGGCGGGCGCATCAAACGTGAGCATGCCGTTAATGCCCTGGTTAAGGAGGTACGTTGTCTGGTTTTCAATGGCACTGCCCTGTGCGTCGCGGTACGAAGCCACAAGTTGTACCGAATTGTCGTTGATGGTATTAAACGGGGGCTGAAAACGGTCGCAGTTATACGTACCAAGAGAAGCAATGCTTATGGTTGCACCGATTAGCCCGATGGATGCGCCCCAGAGAATGGCCGCAGCCGTTTTCCCGACTGACCGTTTGGTCATGCCCCAGTCCGCATAATTATTCGTTGAAAAACTTTTTGAAGCATCAATGTTTTCCGGCAGCTGGTACAGTTCTTTCCAGTCGGCATGCGCCATTTTTTTCTCTTCCGGTTTCATCATCATGGTGATGAGCGCCCATGCACTGGCCGAATCGGTGCGGCTGTACGTGTAACTCACAAATTCGCGTTCCTTGCGCAGGCGGCGGTCAAAACTGCGCTGACGTGAACGGAGCTGGCGTTTGTACTGGCGGTAACGCGAAGAAGCGTTTTTGTAAATCAGTTCTTCTTTTTTGTCCGGTGCCACATAAGGCGAAACCGGAATTTCCACAATGCCATCCATGGATTTGAGGCGCAGGGTGAATCCGTTATCACCGTCCGATTCGATGCGGATATCGGAATACTTTTTCTTCGTGGTGTATTTTTTCCGGAACTGCGAACCGGTCAGCGGCTCATCCAGTTTCCACACCATGTTATACATTGCGCCCATTTCCGGGTTTTTCGAGCCCCAGTGGATAATGCGGAAACAGTATTCGCCTTTGTTCTCCGATTTTTCAGTACGGAAGCGGACGAGGTTGGTGTTTTTAATGGTTTTCGCCGGATGTTTTTTGCTTTTCGTGTAGATGAATGCATCTTTTTTACGGTTAAAAATCCGCTTGGTATAAAAGTATTCCGGGTTTTCGAACCGTTCCTGCAGGCTGAGCGTATCGTGCCAGGTAATTTTCCCGCTGCTTTTCCACTGGATGTATGCGCGTGCTGCTTCCGAAAGCTGCAGCGCCTGGTAATTGTTGCTGCGCTGGATGCGGGCCTGCGGATCGCTGAGCGCTTTAGTTTCACCGGCTGTTCCGTTTTTGTCCCACGCCCCGCTCTCGGCATTGAATTTGAAAAAATCATATTTCTCTGCCGAATCATTCAGCGCGAGGTTCACTTTTACATTTTTTCCGTTTGCTAGAAAAACCTCTTTGCCGTTTACCGATGCGTTGATTTCAAACATGCCCGCTGATTCAAAGTTTTGTATTACACCGTTATCGTTGTAAGTCATCGGTATGCCGCTCACAATAAAATCAATCGGATCGCGGAACTCGCGGTAATCAATCAGCACCTCACCGTTAACGGGGCGGCCGGCAGCATCCACAAATGCGTTTTTCGGAATGACTACTTCGGTGCCGGTGCGGTAATAGAATTTTGATTCTTTTGAAGCGTCTACGACGTGGATGTCTTTCACCACATCCACACCGGGAATGGGTTGGCGCACGTTATTGTATTCGCGCTTAAACGGCACGTAATCATCCGGTGTTGCATCAATCGGCTGGAACGTGTTTTTCTGCAGTCCAATGTAGCCTGAAAGTTCTGCAAACAGCGCCTTCTCTTCGGTTCCCAGCGCATACGTGCTGGCTGTGAAATTTATCGCCAGCGGGGTTTTGCGGTTGGCCGTAAGTGTATAGGCAGAACTGAACAGTTTGTTATCATTGCCCACCGCGTCTTCGCTTTCGCGCAAAATACCGACGTTCAGTTTTTTGATGTTATCGAGTTTAAAAACAGACGGCGATAATTCGGCCATATCAAACACTTCGAGCGAAAGTTCCTCCAGCGCGGGCAATGAAGCAACATTTTCACAGAGCCCTTCCATATCGGCCGATTCCGATGCCCCGATGCGGAGCGCATGCAGCTGACGGAGGTACGAAAGCGAGGCCGGAATTTCGGTAAACTCATTTGCATTCAGTTCCAGCGTATGCAACTGCACCAGCGATACCAGTTTTTTGAAACAGTCGTCGTAATCCATTTCGGCGTTGCCCCAGATGCTGAGGTTTTCCACGAACTTCATGCGGCGGATGCTTTCAGGCATGTACGTAAAATCATTAAACTCCAGGTGCAGCGTTTTCACCCGGGGCAGGGCGGCCAGTTCGCTGAACAGGTTGCCGCAAAGCGCCGCGTCGGTGGTACCGCTTATTTTTACGCCTTCCAGCGCGGTGAACTTTTTCAGGTTCATGCGGAACTGCATCAGTTCGTCCGTTTCGGCATTGATTTCTATAAACGCGGCTTTCTGGGGCTGGCGCAGGGCGCTTTTTACGGACTGCCAGTTCAGCTGGGGCGCGGCATTGCCGGTGATTACCACAAAAACGAGGAACAGGGAGAGGACGAAACGACGCATAGGCTTTTGTTTAAAAATGGGTACTTCGGGTCTGTTTTCACCTCTATAATGCCTGATCCGGAAAAAGTTACAACGCCGCGGTAAAATCCTGGTGCAATTCCCGTCAGGCACTTCTGATAAATAATCCGAATCCTGATTTTTATAAACAGGGAAATCCTTCGATATAGCAGATCGTACGGCTGATGCCGCCCCGCTGGGGCTCAAATAATAAATTGTGCGTTGTTTTCTATTTTATGCCGTCCTTTCAGGACTACTTTTTGGTCCGGATTTATAACAGGAATAGTGAGTAGTCCTGAAAGGACGGCATAAGTCAGAATAGAATGTCTAAAAAACAAAAGAGCCCAGACAGGGCGGCATCAGCCGTACGATCTTGAAGTGTAAAGAATCAGCCAGCGAAAAAAAACAATTGTCATCCCAGGATGCTACACGAAAACACAGGCCACAACTTTCCCGCCCGGCCAAAAAGAATGAAAACACCTGTATCTTTGCCCGTTACTTTGCATTAGGAGAGCCGAAACGCCGGAAAAAACGTGAACGAACACCATAAAAGCAGCGACGACCTTGCGGAAGAACTCCGGCAGATTGAGGCGGCCAAGGCCGACCCGGCCCGGTTCGATGTGCTGTATGAAAAATATTACAAGGTGGTGTTCGTATTTGTGTTCCGCCGCACCGGCAATGAGGAACTTACGGCAGACCTCGTTTCCAATACGTTTCTCAAAGGCATGCTCGTCCTGCCGAAGTACCAGTTCAAGGGTGTGCCCTACTCCGCCCTGCTGTTCCGCATCGCGCTGAACGAGGTGAATATGTACTTCCGAAAAACCAAAAAAGACCGCGTGGTCAGCCTCGAACAGGTGCACCTGGGCGCACTGGTGGACGAAGCCGGGGAAAACGATTCGGAAGCAAACCGGAAATTGGTGTTAGCTTTGCTGGCCCATCTTTCGGCCGATGATATGCAACTGATTGAACTCCGTTTTTTTGAAAAACGTTCGTTCGCCGAAGTCGGTGGCATTCTCGGAATCACTGAAAATAACGCAAAAGTTAAAACGTACCGCATTCTCGATAAGCTGAAAGCGATCCTCAAAAAAAGGGGGGCCGGAAAATGACCAAGTATAAATTCAATATCGACCAGCCGGATCCTTCAGACGAGAAAATCAATCGCCACAAGGATTTTATCAAGCTGCAGGGCAATTACCAGCGCATGACCAAACCGCTGTATAAAACACCGTTGTATAAAAATCCGAAAGTATTCCTCGTGCTCCTGCTCATTCTTGTACTCGCTTATGTGGTGGCCGAATACCGCGGCGAGGATAAAAAAGAGAAACCGAAAAACGATACGGTGAAAACCGATACGGCGAAGGGTTAATCTGTTTATCCTTTTTATCTTTCGGAAAAATAAGTCCATGCCCAACCGTCGTTACGACCTGCTCCGCACGCCCCTTTTTCTCGGTGCCCTGGCGCTGCTGCTGCTCAACGATTTTTACCTGAAAGCTGCGTTCCACAATGCGTTAACGGGCAAACTGTCTGATTTTGCCGGCCTGTTTGTGTTTGCGGTGTTCTGGATTGCGCTGTTCCCGCGTTTCCGCTGGTTTATACTGGGATTTACAGCTGTATTTTTTACGTTCTGGAAACTGCCGGTAAGCACCGGTTTTGTGGATGCGCTCAACAGCGTGCTGCCCCTGCACATCGGGCGCGTGTGCGATGTAACCGATTTGTTTGCGCTGGCGGTATTGCCTGCAGCTGCGTGGTTTACGCGCCGCGAAAAAACAACATTCAATTTCCGTTTCCTGCACCCGGTGGTTCCGGTGCTTGTTTCCTGTTTTGCGTTTATGGCCACCAGCGAAGGCCCTGCCGATTTCCGACGGGACATTGACAAACATTACCAGTTGTACAGCCCGCTGCTCGCTGAAAATCACAACATCGAATTGCGTTACGACGAACAGCGGAAAATTGGCCCGACTATTTTAGAGGCGGGCTGGAACAACGATTTTATCCTGCTCAAACGCGGCAATTACACCGATCCGCTGCACCAGGTGCCGTCGGTGCGCGAGTATTACATTATTGAGAAAAACACCTTTGGCAAAGACGATATGCACATGTATTACACCGAAGCCGAGTTTAACAAAGCCCGGCTGGTGCTGGATGTGCCGCCTGCCCTCGGGTTTGAATGGAAAGGATATACGCAGGCAAAATGAGTAAAACACCCTGCATCCGTTGGCCGGCGCGCCTTCCGATCGCCGCGATAAAAAAGGCACAGCTTTTGTAAATACCAGACAGCATCCAACACCGCTTATGAAACTTTTCAATGTTCTTCTTCTTGCCGCCGGTCTTCCTGCAGGACTTGCCGCACAAAACAGCACGTATAAAATTGCATTCGGGTCGTGCGCCCACCAGGATAAACCACTGCCCGTGATGGAGCAGGCCGCCAGCCAGAAACCCGACCTGTTTGTGTTTCTCGGCGACAACGTGTATGCCGACACACGCAATCCGGATACATTAAAAGCGCGTTACCAGCAGCTCGGTACCAAACCGGAGTTTCAGAAACTGAAAGCAACCTGCCCGGTACTGGCTACCTGGGACGATCACGATTTTGGTGAAAATGACGCCGGGCGCCACTACCCGCTGAAAAAACAATCGAAAGATATTTTTCTTGATTTCTGGAAAGAGCCGAAAAACTCGGAGCGCCGCAAACACGATGGCATTTACCATTCGGTGATGACCGGCCCCGACAGCAGCATCCAGATCATATTGCTCGATACACGCACGTTCCGCGACAACCTGTTGCCGAACGACAACCTGTCCGGACATAAAAACGATTACAGGAACCACATTGACTGCGACTCGACCCTGCTCGGCCAGGCGCAGTGGGACTGGCTGGAACAGGAACTGCGCAAGCCGGCCAAGGTGCGCATTATTGCCACCAGCATCCAGTTCGGGCACGAGTACAACGGGTATGAATCATGGACCAATTTCCCGTGCCAGCGTCAGAAGATGCTGAACGCCATCCGCAAAAGCCATGCGAACGGGGTGGTGTTTATTTCGGGCGATGTACACTGGGGCGAGATTTCGAAACAGCCGATTCCGAGCATGTACCCGCTTTATGATGTAACATCGAGCGGCATGTCGGAAACCTGGCCGAAAATAGAATCGAACCGCAACCGCGTAGGCGACCCGGTGAAAGATCCGAACTTCGGACTGATTACCGTGGAAACCAAAAACGATGCTACCACCGTGAAGATGGAGATCAAAGACGTGAACGGGAAAACGAAAACGATGCTCGCGGTGCCACTGAGTGAGTTGCAGCTGAAGTAGGATCTTTTAAAACAGACTGCAAACAAAATCAGGCTTTCGGAAAGTAAATCCTTTGCTGAGTTTGCAGTCGGCAGTTTGCAGTCTGAGCGCTTTTCATAAAACGATCTTGTTCCATACAAAAACCACTGCCTGCTGCTGCCACTTATTTCGGATCGATAAACATTCCTACTTCACGCCTACAACCACATATCCTTTATCGCGCAGCAGTTGCAGCACACCTTCTTTTCCGCCGAGGTGGCCGGCACCTACGGCGATGAATGTGGGTTCGGTTTTCATGTATTTTTCCAGTTGCGGAATCCAGCGTTTGTTGCGGTCGCTGAGCAGCAGGGGCTGAAAATCACCAAGACCTCCGTCTTTTTCTTCAAATCCGGCCTGCAGCGCCTGCACATCCTGTGTTTTGTAGAGGTGAATGAGTTCCTGCAAATCTTTTTTCGATTTCGAAAATTCGCGCATGGATTGCAGTAGCATTTCGGCCTGTTTTTTATAGGGGATGGAATCCATAAAACCGGCCTGTTCCTGCACCGTTTCAAGGCCGCTGATGGAACTGCTGTTGGTCATGGCCATCATCAGGAAATAGAGTTCATACGAAGCCGTTTCGCAACGCAGCATGTTTTGCAGGAGTACACCGCCGAGCAGCAGCGGTTTGGTGCGCGTGTAATCGGCTATGTTCATTTCGAGCGAGTCTTTCAGGAAACGGCTGAGTGAAT
>CALRZN010000036.1:0-47355 GCA_943372645.1 Chitinophaga pinensis | reverse complement strand
ATAAAGACACATTCGTAAACTACCTGAAAAGAGTTCGTGAAGCGGAAAAAACGTTCACCTTCAACGACAACACAGTTGCAGATGATTTCATTGTGTTCGTGAAAATGTATCAGAACAACGAAGGCAGCAAAGATGTTGAGGATAGTTTTTCAGGAATACTATCTGAAATTGAATTGCTGAAAACAATTGGGAAGGGCAAAGAAGAGCAATATCAAATTGAAAACAATGAAAGGGACAAACTGCCAGAGGCGGTTTTGCTATTTTCAATTTTGGACAATCCGAGTTACGGAGATTCAATCGGGTTAAATACTTTGGAGTTTGATAGCAACAGCCCAGGTTCAATTTTCTGTATGAACCGTTCAGGATTGACAAATAAAATTTCTGAAATTGTGAATGACAACAAGCAATTAACTTTCACTGACCATGCAGGAATAAAAGAGTTACAGTTCAAAAAGAAACCCAATGCTTATTCAGTTTTAGATATATACTATGGCAAATAATTTCACAACATCGGTAAATATTCTCAGAGACACTGAGAGGGATTTTCATTACATCCCAACGCCCAACGCAAAGCAAGTTGTAAGCCAGATCGTAAACGATTTCAAAAAAGGAATTCGTTCCTTCAGTATTGTTGGGACTTACGGCACAGGAAAATCATCTTTCTTGCTGGCACTTGAGCAAAGTATAAAAGGAATGAAAAGATATTTTGATCCAAACTTCATTCCCAATCCGAATGTTGACTTTGTAAAAATCGTTGGCTCATATACTTCAATCGTAGAGCAATTTGCAGACATATTTGAAGTAACAACTGCAAAGAACAAACATGAAAATATCCTTTCAGAAATTTTTAATCGCTACCACTCACTAGGGAAAAACAAAGGGATTTTATTTTTATTCCTTGACGAGTTTGGTAAATTTTTGGAGTATGCAAGCAAGCACAATCCCGAAAACGAATTGTATTTCATTCAACAGTTAGCGGAGTTTTGCAATAACCCGAAGTACAATATAGTTTTAATCACAACGGTTCACCAAAGTTTTGACTCGTATGCTTACTCACTTACAAGCACACAAAAACAAGAGTGGACAAAGGTTAAAGGCAGGTTCAGAGAAATTACTTTCAATGAACCCGTTGAACAGCTCCTCTACTTGGCAGCAGAGCATGTTGCAAATAATTTTGAAAAAAAATCTTCCAAGACAGCAGTTGAAAAGTGTTTAAAGTTAGCAGCAGCAACAAAAGCGTTTAACTTTAATAAGGAGTTTTTGAATGAAATTGCAATAAAGCTTTTTCCACTAGACATTCTTTCTGCAAATATTCTCACTTTGTCTTTGCAACGTTACGGACAAAACGAAAGAAGTTTGTTTTCATTCTTAGAAAGCACCGATCACACCGGACTTTCAAAATTTAACAAACAGGAAAACCCGTTTTACAATTTGCATTGTGTGTATGATTATTTGAATTTCAACTTCTATTCATTTCTTACATCAAAATATAATCCTGATTTTTCTTCATGGAGTTCAATCCGCTCTTCGCTTGAAGAAGTTGAAAGAGCATTTGACAATAATATAAACGACTATGCAAAGGCAATAAAGACAATTGGGTTACTCAATATCTTTTCTGCAAGCGGAGCGGTTTTAGACGAAAATATTTTGAGTATCTATCTTGAAACGGCTTGTGGAGTTTCTGATGCCGGTAAAATTATTGAAAATCTTGAAAAGAAAAGAATCATTCGTTTTCGTTCACACAGCAAACGTTACATTTTGTTTGAAGGAACTGATTTGGATATTCAAACAGCATTGATTGAGGCAGGAAATAAAATTTCAGAAGTCGGAGATGTAACAACCCTTCTCAATAAATATTTCAAGTTTACACCAGTTTTCGCCAAGCTCTACTCATACGAAAAAGGAACACCAAGGTATTTTGAGTTTGTAATCTCTGAGCATCCAATCAGCAGAACACCCGAAGGGGAAATCGACGGTTTTGTAAATCTTGTTTTTAATAGCAAGATGAAAGTTAGCGAAGTTGAAGAAGCAAGCCGAACGCAGAAAGAAGCAATCGTCTATTGCTTTTTCAAAAACTCAACAGAGATTAAATCATTGCTTTTTGAAATTGAGAAAATTCAGAAAGTAATTGAAGAAAACAAGGAAGATAAAGTTGCCAAGAGAGAATTAGAAAACATTGTTGAATCACAAATTCGGTTACTGAATCACTTTATTACTGATAGTATTTATACAGGAAGCAAAGAAGTAAAATGGTTTTTTAAGGGCGATGAAAAGGAAATTACCGATAAAAAAGACTTCAATAAACTTCTGTCGCAAGTATGTAGTGATGTTTATAATGCAACACCTGTATTCAAGAATGAGTTGGTGAACAAGCATCGCATATCTGCTAGCATACACACAGCGAAAAGAAATTACTTCAGAGCCCTTGCGAATAATTGGGATAAAGAAAATTTAGATTTTGACGAAGCAAAGTTCCCGCCTGAAAAAACAATTTACTTATCGCTGCTAAAAGAAAACGGCATCTCTCCCGTTCGTGAAAATTCTTTCGCAGTTCCTACTATTGATAAACATTCCAGTTTCAATAAGCTTTGGAAAGCATCTGAGAAATTTATCGAAAGTGCAAAATCAGAGCAAAGAAAAGTTTCCGACTTCGTTGAATTACTCAGCAAACGACCACTCAAACTGAAACAAGGTTTGATTGATTTTTGGATTCCAACGTTTCTTTTCATCAGGCGTGACGACTTCGCCGTCTTTAACCATGATGGATATATTCCAGTTTTGTCAGACGAAAATTTGGAATTGATTGCAAAGAATCCGGAAAACTATTCAATAAAAACGTTTGATATTGAAGGCGTGAAGCTGGACATCTTCAACAGTTACAGAACATTTCTCAATCAATCAACTGAGTTGAAGTTTGACAACAATTCATTCATTGAAACAATAAAACCGTTCATTGTTTTCTACAAGCAACTGCCAGAGTATTCAAAGCAAACAAAGCGATTAAGTGATTCTGCATTGAACATTCGGACAGCGATTGCAACGAGTAAAGACCCGGAAGAAACCTTTTTCGACGCGTTTCCAAATGCATTGAAAATATCTTTAAGTACGCTGCAAAAAGACAAATCAAAATTGCAGAGCTATACGACTAATTTGCAAGGTGCTGTTCGTGAATTGAGGACCGCTTATGATGAATTGATAAATCGATTTGAAATATTTATTTGTAATGAATTTGTCGGAAAGAAAGTTGACTTTGAAGAATACAAAGAGCATTTGCAAGGTCGGTTCAAGATGTTAAAAAAACATTTGCTGTTAGCCAATCAAAAAACGTTTGTACAGCGAATTGATTCTGCCTTAGATGATAAAAAAGCGTGGCTCAATTCCATTGCACAAGCGGTTATTGGAAGAACGCTTGAGAGCTTTTCAGACGAAGATGAGATAATGCTTTACGAAAAGTTTAAAGCAATAATATTTGAGCTGGATAGTTTAACCAATCTTTCTAAAGGCGATATTGATGAAGCAAATGAAGAAATAATTGGGGTTAAGATTGATACGTTCTTTAGTACGATCAACCCGAAAATTGTGAGGGTTCCGAAAAACAAAGCAGCAGAAATTGAACAATTAAAAATTGCATTGAAGAAGAAACTCACCTCAGATAAAACTTCGAACATTGCAGCTGTATTGAACCTGTTAAAAGAATTATTGCAATGAGCAAAGTAAGACATGTATTAGGTATTTCAGGCGGCAAGGACAGTGCGGCTTTGGCAATCTATGTAAAAACAAAATATCCTTCTTTGGACCTGGAATTTTATTCCTGTGATACCGGAAAAGAGTTGGATGAAACATACCAGCTTGTAAAAAATTTAGAAATTTATTTAGGCATAAAAATAAATTTGCTGCAAGCAGCACAGAACAGTTCTGAAGATCCATTTGACCACTTCCTAAAAATGTATGGTGGTTATCTACCTTCTTCAAATTCCCGCTGGTGCACCAAAAAATTAAAACTTGAACCGTTTGAAAAATATGTAGGAACCGACTCGGTGGTGTCTTATGTAGGCATCAGAGGCGATGAAGAACGTGAAGGATATATTTCAACGAAGAAAAACATTCAATCAATTTTCCCTTTCAGAAAAAATATATGGAGTGAAGATGTAGTTGCAAAAATGTTTTCTACGCAAAACTTTGAAAAACTGCAAACGCTTTCTAAGAATGTTGACTTTGGAAGCTCGCAGGAAAAGGCAAATCAAATCATTGCAAAAAAACTAGCCCCATCATTTACCCAAGCTCAGAAATTGAATTCATTGCTTGACACTGATGTAAAGGGGTTCAATCATTTGGTATTTGAGTTTTTGAAAACAACTGATTACCCATTAGCAAAAGAAACTTCTTTTCCACTTTTGGACAATGAAGATGTTTTGATAAGAGCAGACATTTTCAAAATTCTTGAAGATAGTGGCGTTGGTGTTCCTGCATATTATAGCAAAGTTGATTTTGATGTAAAAGGAAAAACAGGACAGTATTCAAGAAGCCGTTCAGGTTGCTATTTCTGTTTCTTCCAACAAAAAATCGAATGGGTTTGGTTATATGAACAGCATCCAGACCTTTACAAGAAAGCAATGCAATACGAGAAAGACGGTTACACATGGGGGCAAACAGAAAGTTTAGAAGAACTGATTCAGCCAGGGAGAATGGAGCAGATTAAGACCGAATATTTGAAACGCATGGAAAAGAAATCACAGAGCAAATCACCATACCTTGTTGACATTTTGGGAGAAGAAGAAGGGATTGGTTGTGCAGCTTGTTTTGTTTGATATGCAAAATATCTTATTTTTCAGTAATATTTTACAATGGAATTTAAAGAGCAACTCATTTATCTTGACAACAACGCCACCACTCCAATTGACGAGCGAGTGTTGGATGCAATGCTCCCATTCCTGACAGACAATTTTGCCAATGCAAGCAGCACACATCATTTTGGTGTTTCAGCTAACGAAGCAGTAAAGAAAGCAAGAGTTCAAGTTGCTGATTTGATTGGTGCAGAGGAAAACGAAGTTATTTTCACAAGCGGTTCAACTGAAGCAATCAACATTGCTTTGAAGGGTGTTGCAGAAAATTATTCTGCAAAAGGAAAACACATTGTTACCGTTTCAACTGAACATTATGCAGTACTTGACACTTGCAAGCATCTAGAAGGCAACGGATATGAAGTAACCTATTTGTCAGTAGATTCTTTCGGACTTATTGACCTGGAAGAATTGAAAAGTGTTTTGCGTGAAGACACAATTCTTGTGTGTGTGATGTATGCGAATAATGAAACAGGTGTGATACAACCCGTAAAAGCGATTGCACAACTCTCACATGAAGCAGGTGCATTGTATATGTGTGATGCAACGCAAGCGATTGGCAAAGTTGAAATTGATGTTGATGCACTTGGAATTGATTTGTTGTGCTTGAGCGGACATAAAATGTATGCACCCAAAGGTGTAGGTGCATTGTATGTAAGGCAACGTATGAATCCTGTAAAACTATCTGCATTCATACATGGCGGAGGGCACGAAAAAGGATTGCGAAGCGGTACATTTAATGTTCCAGGTATTGTAGCACTTGGCAAAGCCTGTGAAATTTCTCAGCAAGAGATGAAACAGGATGCTGAAAGAATTTCTGCATTGAGAAATGAATTGGAAAGAGAGTTGCTAAAAATTGAAGGGACTTTTGTGAATGGAAATACTGAAAGAAGACTCTTCAATACAACCAATATTTGTTTCCAAGGTAATGATGCAAATGTGATGATTGGCAGAATGAAAAATGTTGCGGTTTCAAATGGCTCCGCTTGCACAGCGGCTGTAATTGAACCTTCTCATGTATTGGTTTCTATGGGATTGAGTGATGATGATGCTTTTGGATCAATTCGCTTTTCGTTGGGGAGGTTTAATACAATCAAGGATGTAAACGCAGTTTGTAAAACTATTTTTATGTTGAGCCAACAAATTACTTCCACTAACTAAAAAAAATATAATTGGAAACAGTCTTACTCAAAATATTGACGAGAATTGATTTGCCTACACTTCACAAGCTTGTTGGAGTTGTGATTCTTAATGCAATTAAATCGGTAAACAAAGGTGAAGATGAAACCGAGTTGTCAAAGATTTTGATTTTGAAATTTGATAAACTCATTTTAAATGAAAAAGAGATTCGAGAGGCGATTATCAATTCATTGAATAAAGATGAAATCAAAATCTTGGGAAGCCACTGTAAATTAAAAAACAATGGAGGTAGCATCTATTCAAAGACAATTGAATTCTTTTCAAAGGGTTACAACGTATCGAAAAGTAGAATCCTTGCTGACTTCTTGGATTTGGACAGCAGTTACTATTTCGAAAACATTGTTGATACAAGGAGTGAGAAGGAGTTGATAACTGCAAATTACGGAGAGCAAGTGAACATACTATCATACTTGCACCCCTACCAAAAAAGAGTTAAGGATGAAGTCATGTATAGACTTATTCAGAAAAATGAGAAATCATTTTTTGTTCAAATGCCAACAGGTGCAGGCAAGACATTGACAGCATTAGAATGTGTTGTTGATTTATTACGGAAACCAAATCCATTGACCGAAACAAAAAAACCACAGAAAAATAAATATATTGTTTGGATAGTTGATACCAATGAACTTGCAGAACAAGCCTTTCAATCTTTTGTCAAATTGTGGAAATTGAGAGGCGATAGAAACTTAAATGCATTTCGTCTATTCAAAAACTTCAATCCCTGTTTCTCAAAAGAAGACGGTGGGATTGTATTTACAGGGTTTGACAAGTTTTATTCTATTATTAAAAATTCCAATAGCAATCAGTTTGATTCACTGAAGTATTTAATTGCAAATACTGAAATGCTGATTGTTGATGAAGCTCACCATTCACTTGCAGAAACTTACAATGCTTGTATTGGCAGTTTCAAGAATACACCATACATAAAAATATTAGGACTTTCTGCTACGCCTGGTACAGGCGATACTGAAACAACTGCTAAGTTAGTTGAAATGTATTCAAGTGATAAAATATCAATCAGAGATGATGAATGGAAACCAATTAGAGATGCAATTCAATACTTGCAGAATGAGGAATATTTGGCAAAGTTAACAACCAAAATTTTAGAAACAGGAGTTTCAGCATCTGAATCAAATGAAAGCAGAATCCTTATTGAACTTGCTTCTAACAGCGAAAGGAATGAACGAATTATAGAGCAAATTAAGTTAGCGAATGATGCAAAAGAGTCAACTGTTGTGTTCGCTTGTTCGCTTGATCATGTATATGCGATTTTGATTTTGTGCAGAGCATACGGTATTGAAGCGAACTTTATTATTGGAGCAGTTGAACAGGCAGAAAGATTATCCGTGATAAACTCATTCAAGAAAAAAGATTATTTCATTCTTATCAATTTAGAAATTTTGTCAACAGGCATTGACTTACCAAATATTGACAAGGTAATTATCACCCGGCCTATCGGTTCTCCTAATTTGGTAAGCCAGATTTTAGGAAGAGCATTAAGAGGAGTCAAGAACGGGGGCAATTCAAATAACACAATTATAAATCTAAAAGATAACCTTCTCAATTTTCCGAGTGCATCATACTTGTATGATTATTTTGAGGGAGCTTGGGAAAAAATTAAATAAGAAATGGGAACACAAATTATCACAGCAAAATTTATTGAACGGATGCGTTCATCCGATTATCAAAATACAAGCTATGCTTTTGCAGAGTTGATTGATAATTCATTTGATGCAGGAGCCACTATAGTTGACATTATTTGCATTGAAAAGCGAGACAAGCATGGCAAGCGTTTTATTCATGAAATCCTTTTCTGCGACGATGGACATGGAATGGATGACGAAACGCTGAATAACTGTTTGACTTTTGCTTACGGAACAAATGATGATATGGAGGAAACGATTAGGCATAAAAAAATTGGAAAGTTTGGAATGGGATTACCAAATTCATCAATCAGCCAGTGTCGCCTCATTCAAGTGTATTCAAAAACTGAAACATCTGAATGGAGAAGCAAAGTTTTGGACATTGGAAAGCTGATTGATGAGGGGTCAACAGAACTTCCAACTTTTGAAAAGATAAAATATCCCAAATATTTTGACGAGGTCAATGCTGTTTTAAATACAAAAAGAGGAACTATAATATCATGGCAAGATTGCGACAGATTAGACAGACAATTTTCAAGCACTCTCTATAAACGAAGCGAAGGGATTTTAGGAAGATTGTTTCGCTATCATTTGGCAAATAGAAGGAGAATTAACCTTAGAACATTCCAATACAACCATGAAGAAGATTCATACACAAACGAACCATCAATCGAAGTGGTAGTGAATGACCCTCTATTCTTAACTCCAAATGCTTTTATCACGAAAGCTCTCAGAGATTCATCCGTAAGAGACAACAGTATTTCAGACGAGAATCTTGATCCTTCAACATATTACAAAAAATTTATCCAAGGTCTTGGAGAGAATGAAAGTCTGCCAACCAGTGACAAATATGAAGACCAATCATACAAGTTTCAGTTTGAGTGGAGAGGCAGAGAATATGAGTTTCGAATCAAAACAAGTTTTGCAAAACTTGATATTCAAAAACCAGGTACAAGAGAAGGAGGAAAAACAAAAGTTGGAAATGTGTATGGTGAGAAAATGAAAATAGGAAACATTTATTTCACTCGACATCAAAGAGAAATATCTTGTGGTCATTATGGTTTCTACAACATTACTGCTGAAAATCAAAGATGGTGGAGTATTGAAATTGATTTTGATGCTGATGCTGATGATTTGCTTGGTGTAAGTAATACCAAACAAGGAATCAAGTTCACAAAAACCATTGACGATGATCCCTCAATTCAATTTGACAAACACACAGCAAGTTTGCAGCAAGCAAGAGAGCACCTTTGGTTTCTTTTGTCAAACAGAATAGCAATTGCAGTAAAAGCAGTTCAAAGAATGCTTGCAGAACAAGCAAGGGAGTTTGATAATCGTGTAGTTCAAGATACAATAGAATCTCCCATACCAACAGGTACAGATACAACCACGCAAGCAATAAAAAAAACTGACAGAGAGAGAAAAGGGCAGTTTGATGATGAACAAAAAGCAGATTTGAAAGAAGTGTTAGAAAAGAAATATCCAAACCTAAAGAAAGCTGAAATTGATATTGCGATAAGCAAATTTGACAGGTCGCTTGTAAGGGGGTGTGTAATCTATTGTCCGATTGTTGGGAACCAGCAACTCTGGTCTTACGCAGACATCCGAGGTTTTTTAGTTATCTCAATCAATACGGAACATGAATTTTACAAAAACATTATTGCACTTTTCAGAGAAGCGAATTTTGAAGAAGCATTAACTGCAATTGAATTATTCATATCAAGTTTGGCTTGGGAGCAGCGTGAGCATTTTGATATTGATGAAACCAAGAAGCGCAATTTGGATAATTTCAGAACCTATGTTGGCATTCACTTGTCAAACTATCTACAGGAAAATGATATTCGGATTAGCAAAGACACGATAAATGAATTTGAAGCAAACCTTGTTAAAGACCCCGATGCTTTATAAAAACGGAATAGATCTTCAATCCAAACTCAGTGAATACATAAGTAATTCGCAAGGGCTTTTCGTTTTCTCTCCATACATAAAGTTGGAGACACTGAAAGCATTGATTGACGGGCAAGAAAATGTGAAAGCAGTTTTTGTGAGATGGGAAACGAAAGATTTAATCCTTGGTTCATCAGACTTGGAAATTTATCCATACCTGAAAGCTAAAGGAATTACACTTTACAGAAATTCCCGGTTGCATTTGAAAGCATATTTGGACGAATACAAAAAGTGTTTTCTCACAAGTGCAAATATTTCGTCACGGGCTTTGAATCTACCACCCTATGAAAACTACAATTATGAAATTGGTACTATAGTTGAAGATTTAGGAATTGAAGACAGATTGTATTTTAGTATCATTGAAAGCGATTCCATTTTAATCACAGAAAACATTTATAATCAGCTTTGCGTGCAATTACCAGAGAAAAAGAAAGTATTCCCTGACGAGGAAGAGTTTCATCTCGAAATCGAAGCCCCTGATAAAGATTTCCTGATTTCTGCTTTACCAATGACATACAGCATTGAAACACTTTACCGAATATATGAGGACAACGAATTTGTAAATGATCTGGAATTAAACTGTGTATTACATGACTTAGCGATTTATAAAATCCCTTTGCGCTTACCTTCGGCAGAATTCCGAGCGAAACTGACAGACGCATTTTTCTCACACAAATTCATTAAAGGCTTTTTGCAAAACTTAGAAACCACAGGCGAAATTTATTTCGGAACTGCAAAAGATTGGATTCATAAGAATTGTACCGATGTTCCTACTCCGAGAAAATGGGAAATCACAGAGAATATTCAAATCCTTTACAAGTGGATTGTAAAACTTGGAAACGGTAAATATAGGGTTGATGTACCGGGTGCATATTCGGAACGATTGAGCATAGTTTCAGAATGAAAATGGAGCAATATTTAACCAGCAAAGAAGCGAAAACAGTCTTGAAAGTTCAAGATTGTGATTTGGCTCACATCCGAATCGCAGGGAACATAAAGTTTATCAAAAAGGGAAATGCCTTTATGTATTCTGAAAAATCAATTTTAGAATTCAAAGCGAAAAATACGAACGTAAACAATTCAAAAACTCATAAATAGCCAAGGATTCAGTATCCAACAGAATCCTGAAATGCAAAACCATAAATTTCACCTTTAAATCCAAACCACCATGGGCCTAACCCTCCACTACAGCGGCAGCTTCCGCAAAAACGCCTCGCTCTCCGAAATGATCGAAGAGGTGAAAGACATTGCCACCATTTACAAGTGGCCGTATTTTATTTACGAAACAGAATTCCCAGAAAATCCGGATGATCCGGCTGTGAAGCAGTCTGTTTATGGTATTGCTGTTACGCCGCCGGAGTGTGAAACCCTGTCGCTGAGTTTTTTGGCCAACAGGCGCATGAGCAACGAGGTGATGCTGCAGTTTTATGGTGATGCAACCACGCCGGAAAGGCAGAGTTACCTGTATATGTTGTGGGTGAAAACCCAGTTTGCAGGCGCTGAAACACATAAGCTGCTGGTGCACCTGCTGAAGTACTTAGAAAAAAAATACCTGGAAAACCTCACGGTAAAAGACGAAGGTCATTACTGGGAAACCGGCGATGAGCAACTGCTCGAAGAAACATTCCGCAGGTACAGCGACCTGCTCGACAGCACTTTTTTCGCCCTCGAAAGTTTTCCGATGCAGCCCGGCGAAACCTTCGAAGCGTATTTTGAACGCGTGCTGCAACATAAAGCCAAAAAAGCGTAGTCCGTTTTCACAAACCACGCTTTTCCGTTATTGGTTATCGCCTTTATTTTTGTACGCTGTAAAAAGCACAACACAAATGCCTACTTCGGCAAATCGGTTTCCCAGATTCCGCGGCCGTAAGTGGATGCAAACAACTTGTTGCGCTTGCCTGAACCGGCGGGTGCATAATACACCTGCAGGTCGCGGGGCATGGAGTTGGGCAGGTCTTTGCCGAACGCGTACCACCTGCTGCCGTTTAACGGGCGGTAATACACACCGGTCCACATGCCGCAGTAAAGCACTTTTGCAGTAGTGTCATAAGCAACCGAAAGTGCGGTTAACCCGGGCAGCCCGGTATTCCAGGCTTCCCATGAAGTGCCGGCATCTTTTGAATAATAAATGGTATCGCCGTAGGTTACCCACAACTTGCTTGCGTCGGCCAGGTTGGTTGCGATGTTAAATGTGAGTCCGCCGCCCGGACGCTGCACCCCGTTGGTTGTGCCGGGCAGGGATGTGGCCTGCTTCCAGTTTTTTCCGCTGTCGGTGGTGCGCCAGCATTCGCCGTTGGTGCGTGTAATGTAAGCGGTGTCAGCATCGGCAAAACGGATGGCTGATATTTTTACATTGCCTGTATTTGCAAACGTGGTTACCTGTTCAAATGCCGGTGCGTTTGCCTGCAGGTTGCTGCACCGCCAGATGTTGGTGAACCCGGCAAGCATCAGGTTGGTGTCGGCACTGCAAAGTGCAATCGGGTTCTGCCAGCTCCCGGTATCACGAATGGTGTTTGAAATATTTTTCTGCCTGTTCCCGTTCGTAAACAACTGGTGAATTAAAGTGGATTTGCTATTTGTTGCATACAGGCCGGGGGTTTGGGTATTACTGATCAAACAGTTCACCCCGTCGCCGCCGATAACGTGCGACCAGCCGGAGTTATTCATCAGATCAATGCCATTGTCCTGCAGGCTGGTAAGAATTGTAAACGGTTGCACGGCACTTATCGCTGAGCGATACACCATGCCGATGCCCATACCGGCCGTGATGTTGGTAAACGTTTTATACCCATTGCCTGAATAATAGATGCCGCCGTCGTTGCAGCAAAAGAGTTGCGCCGGTTCAAGCGGCGACCACGCCAGGAAATGATGATCGCAGTGAATGGCGCTAGCTGCCGGGATACAGGACGGCAGTATGGTGAATTTTTTTCCGCCGTCGGTGCTTTTCCAGAAATAGGTACCGGCAGCATAAACGGTATTTGAATCAGCCTGATCAACCGCGATGCAGATGTCGTAATTTCCCTGCGACCGTGCACCAGGTTTACCTGCTGTATCGGAATTGAGGATGCATAAGTTGTCTTTTTCTACACCCTTAAAACTTTTACCACCGTCAACCGATTTCCATACGGCATTCGATGCGTCATTATTTACAATAAACACGGAATTCGGGCAGGCCGCAGAAACGGCAAATGCAACGCGGCCGGTTGTTTTTGCCACGGACGTTCCGTTATTCCAGGTTTTGCCGTCATCTGCTGAAACATAAAAGCGCTGGTTGTTCACTGCATAAATAACAGTTGAAGAACCGGGGCGGTACCCCAGCTGATACACCACGCCAACACCCTTCAGTACAAGGCTCCATTTTTTCCCGTTGTCGGTGCTGCGGAAAATACCCCCTGATGTGGCCGCTATCAGGATGGCCGGATTTTCCGGATTCATTGCCAGGCTGTTTACCGTTACATTGCCCATGCCGGTATTTGCCGGTGACCATTTTTTTCCGCTGTCGGTGCTTTTGTACACCCCAATTCCATCGGAAATGCTTGCGTCTTTGTCGCCTGTTCCCACATAAATGGTTGCGGTGTCTTTGGGATCAATGAGCACGGCAGAAACACCGGCCGAAGGAATTTTTGTATCGGAAAGCGGAATCCAGTTTTGTCCTTTGTTGCGCGAAATCCAGAGGCCGCCGTTGGGTGTGCCGCAAAAAAATGTATTCGGCAGTGTCGGATGAAATGCAACACAGGTGGTGCGTCCCAGGCCGGTGGGGCGGTTAACACTGTTTACCGGGAGTGATACCGGGCCGGCATATTTCCACACCGGTTGCAGCGACGGTGAAACGGGGGCCTGCACCGAACGCCAGCGTTCCATGGCTGCCGCTGTATAACCTGCAGGCGGCAGTGTACCGTCAGGCCGCACGCGCAGCGCATTCAGTTCTTTCCAGCGGGCGAATTGTTCATCCGCATGCCGTTTGCCGGGAGGTTGAGCAGCGAGTTGTTTTTCATACGCCTTAACTGTGGCGGTGAAGTTTACAACACTGTCGCGCATCATTTCGTGATAGGTACGTTGTGCATGCAGGGCCGGTATAACGGCGGCAGCTGCTGTAAGCAGGAGGAGGATTTTTTTTCTGAAACGGTTCATGCCTGTTTTTTTGCTGGTTTATGTTGCCGGCTGCTGATGCAGTGGTGCGTTCAATTCCGGTTAATGCAAAGAAACAGGGGAAAGGGAAACCGCACCCGCACAGAACTGTCCGAACTGCCCCGGCAGAAATACCTGTTTTTTACTGGAAATGGCTGTGTCTTATAATTCGGTTTGATTACCCGCCACCCAAAGTACCGCACCACCCTCCGCATCCGTCTGCGTGGTATCCGGATCAATGCCGATGCCGCATGCCGTAATGGTGAGTCCCTGCACCAGCTGGTAGCCGCGCACGGGAATTTCGGGCACGTTGCTCGCCGATTTCCAGTAGTGCTGAAACGGCAGGTCATACAATTGTTGTCCGTCGAGCACGGCAATTGGTCCAACGTATAATCCGGGAATATAACCTGTATCGCGCACGGCATTGTACCAGGCGGTGCAGTAACTGATCACGGCTTCTGCGTTTGTTCCTGTTGCAACTCCTTCGAGGTCGCACCACAGGTTCATGCCTTGCGGGAGGCCGATGGATTGTGCGTTGGATGCGGCGTTGCTGCCGTGCATAGTGCCGAGTGCGGCGGTGGGTGCCCAGCCATAAGCGTTAACATGCTGCACGGCAACGAGTGCGAGTCCGCTGCTGAGAATGTTGGAAGCTTCGCTGTTGCTGAGGTCGCCCGGGTGCTGTCCTTCACCCAGTGAAAGGTAACGGGCACAGAACCGGTAACCGTTATTTACAAATTCAGTGGCGAGTGCCGGTGTAATTACAGTGTCGGCATCAAAGCCTTTTAATCCCGGTGCGGCCGGAACTACTTTCCCGTTTAATGTTGGAAGAGTCATCGTTTTGTTTTTTTAGTTGGTGCACTGCCAAGTTATATAAAAAGTAACATGTCCTGTTTGCGGAGAAACCAACGCGCTCTTTTTTTGATCTCCGAAACAGTATGCTGCACCGATAAAACGAAGAAGAAAATCTGCCCTCTCATTTTTTAACTCATCACTGAATAGCGGGTAAAGTTCATTTTAAATGATTAGGTAACGCCATTTCGCATTCTTTTCTGTTTGGATACTATCAGCGTTTAGAGTTACTTTGCTGAACAACAGAGTCCGCTCGGTTGAACAGCAAATCCTACACAAACACGAATCAGAAACAATGAAAAGAAAACTACTACGCACAACGCGGTTTATGAACAATGCATGTTCATTTGCAATTGCGGCAATGTGCCTGGGGGTAACGGGCCTCAGCGCACAAACCACATTCAGTTACACCGGTGGCATGCAAACCTATACCGTTCCCGCAGGTGTAACTTCCATCCGCATCGAAACCTGGGGTGCCCAGGGCAGCGGCGGTAATGGCGGTAATGGGGGATATGCCAGGGGTGATATGGCTGTTACACCCGGACAGGTGCTCAATGTATATGTAGGCGGACAAACCGGTTACAACGGTGGCGGCTTAGGCCATGCCGCGATAAACCGCAATGGCGGCGGCGCATCCGACGTGCGTGTTTCACCATATGCACTTGCCAACCGTGTTATTGTTGCCGGCGGCGGCGGAGGAGGTGGCAACACCGACGTTGGAATCCGCAACGGCGGCGGCGGCGGAACAGGAACTGTTGGACCTAACTACGCCGGCGGCGGTGGTGGCGATGGCTACGGCGGCAACGGCGGTCCCGGTGGTAATACCGGCGGTACCGGAAACACCTCCTGCCATTCAGGCGGTGCGGGCGGCGGCGGATTCACTTCCGGCGGATCACCTTCATGCAATACGTGTTACACCAGCACCTGCGGTCAGGCCGGTACACTCGGCCAGGGTGGCAACGGCGATACCTGGGAAAATGGAATATGTTTTACATCGTATGGCGGCACCAACGGCGGTGGCGGTGGTTATTATGGCGGCGGCGGAAGCTCCGTAGGTAACTGCGGCGGCGGCGGCGGTGGCGGCGGATCGTCATGGACAGGCACGCTTACAAACATCACACTCACCGGCGGCATTCGTGCCGGTAACGGGCAGATTATTATCACACCGCTTGTTGTTGCAGGTGCAGCACTTAATTTCGACGGCGTGAATGATTATGTTAATCTCGGAGCATCTCCTGCACTTGATATTACCGGCGACATGACATTTGAAACCTGGATTTATCCGAATACCGGCGCAAACGGAGCATTCATGTTCAACGGCGGCGGTTGGGGAATACCCGGTTATGCCATGCAATTATTCGGTACCACACTTCGCGTTGAATTACATAACGGAATTACCGGTGTCCAGGTGAATAACACGGTATCAATTAACAATGCATGGAACCACGTTGCATTTACACGTGTTGCGTCTACAGGTTTGATTACGGTGTATCTCAATGGTGTTCCGCTTCCATCAACCGGCACTTTCGCTGGAGCGCTCGGTCTTAACCCCGGTGCTGCAACACTGGGTGCTTACATTGGCGGCAGTGGTGCTTATTTTAACGGCAGCATGGACGAAACCCGTTTCTGGAGCCGCGTATTATGCCAGGGTGAAATTCAAAACAATATGAATTGTGAAATTCCAACCAATGGTACAAACCTGGCTGCAAACTACCACTACAACCAGGGCGTAGCTGCAGGTGCAAACGCAGGGGTAACAACCCTGAACGATGCAACGAGCAACGCGGTAAACGGAACACTTACCAACATGGCCCTGAGCGGAACCACATCCAACTGGGTTGCACCCGGTGGTGTAACCACAGGCGTTTCGTGCGGTGCATTTGTTCCGCCTGCGGTAACTGTTACACCGGTATCACAAACGAATATTTCCTGCAACGGCGGAACCAATGGTGCAGCCAGTGTTTCTGCTTCGGGCACAGGTCTTACTTATAACTGGACACCCGGCAATCCCACCGGCGACGGCACAGCCAGTGTTACCGGTTTAACTGCCGGCACCTGGACCTGTACCGTAACAAACAGTTGCGGCGGCACAGGCACACAAACGTTTAACATCACACAACCGACTGCGTTGGTTGCAACACCTGCCTCGCAGACCAATATTTCGTGTAACGGCGGAGTGAATGGTGCAGCATCCATAAACACACCGACAGGTGGTGCAGGTGGATATACGTACAACTGGACACCGGGCAATCCGACAGGTGATGGTACTGTTTCTGTTACCGGTTTAACAGCCGGCACATGGACGTGTACAGTAACCGATGCCAACTCGTGTACGACCACACAAACATTTAACATTACACAACCCGCTGCGTTGGTTGTGAACCTGACCTCACAAACCAATATTTCGTGTAACGGCGGAACCAACGGTGCGGCAGTAGTTAACGTCAGCGGTGGTACCACCACATACAGCTACAACTGGACACCCGGCAATCCGACCGGCGACGGCACTGCAAGTGTTTCCGGGTTGACTGCAGGCACCTGGACCTGCACGGTAACCGATGCCAACTCCTGTGTGGCAACACGCACGGTGAACATCACGCAACCGAACGCGCTGGTGGCAACACCGGTTTCGCAAACGAACATTTCGTGCAACGGCGGAACAAACGGTGCAGCAACAGTTTCGGTAACAGGCGGTACTACAACGTACAGCTACAACTGGACACCGGGCAATCCGACCGGCGACGGAACAGCTTCCGTAAGCGGCCTCACTTCAGGCACATGGACGTGTACCATCACCGATGCGAATTCGTGTACCACCACACAAACGTTTAACATCACGCAGCCTTCGGCACTCGTTGCAACCCCAACTTCGCAGACGAACATTTTGTGTAACGGCGGAACAAACGGTGCAGCTACAGTTTCGGTAACAGGCGGAACAACAACGTACAGCTACAACTGGACACCGGGCAACCCGACCGGCGACGGAACAGCTTCAGTAAGCGGCCTCACAGCAGGCACGTGGACGTGTACCATCACCGATGCAAACTCGTGTACAACCACACAAACGTTTAACATTACACAGCCGAACGCACTGGTTGCAACACCAACTTCGCAGACGAACATTTCGTGTAACGGCGGAACAAACGGTGCAGCAACGGTTTCAGTAACGGGCGGAACTACAACGTACAACTACAACTGGACACCGGGCAACCCGGCCGGTGATGGAACAGCTTCCGTAAGCGGCCTCACAGCAGGCACCTGGACGTGTACCATTACGGATGCGAATTCGTGTACCACTACACAAACATTCAATATCACGCAGCCGAACGCATTGGTTGCAACACCAACTTCGCAAACGAACATTTCGTGTAACGGCGGAACAAACGGTGCCGCAACGGTTTCTGTAACAGGCGGTACTACAACGTACAGCTACAACTGGACACCGGGCAACCCGGCCGGTGATGGAACAGCTTCAGTAAGCGGTCTTACTTCGGGCACATGGACATGCACCATCACCGATGCGAACAGTTGCACAACAACACAAACGTTTAACATCACACAACCGAACGTACTGGTTGCAACACCAACTTCGCAAACGAACATTTTGTGTAACGGCGGTAACAACGGCGATGCAACGGTTTCGGTAAGCGGCGGCACTTCTGCATACACCTATGACTGGACGCCCGGCAACCCGACCGGCGACGGCACAGCGACAGTAACCGGTCTTACAGCCGGCAGCTGGACCTGCACCATTACCGATGCGAACGGTTGTTCAGCTACACAAACGTTTAACATTACGGAGCCTGCAGTGCTTACTGCTTCGGCAAGTGCAACAGCGGTACTTTGTTTTGGTGATTCGGCAACGGTTACTGTTTCTGCCACCGGCGGAACAACACCGTACACCGGTAACAATACATTCACCGTTGCTGCCGGAACGTATTCGTACCCGGTAACCGATGCGAATGGTTGCTCAGCTACGGCCACCATTACAGTTACTGAACCAACTGCGCTGGTTGTTAGTTCAACTGCATCAGCCATTGGATGTAACGGCGGCACAGCAACAGTAACTGTTGCAGCAGCAGGCGGTACACCGGCTTACTCCGGCGACGGCACATTTACCGTAACAGCTGGAACGTATTCGTACCCGGTAACGGATGCGAACGGTTGTTCAGATACAACCAGCATCGTGGTAAGCGAACCAACTGCACTGGTTGCAACTGCTTCATCAACAACAGTACTTTGCAACGGCGATTCGGCAACAGTTACTGTAACGGCCACCGGCGGAACAATGCCTTATTATGGTGACAGCACCTTTATGGTAACAGCAGGTACATACACATATATTGTGAATGATACCAACGGCTGTGCCGATACCACTGCAATTACCGTAAGTGAACCGGCAGCAATTGCAGTTGGTGTAACACAAACCAATGTATCGTGTTTCAGTGGCAGCAATGGCTCCATTGATCTGACTGTTACCGGAGGCACCGGTTCGTTTACCTTCAGCTGGAATAACGGTGCGTATGTAACCGAAGATCTTTCCGGCTTAACTGCAGGATCGTACAGCGGCATACTTACTGATGCCAATGGCTGCCAGGACAGCGGAACCGTGGTGGTTACCGAACCGGCGCAGCTTACTGCAGCAACTACAGCAGTTAATCCGACGACCTGCGGCGGAACAGATGGTATGATTGACATTACCGTAAGCGGCGGCACACCGGGATATACATTCCTGTGGAATACAACAGCTACAACAGAAGATCTTACCGGTGTGGGCGCAGGTGCGTACAGCTGCACTGTAACAGATACAAACGGTTGTACCACGCAGCTCGGTGCTTCACTCAACGATCCGAATGCACCGGCCGTTACACTGGCACTTGCAACGGATACGATCTGTATTGCTGATGCCATGCTCACACTCAGCGGCGGATCACCGGCGGGCGGAACTTATTCAGGAACTGCAGTTACCGGTGGCGTATTTGATCCGGCAACCGCACCTGCTGGCATGAACACCATTTCGTACACGTACACCGATGCAAACGGATGTACCGGTGTAAACAGCGATTCGTTGTTTGTAGATGCCTGTGCAGGAATTGTGAACACAACAACCGAAGCCATCGGATTCCAGGTGTATCCGAATCCGAACAATGGTTCGTTCACACTGGTACTGCATATAGCTTCAGCAGCCGATGTGCTCGTTTATGATGCGCAGGGCAAACTGATCAGCGCGTACAAAACACAGCCGCAGCAGAACCAGCAGGTGAACCTTGCTGAAACCGGGATGTACCTGGTAACAGTAATTACTGCTGACGGACAGCGTACCTCACAACGCGTGATTGTAAATAAATAGTTAGAACCCGAATCCAATTTTATGCACCGGGCAGCTGTAGGATACAGCTGCCCGGTTTTTTTTTATGTCCCCGATTTCTTAAAAAGAAAAAAAAATAGATTACCTTTCGATATATCAACATTAAACAAATACACATGATCCGAAAAATTACTCAGACATCACCGCAACAGTTGGGAGGCATCAGGTCGCTCGCAGTTGCCGGTTTACTGCTTGCCGCCATTACAGGCAATGCACAAACCACATTCAATTACACCGGTGCAATGCAAACCTACACGGTTCCTCCCGGTGTTACCGCAATCCACATTGATGCACAGGGTGCACAGGGCGGAAACGTTACCATTGCCTGCGCAGCAACCGGCGGACTGGGTGCACGCATGGAAGGTGACGTAACTGTTACTCCCGGCGAAATACTGCAGGTACTTGTAGGTGGCCAGGGTCAGACCAACGGCGAAGACGGCGGCGGCGGTGGCGGATCATTCGTGGTGCGTACCGGAAATATACCGCTGGTGGTGGCCGGCGGCGGTGGCGGTGCTTCCAACAATATCCAGATATGTACCGGTAACCGTAACGGTGTAAATGCTTCGATCACAACATCGGGAACAGCCAGTGCCAATGGACTTGTTGCCGGCGGAACACCCGGTAACGGTGGCGGTGCCAACGTAGGCTCCGGCGGCGGCGGCGGCGGTTTTAATACCGACGGTGTACCCGGCAGCGGCAATCCGAACGGTCGTGGTAAATCATGGCTTAACGGCGCTGCAGGCGGAACCGGCATTGCGGCCGATCATGGCGGCTACGGCGGCGGTGGCAGCGGCTGGTTTTACGGTGGCAACGGTGGCGGCGGTGGCGGATATGCCGGCGGCGGAACCGATGGCAACTACCCGTCAACCTACTTCGGTGGCGGCGGCGGCGGCGGTTCGTACAACAGCGGAACCAACCAGGTAAACACAGCCGGTTTCCGTACCGGTAACGGACTTGTTGTAATTACACCACTCGTTGTTTATAATGCGTCAATTGTTCAGAATTCGACGATCCAGTGTTTCGGACAAACCACCGCTTCGTTAACAGCAACAGTTAATGGCGGAACAGCGCCATTTACTTACTCGTGGGCACCTTCGGGCGGAACAGCAGCAACAGCAACCGGTCTTGGCGCAGGAACGTATACCATTACTGTAACCGATGCCGCTTCGGCTGTAACAACACAAACATTTACGATTACACAACCCACTGCACTTGCAGCATCTCCGTCGTCGCAGACAAACATTTCCTGCTTTGGCGGTTCAAACGGCAGCGCAGTTGTTACCGCAACAGGCGGAACCGGTGCATATAACTACTCGTGGGCTCCTTCGGGCGGAACAGCAGCAACAGCTTCTGCGCTTGCAGCAGGTGTATATACAGTAACTGTAACTGATGCGAACAGTTGTTCCACAACCCAAACGTTTAACATTACTGAACCCTCGGCTGCACTTGCAGCTACGAGCATGCAGACCAACGTATCCTGCTTCGGCGGCAGCAACGGTGATGCCATGGTAATGCCTACGGGCGGAACACCGGGCTATTCGTACAACTGGCTGCCCAGCGGCGGAACACTTTCATCAGCCAGCAGTCTTGCAGCAGGCACTTACACCTGCACCATTACCGATGCGAACGGTTGTTCAACCACGCAATCGGTAACCATCAGCGAACCGACCGCACTGGCCGCAACTGCAACAGGTGTGAATGCACTGTGTAACGGCAGCAGCGACGGATCGGCTTCGGTAACTGCAACAGGCGGAACACCGGGCTATACCTACAGCTGGGCACCTTCAGGCGGAACAGCTTCAACTGCAACCGGTCTTAATGCAGGAACTTATACCTGCACCATTACCGATGCAAACAACTGTATGATGACACAAACGGTTCTTGTTTCTGAACCTGATCCGCTGGTTTCCACCCCGACTTCAACCAGCGCACTGTGCAACGGTAACTCGAATGGTTCGGCAACAGTAAGCGTATTTGGTGGCACATCGCCGTACACGTACAGCTGGGCACCGAGTGGCGGAACAGCAGCCACCGCAACCGGCCTGGCCGCAGGCACCTACACCTGCACCATTACCGATCTGAACAACTGTACAACCACACAAACCGTACAGGTAACAGAACCTGCCGTACTTGCCGGTGTAATTACCACGGCCACCAACCCGATTTTCTGTAACGGAACAAACGGTTCCATTGACCTTACCGTAAACGGCGGAACACCGAACTACACCTACGCGTGGAGCAACTCGGCCAACACACAGGACGTGAGCGGACTTGCAGCAGGAACCTATTCGGTAACCATTACCGATGCGAACAACTGCACCACCACACAAACCGTTACGCTCAGCGATCCGAACCCGCCCACAGTAACACTTTCACTGCCGGTTGCCACCGTGTGTGCGGCTGACGGTGCGTATGTACTCAGCGGCGGAACACCGGCAGGCGGAACGTATTCCGGCCCGGGCGTAACCGGCACCCTGTTTACACCGGCCAACGCCAGCGTAGGCATGAACACCATTACGTATTCGTACACCGACCTGAACACCGGTTGTGTAGGAACAAACACTGATGTGATTTTTGTTGACGCCTGTATCGGCATCATCGAATCGGCAAACAACAGCACCTTCATCGTGTTCCCGAATCCGAACAACGGTTCATTCACACTGCAGCTGAAAACAACCGATGCAGCAGACGTACTGATTTACGATGCACTCGGCAAACTGATCAGCAGCACGAAAGTAAAACCGGATGTGCAGCAGCAACTGCAGCTTACAGAAGCCGGTATGTACCTCGTTACTGTGATTACTGCTGATGGTTCACGTTCAACGCAGCGGGTTACTGTTACGAAGTAAGGACTGATTTTCATACATCAAAGCGGGGTTGTCCGGAAGGGCGGCCCCGCTTTTTTTTGTTAGCCCTGGAGCTATAAATCCCGTGATATGAACAGGGGTAATTGCAGTTGATTCAAATGACGTTGTTAAGTGTCTGCAACATGTGGTTTGTCGCTTGTTATTTATCGTGTTTATGCATGCTGAAGCAGGAGGTGTTTTTATATAGTGTGTATGTTTTTTTAGTTATTTTATTGTAATAATATGTTATTTATACAAATATTAAATGTTTATGATAATGAATATATTGTTGTTTTGAGCAGGTTTTATCTTTATATTTGGTGGGAGGTTCGCATATTAACGAGTTAATGGCAAGTGTTGAACGACCCGGAAAACATTAAATAAACAAACACAAAATGGCAACAACAATACGCAACGAAATCAAGACAGACAAAATTTACATCAAAGACATCTTTGAACAATGGTATCGCATCCCTGAATATCAACGCCCTTACGTTTGGGGAAAAGACGAAGTTGTTGACTTGTTAGACGACATTAGTTATGCAGCAGTAAACACACCAAATAACGACTATTTTTTAGGTTCGTTTGTGTATCAACACAAAAAAGCAGGTGGCGACCAAGAATTTATTGAAAATGATTTGTTGGACGGACAACAACGTATTACTACAATTTTTCTTCTATTTGCAGTTATTCGTGATATAGAAACAAATATAAAGCGCAAAGAAAATTGTCAGAAATACATATACCAAGAGGAAGACAAAGACACAAACACACCAGAAAGAATACGCCTATTGTACAAAATTCGTCCAGAGGTTGAGAAATTTATTGAAGAATATGTAAAATCAAAAAACAGTATAGTCGAAAAATGGGAAGATATTAAACGAATAGCCAACGATAGCAAAGATGTTTCAATAAAAAATATGGCTAACGCCATTGTTAATATTAGAACCTTCTTTGAAGAGCATAATAATATAGACACAGTTTTTCCATATTTACTTCAATACGTTTTAATGATTTATGTTTATTCAGAACAATTAGAAGATGCATTTCGCTTATTCACTATTTTGAATGACAGAGGTGTAAAGCTTAGAAATTCCGATATTTTGAAAGCTCAAAACTTACAGCACGTTGCAGAAATAGAGCGCATAAAATACGGGATAAAATGGGAAGAATTGGAAAGCGAATTAGGAGAAGACTTTGACCGTTTTCTTTCTTTTATCCGAACAATTGTCGTTAAAGAAAAAGCAAGATTGAATTTACTTCAAGAATTTGAAGACAAAATCTATAATCCAAAAGAAAAAGATAAATCAACAGGGAAACTAAAGCCCGCTTTGCTCAAAAGAGGCAAAGATACTTTTGATTTGGTGGACAAGTACTATAAACATTACGACCAATTATTTGAAAATGATAACCACAATTTCACAAATGGTTTTGAGTTTAATAATATGTTGGTTGTAATGAAAACAACACTCCCTTCAACTGATTGGATACCGCCACTACTTTCATACTACAACAAGTTTAATTCAAATCGCATATACGACTTCTTGCTGTTGTTGGACAAGAAATTTACAGGAGATTGGGTTGGTCAATTATCGCCAACCGAAAGAATTGAGAATATGAACTCAATCTTAAAAGGTATTGACACACACAAAACACCAGAGGACTTGTTTAAAACAGAATTGTTTGACTTTGATAAGGCAGATTTTCTTAAAAACATTGAGGGTAAGGTTTACGGCAGGCAGTTTGCTAAGAGTATATTGCTAAAACTTGACTTCTTACTCAACGACAACAAGACAACAAAATGGAGTGCGTTTAGCCAAATTACTATTGAACACATTTTGCCCCAAACACCGACCGACAGTAGTCAGTGGAAGAAAGACTTCACAGACACGGAAAGGGCAGATCTCATGAATAAAATAGGCAATTTGATTTTGTTGGGCAGAGGTAAAAATGCTTCACAAGGCAGGCTTGATTATGCGGAAAAGCATAAAAAATATTTTGCAAATAACATAAATACATTTCCAAATTCGTTACGTGTGTTTAATAAGTATCAAACTGTTTGGACAAAAGCAGAATTAGAAGAAAATCAGGCAAAGGTAATTACAACATTGAAAAAATATTATGGAATTTGAAAGGAAAACACCAGCAATAACTCGGGTTTGGCATTAGGCTGGGCGATGGGCAAACTTAGGGCTTTGTGCTTCTAATCAAGTTCAATCATGGTTAACTGTTTTGTGCTCCGAAACCGGCCCGAATGGAAAGCCCGATACCGTTAGCAGTCATTCTATAAAACAGACCACAATGACAGAAACTGAACAATTTTGCCAAATATTAAGAAAACGTTCTGCTGAAAATGTTTCTGCTGGGCAACTGCTTTTTCACAACAGACTATATGGGCAGTTAATATCTGTTTTAAGACAAGAATTGGACTCTTTAGTTCGAGCAGTTTTTCTGCTGAGTAAAGACTTGCCCACAAGACAACATTTTATAGCGCAGACATTGCAGAATACGAAATGGACACTTCCTAACTCAAGAACGATAGTGACAGACCGAAATATGGTTGACTTGGCAGACAGACTTCATGGCTGGACAAATTCAGTTTATAGATTAGGTTGTGCGTTTATCCATTTGTCACCAATGGCTGACTATAAAAATTCAAACCCATTCCAACAGCTTGAACAGACTGAAATAACTGACATAAAACAACATTTACATCACTATCACGGTTTTGACTTAAATGATGAACTAAATATGAACACGGTTATTCCTTACTTGTTAAGAGTTCTTGATAAAGTTTCGAGTAACTTAGAATGCTATATTAATGATTTAGAAAATAATCAGGTACATAGTATTCAAAACTTATAACAGAAAGAACTATTGTTAATAAGGTATTGCCAAAAAAACGTCACATCGCCAAGCTGCCATCCTTTACTACGCTACAAATAGAAATAATCCCCCCCAAGCCAATTTCACTCACTCCCTCAAAATGCCTTTTTCCGTCAAATACGCATTGCCGAATTATTGAATCGAAATAGAAACCATCACAGACCCATCGCCCCAGCGAATTGCACCTGCAATACAGTCAAGATCTAACCCACCTCATTTTTTTATCCGCCCAATAATTGTATATTTGGTTGTTACCCATTGCAGGCAAAGCAATGCAAGCACACACTTTTATTTAATACGATAACCATGAAAAAACACAGACGCACGAACAGTGCCAGTTTACTGGCAGCCGGTTTGTTCAGCTTAACCTGTTTAACAGGCATTGCGCAAACCACATTCAGTTACACGGGGGCGGTACAAACGTACACCGTTCCGCCCGGGTGTACTTCCATCCAGATTGAAACCTGGGGTGCCCAGGGCAGCGGCGGCAATGGTGGGCTTGGCGGATACGCCAAAGGCACGATGACCGTTACACCGGGACAGGTGCTTAACGTTTATGTAGGCGGTCAGACCGGTTACAACGGTGGCGGTCTTGGCCATGCTGCTGTAAACCGTAACGGCGGCGGCGCGTCGGATGTACGTGTTTCGCCTTATGCACTTGCCGACCGTGTTATCGTTGCCGGTGGCGGCGGAGCAGGCGGGCAGACGGACGTAGGCATTCGCAACGGCGGTGGCGGCGGAACAGGAACTGTTGGTCCCAACTATGCCGGTGGCGGCGGTGGCGATGGCTACGGCGGCAACGGTGGTGCGGGCGGAGTAAACGGCGGAACCGGTAACACCTCCTGCCATTCGGGCGGAGCAGGTGGCGGCGGATTAAACTCCGGCGGAGCTCCTTCGTGCAATACCTGTTATACCAACACCTGCGGACAAGCCGGTACACTCGGCCAGGGCGGCAACTCCGATACGTGGGAAAATGGTATTTGTTATAATAGTTATGGCGGCACCAATGGCGGCGGCGGTGGTTATTATGGCGGCGGCGGAAGCTCCGTGGGTAACTGCGGCGGCGGCGGCGGCGGCGGCGGTTCTTCATGGACCGGTACACTCACCAACATTACACTCACCGGCGGTATCCGTACCGGAAACGGGCAGATCATAATTACGCCACTCATTGTATATAATGCATCCATTGTTCAGAATACGGCAATTCAGTGTTTCGGACAAAGCACGGCTTCTTTAACTGCAACGCCCAACGGCGGAACAGCGCCTTATACCTATTCGTGGGCACCTTCGGGCGGAACAGCTGCAACAGCATCCGGCCTTGCGGCAGGAACGTATACCGTTACCGTAACTGATGCCACTTCGGCTGTTACAACACAAACATTTACGATTACACAACCCACCGCACTTGCAGTATCTGCGTCATCGCAGACAAACATTTCCTGCAGCGGTGGTTCAAACGGCAGCGCTACCATTACCTCATCGGGCGGAACAACGCCTTATGCATATTCGTGGGCACCTTCGGGCGGAACGGCAGCAACAGCTTCGTCACTTACAGCAGGTGTGTATACGGTAACCGTAACCGATGCAAACAGTTGTTCCACTACCCAAACGTTTAACATTACACAACCATCGGCTGCACTTGCAGCTACAAGTACACAATCCAATGTATTGTGTAACGGCGACGCAAACGGAAGTGCTGCAGTAACTGCATCGGGCGGAACTCCAAATTATTCGTACAACTGGTTGCCGTCAGGCGGAACAGCTGCATCGGCCAGCGGGCTTGGCGCAGGCACATACACCTGCACCATTACCGATGCGAACAATTGCACCACCACGCAGAGTGTTACCATTACAGCACCTGCTGCGCTTTCAGCAGTCATCACATCAACCGATGCCACCTGCAACGGGGCAACGGATGGTGCTGCGGCAGTAACAGGCGTTAACGGCGGAACACCGGGTTATTCGTACAGCTGGGCACCGGCAGGGGGAACAGGTCCTGCTGCAACCGGACTTCCGGCAGGTACATATAGCTGCACCATTACCGATGCGAATAACTGCATACTTACATTAACGGTTGTTGTTTCACAGCCCGATCCGGTAACAGCAGTTGCCACTTCAACGGGAGTGCTCTGCAACGGCGGAAGCACGGGTTCTGCAACAGTATCGCCTGCGGGCGGTTCTGCGCCTTACAGCTACAACTGGCAGCCGGGCGGCGGAACCAATGCCACCGCAACCGGACTTGCTTCAGGAACGTATTCGTGCACGATTACAGATGCCAACGGATGTTCGGTAACACAGACTGTTGTTGTAACACAACCGGCTTCGCTTGCGGCTACCATTGTAACGGCTACAAACCCGGTTTTCTGTAATGGCACCAACGGTTCCATTGACCTGGGTGTGAGCGGTGGTACACCGGGCTACACGTATTCGTGGAGCAACTCGGCCACCACACAGGATGTGAGCGGACTTGCAGCAGGTACCTATTCGGTAACCATTACCGATGCGAACAACTGTACCACCACGCAAACCGTTACGCTGAACGATCCGAATCCGCCGACCGTTACACTTTCACTGCCTGTTGCCACGGTGTGTGCGGCTGACGGTGCGTATGTACTCAGCGGTGGTTCTCCGGCAGGCGGAACCTATTCCGGTCCGGGCGTAACCGGCACCCTGTTTACCCCGGCCAACGCCAGCGTAGGCATGAACACCATCACGTATTCGTATACCGACCTGAACACCGGTTGTGTAGGCACAAACACCGATGTGATTTTTGTTGACGCCTGTATCGGCATCATCGAATCGTCCAACAACAGCAACTTCATCGTGTTCCCGAATCCGAACAACGGATCATTCACATTGCAGCTGAAAACAACCGATGCAGCAGACGTACTGATTTACGATGCACTCGGCAAACTGATCAGCAGCACGAAAGTAAAACCGGATGTGCAGCAGCAACTGCAGCTCACCGAAGCCGGTATGTACCTGGTTACTGTAATTACTGCTGACGGCGCACGTTCAACGCAACGTGTAACCGTTTCGAAGTAAGCATAACATTCATTTCGTTTAAGCGGGGCTGTCCGGAAGGGCGGCCCCGCTTTTTTGTTACAATAAATTTGTGCAGCGGCATAAGCAAGTTCGTATTGTCTGCCAGTTTGAATCAGGATGACTTAAAAAATGGAAATGGTTTGATATATGTGCAAAACAGTTTGCAGAACCCTGATTTCAGACCGAACCACGCGGGGAGACCGTCCACGAGCGGTGTGAACCAGCATGTGCCCGTGTACAGAAGAAACCGAAGCATGGATGTGTGGATCGGGTAAATAGAAGACGAAAAGATGCGAACAATGCCAATGCACGTGATGGTTTTCGCTCGTGGTGTCTTTTTTTGGCTACTTTTTTGGACAAGCAAAAAAGTAGTGAAAAAAGAGCCCGGCCAGATTGTATTCTGAATCAACCCAATAAAATGGAATAAGTTAATATCATTTCATTTCCTACGCTCTAACATAATCCACAGGGCGGCCCCGCTTTTTAATTTATAGTCCCGGACTGATTGCTGCCCGTTACCGGGATGATGAAAATCATACACTAAACTGATTGCTGTTTTAAATGTAACATTTGCCCCTGCATTACACCTATCTTTGAGCTGATGAAAAACAGGTTATTCATTATAATGGTTGCTTTGCTGCCTGCGTGCAAAAGCGATGTGGAAAAAATCAAACCGGTTTATGAAGCCGTATCCGAATCCATTTATGCTTCGGGCATTGTGAAAAGCGTAAACCAGTATGACGCATTTGCCACCGTAAACGGCATTATCGAAAACGTATATGTTTCGGAAGGCGATACGGTAAAAAAAGGCACGCCGATTCTTTCCATTTCCAACGAAACACAGCGGCTGAACCGGGAAAATGCGGGGCTTGCAGCTGCGTTTTCAGATCTCGGTGCCAACCAGGGCAAACTGAACGAAGCAAAACTCGCCGTTGATTTTGCGCGCAATAAAATGAAAAACGATTCGGCCCTGTATTTCCGGCAGCAGTCGTTGTGGCAGCAGCAGATCGGTACAAAAACAGAACTTGAACAGCGCGAACTCAATTACCAGAATGCGCGCAATGCGTTTTATGCCGCCAACGTGCGTTACGATGATCTGAAACGCCAGCTGAAATTTGCTTCGGAACAGGCCAATACCAACCTGCAGATTACCACGAAGCTGGCCGGTGATTACATCCTGAAAAGTGAAACCGATGGTATTGTTTACAGCCTCGGCCGTGTGAAAGGCGAACCGGTGAGTATGCAAACCCCGCTCGCCGTGATCGGCGATGCACGGCAGTTTGTGCTGGAGATGCAGGTGGATGAATACGATATTTTTAAAATTAAAAAAGGGTTGCAGGTGTTGGTTACCATGGACAGTTACAAGGGCGAGGTGTTTGAGGCGGTGGTTTCAAAAATCAACCCGCTGATGAATGAACGCAGCAAAACATTTGAGGTGGAAGCCACGTTTGTGCGTCAGCCTGCACAGCTTTATCCGAACATCAGTTTCGAAGCAAATATCGTTATCCGCACTTCACCACGCGCGCTGCTCATTCCCCGCAGTTACCTGCAGAACGATTCGCTGGTGTATAAAGCAGACGGAACAGCGGTGCGGGTTACAACGGGGCTGAAGGATTACAAAAAAATTGAAATTTTGTCAGGCATTACTGCTGCTGATGAACTGATGCTTCCGCCCCAATGAACCTCAAACTGATAAGTGACGTTTCGCGTTCGCTGCTGCTTGCGCGCTGGAAACAGACGCTGATTGCGGCAATCGGTGTTACGTTCAGTATCACCATGTTTATTACGTTGCTCAGTTTTATGTCCGGACTGAATGACCTGCTCGATAACCTCATCCTCAACCGCACCCCGCACATCCGGCTGTATAACGAAGTAAAACCGGCAGAGGTGCAGCCGGCAGACCTCGCGATGGCCAATGCGTACAATTTTATCAGTTCGGTAAAACCCAAAAACGAACTGCTGAAAATTCACAACAGCGGGGCCATTATGCAGGCGCTGAAAGCCGATGCACGGGTAAAAGGCATTGCTCCGAAAATTACAACACAGGTATTTTATAATGTGGGCTCAACGGATCTTACCGGGGTTATCAACGGTATTGATGTGGAAGCAGAAAACAAACTGTTTTTTTTCCAGGACAATGTGATCGCCGGCAATTCGGCCGATCTGAAAATTATACCGAACAGCATTATTCTCGGCAAAGCCGCCGCTGATAACATGCTTGCCCGCATCGGTGATGTGATCCAGGTGACCACCACGCGCGGTGAACGCATGCAGCTGAAAGTGGTCGGTTATTTTCAGTCGGGGCTGCTGGATGTGGACAAGGTGCAGAGTTATGCTTCTATTGCCACCGTACAGCAACTGCTCGGTGAATCGTCGGCATACATTACCGACATCCAGATCCGGCTGAACGATATGACTACTGCACCGCAGGTGGCAACGGAATACCGCAGCCTGTTTGGCGTTGAAGCCCTCGATATTCAGACCGCCAACGCGCAGTTTGAAACCGGCAGTTCGGTGCGTACATTGATTTCCTATTCGGTTGGTATTGTACTGCTCATCGTGGCCGGTTTCGGAATCTACAACATCCTGAACATGATGATTTATGAAAAGATGGATTCGATTGCCATTCTCAAGGCCACCGGGTTTTCGGGTAAAGACGTGAACCGCATTTTTATCGGCATTGCATTAACCATCGGTATTTTCGGCGGTGCGCTTGGCCTGCTGTTCGGGCTGGGGCTTTCGGCAATTATTGACCAGGTGCCGTTTAACACGGCTTCCATTCCAACGGTTACAACATACCCGATAAATTACAATCCGCAGTTTTATATCATCGGCGCGGTGTTTTCGCTGGTAACAACGTATTTCGCCGGTTATTTCCCGTCGCGCAAAGCCAGTAAAATAGATCCGGTCATCATTATCAGGGGGAAATAAGATGGACACCAAAATCCTCGAAGCCAAAGCGATTTCAAAATCCTTTCACGATCCGGTAACGTTACAGATTCTCAAAGACGTAACGTTTTCCATCAATCCCGGCGAATTTGTATCCGTCATCGGCAAATCGGGCTGCGGCAAATCCACGTTGCTGTATATTCTTTCCACGATGGATACCGACTACGAGGGCGATCTGTATATTGCCGGTGAACTGATGCGCGGCAAAAAAGAAGCCGAGCTGGCCCGCATCCGCAATGAGAAAATCGGTTTTGTGTTCCAGTTTCATTACCTGCTCAACGAATTCAGCGTACTGAAAAATGTGATGCTGCCCGGGCTCAAACTCGGGAAGCATACGGACAAAGAAGTGGAACACCGCGCGTATGAAAAACTGAAAATACTCGGCATTGAAAACGAAGCACTGAAAAAACCGAACCAGCTTTCCGGCGGACAGAAACAGCGCGTAGCCATTGCCCGCGCACTCATCAACGACCCGGTGATAATAATGGGTGATGAACCTACCGGTAACCTCGACAAAAAAAACAGCGAAAACGTTTTTGATATTTTTATGGAACTCTCTGCATTATACAACCAGTCATTGCTGGTGGTTACGCACGACAATGATTTTGCCGCACGTACCAACCGCATTATTGAAATGGAAGACGGGCGCATAATAAAAATGTAAGCCGTGTTTTTGTGTTATTGAATTGCATTTTTTCGATATCCTCGCAATTAACCTCGCGCAGCTCCATGGTCGCAAGTGAATCAATACTGTTAAAGGGTGCGCAGAAACGCCTCGGAAGGCAAACGTTCCGCGGGGAGGTGTAAAGGGGTTTTGTTGAACATTGAAAATTGCATTTGAGCATTGAACATTTTGCCTAACCCCGGTTTTTAATTGGGCTGTTTGCTGAACCAGCAACAGATGTGCGCGGAATATGGATGCTTACAATTAAAGCCCCGCAATATGGGATGTGCGTTTTACATAACAGCCTGTGCGGATTGTTGATTTTTTGATTGCCGATTTTGGATTGCATAGCGAGTAAATCAAAAATCGGCAATCAAAAATCAAAAATCCCGGTGCGCGACAGCTAACGTTTTACCTGTTACCATGGCTTATGGTGCCTTTACCCGCGCGCAATGGCTACAAAATCGCGGAAAATTTCGGCTAGGTTTCCGTTAGCACCGCCACTGCGTATAAAATCCTGCAGGGCAGTTTCGCAGCGGATGAGACCACCCTGCCGGGCTGCAATATTTTCCTGGTCGGCCGCCACACGCCCGTCAATTAAATCAAATCCGAGGTTGATACCCATGTCAAGAATAAATCCGCCGATCTCTTCTGCGGGCACCTGGTCATGTTGCATATAAACCTCCAGCAGGGAGTTAACGATTCCCTGCAGTTCAGCCGCTACTCCAGCCACCCCACGCAGTCTTCCTGCTGCATCTGCAATTACATCAGCTACCAACCCTTTTATGGCTTGCGGGTTAACCGTTGCGTCTTCTTCCTCTGCAAGCAAATTATTCCCGAGCCGCTGCATGCCATCAGCAGCGTAACCAATAATCTGGTTAAAAGGCCCCTGTCCGGCAAACAGGTTGGATTCGTTCAGGTAAACACGATGGTAAATCCGGTTTACAATTTCCTGCAGCGGTACTTCATCCCCGTCAATGCCTACGCCTGCTGCTATTTCGCGCATCCGTGCCAGTTGTTCGGGCGACCGGACCGCAAATTTTTCGTACTCAATGGTAATTGCACGCAGCAGTGTTGCATTGCGCACCACGTGGCGGATGTTGTCGCCTTTCTGAAAGCCCAGTTTTTCCCGTAACCCGTCAGGCCATACCGGGCGTGCCATTTTTTTTGGCGAAAACTGTTTGAGCACCGGTGTTTCTTTGCCGCCGCCCCGCACAGGCCGGGTACGCGTGGTCAGCCAGCCACCGAAAACATGTATGAAGTGCGCCGGATTTTCAAAATCAGCATTGTTCTCACGCACATAACTTACCAGCTGCGATTTAATGCCATACTGTTTATAGCCTTTTTCGTCGAGCCAGGGCAAAACCACCTGGTTATATAAATCGTTCAAACGGGCCGAGGCATGGGTAATGGGCCGGCCTCCGCCAATGCTGATTACGCGCTGCACCACATCCGTATCCGCCGCATCCAGCAACCCCGGCTCCTGTGTTTTACCGCTGTAATCCGGCGGCGCCAGCTGCTGCCCGCCGCCCTGCAGCTGCACCGCGTGCGCATTGCTGCGCGTGTTTTGTGCTGCGGTGTTTGCGGGGGTGGTTTTCATGTTGGTTTATGTTTCAGCAACCGTTGCCGGCTGCAGGGCTTCACGCAGTACCTGCTGCATCAGCTGTTCGTTTAACGCTGCACTGTGTTGTATGCCCGCTTCCAACGCATCACATGCCGCCATCAGTTCGTCTAACTTTTTTACAATGCGCTGCTGCTCGGCGAGGGGGGGGAGGGGGATTTTCATATTGTGAGCCTGAGTTACAGAAATGTTATTTTGTCCTGCAATTCCTTTTGTTTCAATAGAGTGTATCTCTGATTTTTCATTTAGATACCAGAAAATAAAATTATTCACCATCTTAAAGTGAGGGCGTATTAAGACAGCTGCCTGATTAAAATTGCATTCAATAATTTCTTCAGGAATTATTGCTAGTTTACCTAATGGAGGGCCAACAATATTCATTAAAATGTCTCCGGGATATGCCCTACTTCTTTTTAATAATCCATTGTGAACCTCAGGTTTAATAAATTGTGGTTTGTGATAAAAATCAATTTGTTGATTTCTTAAATTATACATTTTCAAAAATGGTATGCCCTGCGTAACAAAGGAGTCGCTTGGAGGAGTATTTCCGCTAGTAATATAAGCCAACTCCCCCAGCCTGCACCAAACCCAGCCCTCCGGCAATGCAAACGGTACTTCGTCAGCCTTAATCGGGGGCACTGGCTTTTCTTTTTTGGTTTTCCCGGTTTTGGCCAGTGCTTCTTTTTCCGCTTTTATTTTTTGCAGCAATACTGCGGCGGGTTCGTCTGTTTTATCCTGGGGCAGCAGTTTGCCTTGTATGGCATCCTGCAACAATTGCTGGCGGAGTTTTTTGAGAAGGGTGTGTTGGAGGTTTAGTTCGTTTGTGATTTCAGTCCCCTTTTTTTCCAGTAGCAGGAGATCAGCTATTACTTTTTTTTGTGTTTCAATATCGGGTAAAGGTATTTCTAATGCTAAGAAGTCAGTAGTGTTAATTCGTTGTGTCGCTACTCCAGATGCAATTTTTGACAGTTCCAGATAGTAGTTTCCTTGTTTAAAAAAATAAAATAAAAACGCGGGTAAACATTTTTTATCAATATCAAATGCAGGAAGATCCTGACTGCTTTCAAAACCATCCAACTCTTTTGGAATTATACCAAAAGCACCTTTATGAAAATTTTGTTTTCCATATATAAATTGTCCCGCTTTTCTGATGTATTGTTTGGTTGCTCCTTCTACTTCGTTTTCAATCCCTCTTTTTTCTACCCCAAGAACTTTCAGTCGAACAGTTATTCGTTTATTTACATCCGGTTTTTCGGAAATAATTCGGCTCTCGGTAAGTATCTCCCCTAGCTTTACATTTCTCCAACTCATCTCACCGCCTCCTTCAATTGCAGCAGCAGGTCATTGCTTTTTTCAAACGACTGTTGCAGCATACGCATCAGTTCGGCGCTGCTGTGGCTTTGTTCTTCTTCGGGTTTGGCTGGGTTTTTAATATCAAGATCATACCCCCGTTCAATAATGGTTTTAATGTTCACCTTCCAGCAGATGTCGCTTTCTTTGCGTTTGTTCCACCATTTTTTAATGGGTTCAAACTCGGCGGCCTGTATGGGTTTTGTTTTGCTGTATGCCTTATAGCCTTCGGGCACACGGTGTTCGTAATACCATACCTCTTTGGTGGGTTTGCCCTTATCAAAAAACAGCAGGTTGGTGGCCACGGTGGCATAAGGCTGAAACACGGAGTTGGGCAGGCGTATAATGGTGTGCAGGTTACATTCTTCCAGCAACTTCTGACGCACGCGTTGTTTTACGCCTTCGCCGGTAAGCGAACCGTCGGGCAATACAATACCTGCGCGCCCGCCTTTTTTCAGCAGGTGCACCATCAGTATCAGGAACAGGTCGGCACTTTCTTTGGTGCGGAAACTTTGCGGAAAATTACTTTCGTTGCCGTTGGCCACAATTCCGCCGAAGGGCGGGTTGGCGAGTATCACATCCACCCGGTGTTTTTCAGTAAAATTACTCAGGGGCTGGTCGAGCGCATCACCAAAACGGATGCTGGGTACTTCAATGTCGTGTAAAATGAGGTTGGTGGTGGCCAGCAGGTAGGGCAGGGGTTTGTATTCCCACCCGGCAATGTTTTGCTCAATTTTTTTGCGGTCGTCAATATTTTTCACCTGTTTTTTTACATGCTCAATGGCGCAGGTGAGGTAACCGCCGGTGCCGCAGGCGGGATCCAGTATTTTTTCGCCGGGTTTGGGATCAATAATTTCGGTGATAAACTGCGTAATGGCCCGGGGCGTATAAAACTCGCCGCTTTTGCCGGCGCTCTGCAGTTCTTTTAAAATGGATTCATACAGTTCGCCGAAGGCATGCCGGTCGCGGGCAATATTAAAATCAATTTCATTCAGTTTGTTCAGCACCTTACGGATGTTGATGCCGCTTTTCATGTAATTGTTATTGCCTTCAAACACTTCGCGCACAATTACTGCACGCCGGTTTCCTTTGGCCAGGTCGAGGTTGCGCAGCGCCGGGAACAGTTGCCGGTCCACAAACTCCAGCAGCGCATCGCCGGTAATGCCTTCATCGTCGCCGGCCCAGTTGCCCTTTTCCTTTACCCAGTGAAATTGTTCGGGAATGGGCGAGCGGTAATTGTCGTCGAGTAATTCGAGTTCCTTGTCTTTATCCGAAAAAATTTTGAGGAACAACATCCATCCTAATTGTTCGATGCGTTGTGCATCGCCGTTGAGGCCGTTGTCCTGCCACATGATGTCGCGGATACTTTTAATAATGCCGCCGAGATTGCTCATAGTTAAATTTTAATCAGGCTGATTTATACAGTTCGGTTTCCAGTTCCTTTACGGCCCGGAGGTATTCCGGTTTTCCGCCGAAGATACCATTTACAATTTCAACTGCCGAACCGAATTTATCAAACGGGTCAACGCGAAGCACTTCCATGCTTTCGAGGTTATTGATTCCTTCATCGGCATATTTATCCAGCAGGGCATCCAGCACCTTGCGTGCGGCGTCGCCGTATTTCGCGAAATAGTTTCTTTTTTTCACCTGTGCGGCCCTGTCGCGCCGCGAAAGCGCGGGCTGGTCGAAGGCCACGTGGCAGATGAGGTCGAACAGGTCCACCTGCCGGTCAACCGCATCATACAGGGCTTCCACGGGTACGCCCTGCTCCTGCAGTTCGTTCAGCAAGGCTTCTTTGCGGTCGGTTTTGTTCCAGGTATTCAGAAACGCATCGAGCGACGTAAATTTTTCGCGGATACGGTCGCGGGAATAATCTTTCAGGCTTACGGTAATGGGTTTGCCGTCGCGGTCGAAATGAATTTCGCGGCTCACGAGTACGGAAACATCCACCCCGTTCACATGCACTTTTTCGAGGCGCTGCGGGTGATCTTTTGAAATCCATGCACCCGAAATGCCGCCCGGGCTGCGTATTTCCACTTTCCGGAATTCAATTTCTTCGCCGCTTATTTCATCACGCACCAGCAGCGTATCGTCTTCCTCTTCCAGCACCACCAGCGAAAGGTCGTCCGTACCGGCAACCGGTTTTACGCGCAGCGGGTCGCCATCGAAATCGGGATCGGCAAACAGGTCGGTGGCGTTGCGGAAATCGAGAATGGTAAAAAACAGTTTGTTGTAATCTTCATTGATGCGTGTTCCGCGGCCGATAATCTGTTTGAACTTGGTCATGGAATGGATGTTCGCATCCAGCACAATTACCTTGCAGGTTTGTGCATCCACACCGGTCGTCATCAGTTCCGAGGTGGTGGCAATAACCGGGTAGGGTTCGGCGGGATCAATAAAGTTATCCAGTTCACGTTTGCCTTCATCGTTGTCGCCGGTAATCTGCATTACATATTTGTAATTTACGGTAACCAGGTCGGCATTGTAACGGGCAAGGGCGCTGCGCATACGTTCGGCGTGGTCAATATCCACACAAAACACGATGGTTTTGGCCATGCGGTCGTAGCCTTTCAGAAACTCGGTTACCTTGCGCGCAACGAGGTCGGTACGTTCATCAATTACTAATTTCCGGTCGAAGTCATTGCGGTTGTAAATGCGGTCCTCCACCAGGTTCCCGCTTTTATCCGTTTTTCCTTTATCGGGCCGCCATCCTTCGGCATCAACACTTAATGCAACGCGCACCACGCGGTAGGGTGCAAGAAACCCGTCGTCAATGCCCTGTTTGAGGGAGTAGGTGTAAACGGGTTCGCCGAAATATTCCGTGTTGCTGGTTTCTGCTGTTTCTTTGGGCGTAGCGGTAAGACCGATGTGCGTGGCTTTGCGGAAGTAGGTCAGTATTTCGCGCCACGAGCTGTCTTCTTTTGCGCTGCCGCGGTGACACTCGTCCACCACAATGAGATCGAAAAAATCGGGTGAAAACTGTTTATAAACGTTTGCTGCTTCATCGCCACCCGAAAGGCCCTGGTAGAGGGCGAGGTAAATTTCGTAACTCTTGTCAATCTGCCGGTGTTTCACCACCGTCATTTTGTCGCGGAAGTGTTTGAAATCGCCGCGCCTGGTCTGATCAATTAGTGCATTGCGGTCGGCCAGGAATAAGATGCGTTTACGCGCGCCGCTTTTCCACAGCCGGTGAATGACCTGGAAAGCGGTATAGGTTTTTCCGGTGCCGGTAGCCATCACCAGCAGTATACGGTTTTGCCCGGCAGCAATGGCTTCGACGGTACGGTTAACAGCAATCTGCTGGTAGTAGCGGGGTTTGCGCCCGGAACCATCGAAGTAATACTCCTGCGCCGCGATGTGCTCCGCTTCGGGTGTTACAATGCCTTTGTAGGTTTTGTATTTTTCCCAGAGCTGTGCCGGTGAAGGAAATGCATCGAGCGATAACTCGGTTTCAAGCTGTTCGTTTTCAGCCGTGCGGTCATGAAACAGGAAACCGTCGCCGTTGCTGCTGAACACGCAGGGGATATCAAGAATACGTGCATATTCAAGCGCCTGCTGCATGCCTGCGCGTACACTGTGCTTATTGTCTTTAGCCTCGATAATGGCAATGGGAATATTGGGCTTGTAGTACAGGATATAATCGGCACGCTTTTGTGTACCGCGGGAAGTCATTTTACCACGCACATAAATTTTGCCATCGGTAAACGTTACTTCTTCAAGCAGCTGTGCGTGTATATCCCATCCTGCTTTTACTACGGCAGGTGTAATGTACTTGGTGCAGATGTCGCGTTCGGAAAGGCTTTTTTTGTCCATAAGTTTTATCGCAGAAAAATGCTGCTGTTTAAGTATTCCCCGTTTTCGCCGGAGGTTCATCTGCCGCAGGCGGCGTTACCGGCGGGGCAGGTGTTTCGTTTGCAAAAATAAATGTACGGATGCCCAGCAGCACCGCCAGCAGCAGCACGAGCAGCAGTACGGTAACCGCAACCACCGGGTAAAACCAGCCGGGCTGCAGCGTGCATACAACAATGGCAGAAGCCACCAGGATAACCGCACTGGTGCCTGTGGCCGAAAAAACGGTGAGGCGGGTGCGCCAGCGCGAAAGCGGGGTTTTATTCCACACCATGTTTTCCCAGTCGGCCATGGCCGGTTCATCACTGTAATGTTTTTTCAGGTGATCGGAAATCAGTTTCACATGCAGGCCGGCTTCCAGTGCTTTCAGGTCAATGAGTAACGCCAGCAGCGGCAGTACGCAAAACCCAACAGCAATAATAAATTCGGTAGTGGTTCCGGTCAGCTGTTGTATTTTGTCATTAAACACACAGGCCAGCACAATGGCACCCATGGCCGATAATTTAAAATTCCAGAGCTGCTGCACATGGGCCAGGTAATGCCTGTACTCCTCACGCAGTGCCTTGTAGTGTTCGGTTTGCAGTTCGCTCATACCGCAGGGTGTTTTGGGTACAGGTGCCGACGATTCTAAAATAAATGTGTTCCGTTTTTACAGCAGGGAAACAAAATGGTATTCCGTTCATTGAAAATGGCTACGCATTGGTCGTACGAATATACAGGAAAACGTTGATATGAAACAACGGGGCATTAACTGCCGGTACAATAAAGTTCGCGGAATCTGATTTTACTGCAACACAGCTGGTGGTACAAAAACAGCATGTCACCCCTTCGGGGTTTTAATTGTTTTTTCCAGCTTTTGTTCCATAATCATTCCATCCCTTCGGGATTTCATTGTGGAAACAAAAAGCGCGTGAACCAGCTGTGATACTGATAAAGCCATCTGCACGGAAAATGTTGATTTTTGATTGGCGATTTTTGATTTGTATGATCGAAGAAATCAAAAATCACCAATCCAAAATCAAAAATCCTTCTCAGTGCGTTAGATGCACCTCCGGCACGTTACATTTCCCGGAATCCGTTTTTACATCCACACAGCCGGTGGTACAAAAAACAGCATGTCACCCCTTCGGGGTTTTAATTGTTTTTTCCAGCTTTTGTTCCATAATCATTCCATCCCTTCGGGATTTCATTGTGGAAACAAAAAGCGCGTGGACCAGCTGTGATACTGATAAAGCCATCTGCACGGAAAATCCGCACGCAGGGGGAAATGAAACTATCAATCAACGCTGCAACACCAGTTTCTGTATCACCACATGTTCGCCGCTTTGCACTTCCACGAGGTACATGCCGTTGGGCTGACCACGGAGGTCAATATCGTTTTGCAGATTTTGTGTGCTGTACACACGCTCGCCCAGCATATTAAAAATGTGCACCGTGCCGGTGGTGTTTGGCGCTGCCTGTATGCGGAATACGCCTGTGGCCGGATTCGGAATAAGCAGGAACAACGGCGAAAGAGGACCTGCTTCAATCCCCAGCGAATTCATATTATAAGGTGCTGATGTATTGCTGCAGCCGTTGCTGTCTGTTATTACTACGGTATAAATACCATTCTGCAGCACCGTATAATTCTGCCCGGTTGCGCCGGGAATGAGCACACTGTTCAGGTACCACTGGTAAGTGGCGGCCGGTGATGAAGTAAGAATCGCACCGTTCTGTGTAATGGTTGGAACAGCAGGCAGGGCATTCACACTCACGCTTACCGGTGCAGCGGTGGCCGTGCAGCCGATGTTGTTTGTAATGGTTACATAAAATGTACCGGCCGTGTCGGTGGTTATGGCTGATGTGGTGTCGCCAGTATTCCAAAGGTAAGTAGTTGCACTGTTGGTGGTGGATAAGGTTACCGAATCGCCTGCGCAAAGCGTTACCGGTCCGGGCGGTGTAATTAAGGCCTGTGTGGTGGTGGGGCAGCTGATGGTTGCAGACCAGCCGGTACTGTTTCCCGCTCCATTGGAAAGAAAGCGGAACGTGAGTGATGTTCCTGTTGACTGCACTGTAAATGGAGTGAGCGATCCGGAGTATGCACCTATTACCGGCGCAGCTGTGGAGGCTCCGTCGTAAACAGTCAGCACATCGTTGTTGCTGGATGTTGAGAATGCAGTGAAACTGGCAGCAAGCGAACAACCGCTGTTCGAGGTCAGTGTAACCACGCGCAATTCGTTGTCTTCAAAATTGCCCGAAGGTCCGCCCGAATCATAAAACGTACCGCTGCAGAGCGGGATGTTTCCGCCCACCATGTTCAGATACACGGGCGGCATGGTGGATGAACAGGAGATGAATGCCTGCCATCCGGCATCGGTGGTAGTTGCATTCGAAACAAACTTAAAGGTCATACACGCGCCGGCCACCGGTGAACTGATTATCGCCCCGGTATTATTACTTGGCGGGTTTGGATAGGTGTACATGGCAAGCGGTGTACCCGAAGTATTTGTTCCGCTGAACACAAACAAGGTATCGCTTACGCCGAGGTCAAACTGGTAGGTGAATGCAAACGTAAGGTAATCGGTTGATGCCGTCGGACAGAAGGTCATCGTGCTGTTCATGTTATTAAAATAATTGCCGTCAGCACCCCCGTTGTCATAAAATACACCGCCACATGTGGTAACGGTTTGCCCGTTGGTAAGCGGATAGGCCGAAAGCACGGGTGTTGTGCAGCTCACGTTGGCCGCCCACCCGCTGTTGTTTCCGGCTCCGCCTGAAAGGAAACGAAAGGTGAGTGAAGTTCCGGTTGACTGCACGGAAAATGGAGTAAGTGTTCCATAATACGAACCAAGCAGCGGTGCGTTAATCGTTGTTCCGTCATACACATAAAGCACATCCTGGTTATTCGATGTGATGAACGTAGTAAAGTCAACCTGTATGCGGTTTCCGTTATCAGAAGAAAGTGTAACCACGCGCAATTCGTTGTCTTCATAATTTCCCGAAGGCCCGCCGGAATCGTAAAACGTACCGCTGCAGAGTGGGATGTTTCCGCCCACCATGTTCAGGTACACGGGCGGCATGGTGGATGAACAGGAGATGAATGCCTGCCAGCCGGCATCGGTGGTAGTTGCATTCGAAACAAACTTAAAAGTCATACACGCCCCGGCCACCGGTGAACTGATCATCGCCCCGATGTTATCACTTGGCGGGTTTGGATAGGTGTACATGGCAAGCGGTGTACCCGTGGTATTTGTTCCGCTGTACACAAACAAGGTATCGCTTACACCGAGATCAAACTGGTAGGTGAATGCAAACGTGAGGTAATCGGTTGATGCTGTCGGACAAAAGGTCATCGTGCTGTTCATGTTATTAAAATAATCGCCGTCAGCCCCGCCGTTATCATAAAATACACCGCCGCATGTGGTAACGGTTTGCCCATTGGTAAGCGGATAGGCCGAAAGCACGGGTGTTGTGCAGCTCACGTTGGCCGCCCACCCGCTGTTGTTTCCGGCCCCGCCTGAAAGGAAACGAAAGGTGAGTGAAGTTCCGGTTGACTGCACCGAAAAAGGAGTCAGTGTTCCATAATACGAACCAAGCAGCGGTGCGTTAATCGTTGTTCCGTCATACACATAAAGCACATCCTGGTTATTCGGTGTGATGAACGTAGTAAAGTCAACCTGTATGCGGTTGCCGTTATCAGAAGAAAGTGTAACCACGCGCAATTCGTTGTCTTCAAAATTTCCCGAAGGCCCGCCGGAATCGTAAAACGTACCGCTGCAGAGCGGGATGTTTCCGCCCACCATGTTCAGGTACACGGGCGGCATGGTGGATGAACAGGAAATGAATGCCTGCCAGCCTGCATCGGTGGTAGTTGCATTCGAAACAAACTTAAAGGTCATACACGCCCCGGCCACCGGTGAACTGATAATCGCCCCGGTATTATTACTTGGCGGGTTTGGATAGGTGTACATGGCAAGCGGTGTACCCGTGGTATTTGTTCCGCTGTACACAAACAAGGTATCGCTTACACCGAGATCAAACTGGTAGGTGAATGCAAACGTGAGGTAATCGGTTGATGCCGTCGGACAAAAGGTCATCGTGCTGTTCATGTTATTAAAATAATCGCCGTCAGCGCCCCCGTTATCATAAAATACACCGCCGCATGTGGTAACGGTTTGCCCGTTGGTAAGCGGATAAGCAGTCAGCGGTGCTGTAGTACAGGTTATTGTTCCGGTCCACCCTGTTGCAGTGCCGCTGCCGTTGGAAAGAAAACGGAAGGTGAGCGACATGCCGGTTGATTCTACCGAAAACGGTGTAAGCGTTCCGTAAAATGTCCCGATAAGCGGGGCGGTTATAGTGGTTCCGTCATATACATACAGCACATCGCTGTTGTTGGGAGTTGCAAAACTGCTGAATGCTACCTGCAGCCGGTTGCCGTTGCCGGAAGTAAACGTCATTGTTGCGTTTTCATTGTTGCCGAAATTGCCTGCCGATCCCCCGCTGTCATAGAAATTACCGCTGCACGTGGTAACGGTGGTGTTTGACATGGTATAGGTCTGCGCACGAAGCGCCGGGATGTTGCACAGGAAAACCAGGGCAAGCAGGGTGTATAAACGGGTCATCGGTTTGTTTTTTAGCAAGATAAAATTACACAATTTGTGTGTATTTCTTTCACTGGAAAGCAATGAATTTGGTTTGGTTTACTTACCTGTACTTTGCGGCATTTTAAATATCCGGGGATTACGGATTAATTTAAGTGCCAGTTAAAAAACGAAAATCCGTTTCGCCGCGCAATACCTGATTTTACTGCAACACAGCCGGTGGTACAAAAACAGCATGTCACCCCTTCGGGGTTTTAATTTTATTTCCAGCTTTTGTTCCACAATCATTCCATCCCTTCGGGATTTCATTCCGGAAACAAAAAGCGCGTGGAGCAGCTGTGATACTGATAAAGCCATCTGCACGTAAATTGTTGATTTTTGATTGGCGATTTTTGATTTGTATGATCGAAGAAATCAAAAATCGCCAATCAAAAATCAACAATCCTTCTCAGCGCGTTATTTGCACGTCCGGCATGTTGAAGCTCCCGGAACCCGATTTTACATCCGCACAGCCGGTGGTACAAAAACAGCATGTCACCCCTTCGGGGTTTTAATTTTATTTCCAGCTTTTGTTCCATAATCATTCCATCCCTTCGGGATTTCATTGTGGAAACAAAGAGCGCGTGAACCAGCTGTGATACTGATAGAGCCATCCGCACGTAAATTGTTGATTTTTGATTAGCGATTTTTGATTTGTATGATCGAAGAAATCAAAAATCGCCAATCCAAAATCAAAAATCAACAATCGGTTTTACCGCGTTATTTCCACCGCACCACTCTTTCCTTCATCCGAAGTCAGCGTGATGTTGCGTTTTTTTCGTCCGTCTTTCAGTTCAAAGGCGGCTGTGTTGGGCGGAATGGTGCCGAGGTTTTCGGCTTTCATTACCAAATAATTTTTGCCCGGTTCGAGGTGCAGTTTGAACCGTTTTTTGTGGCGTTTCAGCGGCAAGTGACTCGTAATGAGTTCGCCGTTGAGGTACAACGAAATTTCGTCGCCGTCCACTTCGTCGCGGTCCCACACACGTATTTTGATGGTTTTACTTCCCTTGGCGCTGAAACGGCTCTGCACATCTACCGCGCGGTCGTTGGTGTCTTTTACAATCACCACCGGGTCGGGTGTGGGTTCCGGATCGGGTTCGGGTTTCGGTTCTTTGGGTTTGGCTTCGTGCGTGTAGTTGAACGTGAGGCGCGCGTTGAGCGTGATGGTGCTGCCGCCGAAGGTTACATCGCTTTTGCCGACGGAGGTGCCGTTTTTAAAAAACTCGTATTGTTCCGTAAACGTTTTCGAAAACGGCGCATGAAACACAATGCCGAGATCGAAGGTGCGGTCTTTGTCTTCCGTAAAATTACGCAGCCCGATTTCGGAACTGAGCATATAACTCTGTTTGTTTGCACGCAGAATGGTTGATTTCATACCGGTACCGAATTCGGTCCAGTCTTCCTGGTGGCCGGCGGTAAGCGGGTTGCCGAAATTGGTGTGCCCCACGCTCATGCCGAAGGCTTCGCGGATGTAGATGTGCTGATCGCCGCCGAGAAAGGAATAACTGCTGCGGAAAAAACTGCGTTCCACCGCCAGCGCAAACTTCCAGTATTTGTCCGTTTGAATCCACTGCCCGAAGGTGTCGCCGTTATTCATAAACAGGAAGGGCGGGTTAAAGGTATAACAGGCTTTGTTGCGTTGTATCTCGGCCATAATGCCGGTGGTGCCCATGTGGTTGTTGTCTTCCCGGGTAAACCCGCCGGTAATGCCGTACGAGGTGTTGGCCATAATGGCGAGGTGGCGGCGCCCGTCCACATCCACCACCTGCCCGTAGCCGTGGTTAAACGTGCGCGTAAAATAGTTGTTGCCTTCGAGCACGTTCATTGACGAAGGCGCCCAGCCCACCATACCAAAGTTGGCCCCCGCACTCCACATCCGCAACGCCGGTTTGGCCGGGGCGGTGGTTTGCGCAGGCAGCAGCAACGGCAGCAGGAGGGTAAAAACAAACAGGATTCGAAATCGTAGCATATTCCGGGAATGATTTAATGTGTAAAGATAAGCCAGGGAATGGAATTGACCTGAAAATGTATTTTGGTTACTCATTGTATTTGTTTTTTATGCATCACCGCGTAATCTCCACCGCACCACTCTTCCCTTCATCCGACGTCAGTGTAATGTTGCGTTTGTTTCGTCCGTTTTTCAGTTCAAATGCGGCTGTGTTGGGCGGAATGGTACCCAGGTTTTCGGCTTTCATCACGAGGTAATTTTTGCCCGGATCAAGATGCAGTTTAAAACGCTTTTTGTGTTTTTTCAGCGGCAGGTGACTCGTAATAAGTTCGCCGTTCAGGTACAACGAAATTTCATCGCCGTCTACTTCGTCGCGGTCCCACACACGTATTTTGATGGTTTTACTTCCTTTGGCACTGAAACGGCTCTGCACATCTACGGCGCGGTCGTTCGTGTCTTTTACAATCACCACCGGTTCGGGTTGCGGTTCCGGCTCGGGTTCCGGTTCAACCGGTTTGGGTTTGGGTATCGGCGTAAACGTATAACGTAAATTGACCATGATGGTAGAACCGCCAAACGTAATATTTGTTTTTCCCACGGAAGCGCCATTCTTATAATAGATAACCTCCTCAACAAGCGTTTTTGAAGATGGCTGGTGATATGCAATGCTCATGTCAAACGACCTGTTTTTGCTTTCCGTAAAACGGCGCAACCCGATTTCGGAACTGAGTATATAACTCTGCCTGTTGTAAATCAGCGTTTTTGTTTTCCGGCCGGTGCCGTTTTCGGTCCAGTCTTCCTCCCCTCCGAGAACCGGTGCAGTAACAGCGGATTTGCTTTGAATACTGTACCCGAATGCTTCGCGGATAAACAGGTGCGTTTCGCCCTGGCCCGGGATCGTACTGATTTTGTTTAACCGGAACGAGCGCTCCATAGCCAGTGCAAACTTGTAATATTTCAGCATCTGAATCCAGCGCGCGGCTGTATCGCCTTTAAAGCTGTAAGTGAATGGCGGGTTAAATATGTAAGTCGCTTTATTGCGTTGTATTTCGGCCATAATGCCGGTAGTACCCTTGCGGCTTTTGTCTTCCCAGGTATAACCGCCATGAAGGCCAAATGAACTGTTTGTAATTACAATAAAGCGCTTTTTCCCGTCATTGTTCCGCGCTCTTCCGATACCGGTGGAATAGGTTTGGGTACTGTAGGCGTTGCCTTCAAAAAGTGTTGTTGTAGTAGGTGCATAACCCACCATGCCAAAGTTGAAACCCCATCCCCAGCCACGGAGTGGTGCTTGTGATGGCGCTGTTGTCGTGGTTTGTGCAGCAAGTACAAATGGCAACAATAATGCAATCAGGATGGAAATACGGTAGCGTTGCATATTCCGGGAATGATTAGCGTTTAACTGAAAAGCGGTTTCGGCAGCCGGTGCAACAAAATCCGCTCCGCTTTCTCGTATAGACTCGTTTTGCGGCATTAAGTTGCCCCGGTTTTTACAGGTGGCTGAGTTGGGTTTGTAAATGGATCGTTTATAGCAGACATCTTACAGGTAGTGGCAGTGGCAGGCAGCAGTGGCAGTCGTATTTTCGTAAGGAACAGTTTCAT
>CALRZN010000035.1:0-47697 GCA_943372645.1 Chitinophaga pinensis | reverse complement strand
CAGCAGCACCATTTCTTCCGGAAGTTTAATTTCGCGGAGCATGGCCATGTATTCGCCGAGATAACGCGTGTCGGTATTTTTCAGTTTTTGGGTGCGTGTACGGAAATTACCGACGAGGTCATACAGGTCCGATTTATCGTGCGCATCATTATGTACATCGTCAGGCAGTTTAAATGAAAACACCTTACTGCAGTTTTCCAGTGGCAATTTTGCTTCCCTGAAATCGGAATTAAGCAACACACTGTTTATACCCAGGATGGTTTTGGCCCCGCTCTTTCCGAAGCGGTGGCCGGTCCAAACCTCTTCAGCAGGGTTGCGGCCGGGAACAAACAGGATTTCGTTGGTGTACATCGTATCAATGTGCCGCTTTTCTTTAAAAACAAGCAGCACCGCATTGGGCTCTTCGAAACCGGTGAGGTAATAAAAGTTCGGATCCTGGTGATACTGAAAATCAACATCGTTGGCCCGGTTACGTTCCGGGGCTGCAAAAAAAACAGCCACGGCACTGTCGGGCAGCAACGCCCGCAATGCTTCGCGTCTGCCGGCATGAAAGCTGGCGGGAAGCCGGTCGTTGTCATAAATATAACGGGCCGGATTGTCTGACTTTACCTGGGCGGGAAGTAACACCGGAAGCATGGCTGCAATACCGGAAAGAAACACGGTCTGTATTTTTCGCATCCTTAAAATTACACAGTTACCGCCACGTAACCATCAATTTCGGGAAGATTGTGATAAAAGGAAAAAATACGTGTGAAACGGCAACCGGAACGTGCATATAAACCGCAACCACCTGCTGATTACCACATACCGGTTAATCCGAAACGATCAGTTACAATAAACAGCCTGTGTATATAGCATTTTTCCGAAAACATTCAACTCATTATATCCAGCCAAATGTGGCAAAAAAAATCAGTTTTGGCTGGTTATATATCTACAAATAAATCATCCATTGTAAGCTCATTCTGCACCACGCTTCGCCTGTAGGCGTTATCAGTCATTCCGTATGTTGTAATAAAAGTAACAAACACACTCTTCTTTGTTTTCGTACTTGCAGCAAATGCATCCACCTTCGACGCAATCTCCCCGGCGTATTTTTTATCCAGCAGAAACCGTCCATTCCAGAATTTGATCTCACACACATTAATCACGTTATCATCCCGGTCAATCAGCAGATCAATCTGCGCTCCATGTGTTCCGTTTTTTTCGAGCCAGCTGCCATATGTTGCGGTAATTCCGCCGATACGTAACGCTTCTTTAATCTGTTCGAGGTGCTTCAGGCAGATTGTTTCATAACCGAAGCCTGCCCATATTTTATAAGCCTGCTGGCCCTGGATTTTCATCCATGGCTGTTTACCGCCGGGTTTTGTTCCTTCAATAAATCGGATGTAGAAAAGCGAGTACTCATCTGTAAGCCGGTAAATTGCATCTTTCACCCCCTGGTATGGCAGGTATTTTTCAATAAACCCGGATTGCTCGAGTTCTTCCAGTGCCTGCGTTAACGTACCGCCGGAATTCATTTTTGTATTCTTCAGTATCGCATTACGGGTCATTCCTTTCCGCACTTTGGCCAGGGTACGCATAATGGATTCATGGTTATCATATTGTTCAAACAGGGAGGCAAAAACACTGGTGAATTCGGCACGCAGGAATCCGTTTTTACTGAAGCAAAGGCGATCGATGGTCTGTGCAACACTTTCGCCGGGTTTTAACATTTCCAGGTAATGCGGCACTCCGCCTGTGGCCATATACAGCTGGAGTATCTCATACCGCGAGTACCTGATCCCGTTACGTTTCAGCATCTGCTCCGTCTCTGCAAGATTAAACGGCGACAAACGGATCTGCTGCGTAAGCCGGTTGTGGAGCCCTCCTTTGCTCCTGATAATGTGTTTTATCATGTAGGAAGCGGCCGAGCCACACACCACAACGACCACGTCATTCCGTTTCGATACGTAACTGTTCCAGAAATAATCAAATGCCCTTAAAAACCCGGAGCGGCGCGTGTCGAGCCAGGGGAACTCATCAATAAAAATGACCTTTTTTCTCGACGACCTCACCGTGTTCATGTATCTCCCGAGCTGGTGAAATGCATCAATCCAGCTTGCTGATTTTTTTACACGAAACTTCCGTTCTGCAAGTGCGTTATCGAAATTTTTCAGCTGTTCTTTGAAGGTTGCCTGGTACGTACCGGAGAACTCAAACCGGATATAGTTTCTATACGCTTCCCGAACGAGGTACGTTTTTCCGATACGCCTTCTGCCATACATTACGATCAGTTCCGGCCTGCGGCTTTTTAATGCAGCATTCAGGATTTCAAGTTCTTCTTTTCGCCCGATAATAGTACCCATTGCGTTGCCTTATATGCAGCCAAATATAGTTTTTTTTACTGTATCCCGGATGGGTATAAGTGCTGAAATAAAAATTTTATATCCAGCCAAAACTATATAAAAAAGCATAGTTCTGGCTGGATATAACACATTTGTAAATGCGCAAAAAAAGCATTAATACTTCGTATAAAAAACTATTTACCAGTAAATTACACAAAAGTAAAAACCGATTTTAATAAAAATAAGTGATGCAATTCCAGAGTTTCGAACGGTTAATATCTGCAAGTACCTGGTCGTGTTTTGTATCGCCGGTAACACGTGTTCCCCATCCTCCTTTTGCACGGTATAATTGCCCGTTTATCCAGGTTCCGATTTCCGGGTGCAGCATACATACAGCAGCAGCCGGATCATGAAATTTTTTCCCGTCGTGGCTGGCGAGGTAAATGTCCATTGCTTCGTGAAACAACTCCGCTGCACGAGTTGCAGGCGGATGTGCTTTTACCTGCTTATGTATGACTTCATCATACACCAGCGTGTGGCATACGTTTTTGCCCGCAAAACGGCGCGGAAAACTTCCGCCCAGCAGCGCCTCCGCCCCTTTCAGGTTGCCATTGAGGTTAAAGGTTGCAACGGTTTCCTTTCCTTCAAATTGGGGAAGCCGCTCCACCTCATGCTCATGCAGGTGATAACCGAGAAATCCGCCCTGCATCGTGGCTCGTGTAAACGTACCACCCTGCTGCAGGTAAGCCCCGGCGCTTTCGAGCGGACCGATTGCGAACAACTCCGGGGTGCCTTTTTCAGCAACTGCTGCAATAAGCATATCCCCGCTCCCGTCGTGCGAGGCAGCGCGGGGCATACCATACCGGTCAAGCATGGCGTAATGCACACCGCCTGATGATGTGCTGCTGCGACCGGTGCGGCCTACACCTACCGGGATATCAAGATTCAGCTCACGCAGCAGCAGGCGGGCAATTGCCACCTGGTCGGGATCGCCGGGCGAAATAGTGATGGCGCTCACCGGTACACCGGTTGCGAAAAGGTAACACAGGGCAAAAAAATCATCCGGGTCGCGCCCGAGATCGGTTTCAATAATCAATGACATGGGATAAAGGGTTAATCAGGGTAAAAAAAAAGCGTAGTCTGCAGGAAACTGCAGACTACGCCGGAAATATAAACTTGGTGATAATTACTTGGCCAGGAAACCGGCCTCACGGGCACGTTTCATGGCTTCTGTAATACCGATTTTGTTAATGGTGCGGAGGCCCGAGGTAGAAACACGCAGGCTAACCCATTTTTTTTCTTCCGGCAGGAAAAAACGCTTCTCATGCAGGTTCACATGGAAACGACGTTTGGTTTTATGGTTGGAGTGCGATACGCTGTTACCAACGATAGAACGCTTTCCGGTGATCTGACATACTTTTGACATGACTTATTCTTTTTTGGAAATTGGAGTGCAAATAACGGCAATTTTATACAAACAGCCAAATTTTATTGTTTTTTTGCCTTGAAATAATCAAAAAGCAGTAAAACCGGTTCGCTGCACCTCCAATTAACCGGTTTGTCGTTTTCAAAAAAGCGGCCAGATGGCAGGCAAGTTACTAAAAATGAATGTATTGCAATACAGCATGCTTCGCGCATCAATTCCGTTAATCGTATCACTACTGATTTCCTGTGCCCCACATCCGGAACAGCCCACTGCCGATTCGGCAATAACCGAAAACTGCGTAGATACGCTGTTGCAGGAACGGATTGAAAGCGATTTTAATTTCGGTGGTTCCCTGCGTGCCGCGCCGGAAGGCTACCTGTTCAGTTATGTGGAAGAAAATACATCCCGGAAAAATATCAGAACCGGGTTTGTACAGCATACCGTCCTGCTGAATAAACAGTTTCGAAAAACCTGGCAAAAAGAACATTCATGCGGATGTATGTCTAACCTGAATGACATTCGCATCGGCGGAAATGGCTATGTTGCTTTGCAGAATAACTGCAATACGAACTTCATCCGCCTGGATAAAAACGGGAAAGAAATCTCTTCCGTTTCCATACCCGAACTTTATGGCATTTCCCGGATTTACGCTGTTGATTCCGGATTTGCCTGCATTGGTACATTTGAAAAGGTATGGGAAATGCAGGCCAACCTCATCCGGTTTCCCCGTTATGGTGTGCTTTTTATCCGGACTGATTCAGCTGGAAACGAACTTAAAAGAACTGAGCTGGACAACTACACAAAACTGAACTACCTTCCTGTTCTGCCGGTTATTACCGGGAAGTACATTGCCGGGATTATTGACAACGAAGTCCGGTTTTATGCGATGTCAGGGAAAGTGGTTCATACCCGTAAACTTGCTGCTGATCCTGAAAATAACCTGAACAGTTACGCCAATATTATTGCGAACGGGAAAGGTGGCATTGCCTATATACATGCCAGTATAGCACTAAAGAAACCGGGGGCACGAAACCGCATTGCGTTATGCAGTACCGATTCTGCCGGCAGCGAACTGTTCCGGATGGAACTGCAGGCAAACAAAAAGCCGCTTAACCTGACCGATATAAAACTGCTTAGCGACGGCAGCATACTGGTTGCTGCAACTGCTGATGAAGCACTTTGGCTGTACAAAATTTCTGCGGAAGGAAAAATCACCTGGAAAACCGATACACAGCTGGATGGTGCCACGTATATGGATATGACCGAAAACACGGAAAAACAGATCATCCTGCTTTGCAGCCGTAAAATCCGCCGCTACGCCCAAAAAGTAATCTTCCAGGAATATGATGCGGCGGGCAAAAAAGTGTGCCGCGAATAAGAGCCTGTTATTTCCTGTTTGCCGGTTCCATGCGGTTCATGCCGCCGGGCTCCAGTGCGTTTGGGTATTTCAGGAAGTTTTCAAGAAAACGTTCCGACATCAGGCAGAGCACCACTTTCGGTTTTTCATTGGCAAGAATGGCCGGATTGAGTTTGTGCTGCCAGTAATCCCAGATGTACGTACTTCGTGTAAAATGCTGCCCGAGCAGTTCCATCAAACGGAAGTTCGTATAACTGTCACGCGTGGCCAGTAAGCCCGGCAATGTTGAATCAGCGGTGTTGATGCGCGCCTCTTCGTATGCATAACAGTTACCGAACCAGTCGTTATCGCAGGGATAATTTTCTTTTTCGCGGTTGATTACGGCCGGGGCTTTTTTCGGAATAATAAACGCGTTTGGCGATGCCCATACCGACGTAAGTCCCATCATCTGAATCAGGTCTCCGGTATAGCACATTGAATCGGTGAACATAAATTCATCCGGTGCTGCAATACGTATGTACGGATAATCTTTTTTCAGCCACTGCGCAATGGCGCGGTAACCGTAATACGTGCCCCATTCGTTCCAGTGTGTATCGCCCTTGCGGTAAAGAATGCCGTGCTTTTTTGCAGCCTGCAGGCTGTCGAGCAGGTATGTTATTTTAACCGGTGTATGCTGCTGCAGGTAACTTATCGTTTGTGCCGCCATGTTTCCTGCTTTGTCCTGTTTCACCCACAGCGGCAGGTATTCCGGGTACATATTTATTTTCGACGGGATAATCACAATGCGGTATTCTGCACCGGCAGCTTTGCATTTTTCGCCGCGGTCGGTAATTTCTGCGGCCATTTTTGCGAGTTCTTCTTCCGAAAATCTGCGCCGCCCGGTATAAAATTCGTAAGCCTCATCCAGGTTGTACATCCAGTCATCACTGCCCAGCATCACGCGATCGGGAACAGCCGACTTTTTGAAATACCGTACGTTGATGTAGTTGGATTCAAACACCAGTGTATTGCGGAACGGAAACGTATCGTTGAAAAAACTGTCGAGGCGTGCCGGGTACGTGTGCAGTGAATCTGTATTAAACTCCGGAAGCGCTGCCTTGCGCCTGTTCTCGGTAAACGGCTTCGGGTCTTTTACGCCTGCAACCCACAGCACCGCCGGGGTGAGCAGCATGCACACAAACAAAACGATGTAGGCGATATGTACCGGTTTCTGCTGCATCAGAATTGAAAATAAATAAACGGATTATATCCCTGCCGGGTAAGGTAAACGGTACAGATAAACAGCAGCACCAATGTACCCAGGTATTTCAGCGGCAAAAAAAGTTCATACACCTTAAGGCGTTTCGGATTTGTATTCCATGCGCTGATGAGCCGCTGCACCAGTCCCGATGCAAAAAGCAGGGCCACAACAAGCACTGTAATAAACTCCGGATTCATATACGTAAGCGCTGGCGCAGTTCCGAATTCAACCGTTGCTGCTGTGCCGAACATGCGGCCGATGTACGCAAGCGCAAAATCAATATTGGCGGATTTAAAAAACACCCACGCAAGCATCACCACGAGCAACGTGTACACATGGTTGAGCACATGCAGCCGGGGCAGTATGTTTTTCAGGATGGCACGTTCAAGAATGAGGAACAGGCCGTGAAATAAACCCCACACCACCATCGTCCACGATGCCCCGTGCCAGAGGCCGGTGAGGAAAAACACGAGAATCAGGTTCACATACGTGCGCACCGGGCCTTTGCGGTTTCCGCCCAGCGGAATGTACAGGTAGTCGCGAAACCAGCGGCTCAGTGTCATGTGCCAGCGGTGCCAGAAATCCTGCACCGAACGCGCGATGTACGGAAAGTTAAAGTTCTCTGGAAATGTAAAACCGAACATACGCGCCAGCCCCAGCGCCATATCGCTGTAACCGGAGAAGTCGCAATAAATGTGGAGCGAATAACACACAATACCGAACCAGGCCAGCGGTGTATCAATGGCGTGAATATCTGCTTTGAAAATGATGTCAGACGGATAAGCAAACGTATTGGAAAAGATTACTTTTTTCGTGAGGCCGGTGATAAACCGTTTGATGCCTTCTGCCACGCCCTCCGCTGTAATGCGGCGACCGGCAAACTGCGATTCGATTTCGTGGTAACGTACAATCGGGCCGGCAATGAGTTGCGGAAAAAACACCATGTACAGTCCCATCGTCGCGATGTTTTTCTGGGCAATGGAATCGCGGCGATAGATATCGGTTACATAACTGATGGCATGAAACGTAAAAAACGAGATGCCGGGAATGAGTTTGATATCCGGATCAGCAAGCGGTGCGGCACCGGTGCTTTTTAATATCGCATTCAGATTTTCATACAGGAACGGCGTGTATTTGATTATCACCAGCAGCAGCAGGTTGCCCGCAATGCACCAGGCCAGCCATAAACGGGCTTTTGGTGTTTCCCTGTTCTTTTCAATGAGCCATCCGAAGGCATAATTGAAGAGGATGGAAAAAAGAATGATCAGTGTATAAGCCGGACCGCTCCACGCATAAAACACGAGACTGAATACCAACAACACGTAATTCTGCATACGCCGTCCGCCCCCCCAGCCCAGCAACAACACCAGCGGCAAAAATGCATACAGAAACAGCAGTGATGAAAAAAGCATATCCGGTTACCGGAACTTTCCCGGCAGCGGCAAATATAAACTCAAATTCAGGATTTGCTAAAACTGGAGGTAAATCGGCATTACCTGTTCGGCCTGTTTCACCTGGATAACCAGCCACAGCATGCCCAGGATGAGTGCAAGCCGCACCATAAACGGCACACGGCTCACCACCAGCTGCGTGCGTTCTTCAATGAATTTCGGCGTAAAATGCAGCAGGTAACCGATGCCCAGCACAATCATTACCGGGGCATATCCTTCCATCATCGGCAAAAACGTATCGGCACCAAAATTGTTGAAAATCTGCCCGAGCAAAATACTGGCCTGTTCAAAATCGGCAGCTTTGAAATACACCCACGCATAACACACGAAGTGAAACGTAATGAGCACACCGAGCACCCGCAGCAGTTTGTTTTTGTTGTCGGGAATAATGGCTTTGCGCAGTTTGTCAACCGCCAGCGCCACACCGTGCAATAATCCCCACAACATAAAATTCCACGAAGCACCGTGCCACAATCCGCCGAGCAACATCGTGTTGAGCAGGTTTAGGCTCGATGCAAATCCTTTGGTTCCTTTTTTACCGATGAGCGGCGGAAGCACAAACAGCAGCAGCATTACAAACCACAGGAGCAGCGGCCACCACAGGCCGGAACCCGTCAGCCATACAATACATGCCACCAGCGATCCCGCAAAAAACAACCCTGAAATAATGTACGTACCTGCGCTTCCGCCCCGGTTGCCGCCCAGCGAAATGTAGAGGTAATCGCGCAGCCACGACGAAAGTGAGATGTGCCAGCGCCGCCAGAATTCGGTGATGTTGCCCGACTGGTAAGGCGAATCGAAGTTGGGCGGAATGCGGAAACCCATCCATTTGGCCATACCAATAGCCATGTCGCTGTATCCCGAAAAGTCGCAGTAAATCACCAGCGCATACGCATACACACCGAACAGGCATTCCACGCCGCTGTGTTTGCTCGGATCATCAAAAATGTATTGCACAAAATTGACCTGCAGGTAATCGGAAATCACCACTTTGCGGAAAAGGCCGCTCAGGATAAGGTACAGGCCGCGGCCCACATCCTCACGCGTGATGTTTGTTTCCTGGCGGATCTGCGGAATAAAATCCGAAGCACGCACAATCGGGCCCATCACCAGTTTCGGGAAGAACGAAAGGAAGAATAAATAATCTGCAAAATTTTTCACCGGCTTGAAATGCCCGCGATACACATCCAGCGTGTAACTCAGGTTCTCAAACGTGTAGAATGAAATCCCGACGGGAATAACCCAGTGCAGCGGCTGAATGGTTCCACCCGAAATTTCGTTCCAGGTGTTGATAAACAGGTCGGTGTATTTGAACGTGCACAGCAGGCCGAGGTTAATCGTAATACTGAAAATAAGTACGGCCGTTTTTTTCGTTTTCGACTGCAACGCATAAATCCAGTTGGAAAGTCCGAAATCAATGGTGGCCGCCAGCAGCATAAAACCAACATACCAGCCGCAGCATTTGTAAAAGAAGTAAAGCGAGAAAACCGAAAAAACGATTACACGCGTCAGTTTGCGTTTATGCACAAACTGGAAAAACAGCAACACGATCGCGAAGAAGAAAAGGAAAAAACCACTGTTGAACAGCAACGGATCATCTTCGTTGTAAGCGAGTAAACCAAGTACTTTATGCCAGTCGATATCGAACATAGAAAACCTGCGATGCGTCGGGGATTATTTTCCTTTTTCTTTTTTGCCGTATTTGAGCAGGATGTATTGCTCATAATCTTTCATCAGCGCGCTGTGCAGCAGCCGGCCCTGGATGTCGTATCCTTTTTTGGAAAAATGCAGCCGGTCTTTGGCCGCAAGGCCGCTCACGTACCACTTGGCCATGGAGCCGTAGCCGCCCATTACTGCAAACAGGTCCCAGTAAGCGATGTCGTTTTTCTTACATTCTTTTATTACCGTGTTACGTGCTTCAAGCATGTTCGGATTTTTAACGCGGCCTTTGCGGGTACGTTTAAACGAATCGCCGGGCGTGGTAACCAGCAGCTGTGCGTCGGGAATTTCTTTCCGCATATTACCAAGCAGCAGCTCCATATTCGCTTCCAGGTCTGCCTTGCGGAATGCAGGTGCAAAACCTTCGTTGGTACCCATCGATACAATGATGAGGTCCGGCTTCAGCACTTTCAGCTGATCCAGGAACTTTTCGGCCTTGTTGTAATGCCGGTATTCGGCACCGTTAATCCCGATCATGTTATACAACAGGCCGGGTTTTCCGTTTTCGAGCACCATGCCATAAATGAGTGCGCTTTTTGAAAGCGAATCGAGTGCATCAAACTGGAACAGCACACCATCAGTCGGTTGTGCAAGCGTGGCTACGGAATAAAAATCGCTGCCGGCGCGCGGATCAATGCTTGCGAGCTGGCAATTAAATGTATCACAAACGGAGATCCGGTATGCGCCCATTCCTTTTTCATGGAACAGTGTAATCTTGTTGAAACTGTAATCCAGCTCCGGCATGCCTTTCATCAGCAGGCGCAGCATGGTGGTGGTATCATTCATGCGGATGGTGAACCCGCTGAGGCCCATCGGCAAAGCAGTATCAGGAATAATTCCGCGCCGTGCATCCCACTCGCCGTTGGTCCACGAACGGTAATCGGAAGGTCCGTTTGTTTTTGCCACGCGATAGGGAAACACCGTTCCCCGCCCGGCATTGCCAAATTCCAGCTGCAGGTTCTGGCGCATACGGCCGGTGATAAAGTCAGCCTGGATGTGTGAATCGCCGATGTGCACAATTGTAACACGATCGCGTTTGCCGGTTTTCAGTTCGTACAGCTTTTCGTAAAACGCGCCGAGGTTTGCGCCGAGGCTGTCGTTTTCAATTTTGTTTGCTGCCTTTTTAATGTACGGATATCCGACCAGCATCGAATCGAGTGTACGCCCGAATGCCTCCTGCGCCGGCGCTTCCTCGCAGGAAGCACCAAACCAGAGCGTGGCTGCAAGCAGCATTTTTATGGTGTTACGTAGCACTCTTTTTGTATAGTTTATATTCGCTCATCAGTTTGTTGTGCAGCATCGTTCCGATACGCTTCGCCCCGCGATGATTGAAATGTGTATAATCCTTGTTGGCATAAACCGTGTCGCCCTGCACCCATTTGATCATGGAGCCTTCGCCGCCCATGGCTTCGTATAAATTCCAGAATGCGGAACCTGTTTTTTCTGCTGTCTTGCGCTGCGATTCCACCAGTATCGGCACAGCAGGATCTGTTCCCATTGCGCCGTTTTTGCGGTACCCTTTGTCGCCCGTGCTGATGATGAGAATACTCGCAGTCGGGAAAGCCGACTTGAGGTGCTGCACCACGGTAATCATTCCTTTTTCGTACCAGTCGTAACTTTTCAGTTTGCTGTTCACCACATTCGGGCCGTATTGCAATATGATCAGATCATAATCCAGGTACTTGTTCAGCCCGCTCAGCACGCGGTACGGCATCTTGGTAAGTGTAAGTCCGCTATTGCCGCGGTACGAGAAATTATCGACAAACACACCGCTGTCCGAATCAAGACTGAACCCATACACATCCAGCGGGGCCGACGAACTGAAGCTGGCCTGCACGCGCTGATATGGAGCCGTAGGACGAACCAGCAGTTCCTGCACACCACCGGTTTCTAATTTGTAACGCGTCTGATTCATACTCACGTAATGTGTTCCTTCGGGCGCAGCATAATACAAATGCACATTGCAGAACTTATCGAGGTGTTTGCGTTTCGCCGGTGCCGAATAACTCACCCAGCCTCCGCCCTCGCCGGTGCTGTCAGCCGAACCGGTGTACGGCGGGATAAACGTATGGCCCGTAATTCCGGGGCCGTGGCCGGCATTGTCTTTTTCAAGCAGGTTGTGATCGGTCCAGTTTTTCGAAAACGAATGTGTTACCGATGTGCGGAAACCGGCCACAATAGAAGTGATGGGCATAAAACCCACCCCGCAGCCGCCGAACGTATCCTGCATCAGTTCGCGCAGGTCCTGCGAAATCAGGTCGCCTTCAATCATCGAATCGCCGAAATACGCAATGCGTACCGTTTTGCCTTGTGTTTTCCGCTGTTCGAGCGCCATGAAAAAACGGATGAGACCGCCGAGGCTGTCGCTGCCGAATTCCACGATTTCAGCAGAATGTTTCTCGGCTTTCATAAACTTGCCGCGTTTTTTCTGCATGCTGTCGTTAATCACCGGTGTTGATGTAGGCGCTTTTGCAGCGCGGCCTTCTGCCACCACTTCCGACAATACATTCACTTTACGGGCCGTATAGGTCGTTGTGCTGAAATCAGTTTTCACAAAAGAAAGCGCCACCAGCACAGCCACGGTCAGCAGCACCAGCAGAAAAGGTTCACGTACACGGTTTTCAGCCATTTGCGGAAACGAATCGGTAACACGTTTAACGGTGCGTAAATTTAACGGAAAGATGTTTCCGCCTTACCGGCAAAGGACAAGTGTTTGCTTTTTTTATCCAATGCATATTGTTGATTACTCCTGATTCATGCACCGGCCTGTATTGCGCGTTTTGAATTCGAAGCGAAGAATTGTATTTTCGGAACATGTTAACCCGCATCATCATCGCCCTTCTGCTCCTGCTCTCCATGCAAACACAGGCGCAGCGCGATACCAGCATACACACCTTTTCCCGCGATTCGGCAATCGAATACATCGGCTATGGCAAAATGGATGCGATGAACCGCAAACAGGGGCCGTGGGTATTTCATTATTACAAGATCAATACGATTTATAAAAGCCGGATTGTAAACCGTTTTGAGCCCGGCAATTGCGGCTATACCCAAACGTTTGCCGATTCCGGAATTTATGAAAACGACAAACGCAACGGGCTGTGGATACACTGGAACAAAACCGGTAAAGTGGGCGGACGCCTGTGGTACGTGGCCGATGATTCCATTCCGAAACACATTATCAGTTACTTCGAAAATGGGTACAAACGGCATGAACTGGAGCGCATAAAAAGCAGGGAGGGTGAAAAACGGATAATTAAAATATATCGTGCCGAAGAAGAATTGCTCGAAACACAGGTTTGTTATATGAATTCCGTTACCGGTATTGATGGAATTATTTACACGCATGAATTCCTGGTCAACGACTTCCAGGAACTTTTTGATTTTCCGCGAATGAGTAATTACGTTGAGGCTGACAAACGAACTGTGGTCAACTCCAATGGTATTCGAATTGACTCCATGTACACTAAAAAAGGCGAGTTGACTGATGTAAAAAACGGTTATGCGGTTACCACATTTTTTCAAAACGGAAAAAAATCCGGTTACTATACGCACGATACCATACTTACGTGGCACGACAACGGGCAGCAGGCCACACAATCCATCAATCTGCGCAATACAGGCATCAACGGATTACTTATTCCCGGTGTAATTCCATCGCGCGGTATATTCCGTCGCTGGAGCAGCACCGGCGAACTGCTGCAGGAAGTGTATGATTATCCGGATGTACTGCCCGCTAAGTCCACCGCGCTGCTCGGCGATGAACGCAACCTGGTGCACGCACAGGGACCAACAGATGACAAAGGCTACCGCCACGGCGACTGGCTGTTTTATAAAAACGATTCGGCGGGCAACCGCTGGCTGTGCGAACAGGGCCGTTTTGAACACGGCATTAAAACCGGCACCTGGAAAGGCTTTCATACCAACGGCAAACTGAAATACGAATCCCGGTTTGAACAATACCGCGCGAAATGCATGCCGGTAACGATGTATTCAAAAACGGCTTCGCGTGGTGATGGCGATTTGCTTGTGATTGATAAACAAAAGAAGAACTACATCCGCATACGCGCTGCTGAAATTGTTGGCACTTACAAGTCGTATTATCCGAACGGAAAACCACAATACGAATTACAACTTGGTAAAGACGATCATTACGAAGGCACCTGGAAATACCACGACAGCACCGGCAAACTGCTCGCGTTCCGCAGCTACCGCAAAGGCCTTCCCGCCGATTCAGCCTGGTGGTGTTATCCAAACGGTGACCTGTTTCAGAAAACGTTTTATGATTCGCTCGGGCAGGTGCTGCGCAGCATACGGATTGCACCGGTGCAAATTTATCCAAGGACAACAGCGTTTAAATCTTACCCGGATAATTCATTCGTAAAAGGCGCCACACCTGATCCGGCAGACCCATTTGAACAACTGCAACAGAACTGCGACGGTTTCGGCCGCCTCTACCCGCCCCCGGCTGATCATAAAAGGTACCGGAAACAGGTAAAACGCAACCTGCAAATGATTGAAGCAACAAAGAAAAAGCAAAAGAAATACGCCCAACAGTTAGATTGGAAACAGCACCATATTTTTAACTGGTACTTTTTGTTGCCGTGGTAATGCGATCGTTTAAAATAAATATCCTATAATCAGTTTGCAGTTTTGCAGTTTGCAATTTGCAGTTTTGATATGCGTAAGAAAAAGGATCATTTTCCTTGAAATACAATCAGACTGCAAACTGCCTGACTGCCGACTGCAAACTCAGCATTCAAACTATTTTAAACCTATCGGAGATTGTTTGCGGTCTATTTTAAACGTTCATCAAAACCCGCTCGTATCCTTCACCAGCATGCGGCGGTGCCAGCTCCTGGCCATGGGAACTTCCCACTTTGTAACGAGTTCTTCTTTGCTGGCTACCATGTTGTTGAAAACAATCGTATCCGCGGTTACGGTTCCGTTGGAGGCTAATTTTTCAAACTCGGGTAAACGTACTGTTTGTATCGCCCCTTTTCCATCGCGGTACGCGGTCATCAACCGATCAAAGAGAGAAACGCCGTAATCCTGTTCCAGTTGCTGAATAAAACGAACGGACTTATCAATTCCACATCCGCTGGCGCGGGCATGTTCTTCATCCACAGCAAGTACAATAAAACGATGGTACAGCACGGTAATCGAAGCCTTCATCCATTCCCCGTGCGAAGTCCATTCCATCAGGAAAACCGCCGCCTTGCGATTGATTTCCGCAATTTCCGCATCCTGCAGATCGCGGTTACACTGGTAAACCCAAACGCGGGAATTGTCGGGCATCTCATTAATTGTCAGCATGTTTTCCGTTTTTGATTTGGCTTTTTTAAATTTTCAATATTCAATCTCAATGTTCAATTCTCAACTTTATAACCCTCATAAAGGGAATTTTATTTGCTTTTATTTTTTCGGGCGGTTTGAATGCTTTTGCTAAAAATGGCAACCAGTTCTTCCACTTCTTTTAGGCCGGCATCCGCTTTTTCAGTTACAGCCGGCCATTTCTTCCGCAAAATTATTTTTAAACACACCCTGCTTTCTTTGAGCTCTTTTAAACAAACCCCCATTTTATGAATGAAGTCATTTGCCGATTCTGCTCCTTGCGCTTCACCATAATTTAAAGCCGGTGAAGTTCCCGAACGCAATAACTGATTTGCGAGATGCGCACCAACACGTGTTTCGGGCAATGCTTCAACAATTTCAGTTACCAATACTGCAAATTCAATCAAACGTTCTTCCAGGTCATACACCGGTTTTTTCTTGTTCGTTTCCATTGTTCAAAATTGTTTTTTCAGATGAACATTGAAAGTGGAACATTGAGCGCTCATCCACAGATCATATACCGGTTTATTCTTGTTCGTTTTTTTTGTTTTTGTTTGTTCCTATTGTTCAAAGTTGTTTTTTTTCAGATGAGCATTGAACATTGAGCATTGAAAATTGAGCGTTCTTTTCTTTTTGTTACAAATCATTCGCCTGCACAATCAATTCCGCCACATCCAGCACCTTCGTTTGTCCTTCTTTCTCAAAGTGTTTTACGCCGTCCGTCATCATGGTCATGCAGAAGGGACAGCCTACGGCAATCACGTCGGGATTGAGCGCGAGGGCTTCCTCGCTGCGTTCCACGTTTACTTCTTTATTCCCTTTTTCGGCTTCTTTAAACATTTGTGCGCCGCCTGCGCCGCAGCAGAACCCTTTGGCGCGGCTGCGTTTCATTTCGGCCAGTTCGGCATCTAATTTCATCAGCACTTCGCGCGGGGCTTCGTACACATCGTTGGCGCGTCCGAGGTAACATGGATCGTGGTACGTAATTTTTTTGCCTTTAAATGCGCCGCCCTGTGTTTTCAGTTTGCCGCTGTCAATCAGTTGCTGCACGAGCTGCGTGTGGTGGATTACTTCGTATTTGCCACCCAGTTCAGGATATTCGTTTTTGATGGTGTTAAAACAATGCGGACAACCGGTCACGATTTTTTTTACTTCGTACGCGTTCATCACCGTGATGTTGTTCATCGCCTGCATCTGGAACAGGAACTCATTTCCTGCGCGTTTGGCGGGATCGCCGGTGCACATTTCTTCGGTGCCGAGCACGGCAAAACGGATGCCCACGTGGTTGAGAATACGCACAATGGCTTTTGTAATTTTTTTTGCGCGGTCGTCGAAACTGCCGGAACAGCCTACCCAGAATAAAATCTCGGGCTGTTCACCACGGGCCATGTATTCGGCCATCGTTTCTACTTTCAGGTTGTCGTTGCTCATAGTTGGTGCAGCTGTTCGTTCTTATTTTTCAAATACCTGGATGGTTTCCTGGCGCTCCACGAGGTCGGTAAATTTGCCGGTGTAGCGCGTGGCGCGTACCATGTGGTTATCAATCCAGTGGTAGTTTCCGCCCCGCGGTTTGCCCATCAGCAGGCCGTGCCAGCGGAAACCGTTGGCCTGCAGCCACTGTTCGGTTACTTCGCGGTGGGCTTCGGTGCGCGAGGTGAAAAACGTGATGATGTGGCCTTCCTCAAACCATTTGTTAATGGTAACCAGCGCATCCGGATATACCGCCGCGTCGGCCATGCGCCACGGTTCTTCGTTCGGAATATCGTCGCAGATGGTACCGTCAATATCAATCAGGTAATTTTTGATGTGCTGCGGCAGCACCGGGCTCAGTTGTTTCCCGTTTTCTTCAATTGCAAGCAGTTTCGGTTCTGTCATGGCTGCCTATTCATTAACCCAGTTGAGGCGATCGGCCGGCGAAAACTGCCAGGGCGCACCGTTGTTTTCAATATTGGTAAACATGCCGTTCAGTTCGGCGGGAGCTGCACTCTGTTCCATCACCATGAAACGACGCAGATCAATGATGATCGAAAGCGGATCAATGTTCACCGGGCATTCCTGCACACAGGCATTGCATGACGTACAGGCCCACAGTTCTTCCGGTTTGATGTAATCGCCGAGCAGGCTCTTTTCATCGTCTTTAAACGTGCCGCCATTCGCATCCATGTTCTTGCCGATATCTTCGAGGCGGTCGCGCGTATCCATCATAATTTTGCGCGGCGAGAGCAGCTTGCCGGTCTGGTTGGCCGGACACGAGGAGGTGCAGCGCCCGCACTCGGTGCAGGAATACGCGTCCATCAGCTGTTTCCAGGTCAGGTCTGTAACATCTTTCGCCCCGAAACGCTGCACCTGTCCTTCCGGCGGTGCGGGCGGCGTAAACGACGGATCGAGCATGGCTTTCACTTCGTTGTGCACCGTTTCGTTGTTGGTGAAACGGCCTTTCGGCAGCAGGTTCGAATAAAACGTATTCGGAAATGCGAGGATGATGTGGATGTGTTTGGAATACGGCAGGTAATTGAGGAAGAAGAAAATCCCTACAATGTGATACCACCAGCAGGCGCGCTCGGCCATTACGAGGCCTTCGGGTGAAGCATTACCATACAACCCGGCGAGGAACGAACTTACCGGGAACGCGGCTTCCGAAACACCATCATACACCCCAAGCTGCGTGAGGCGGAAATCGGCCGCATTCATAAACAGGAATGCCGACATGAGTGTGATTTCCACAATCAGAATGAGGTTCGCATCGGTGCGGGGCCAGCCATTCAGTTCGTTATTCAGGAAGCGTTTTACTTTCACCACGTTGCGGCGGAGCAGGAAAACCACGCAGCCAAGAATGACGAGCACCGCCAGCACTTCAAACGATGCAATGAGAAACGTGTAAAGCCCGCCGAGAAATTCCAGCGCACGGTGCGTTCCGAAAATACCGTCAATAACTATCTCGACAAGTTCGATGTTGATGATGATAAAACCCACATACACAAAAATGTGCATGATCGCGGCCGTAGGCCGTGTAGCCATTTTCGACTGACCGAGTGCCACCCGCGCCATCGTACGCCAGCGCTGGCCTTTGTTGTCGTTCCGGTCGAGCGGTTTACCGAGGCGGATGTTGCGGATTACTTTCCGGATGTTCCAGGCAAAAAGCGCGGAGCCACCAACAAAAAGCAGGAGAAACAGGATGTTGTCGAGCATTTCCATAGCGATTCAATACAACGGAATGAACGTGTTTTTAACCGCCCTGTGTTTTTACTTCACGGCGCATACGTTCCACTTCCAGTTCTTTAAGCTTCAGGCGAAGCTGTTCGTATTCTTTGTCAAGCTGGTTCTGTTTCCGCTTGTCGGCACCATGCAGGGCGGGCGGGCGCTGTTTGCGGTTAAACGGCACATAACGGCCGGGGAACCGCTGGATGTCTGTGGTCAGGTTATTCAGGTTTTCCGTCGCCACTTTCAGGTTCGAAGCCAGCGTATCGTTATTGATGAGCATGCCCAGCGTGCCCTGTCCTTTGTTGATCTTGTCAATGATAATGGCCACATCGCCCAGCGCTTTGTTGGTAGAGCGGATGGTGCTGGCCACATTTGCCTGTTTCACGCTGTCGCTGATGGCATCGAAATTGGCGATTACATTGGACAGGTGTTCGTTGTTGTTGGCTAAGTTGGTGGTAATGGACTGCACCTTGGTGAAGATGTCAGACAGTTTGTTTTTCTCCGAAGCCACGAGTGTATCGAGGCGGAGAGCCGTTGTTTCAAAAACAGAAAGTGCATTTTTGATGCTCTCAAAACTGGCCACGAGGTCTTCCCGGGCATCTTTGTTCAGCACCACCTGCACAATGGTTACCACCGAATCAATAGAGGCAATAAGCCCGGTAACTTTGTCTTTCAGCGGTTTGATTTCAGCGGTTACTGCCTGCTGCAGGCCCTGGTCAACCATACCGGCCAGTTCATCGCCGTCAACGGCATAGTCTTTTTCGGTAAGCAGTTCCCGTTTCACGCCTTCCGGCAGTACAATCTGTACCACTTTTGAACCGAGCAGTCCGTCGCTGGCGATTTTGGCAATGGCCATTTTGGGAATACGTGCATCGTCGTTGCTGATGGTGATACGCACCACCAGCTGGTTGGTTTTCGGATCGAGGGTGATTTCGCGTACCTGGCCGATTTTGTAGCCGTTCAGCCAAACCGCGCTGTTTACGGTCATGCCTTCAATGCGGTCGTACCGGGCGTATAAATCGGTGCTGGTCGAGAACAGGTCCCGGCCTTTCAGAAAATTATAGCCATATATAAACAGGGCAATTGCCACAACGACAATAATTCCTGTTTTTACTTCTCTGCTCAGTTTCACGAAAAAGCGCTTTGTTGAATTCGGTAACAAAAATACGGAAAAGTTCGGTAAGGAAATTCAATTCGCCGGGAACATTTGAACACCTGTTAATCCTGTGAAACACGAAGCATAACCAGTTGGCTTTTAATTGCTTCCAGTGCTTCACCCGAATAGCCGCTGAAACCTTCGGCCACCTTGAACAGGTTTTTACCGTTGCCGGTAATCTGCAGCACCATTACCGAACGCCCCATCGCCCGCCCTTCTTTGCGCCAGCTGAAACGCAATGCGGCAAATGGAACTGTAACCGAATCATCGGCTTTCCACGGCGTAAATGAGTGAACCGTGAGCTGCTGCTGTTCTTCATCAAAAAGCACTTCGGTATACATGCGTTCGCGCAGCAGGAAAAACGAAACGGCTACAAAAACGACCAGCGAAACCCACCAGTTGGTGAAGCGGTCGTATTCGCCAAAAAACGAAAGGTACGGCATCACCCATTCGGCCAGCAGCAGCAAAGCAGCCACGACTCCGATGCGGAGCAGGTAAATGCTGCGGGATGTTTTGGCGGTGGATTTAATACTTAACGGATCGGCCATAAAAAAACTGCGCTGCTTGTCCAAAGATAAGCAGCGCAGCATGTACAATTTGCAAAAAGGATCAGTACAGATCAGTTTTTCACGAATCGGATTGTTTGACGCTGACCATTGATAAATTCAACCTGCAGCAGGTACAACCCTGGTGCAAGCCCTTCCAGTTGCAACGTTTCGGCGCCTGAACCAGAAGCATCGCGGCTGATTAATTGCTGCCCGGTGATTGCATATACCACCAGTTTGAATACCGGCGAATCCGATTCAACCTGCAGCGTGGATGCAGCAGGTACCGGGTAAATGCGTAATCCACTAACAGCTTCCTGTCCGTCTTCGACAAGTGCCGCCCTGAAATGTCCCGGATTGTGCGGGAAACATTGGCTCTCTATGTAAATGCGGTGAATCCTGTTGTCAGTTCCTTTGAAATAAATACGCCCCAGGTTATCGCAGGCCAGCAGCGAACCGGAAACGTTTGATGGTGTTGCGTTGTTTAATGCTGACCACTGCCATGTTCCTGACCAGCTGATATTGTTGATGTTGCCGGACGTGGTGCGGTAAAACACCTGTCCTGCTGCATTGGTTACAAGACCACCGTCAACACCAGACGATGCGGCATTGTCGCAATTGCTGCCCCACCATGTAGATGTTGTTGGATTCCAGAAGATATTCCACAACTTGTTCGACGTTGTTTTATAGAACACCTGCCCGTTCGGCGTTACTGCAATATTGCCGGCCACTCCCGATGCAGCCGAATTATCGAGGTTGGAAAGCACCCACGATGTACCGTTATGCCAGATGTTATTCAGCGCGCCGGTTAAGGTTCTGAAAAACACCTGCCCGTTTGGCGATACTGCAAGATCACCGGCCACATTGCCAGATGCAGCATTATTCAGCACAGAAAACTGCCACGGCGCGGTGCTGCCGGTTCGCCAGATGCTGTGAATTTTATTATCCAGCGTACGGAAAAACACCTGGCCGATGGGAGCCACAGCCACATTGCCGCCCACATTGCTGAGAGCCTGGTTGTCGCAGGTGGTATTCACCCACGAAGTGCCGTTAAACTTTATACTGTTCAACCCGTTTGACGTGGTGCGGTAAAACACTTCGCCATCCGGTGCAACTGCAAGACTTCCGGCACAGTTGGTAGCCGCATTGTTCAGTGCCGACCATTCCCACGTTGTTGTAGTGGTGTTAAACCAGATGGAACGGATTTCGTTGGCAGCCGTTCGGTAAAACACCTGGCTGTTAACCGGATTGCACACCACGTCAGAAGCCACATCGGCCGGAAGGGTCAGGAGAATTTCATCGTAACGCCATTCGTATTTGCTGCAATCAAGCATCACCTGGAAAACACCGTCGCCGAATTTACTGGTGCGCAATGCGGAAGGAATTGTAAAGGTGATGGATGCGCCGGTAACTGTTTGCGAAGCGGTGCTGTAAAGTAAACCGGTTTCTGCGTCATACCACTTTACGGTATAAATACCCGGGCGCGAAACGGGGATGGTAATGTCATTCACCATTGAAGCAGCGGGCGGACGATTTACAATATTCATTGTGCCCAGGTATGTCGGATAGTTGCTGCGCATGCGTTGCATCCAGAAATTAACATCCTGTGTCCAGCCCATAATCGTATCAGGTGTTGATTTACGCATGTAAAACGTGCGCAGGCCGTTATCAGCCGTGGTTGCACAGCCGGTGTTTATGGCACCAGTTACATAATCCTGACCCATGGGGGGAAGTGCTGATGCAAACGTGTTTACCGGGCTGTAAATCGCATACAGATTGGGCGTGTGCATTTCCTGCTGCCAGAACCAGAGTTCGGGTACACCCATAGCTCCTGAAAAAAGTCCCGACCACAGCGATGAATGCAGGTCAACGCCATACGGATCAATATCTTTCATAAATGTTGTTACACCTGGTGGCGGAAAATGTGCTCCGCCCCACTCCCCGCAGATATAGGGTTTTGCGGGATACGACGTACGCATGGTGGCTGCTGTTCCGTAAAAGTGATTCTGAAAATTATCGGACGTGTTATAAATCATATCCTTGTAATCGTGGGTTTGTACAAAATCCAGCGGCGCGTTGATGCTCAACGCATAGGGATTGCCATCGCCTGCAAACGACGTAGTTACCAGGTGATCCCACGGGTCCATGGCTTTCAGGTGATTGTACATCGTCTGGTGCCACGTGGCCACATTGCTGTAATACGTTGAAAGGTTAGGCGGCTGCGCCGTATTAAAAGATACAATCTGGTTCACTTCATTCCATAATTCCCAGTCGCGCAGATGCGGCGCATATCCCCAGCGGGCTACAGCATAACGCAACAGGTTTTTGGTGATTTTGATTGCCTGGTTATTGGTAAAAAAATCATAAGGCGAACTGATAACTCCTCCATTTGCTGTATTGAAAGGGTTATATGCATTCCAGTTGTTTGCAGCATATCCGAGGTGCCCCCAGCTGGCATGCGAAAACAGGCAAATTTCAACCGTAATGTTTTTCTGTTTCGCATAGTTCATAATCCAGTCGAGCTGCCACGCATCTTTCTGATTATAGTTTGTGGTGTAATGGCTGGTATTAGTTACAAATTCATAACCGATCAGGGCCATCGCATCATAATCATCAAGCCAGATGCGCATAAAATTCATACCCTGTGCACTCATGTTGTCCATGTACACTTTGTATTCGTTTGTGCCGTACTCCTGCGTACCGCGGTAAACCGGCGTTCCGTACCAGGGCACATTGTCTCCGATCGGTACGTAAAGTTCACCGGTGCTGCGTTTCAGAAACAGGTTATTCGCCCGCTGAATAAATCCTTTGTCGGGAGAAAGGCCGCAGTTGAATGAAAACGTACCCGTTGAAGGGTAATTCACTGTAAGTGCCAGCGACTGGTTTTCAACGGCTGTAAAACGGAAGGTCCATGCTCCCACCTCGTTCGGGGTGAAGCGCACCTTGAAGTGATTCTGCCCGTTTGCAGTCAGCACTTCAAGGTTAAACGGACTGGATGAGGTGATTGTCTGCGTGTAATCCTTATGGTAAAAGCCGTTCACTTTGTAATACACACCAGTGGGCGACCAAAATTCACCATAAACATCAATAATAGCGGGGTCATAATAATTAGAAAATGTGCCGAGATCAAACGTAGCTTCAAAAAGGCCGTAGCGGCCAATTACCCCGGAAGTTGTTGAATAATTACTGAATACGGGTAGAGCCATGAGGTGCGTAGCTGAAAACAGCAACGAACACGCCATGACCAGCATGTGTAGTTTCTTTTTCATAAATGTTGTTTTTAAGGTTAGGGAATAGGATTAACTAACCTAAATATACAACATCCCCATAAATAAAGCAAGTGAATCGGGCAAAAAAAAGGGCTTTTACATGAAGATAAAGAGCTACTTCAGCAGCTTCTCCGCATCACTCAGCGGAATGCGTTTGCCGTCGAGAAACGCCACCACAAAAGCCTGCGGGAAACCCAGCCCGCGGATTTCATCCTGGCGTTTTTTGGCTTCGCCCGAAGTGGGAAAGGAACCCGAAACGTATTTGTACAGTTTACCGTCCTGGTACCAGTTTATTTCGCTGATGTTTTTAAACTGTGCTGATCGGGCATCCAGTATTTTTTCCGAAGTCAGAAACTGCACTTTAAAAACCGGCTTGCTGTCGCTTTTTACAACCGGCGTTTCCTTTGGTGTCTCTTTGGGTGTTTCCTTCGGCGTTTCTTTCGGCACGGTGTTTTTTGCAGTGTCTTTTACAACTGCAACGGTGTCGGTAACATTATCGGCCGCGGTCAGCACATACGGTTTCTGCATTTCAAGTTCATCATCGTACGTGGATTTGCTGCCTTCCACTTCGTCTTTCCACTGGCGCAGGGCGCGGAAAATAGCGGCGGCCATGTATTCCTGTCCGTTTGCCGAACCGAGAAACTTTTCTTCGGCCGGGTTGGTGAGAAAACCGGTTTCGATGAGTACCGAAGGCATGGCGGTTTTCCAGAGCACGAGGAAACCGGCATCGTTTACGCCCTTGTCTTTGCGGGCGCAGCGGTCTTTAAACTCGTGCTGTACCTTATCAGCGAAGTTAATGCTCTGATCGCGGTACACGTTCTGATACACCGAGAGCACCATCATGGCTTCATCGTTCATCAGCAGCGACTCGTATTTTTTCTCGTAGTTGTCTTCCAGCAGGGCCGATTCGTTTTCGCGGGCGGCCACAGCCAGGTTGCCTTCGGTTTTGTGCAGGCCCATCACATAGGTTTCAGAACCGTGCACTTCGGGTTTGCAAACGTCTTTTTTTGTTTTTTTATCGCGGTAGCAGGCCGAATTGCAGTGGATGCAGATGAACAGGTCGGCCTCGTTGCGGTTGGCGATGTTGGCGCGTTCGTTCAGTTCGATAAAAACGTCGGTTTTGCGGGTATAAACAACTTTAACATCTTTTAGATGCTGATCGATAAACGCCCCGAGGCGGAGCGCGATGGCAAGCGCAACGTCTTTCTCCTTGGCGCTTTTGCCATGACAGCCGGGATCTTTTCCGCCATGCCCGGCATCAATTACAATGGTTTTCACCTTGAACTCCGGCCTGGTTTTTGGAGCAAAGGAGGCCGTCAAAAAAACGCAGAGCAATAACCCGATGGAGCGGAATACGGTTTTCATGTCCAAAATTGATTCACAAGATAAAACGACCCGAACACGATTTTATTTAGTTTTGAGGCCGTTATCTCGTACTAAACAAAAATATAGCCAAATTTTGCTGGGCAAACAACTGACATTCCGTTTTTTCCTCCTGTTAATGTTAATAACCGGGGTGAATTACGCGCAGCAGCCCGTCCCGCCCGATTCGGCCAAGGTGAAAACCGGCGACGGCAAGGGCAAACTGAAAGCCCAGGTAACCTACACGGCCCACGATTCGGTGCGTTTTGATATCGCCGGGCAGAAAGCCTTCCTGTACGACAGCGCCTTGGTGAAATACGAACAGCAGGAAATACGCGCCTATTACATCGAAATTGATTTCAAAAATAACTCCGTGCTCGCCGAAGGTGAAAAAGACAGCACCGGGAAATACATCAGCAAAGCGGAGTTTACTGACAACGGGCAGCAATACACCTACGACCGCATTGATTACAATTTCGATACGCAGAAGGCCCGCATCACCAACGCCAGCACCATTGACGGCGAAACGCACATGATTGCAAGTGAAGCGTTTAAAGAGGCCGACAACACAACGTATATCCGCCGCGGTATTTTCACTACGTGCGAAAACGATCACCCGCACTACGCCATCCGCGCCCGCAAACTGAAAATTATTCCCGACGATAAAATCATTACCGGCCCGGCCTATCTCGAAATCGGTGATGTGCCTACCCCGCTGGGCATTCCGTTTGGTTTTTTCCCGAACAAACGCGAACGCAGTTCCGGGCTTATTATTCCCGCCCCGGGCGAATCGCCGGCACAGGGTTTTTTCCTGCGCGATGGTGGCTGGTACTGGGGACTGAGCGATAAAATTGACCTGGCGCTGAAAGGCGACATTTATTCCAAAGGCAGCTGGGCCACGCGGGTACTGAGCAATTACAATGTGCGTTACAAATACCGCGGGCGTTTCAGTGCCAGCTTTGCGCGCGTGTACCAGGGTGACCCGGAACTGCCTACCAGCCTGGAGAGTAATGAATTCCTGGTTACGTGGAATCACACGCAGGATCCGAAATCGAATCCCTCGGTGCGTTTTTCGGCCAATGTGTATGCCGGCTCGAGCAAGTACAATACGTTTAATTCCATCAATGCAAACGAACTGCTGCGCAACCAGTTCCAGTCGAACATTGCGTGGAGCAAAAACTGGAATTTCGGATCGCTTTCGACCAACCTGCGCCACAGTCAGAATACACAGACCCGGCTGGTGGACGTAACGCTGCCGCAGGTTTCACTGGCGGTGAACCGCTTTTACCCGTTCCGCAACAACAAACGCGTGGGCAGCCGCTGGTACGATAAAATCGGCATAAGCGCGGTTACGGATTTCCAGAATACGCTGAGTGTGCCTGATTCAACGATCAAATTCGACAACCTGGCACCGCTGCAGCGCAAACTGAACAACGGCGTTAAAACGAGCATCCCGATCAGCAGCACCATCCAGTTCAAAAACTTCCCGGTAACATTTACACCGGCGTTTAACCTCAATGCATACACCTATTTCAACAGCATCCAAAAATCGTTTGATACCGACAGCCAGGCCGTGGTAATTGATACGCTGCGCGGACTGAAAATGGCCTACGATTATTTTGCATCCATGACCATGGGCACACGGCTGTACGGCACCTGGAAAGGCAAAATAGGCAAACTGCGTGCATTGCGCCACGTGGCAACCCCGCAGGCCAGTTTTACATGGCGTCCCGATTTCAGTACCGATAAATATGGCTGGTATAAAGAAGTTCCCATCAACAGCATTGGCGGAACAAGCACCTACTCCATTTTCGAAAACGGCATTTTCGGTTCGCCGGGGTTGGGCAAAACCGGGCTGCTCGGGTTCAGTCTTGCGAATACGATTGAAGGAAAAATAAAAAGCGATACGAGCGATGTGCTGAAAAAATTCACCGTAATTGATCAGTTCAACGTATCGTTTAACTATAATGTGCTTGCGGAACATTTCAACTGGTCGAACATCAACTTCTCCGGCCGCACGCGCCTGCGCAAACTGGTGGATGTAAACACCACGCTTTCGTTTGATCCGTACCGCATTGACTCTACCGGCAAACGCATCGAACGGTTTGAATGGCGCGCCAACAAACGCATCGGCCGGCTTGAAAATGCTACCGTAAACATCGGCACCAGCCTGCGCAAAGGCGGTTTTACGGCTTCGGCACCGAAACAAAGTACCAAGGGCACCACCCAGGAACTTGAATTTATAAACCAGAACCCGGATGCATTTGTTGATTTTAATATTCCGTGGACACTGACACTGATGTACACGCTGAATTATTCCAAACCGGATACATTGGTGAGTGTTACGCAGGGCCTGCAGTTTTCGGGCGATGTAAACCTGACTGACAAATGGAAAATCGGTTTCAACTCGAACTATGATATTGCAAAGCAAAAGTTCTCATACACATCCGTAAACATTTACCGCGACCTGCACTGCTGGGAAATGAGTTTTTACTGGGTACCGTTCGGGCCGTTCCAGAGTTACAACCTGACGATTAACGTAAAATCGGCTGTGCTGCAGGACCTGAAGCTGAACCGCCGCAGGAACTGGTACGATTTCTAATCCGGTTTATCGGGAACTGTAAGGTCATAAAAAAACACCTGCCTCAGTAATGAAGCAGGTGTTTTTATTTTATCGGTAAACCGGATGCTTATTTCTTGGCGGCAGCTGCAGCTTCGATCATCATTTTCTCGGTCATTTTGCCGGTGAGGAAATCGGCGTCAACGAGAATACGTCCGCAGTGTTCGCACACGATTACTTTTTTGTGCAGGCGGATATCAAGCTGGCGCTGGGGCGGAATTTTGTTGAAGCAGCCGCCGCAGGCATCGCGCTGTACAGGAACAACACCGAGGCCGTTACGTACGTTGGTGCGGATGCGTTTGTACGCATTCAGCAGGCGGTCTTCAATTTTAGCTTCTGCCTTTTTCGAACGTTCGATCAGGTCATCTTCTTCCTTGCGGGTTTCGTTGATGATGTCGTCGAGTTCTTCTTTTTTCAGTTTCAGGTCGTTTGTACGCTCGTCGAGAACGCCCTGTGATGCAGCCATCACATCGCGCTTGGTTTTGATGAGCGCTTTGAACTCGTTGGTGCGTTTTTCAGCAAGCTGTTTTTCCAGTTCCTGGAATTCAATTTCTTTGGTCAGCGCATCATACTCGCGGTTGTTGCGCACTTTGCCCTGCTGGGCTTCGTATTTCTTTTTGGCTACTTCCGCTTCCTTGATGGCGTTTTTGCGCTCCACAATCTGGTTTTCGAGGTTTTTCACTTCTTCCTCCAGGTTGTTCATACGGGTCTGCAGACCAGCTACTTCATCTTCCAGGTCGCGTACTTCGAGCGGCAGTTCGCCGCGCACAGTGCGGATACGGTCGATCTGCGAATCGATCTGCTGCAGTTCATACAGCGCACGCAGCTTTTCTTCTACGGAAATATCCGATTTTTCGTCGGCTTTGTTTTTCAGTTTGGTTGTCATATCAACAGAAATAGGTGATCGGATTCGTGTTAATTCCACTTTTGCGGACGGCAAAGGTAGTAAATTTTTTATTAATTACTTCCAAAAGCAGGTCTTTCGTAAACTGTTCGCTTTCGTAATGCCCGATATCGGCTATCACCAGCTGGTTTTCCCCGTCGAAAAACTGGTGGTATTTGAAGTCGGCGGTAACCAGCACATCGGCCCCGGCGCCTTTGGCAGCGCCCACCAGGAAGCTTCCCGCCCCCCCGCAAACCGCCACTTTTTTAATGGTTTTGCCCTCCACCGGGGTATAACGGATGCAGGCTGTTTGCATGCTGGTCTTCAGGTGCGCCAGGAAATCCGCCAGCGGCAGGGCTTCCGGCAGCTCGCCCACCATGCCCGCCCCCGCCCCGTTCCAGGAGTTGGTGAGCGCGTACACGTCGTAGGCCACTTCTTCGTATAAATGTGCTTTTTTAAGCGCAGAGACGATTTTTCCTTCCGCATAAGCCGGGAAAATCACCTCAATCCGCGTTTCGGGTTCGGTTACCAGCACGCCCTTTTCCCCCACCTGCGGGTTCGAATCGGCATTGCCCCGGAACGTGCCGTAGCCTTCCACGTTATAACTGCATTCGTCGTAATTGCTGATGGTACCTGCTCCTGCGGCAAACATGGCTTCGCGCACCTTTTCAGCATACGCGTGCGGGGCAAACGTAACTAATTTGCACAGCAGGTCTTTTTTCGGAGCCAGGATGCGCATGTTTTGCAGGCCGATGCGTTCACCGATGCGGCGGTTTACCCCGGCAGGCACATGATCGAGGTTGGTGTGGATGGCAAAAATAGCCACGTCGTTTTTAATGGCTTTGATGATGACCCGCTCCACATAATTGCGCCCGTTGATCTTTTTCAGTCCGCTGAACACAATGGGATGGTGCGCAACAATAACGTTGCAGCCGGTTTCCAGCGCTTCGTCCACCACGGCCTCGGTACAGTCGAGTGTAACCAGCACGCCTTTTATTTCCATATTCCGCTGCCCGGTAATCAGGCCGCAGTTGTCATACGATTCCTGCAACGCCGGGGGCGCAAAGGCTTCGAGGTAGTCTATTAATTCCGCGAGTTTCATGGTACAAACTTGGTGATAATTTTTGAGTTGAACGACAAATGGCAATGGATGTAAGGCTTACAACATGCAGTTCTTGCTGAACAGCTTGTGATTGCGGTTGTTGGGGGTTGAGCACAATGTCATTCGTTTTTTTGCGTTACCATCGTGCTGTTAAACAAATTCACGCACCAATGAATTTAAAAAAACTCCTGTTCGCGCTCTCCGTTATTGCCTTTGCTCCAGTACATGGCCAGTTACTGACATTCCATTTATGTACCGGGAGTACGCCGGTTATGGATGGTAGCATCGGACCCGGCGAATGGGATGATGCCAACCGCACAACAATCCTGTTGTCGAATGACTCGATCGTCATCAAATTAAAACACAATGGCGACAGTCTTTTTTTTCTTTTTGATGGCCCGCTGGAATCGTCGAACGTACTATTCCCGGAAGTACTGATTGACGAAGGTTACACGAATACAGGGATATGGGATTCAACCAACTGGTGGTTTCATGTATCAGCTACCGACTGTTATTACAACGGGCAATATGGTAACTACAGCGGCACCTGCCAGCCCGATCATCCGACATGGAGCGGTTTGCCGAACATTACGCCCGGTTTTCCCTATACCGATATTGTTGAAATGGCGATTCCATTTTCCACCATCGGAATCAATACCGGCGACACCATCCGTCTTGCATTGGTAGTAACAAACACCGCCAGTGCATGGAAATACTGGCCATATTCGGCTTCCCGCAACAACCCAAATACATGGATGCCAACAGTAATAAGTACCTGCCTGAGCAGTATTCCAGAAGTGAATGCAGAACCCGAATGGAACATCTTTCCGAACCCGGCAACGTCGGATTTTACAATACAACTGCGCGCTGCTGAACCTGCAACATTACGCCTTTACACCATTTCAGGGCAGCAATGCCTGCAGCAGGAACTCCCGGCGGGCGATGCAGCCACTGCTGTTTCCGTTGCTGCACTGGCACCGGGAATTTATTTTGCAGAACTCTGCCAGGGCGGCAGCTGTTCGCGGAAAAAAATCGTGCTGTATTAAACTGCGCGTTTAATGCTTCGCTGCCACATATTCCGAAACCGCTTTTACAATGGCCGGTATATCGGCATCATAAAACCCCACACTGTTGAGGCAGCCGCATTCGATGATGTAATACTGCCCGCCGCACAGTGCAATGTCCATCGCAAAAACCGGGTGCGGCATGTATTCGCGGCAGCGGTCTTCTGCAAAACGGATCATTTCTTCCGGTACATCGTGGCGTGATTTATTCAGACGGCCATTGCTGCGGTAAAGGCTCGATGCAATCACCTTGCCGTTTACGATATAGTTGCGCCACTCTTTTTCAATGCTGTACGGCGGACCTACCAGGATACGTGTGTCTTCGGTAAGTATCACGTTATCAAATTTTGTGGCGTTGGCAATAAACTGCTGAATGGCTGCAAACGTAAACACATCGCCGTTGAAACTTTTATCATCCGCATCAGGGCGCATAAACCACAAACTTTCCGGGGGGTGTGTTTCTGCGCTGAATTCCCGGAACGTGGTAATTTTTGCACCGTAATTCAGCATGTGTTCTTTCCATTGCGCAATGTAATTGGCCGACGTAAATGCGTGTTCATCAAAAAACAGCCCGCGGGGTTTATCCATCTGCCGGTAAATGTTGTACATCAGCGTGGTGGAGCCGTAATAGATATTCGTCTTTTCATCACGTGAAAATTCCGGTATTTCCGGCGAAAACGGGATGACTGTAATTTCTTCAAACGTAATTCCGGAACCGGTGCAGGCTGCACGTACTTCGGCGAGGTCTTTTTCTGCAATTAAATTTTGCTGGATGACCCAGCGGATCTTGTTCATGCCCAAAATTACAACAACGGCTGCAAACTGCCCCGGCACCGAATAATAAAACGGGCGTTATGGAAATATGCCCATTCCACATTATCTTCGCGCCGCGTGAAACTCATCCGTTTGCTTATTTACCCGTTTGCACTGCTGTATGGCCTGCTCATGCGCCTGCGCAACAAACTGTTCGATCTCGGCATCTTCCCGGTGCAGGAGCACAACGACATTGCGCTCATCGGCGTGGGCAACCTGAATGTGGGCGGCACGGGCAAAACACCGCATGTGGAATACATCGTGCGGCTGCTGGATAAAAAATACGCCATTGGCACGCTCAGCCGCGGGTATGGGCGCAAAACATCCGGTTTCCTGGTGGCCCCGCCCGACTGCACCACGCACGATGTGGGCGACGAACCGAAACAATTTCGTCACCGTTTCCGGCCGGAAGTTCCGGTTGCAGTTGATGGCAACCGCAACCGCGGCGTAAAAAAACTGCGCGAAGCGTTTCCCGAACTGGAGGTGATTGTACTTGATGATGTGTTCCAGCACCGCCGCATCAAACCGGGGCTGCAGATTATGCTTACCGATTATGCGCAGCTGTATTATACCGACACCATGCTGCCCACGGGTAACCTGCGTGAACCGGCTTCGGGCGTAAGCCGTGCGGATATTATTATTGTTACCAAAACGCCTGCGCTGTTTTCACCGCTTGAACGCAAACGCATTGTCAAGGAAATAAATCCGAAGCCCTACCAGCATGTGTTTTTCTCGTACATCCGGTACGGTGATTTTATGCCTTTCGGCGATAAAGTGGAAAAACGGTTCATCAGCAAAGAGTTTTATTTTGAGCGCAACTACAGCATTGTGCTGCTTACCGGTATTGCCAATGCGCATTCGCTGGAATATTTCCTGAAGGACAAAGTAAAACAGCTGGTTCCGTTTCGGTTCCGCGATCACCATGAATTTACTGCGGCCAATATCAATGCCCTTCGGGAAATTTTTGATAGTATTGCGGCTGAAAACAAAATCATACTCACCACCGAAAAGGATGCGATGCGGCTTGAGAAACCGGGGATACGCGAATTGCTGAGCGACCTGCCCCTGTTTTACATTCCCATTGAAGTTGCTTTTCACGACAAAGAATCAGACGAGTTCGATCAACAAATACTGACTTATGTACGATCAAATCCAGGCCACCGCCGAATTCATAAAAACGAAAACGCAGTTTAATCCCGAAATCGGCATTGTGCTCGGTACCGGCCTTGGCGGGCTGGTGCATGAAATTGAAATTCTGCACACGCTGAACTATGAAGACATTCCGAACTTCCCGCTTTCTACCGTGGAAGGCCATTCGGGGCAACTGATCTTCGGCCGGCTGGGCGGAAAAAATGTGGTGGCCATGAAAGGCCGTTTCCACTTTTACGAAGGCTACAGCATACAAATGGTGGTGTTTCCCATCCGCGTGATGAAACTGCTGGGTATTACACACCTGTTTGTTTCCAACGCCAGCGGTGGGGTAAACCCGGCCTTTGAAATCGGCGACCTGATGATCATCAACGATCACATCAACCTGCTGCCCGGCCACCCGCTCATCGGGCGCAACATCAGCGAACTCGGTACCCGTTTCCCCGACATGAGCGAAGCGTACGATAAAGCACTCATCGCCAAAGCGAAATCCATTGCAGCGGCCAACAACATCAGCGTTCAGGAAGGCGTTTACCTCGTGCTTTCCGGACCCACGTTTGAAACACCGGCTGAATACCGCATGGTGCGCATTCTCGGGGCCGATACAGTTGGCATGAGCACTGTGCCGGAAGTAATTGCAGCCAAACATTGCGGACTGAAATGTTTCGGCATTTCCATCATCACCGATCTTGGTGTGCCCGGCAAAATAGTGGAAGTAACCCACGAAGAAGTGCAGCACGTGGCCGCGCAGGCCGAGAAAAAAATGACGCTGATTATGAAAGAAATGATTGCGGCCATCTGAACTGCATCTCGTTTTTAAAGTCCATAAAAAATCCCCCGGCGCAGCTTGTACCGGGGGATTTTCAAATCAAATCAAATCAAACGTTTACTTTACCATGATGCGCCGCGTGTATTGTGCAGTGCCTGCATTTACACGCAGGATGTAAGTGCCGGGCACAAGCGGTTTTTCCGGTGCGTAATTGTATGCTGCACCGCTGAATGTAAAGGCATCGATGCGTACACCTACGAGGCTGAAAATTTCAACCTGTACTTTATCGGAAGCCTGGGGCATATCAATGCGGAATGCACCATCGCCCGGATTCGGATATACTTCGAAACGGCCAACGGTTTCTTTCACCGCCATACGTCCCTGCCCGAATACGCGTTCGCAGCAGGCGTCGCGGCTACAGCATTCGCGGAATTCAAAATCATCCATGGCAAAGTCGTTGCCGTACCCTGCTGTTTCCAGGTTGATGATGCGCACCGTTACTGTGGTGTTATTACCCGCATCCCAGCAGGCTACACCGTACTGATCCCATATCCACGAAGTACCCGTAGGTGCCGGGTAACCCGACTGCGTGCTTACAACAACATCGCCCGAAACATCGCCGATGAAATGGATTTCAAAATTCGGCTGGGCCGCGTATGCTTCTGTTGCCCAGAACGAAAACTGGTAAACAGACCCGGAAGTTACAGGCACGGTTTGTTCCCAGATCATGGTTGCAGGCGAAGCTCCGTCAACGGCCATAAACATGTTGTCGGCAGTAGGTGTAACGTCTGGCAGGCTCGGATCAAGAATCGGGCTGAACCAGCCGGGTCCGACGTAATAGTTGCCCGGCGTGTAAATGGTTGAATACGTCATTCCGCTCAGGAAGCCAGTATTACCTGCACTGAAATCATAGTTGGTAAACAGGTTTACGTTCGTACTGGTGGGTGCCGAAACCACGTAACTGGTGCAACAGCTTTCGCGGAATGAAAAATCGTCCATCGCAAAATCGTTACCGTAGCCGGCTGTTTCGAGATTGACAATACTGATGGTGAGCTTGGTATCATTTCCCGAGTTCCAGCAGCACACGTTATACTGATCGAAAATCCAGGCGGCATAGGTCGGATCATCAAACCCGGTAATGGTAGCCACCACGTTATCGCCACTGACATCACCTATGAAATGAATTTCATAAATGGGTTGTGCGGCAGCGGCACGCGTTCCATAAAACGAAAACGTGTAATCGGTTCCGGAAGAAATCGCAATGGTTTCTTCCCAGATTACCGTTGGTGTGCTGGCCCCGTCAACCGCCATAAACATGTTATCGGTTGTTGGCGTTACATCGGGCAGGCTCGGATTAAGTACCGGGCTGAACCAACCGGGACCAACGTAATAATTACCCGGTGTGTAGGTGGTTGAGTAATTCATGGCACTGTAAAAACCGGTGTTGCCTGCACTGAAATCACCGTTGGTAAGCAGCTCGGGTCCGAGGTAGGTAACACCGGTTACGGTATATGAACCGGCAATGGAGGTGTACGGGTTTGCAATAAACGGGTTACTGACGTCGGCCGGCGGACTCCAGTTGTAAGCATCGAAGCCGGGTGCAGCGTTGAGGTACGTAATTCCGGTTGCGCAATCGGTGTACGGATTGGCATAAATGGGTGGACAATCTTTTTGTCCTTGTGCAAATGCACCGGTTACAGTTGCAACAGCTAACAGGATAAATGTCTTTCTCATGGCTGATGGTTTTTAGTTTAAATAATAAATCAAATAACAATTCAGCAATTTAGCCGGATTACATTTTATACTTGTTTACCATGATATTAAATAAAAATGAACAACCGTTAAAAAGAGCGCCGAAGCGCTACCAAACAGACTAAAATGCAACTACTTAGCTTTAAAACAAAAGAAATCAACAGCCACAGAAACCCCGATTCACCGGTTAGCATTACTATCATAAACTAAAAACATAATTGTTTTCATGTACTTCGGAATTCAGACAGAAACCAGTTTCATACCGCTGTCAACCATTTACCCTTGTAAATTGCCCTTCCGGCAAACCGGTCCGCTTTGCAATCAGAATGTATTATCTTTACGGTGCGTCTCCTGCCATTTTAAAAAATATACCATGAAAAAAACAGTTACTATTTTTATCAGTTTATTGTCGTGCCTTGCTGCCGGTGCACAAAACTACCAGTCGCAGAATGTATCGCTGCTGGGGCACTGGTACGAACCATCCATGCAGGCAGAGCCGAACTACGGCATCAAATACCAGGGCGTATGGGGCTGGAAAAACCCGGTGGATAACCGCGAATACGGCATCATCGGCGGAAACGACGGTTATTACTTTATTGAAGTTACCAACCCGGCCACACCAGTGCTGCGCGATAAAGTTACCGGCTGCCGCACCGACTGCATCTGGCATGAGATTAAAACCTATGACAAATATGTGTACATGGTTAGCGACGACGGCGGCAACAACTGCTTCCAGATTGCCGACATGAGTTACCTGCCCGATTCGGTGCATATCGTTCACCAGGGCACCTCCATTTTTGAACAGTGCCATACCATTTTTGTGGACGGGCATTACCTGTATGGCGGCAGCGTAACGAAAGCAAACAATACCTACTATTCCATGGCGGTGTATGACCTGCTGCCGAATCCGGAATTGCCCACGCTGGTGCGCACCCTGAACCAGGATTTTAACATTCCCGGCACGGTGCACGACATGTTTGTGCGCAACGATACGGTTTTCGCTTCGGGCGGTTACGACGGACTTTACATTTACAAATTCACCGGGCCAAGCACACCGTTTCAGCAGCTGGCCACATTTACCCAGTACAGCGAACAGGGCTACAACCACAGCAGCGTGCTTTCGCCTGACGGAAACACACTCATTTTTATGGATGAAGTGCCTGCCGGTTTAGGTGTAAAATCGCTGGATGTGAGTAACCTCGGCAACCTCACCATGAACCAGGTATTCCGCTCTACCCAGGGCTGCACCCCGCACAACCCGTACATGATAGGTGCAAATACATTAGTTGCCGCCTATTACCAGGACGGCCTGCAGGTTTTTAATTTTTCGAACCCGTCGAACGTGGTGCGTACCGGTTACTTTGATACCGATACACTGAACGGCGTAAACAACAACTATCCCGATCCCTACCACGGCTGCTGGGGCGCTTACGTGGACCTGCCGAGCGGCAACGTGCTTGCATCGGATATGCAGAATGGCCTGTACGTACTTGATGTTTCATCGGCCATTACTTCAGTGCAACCGGCACAGTCGCACGTAAACCAGGTGCAGGCCTACCCGAATCCGTTTAACAACAACTTTTCCATAAACCTTGGACTTGACAAGGCGCAGGCCATTACCTATACCATTTTCGACCACACAGGCCGCAGCATCAAACAGGTGCGCGAAAACCTGCCGGCGGGCAATTCGCTGCTCGAAGTACAGGCAGAAGAACTTGCTGCAGGACATTACACCGTGCAGGTGGAAGGCGATTCGTTTGCTGAAACGGTGAAACTGGTTAAAGTAAAATAGAAAACTGCTTCGCAGTAATTACTGGAACCAGTTTGCAATTTGCAGTTTTGAACATATTTCATTTTAATGTACATATTCCAAAAACAACCCAACGGTAGAACTGCTGGGTTGTTTTTTTTATGCCTGAAACTGTATCACTTTAATGAACCACCACACACAACTGCAAACTGCAAAACTGCAAACTGATCGCACACCATACAGGTGCATAAAGTTTGTAACAATTCCGTTGTTCCCCTTGACAACCCTTCCCCCGCCAACGTATCTTCGTAACATGGAAAATAACCCCGATAACTATTTCAAAGGACGTGGTGCGCAGATTAATGTGCATAACCGCTTTCTGAAGCAACGCGTGGTGCAGGAGCACATCGAAATGATTGACGAGCCGCTGCTGCAGGAAGCCAAAACCGAGCTGATTGAAACCCACCCGAAAACGATTATCAATAAGGTAGAAAGTCCCGACCTGATGGGCCTTTCCATGAACCCCTACCAGGGCTGCGAACACGGCTGCATTTATTGTTATGCCCGAAACGCCCACGAATACTGGGGTTACAGCGCGGGGCTGGATTTTGAGCGCAAGATCATCGTCAAAAAAAATGCGGCTGAATTGCTCGCCAAAGAACTCAGCAACCCGAAACACCAGCCCGAGCCGATTATGTTTTCGGGCAATACGGATTGTTACCAGCCGGTGGAACGCAAACTCGGTATTACACGGCAAATGCTGGAAGTGCTGCTGAAGTACAAACACCCGGCGGCCATGATTACGAAAAACAACCTCATCCTGCGCGACCTTGATATTTTGCAGGAAATGGCGAAACTGAAACTCGTTCACGTGATGATCAGCATTACCGGCCTGGATGAAAACATGCGCCTGAAATTGGAACCGCGCACTGCCACGTATAAAAACCGCCTGGAAGTGATCCGCGAACTGGCGAAAGCCGGAATCCCGGTTGGGGTGATGACGGCACCGATTATTCCGGGCATCAACAGCCATGAAATTCCGGCGGTGATTGCAGCTGCTGCTGAGGCGGGCGCCACCACAGCCGGTTATACCATTGTGCGGCTGAACGGCGCGATCGGTGAAATTTTCAAAGACTGGTTAGAGAAAAATTTCCCGGATCGGGCGAATAAAGTGTGGAACCAGATCTGCGCCATGCACGGCGGGCAGGTAAACGACAGCCGCTACGGCACCCGCATGCGCGGCGAAGGACACGAAGCGGCCTCGATACGCCAGCTGTTTAAAATTGCGGTAAAAAAACACGGCTTAGACAAAGACGATTTCGAATTTGATCTTACCTTGTATGATCCGCATGCGGGTGATGCGCAGCTGCGGTTGTTTTAAACAAACTCGTTCATGGAATCCGAAAAAATCCCGTTCTGGCATCACATGCGGAAACGCCCCGCGATGTATATCGGTTATCTGAACGATAACGGAATGCGCAACCTGCTCGATTCACTGGTTGGGAAAGCACTCGACTGGGCAGGCACACACAGCAGCAATGCGTCCATTGTGTTTGAAGACGGAACCGGTTTCAGACTGCGTTTTACCTGCGCAGAACCTGTTATGCAACCCGGGGAAGTGCTTCCTGCCGACGAAAACAATTTTATTCCCCGCTGGGAATTTATGTTCGCCGGTGTGTGCAGTACCGAATTTATGTTCACCAATTCGGATAATGGAAAAGTGTTGCTTGAAATGCAAAACGGTGAATTAATCCAGCTCAGCAGCAACGCATCAAACTGCTGCGGGCTTGAGTTGTATTTTAAAGCCGATCCGCTCATATATAAAGAACTGCAACTGGATTACGATTTTTATGCAAACCGGTTCCAGGAAATGGCCTACCTCCATCCGGAAGCCACCATCACCTTTAAAGACAACCGCAAAGCACGCCACGATTACCGCGTGTTTCATTACCCGGAAGGTATAAAAAAACAACTCGAACAGTTGCAGCAATCTATCAGCCTGTATGAATACCCGGTACATTATTTTGAAGCCGGTGAGACTGATGCGATGTATCGTTTTGCATTCAGCGTGCGCTACTGGTCAGACACCATGCCAGTGCAGAAAAGTTTTGTAAACGACCAGCTGGTGTATGCAAACGGTTCACTTACCGAAGGTTTTTTCAACACGCTGAAGAAAGCACTCCGCATTTATGCAGGCAAACAAACGTCCGGTGAAACCTATACGTTTTCTCGCAAAAACCTGAAACGCCAGCTGGCCCTGATTGCCTGTTTCAGCGGCGATGAAAAAGACGTTAATTATGAAGGTCCGACCAAACGTAAACTGGCTTCCCCGGTTTTACAAAAAACAGCTGAACGCTATGCCCTGCCCTTGCTGACCGAATGGCTGGACAATTTTCCGCAGGAGGCCGCACTGCTGCTGGAGATGAATGCAGCCGACGAACCGGAATAAAAAAATCAGGGCCGCGAAATTCGCAGCCCTGGTTGGTTAATTCGTAACCGTATTTTTTGATGGATCGGAGGTTTTTGAGGTGGTGTTCCGATTTTATTTCCTGCGGCGTTTTTTCTTTGAACGAATATTTTTTTTCGCTGCCGAAATGCATCATTTTAAAATACCGTCCGCGGTAATCACGGGAGTGTAGTTTACGGTCAAGCAGCATGGAATCGTCCCAAAGGCCGCGGTTTTCAATCTGGATTTTATCTGAATACACGGGGCGGATGTATTCTTCAAAATAAATCGGCTTCCGGAAAACGTAGCAGATTTCATGATATTTATTCAATGTGCGCGAAAAGTATTTCCGCTTCTCCCCGGGAAGACGTTCATATTCCTGTTGTGTAAGCGAACGCAGTTTAACACGAAGCTCCCAGCGCCATTTTGAAACACGGTATTTGCGGTTTTTGCGCAGCAGGCGGTTTTTGTTTTTTGCAAAAACGCGGCTGTTTATATGCTGAAGTAATTCTTCTATAAAAGCGGCATCGGGTCTTGCTGCTACTTCCGGTTTCAGGCGAAAGGTCCGTTCATAACCAACCTTTACGGCATGTTCCAGTTTAATCCAGCCCGTTTCACGGAACGCGGTATCTAACCGTTTGCTTTCCCGGTACATCCACAAAATATGTTTATCCGACGCATCTTTATCCATGCGTTTCCGGCGTCGCTTTGTAAGCATTGCTGAGTTGGGTTTGGGTGTGCAAATATAATACGCTCGTGGTAAATGCACAACTATCAGCTGCAAAACAGTATAACCGGCTACACTAATCCGGAGCAACCACAATGCCTATCCGTATAAATACCTGTTCTGGCAGTGCAACAACCGGCGTACGATTTTATTGGATATAATTGTCCTGCAGGTTGAACAACCTGTAATCACCTTACACACTTAAAATCAAAAAAATCATGGCCAATTACCTCACCGTAAAAATCAACAGCGCAATTGCACTGCCTTCCGGACAGGAGCTCTACCTCTACATCATAGGCGGTATCACGTCCGGAACCACCACCGATTATTATTCATATTCATTGAGCACCGACGGAAACTACGTCGCTTCGCAGGGCGCACCAGACACTGTTACGGCCATTGCGCTTTCCAGCCTGGGTGTTGATCCGGACAACGCATCCAGCTATTATTTCAACCTCGATCAGAGCGTGTATTTTTCAGGGCGCATCTGGTTTTCGAACAGCGATAGCCTGCTCACCATTTCCAGCCTGGCCGTTTCGCAGCCGGAGCCATCGAGCGGTTTGCTTTTCGATTTTGCGGAGCTTACGCTGACTGCCAATGACAATGTGAACCTCGACACCACGCAGGTTGTAGGCATCGGTATCCCGATCACGATTGTAAATCCGGCAGCAGTGGCTTTTCCGCCGAAGGCTCCTTTCTCAAACTATACGTATCCAAATGCAATTGGCATTGTACCGGGTAATACCCTTGCCGGTCTGCAAACCAATTTTCAGAAGTACCTGACTGAAGTTGGTCTTACCGATTTCAACTGCTGCGTGCAATCGTACACCGCATCGGGCAGTTCCACCCCGGTTAACTGGCTCATCAACCCGGGGTACATGGTACCCGATTACACTTCGGGAACTGCTCCTGCGGGTCTTTCTGCGGGTATGGATAATGTGCTGTTTGATTTTTTCAATTACTACTGCAGTGCCAACGGCAATAATAACACGCTGTCTATTGTTTTTGAAGGCATCACCTATACCGGCGCAACGGTTATCCAGGCCGGGATCGACCAGGGCAATCCCTCCCAGCAGTATTGTGCGTTGATCTTTACCGATACGTCAGGCAATACCTACCCGATTTTTTATCCGTATTTCAGCACCAACAGTGCATCCACGCAGGGCGGTTCGTTAAATCCCGGCAGCAGCCTGCCACCTGCACCAAGCTGGTGGAGCAAGAAAGGGCTGTCGAGTACACTTCCGGCCACGGGCATGGTGCTGCAGAACGAAGGTGTTTTTAAAGACCAGAATATTTACGTTAATAATCAGACCATTCTTGCAGCGTTACAGAATATTGTAGTAACCATGCTCAACCGCGGATTAATCCCGGGCAGCACCATAAACAACCTTTTTGTTTGCACGGGCAATCTGAACCTTACGGTGTCGCCTGTTACGTTTACAGATGAGTCGCCGATGAGCAGCGCAACCCTGAGCGGCGCATCCCTTATTTATGCACCGTCGCAGATTCCCGCGGGCGGTACCATTAGCTGTACTGTGAATTCAGCCACTTTGGTTTTAAACAGTACTGAAACAACAGGACAGGTAACGCAATCAGTAACAAACAATGTGGTAGCTGCCCCCGCGGCCGGCACTACAAACTATTGCACCTCGCCGGTGGTGGTGCAACTCGCTTCTGAGGGCGGACAGGAAGAAACCAACCTCGTGTTCAATTACCTGAGCGCCGTTTGGGGCAGCAATGCCGCGGATTCGCCGCAACTGAGCGGTAATGTAAGTGTAACGTATGAACCGATAGTGCAGACGGCGCTGGAAGCCACATTCAGCGGCACCGGTTTTCCGTCGGGCATTACAAAAGGAATGAATGTATTTGACCTGAATGTGCAGAACCCGGGCACTGTTATTGCCACACGCCCCGATTCGGTTTCCATACAGTCAAGCATCGGTGGGCTTCTGCCTTCGCCCAATACCGATACGCTGGTCTTCGGCTATTTTTACCCGCTTACTCAAACGGGAACGGCCATAGGCTACTGGAACGCATTTGCAGGATTTCTGCATCACGGGAATAGTTCAGTACCTGCTCCCTACATCAGCAACCAGGGGTATGCTTTTGCCTATGATGACGATGGCGGATATTCAAGCGACATTACCGTTACATTTCCTCAAAGCGGCAATGTTGCTGTGGGGATTTATCTTGGTGCGTTATCGTAATATGAAAGTATAAAATCAGCATGAACCGGCCGTATTTTGAACATACGGCCGGTTTGTTTTTGTGCTAATTTTGTCCGGTGCAACAATTCCCATCCGACTGCTATAAAATCCTTTCCCTGCAACCCGATGCCGGTACCGATGATATCCGCCGCGCCTATCGCAGCAAAGCCAAACTGGTTCACCCGGATGTGAACAGCAGCGCCGATGCCGCCACACAGTTCCGCAAACTGCAGGAAGCGGCCATTACCCTGCTCGATGCCGCCGCACGCCACGCACACGATGTGCAATACGGTTACTACAAACCGGGCAAGAAAAAAGGGGAACAGAACCTCTACACCGTCAGCGAAACCAGCACGCACCGGGCAAAGCAAACCGTGCATTCGTGGCTCGACGGGATGACCGTGTTCCAGGACGCCGCCTACAAACGCAACCAGGAAATTATCCGGAACCACAAACGGAAACGCCGCATCGTATTTATTTCGCTCATTGCCGCCGTGTGGGGGATTGCACTGCTGATCTGGTTTTTCACCTGATACGAAATGCCTGGCCGCTTGCGGCGGCTGCGCAACTGCTTTTCCCATTACTATTTTTCCTATTTTCGTGCTTCCAAACTGAAAACGTTTTTACAAACTATATGAACTACGATCTTATCGTTATCGGCAGCGGCCCCGGCGGTTATGTGGCAGCCATCCGCGCCTCGCAATTAGGACTTAAAGTGGCAGTTGTTGAACGCTCGGAACTGGGCGGCATCTGCCTCAACTGGGGATGTATTCCTACCAAAGCCCTGCTGAAAAGCGCCCAGGTTTTTGAATACCTGCACCATGCGGGCGATTACGGCATCAAGGTTTCAGGAGCTGAAGCCGATTTCGGTGCCGTGGTAAAACGCAGCCGCGATGTGGCTGCCGGCATGAGCAAAGGCATCCAGTTCCTGATGAAAAAAAATAAAATTGATGTAATTACCGGCCATGGAAAAGTAAAACCGGGCCGCAAAGTAGATGTTACTGCCGCCGACGGAAAAGTAACCACCTACGAAGCCAAAAACATCCTGCTCGCTGTTGGCGCACGTTCGCGCGAACTGCCGAACCTGAAACAGGACGGTAAAAAAGTAATCGGCTACCGCGAAGCCATGAACCTGCCCGCACAGCCCAAAAGCATGGTAGTGGTTGGTTCCGGCGCCATCGGTGTGGAGTTTGCTTACTTCTATGCCACCATGGGTACAAAAGTTACCGTAGTGGAATTTATGCCGAACATTGTGCCGGTAGAAGACGAAGAAGTTTCGAAACAGCTCGAACGTTCGTTTAAAAAAGCCGGCATTGATATTATGACCGAAGCCAGCGTGGAAAGCGTTGACACCTCCGGCGCAGGCTGCAAAGTGCAGATCAAAGCGAAAGACGGCATGAAAACCATCGAGGCCGACATCGTTCTTTCGGCAGTGGGCATTGCGGCCAACCTCGAAAACCTCGGGCTGGAAGAAACCGGCATTGCAACCGACAAAGGCAAAATTCTGACCAACAAATATTACGAAACCAACATGCCGGGCTACTTTGCCATCGGCGATTGCGTGGGCGGACAGGCCCTGGCACACGTGGCCAGCGCCGAAGGCATTATCTGCGTTGAAAAAATCGCAGGCCATCACCCGGAAGCTCTTGATTACAATAACATCCCGGGATGTACCTACTGCCAGCCCGAAATTGCATCGGTAGGTTATACCGAGAAAAAAGCAAAAGAAGCCGGTTACGAAATCAAAGTGGGCAAATTCCCGTTCTCTGCATCGGGCAAAGCGAAAGCAGCAGGCGCCAGCGACGGATTTGTGAAACTGATTTTTGATGCGAAATACGGCGAACTGCTCGGCGCACACCTCATCGGTGCAAACGTAACCGAAATGATTGCAGAACTGGTTGCAGTGCGTAAACTCGAAACCACCGGCCACGAACTCATCAAAACTGTACATCCGCACCCGACCATGAGCGAAGCGGTGATGGAAGCAGCAGCAGCAGCTTACGGCGAAGTGATTCACCTGTAAACAGGCATACAGCACAACTACACCGGGTTTTTCGCCCGGTGTTTTTTATTTAAGGACATGCGGATACTGCCTTTTTTGAGCAACCACCTGCACCGGATTTTTTTCGGTGTGCTGGCCGTATTGTTTATTACACAGGTAACCGATTACCGCAAACCCGAACCGTGGGAAAGCTGGAAACGCCCGTATTACGCCGATGCCGCCGGGTATTACATTTACCTGCCTGCCGCGTTTGTATATGACTTTGATGCACGTGCGCTGCCTGCCGATGCTTCGCTTACACTCGGCAATGGTTTTGACCAGGATCTTGCCAGCGGCAAAATAAAAACCAAATACACCTGGGGCGTGGCGCTGATGCAGGCCCCGTTTTTCGGGCTGGTGCATTGGTACAATACCACGTACTTTAAAAATGCAGACGGCATTTCACTCGATTATGATATTACAGCTGTGCTTGCAACGGCCTGTTATGTGTATTTCGGATTACTGCTGCTGTATGCGTTTCTGCGGTTTTATTTTTCCATGCCGCTGAGCCTGCTCCTTATCCTGCTGCTGCTGGCCGGAACCAACCTGCTGTTTTACCTGCGTGTGTATCCCGGCATGTCGCACGGGTTTTCGTTTTTCCTGGTTGCGGCACTGCTTTATGTGTTTAAAAATCAGCTCGCGGAACCCGTGCGGTGGCGTTTGCTGCTGGTTTACTTTTTACTCGGTTTGCTTACGCTCATCCGTCCCACCAACGTGCTGTTTGCGGCGGTGCTGCTGCTGCTTGATGTGCAGTCGAAGGCGGAACTGAAAGCGCGGCTGCAATTGCTTACAGCAAAAGCGGTGCTGCTTCCGGGACTGGTTTTGTTTTTGCTGCCGTTTATTCCGCAATTCATTTACTGGAAGTATGCGTACGGCAGTTTTTTCAGTTATTCGTATGAAGACGAAGGGTTCAGCAACTGGAACACCCCGCAGTTTGGAATTACCTGGCTGGCCCCGCAGAACGGCCTGCTGCCCTATGCCCCGCTGTTTGCGCTGCTCATCATCGGCGGCGTGTGGCTGTGCTTCCGGAAAAACAAAACGGCCTGGCTCATCACGGGCATTTTTTTCGTGCAGAGTTATTTGTTTGCATCGTGGCATACGCCGTATTTCGGAAACAGCATCGGCAACCGCAACTTCATTGATTTTATGCCGCTGTATATCCTGCTGCCCGGACTTGTTTTACAGCCGCTGGTTTCGCATCCGCGCAGATTCATCCGCCTCGCCCCTGCCCTGCTGCTTGTGCCCTGCTGTGTGCTGGCCTTGCGTGTGAACGGCGGAACGAATTTCTTTTTCGACAGCAATGATGCGTGGGACTGGAAAGAATATACGTACCAGTATTACCGCAAACACGTTACCGTAAACCAGGATTACGAAAACCTGCCCGCAACCATGCACCGGCAATATGCATTCGCGGCTTCGGGAAAATATGTTTATGTGTTGCAGGAAAAAACACCGCGTTCGCCCTATTTCCGCATCGTTCCGGCGTATTACGGACCGAATGCATTCCGCGAAGTGCACGTGGAAAGCAAAGTACGCGTAGCCGACACCAGCGGTATAAATCCGCACGTGGTATGTTACATTGATTCCATGGGCAAAGCCATCGGCTGGAATACGCACTTTTTCAAAAACGAGTTGCGCGATACCACCGGCTGGCAAACCATCCGCGCCACATTTATTTTACCGCGTGAAAACACGGGGCGCATGCCGGTAATGATTAACATCGTGAACGGCGGCAAAAACAATGTGGTGATTGATGATACGAAAGTAGAGCTGTACTGATTTACTCAGTGATGAATAACCAGTTTTTCCTGCTTCACTGCTATACCGTTTAAACGCGTAACCAGTACATACATCCCGGCCGGAATTGCGACAACATCGAATTCCGATTTTGTATTTGCCGGCAAAATCGTTGTTTTCAGTATTCTCCCGGTAACATCGGTAAGCAGTAATTCATACGCTGTTGCTTCATTATTCACAAGCTGCACAGTTGCATCTGCCGGATTAGGAAACGCAGTAATGCCTGAAGCCGCGGCCTGTTCCGTTACACCAAGCGTGGTACAAACCGATGCCGGAAAACTTACCGTTGAGCAGGGCGGATAAGGCGGACCGGTAACGTTTAAAACCGTTGCTCCCGGTTCTGCCCAGTAAATCAATGTTCCCGGATCGTTGTAGTGATTTACATACGCACCGGTTTTCAGATAAACTGTAGTGGTGGAATTCATTTTGATGTGTAACTGTCCGCCACTGTCAATATGGTATTCATGGCCGCTGCTGCCAAGTGTGTCATACGCAATGGCATTGCTGCAGATATGAATCACAAACGGATTGTTCATCGTTATCACGGCGGTCTGTCCTGACATCACCGTTTGCTGCGGCACATTGGTAGTTGAACATTGTGCGGCCGCTTCTGTTGCAGCAGTTGCAAATGCGAAGCCTGTAAAAAGGAGAAGTAGTTGTGTTTTCATTTGTTCATGTGTTTAATCAAATATAGAACAAATGACCAAGCAAGTCAATTATTTCCCTTTGCCCAAAATGCGGTCAATCGCAATGCGCGCATTTTCATATTCCGGATCGAGTGTAAGCACCTGCCGGTAATCTTCAATGGCTTTGTTCGTGTTTTTCAGGCGTTCGTAACACAGACCGCGGGCGTACACGGCTCGCGGGTCGCGGGGTTCGGCTTCTATGGCCAGGTTAAAGTTTTTGATCGCTTCTTCATACTTGCTCATTTTCTCCAGCTGAATTGCGCCGATGTTGTAGTAGGCATTGTACTGTCGCGGATTCACTTTCAGCAGCGTGGTGTAGGTTTCAATGGCAATGGCGTATTGTTCCTCCTCCTGGTAAAACATGCCGAGGTTGTAAATGGCTTCTTCGCTGTTCGGCTGCACTTTCAGCGCGTTCATGTAATATTCAACAGCCAGTTTGCTGTGCTTTGCCGCGTGCATTATGCCGAGCTGGATGTAGGCGTTGTAATAATCCGGATCCTGCTCCACCGCGGTTTGCATACTCGAAACGGCTTTGGCAGTATCACCGGTTTCTTTAAATACCATGCCTTTCATGAAATACGCGCGCGCATTGTTTTCGTTCTGCATCAGCAGTGTATCCAGCTGGTACAGCGCGGGCTGGTACTGGCGCACATAAATAAACAGCTCCCCGAGGCGCAGGCGTGCGTCGGCGTTTTTCGGATCGGCGCGCAGCACGCGTTCCAGCAGTTGTTTGGCGCGGCCGGTTTTGTTCTGGAAAAAGCACAGATCCACGTTCGTCATCAGGTACTTCGTGGTATTGCTGTCTATCGCCATGATGCGTTTCATATCCGCTTCGGCTTCCGCATACTTTTTCATGTCCATGAAGTAACGCGCCCGTTCGTTATACAGGTCCAGGTTGTCCGGGTTTTCGCGCAGCTTTTTATTGATATCGCGCAGCGTCTGCGGCAGGGTCGTATCATTCAGCAGCGAATCGTCAGCACCGGCATTGCCGGTTGGTCCGCACGCAGTCAGCATCAATGAGAGGCTGCAGCAAAGGAATAAGGTTCTGTACATAGTTTTCTGTAAAAAAAACATCCCGAAGTTACGCAGTAATGCGGAACAACGGGATGTCTGTATGTAAATTCAGTCCGGCAGCAGCCGGTTTGTTTTATGCAATTACTTCTTCAACAACCGGGCTCAAAGCCACTTTAATGCGTTGTTCAATTTCTACTGCCAGTTCCGGATTATCGGCAAAAATCTGTTTCACCGCATCGCGTCCCTGTCCGAGTTTGGTTTCTTCGTAACTGAACCACGAGCCACTTTTCTTGATGATGCCGTGTTCAACGCCGAGGTCAATGATTTCGCCTACTTTGGAGATTCCTTCTCCGAAGAGGATATCAAATTCAGCGGTACGGAACGGCGGAGCCACTTTGTTTTTCACCACTTTCACGCGGGCGCGGTTTCCGGTTGCGGTTTCTCCGTCTTTGATTTGTCCGGCGCGGCGGATATCCAGGCGAACCGATGCATA
>CALRZN010000034.1:0-47983 GCA_943372645.1 Chitinophaga pinensis | reverse complement strand
AGGGGGCAGTGGCAGTCGCACGACCTGATGGCATACCCAATAGCAGCTTTGCTGCTATTGGGTATGCAGACGGAATACAAACTGATCTTTATAAATAGGACTGCCACTGCCCCCTGCCACTGCCACTAAAAAACTACGCGTCAGCGTTGAATAACGAGCTTCCGGTATGCACTTCCTGCTTCCGTTACACACGCTACAAAATAAGCACCCTGCGGAAGTGAAGCAACATTTACTTCAACCGTTGATTTTCCCGAAGGTGTTTTTCCATTGTTTTGTTGCGATGCAATTACGCGGCCGGAAAGGTCATAAATACGTATTTCGGTTTCGGCAGCCTGCAGCAGATCGAGCGTGAGCAGCAGGTGATCGCTGGCCGGATTGGGTTGCAAATCAAAACGGCTGATCAGGTTGTTTTCCTGTATTGCTCCCGAAAAATAACTGTACCTGCACGAGTCGGTAATTTGTGATCCCGCAAACAGGTACTGTTGCGCAACAGTATATGCACACGTGTCATAATAAACGTGACCGGAGTGGTTAAAACACGCCAGGAACTGCGAAAACAGATGCTGTATGCCCGGACAATTCTGAAAAGGTCCGCCCATTGAAAATGGTGTAACATCGTTATAGGTAAGTGCGGCATCGCTGCCTACACTTTCAATTATACGGAAAGGCCATGTGAAATTATTTTGACTGTAATGAAAAGCCCGCCGCTGGCCACCGGTTATGGAAATGGTTTGGATAGAATCCAGGTAATACCATCCGGCCGGCCTGAACATCGCATCGAAATTAAAAAACATACTGTCGCCGGGCTGCTGGCTGAAATCGTAAAGCACATATTCGCCCAGGTCCTGGTGCGAACGGAAGTACACCTTCCGCGCAGCGGTGTCTTCCCGGATGAATCCGAGCAAACAGGCATTGAAGTATTCTTCATGATACAAAACCTTATACACATTGGAGTTCAGCACTGTATCACCCTGTGTATAATCGCGCGCATCACTAAAAGGAGCGGCCATGTACGGCAACGTACACGTTGCCCGAGCACCGGGCTGTGGCGCAACCACACCGATGCCCACCGTGGCATAGGTCCATTCGTTGATTGCGGAGTCGAGCATGGGGACGTATGCCTGCGCACGCAGCAGCGGGGCAGCAAGCAATGCAAAAAGGAAAAGGAGTGTGTAACGTTTTTTCATAGGTTGGTTTTTGGTTTATCCATCAAATGAACAACTATTCAAACCGGAAATCAATGCAATTGCTCCGGTGTTCTTACGCGTTCAGCTATGCTGAATTGCGGGTCGGAGATTATTTAATAGGACAGCGGTTAAAAAGAAAAGAGGTTCCGGCGGAACCTCTTTTTCAAAAGTTATATGATGCAATCTGCTATTAACTAAGGTACAACACATCCTTCACGGCACGCACGGTTTTCTCCACGTTCGGGAGGGCGGCGGCAATGAGTGTGGGCGCGTAGGGCAGGGGCACGTCGGCCGATACCACGCGGCGTACAGGGGCATCGAGGTAATCGAATGCATTTTTCTGCACCATGTAGGTAATTTCGGTGGCGATGGAACTCAGCGGCCAGGCTTCTTCCACCACTACAAGGCGGTTGGTTTTTTTCACCGAATTAATTATGGTTGCATAATCAATCGGGCGGATGGTGCGCAGGTCGATGATCTCTGCACTGATGCCTTCTTTTTCCAGCTCAATCGCAGCGGCGTGTGCCACTTTCGCAATTTTACCGAACGTTACAATCGTAACATCTTTGCCTTCGCGTTTTATTTCGGCAACGCCCAGGGGCAGCAGGTATTCGCCTTCGGGCACTTCGCCCTTGTCGCCATACATCAGCTCGCTTTCCATAAAAATTACCGGGTCGTTATCGCGTATGGCCGATTTGAGCAGGCCCTTGGCATCGTAGGGGTTTGCGGGAACAACTACTTTCAGGCCCGGGCAGTTGGCGTACCAGCTGTCGAAGTTCTGCGAGTGCTGTGCACCGAGCTGGCCGGCGTTACCGGTAGGACCGCGGAACACCATGGGCATCTGGAACTGGCCGCCCGACATGCTCAGCATTTTTGCAGCCGAGTTAATCACCTGGTCAATGGCCACCAGCGAAAAGTTAAAGGTCATAAATTCCACAATCGGGCGCAGGCCGTTCATGGCTGCACCGGTGGCAATGCCTGCAAAACCAAGTTCTGCAATGGGAGTATCGATAATCCGTTTCGGCCCGAACTCGTCGAGCATGCCCTGGCTTACTTTGTAGGCGCCGTTGTATTCGGCAACTTCTTCACCCAGCAGGAATACGGAGGCATCGCGCCGCATTTCTTCTTGCATGGCCTCGCGCAGGGCCTCGCGGAATTGTATGGTTCTCATGGTCTGTTTTTAAGAGCGTCGGCAAAAATAACGAGAAAGTTTGAACCGAAGACTTTATGTTACTATAAAATAGCTTGTGGGCCAAAACACTGCTCTTTTAAAATAGCCTGTTTTTTAGTCATCAGGCATGGACCCCGATGCCTAATGCCAAAATCCCGATGACTGAAGTTCCGGAAATTACACAATGCTTAAAATGGGACCTCGTACTTCGTTGAATTCGGATGAAAGGTGCGCCACGTGTGCCAGAAAACCTGGTTGGCCGGGATGCGTGCCGGACTGTTCGGATCCATCAGCAGGGCGGGTGCATATCCTGCGGTATCCACTACCAAAGTGTCGTGGTGCAAAGCCAGTGGCGTTTGGCTGCTGCGCTGCACGGCAAAAAAACTTTTATCGTCCGGCATAAGCACCACCGCAATGTGTTGTGTGCCGATGGTGTCATTAATCACGCGCATTTTTTTGAGTGCATTCCAGTCATACGCCTTTGCATTTTTGCCATGCGTAATGCCCACCACCCACGATTTTTCCTTCCACGAGGCGCTATCGGTGCGGGTGAGCGGGTCGGTGTCTTTCCCGTTTTCAAACGAGCCGGTGTTGTCGTACCGGGTTGCAAAATCCGGATCGGGAAGCATCACGTTGCCATCCGGAAACAGTTCAAAAAAACGCCCGAGGCTCATCTGCTGCGAAGGAAAAAGCGTGAGCTGTTTGCCCTGCTGTTTACCGGTAACGGCTTCGCCCGTGGCCTGCCGCCACCAGCTGCCGGTCGTCTGGTCTTCAATCATGGCGTTATAATGATCCATACCCACCAGCCGGAAGGTTTCTTCAATGCCGTCCACCACCGGGTCAAACACATACCCGCTGCGGCACACATCACAATACGTAACGAGCAGTTTTTTACCACCCACGGTAACCGGCACCTGGTGGTGGTAAGCGATGTAACGCACCGGGAACGCTTTGGCATCAACACCGTTGCTTACGGCAATTACCACAGCATCCGGCGGCAGCTGCTGGTGTGCGGCATCTGCAAACGCAATATGATTCGGTTTTTTAAACATGGCTTCGGCAAACATGTTGGCATTTATAAAATACGTAACAAAGCCCACCAGCACGAGCAGTATAGACGGGAGCCATTTGTTTTTCTGATAGGTTTTCAAAATTCCGGCGGCAATCATGCCCGCAAACAGGATGCGGAAAATCCAGCGGTAGCGGTACAGGAAATACGCCAGCGACAGGCTGTTGATTTCCTGGCTTCCCGGCAGGGGCATAATAAAATAGACAGCGGCAATTTCAAACAGAAAAAGCCCGAGCAGCCCGAAATAAAACAGCGATTTCATGAAATGTATTTTATAGCGAATATAGGTAATAGTCATCAGGCATCAGTATGTTAATGCCTGATGACTAATGCCTGATAACTGGAGTTACAGCAACGGTGTTTTATAAAAAACAAATAGGTTACGGCTGGCACGACGGGCAGAAATAAGTGGAGCGCCCCTGCACGTATTTCTGTTTGATGATGGCATAACAGTTGGGGCAATGAATACCGGCTTTGCGGTGGGTTATGAAAAAATGATGTTCGTTTTTGCCGCTCACGGCCTCGCGCATGAGCTGGCGCATGTGGCTGTAAATACGGCGCAGCGAGTCGGCCGGAATCATGTGCATGAGTTGCTGCGGGTGCACGCCGGCGCGGAACAAAATTTCGTCGGCATACGCATTGCCAACCCCGGCCACCACGTTCTGGTTCGTTAATACCGCTTTAATAGACGTGCGCCGCTTACGCACTTTTTCCATGAACTGTTTTTCTGTAATCAGCAGCGCATCATGGCCGTAACTGCGCTGTTTGATGAGCCGGTCCTTGCGGTCGGTCCAGCCGATTTCGCCGATGCGCCGCTCGTTGATCACACACAGCTTTTTCCGGTCGCTGAATTCGATGCAGAGCACACAACCCGCCGGCGTTTTTCTGGAAGCCGTTACCTGCGGAAACCCCTGGGTGCCGAAATGAATGATGAGCCAGCCCTTGTTTTTACCGAGCGATATAAAAAGCAGTTTGCCGTGGCGGGTCGATTCGCAGATGGTTTTTCCCGTTAAACGGCGCCGGAAACGGTAAGGCTGAATTTTTTGCGAAAGCAGTCCGCGGTCAATAAAAACACCGGCTATTGTTTTTCCCCTGCAGGATGTATCAATAAGCTTCCGGAAAGTTTCTACACGCGGCAGTTCGGCCATGTCTGAATCAGTTAAAAGCATATAGCGGCACAGGCATTGCTGCGCCGGATTACGATTATGAAATAGTGCATCAAAATCAGCCTGAATTTGGCCAGGGTAGGGAAGATGGCAATTCGGGTCGGCTGATTCTATGGTTCTTGCTGCGGGTGAAATTACAATAAATATACATTTTTTTGCAAGGTGTTTTTTACTAAATTTGCGCTTCTGAAAAAGCCAAACAAACGCTTGCTAATCGTTTTTGAGTATGAAAATTCTCGTGTGTATCAGTAACGTACCTGACACAACTACAAAAATCACGTTTACCGGTGATAACAAAGAATTCAATAAACAGGGGGTGCAGTTCATCATCAACCCGTACGACGAATGGTATGCCCTCGTCCGCGCACTTGAACTGAAAGAAGCACAGGGCGGTAATGTAACCGTGCTGCATGCCGGCCCGGCCGACAGCGAAGCCACCATCCGCAAGGCCCTCGCAATCGGTGCCGACGATGCGGTGCGCATTGATGCGGAACCAACCGATTCGTATTTTGTTGCTGAACAGGTTGCAGCGTATGCCGCCGACAAAGCATTCGACCTCATCATGGTCGGTAAAGAAACCATCAATTACAATGGTTCCATGACCGGCGGCATCCTGGCAGAAATGCTCGGACTTCCGTTTGTGTCGCTCGCAACCAAACTCGACGTTGCAAACGGAGTGGCCACCATTGAACAGGACATTGACGGCGGCACACAGGTGGTGGAATGTCCCCTGCCGGTGGTAATCAGCGCGCAGAAAGGCATGGCCGAAGCTCGCATCCCGAATATGCGCGGCATTATGGCGGCACGTACCAAGCCCCTGGCTGTTGTTCCTGTTGCAAACGCATCTGCACTTACGCAGGTGGTTTCGTACCAGCCTGCCGAAGGCCGCAAAGCCTGCCAGTATATCGCTGCCGATGCAGTGGATCAGCTTGTGGGCCTGCTGCACAACGAAGCAAAAGTTATTTAATCAGTTAAACGATCTCAACGCAAACGCGTATGTCAGTTTTAGTATTCGCAGAAGTATCCAAAGGAAAAGTGCGCAAAGCATCGCTCGAAGCGGTGAACTATGCTTCCCATATTGCCGGACTCACCGGCGGAACCGTTACTGCTGTTGTAGGTGGTAACCACGATGCAGCGGTGCTTGCCGACCTCGGCCGTGCCGGTGCAGCAACTGTACTCACCATTACCAACGATAAACTTGCAGGCAACGATGCGCAGACCTGGGCCATGGCCCTTGCACAGGCGGTTGAAAAAGCCGGCGCACAGGTGGTGGTGTTTTCACACGACCTTACTGCAAAAGCGGTAGCCCCGCGTCTCGCCGCACGCCTCAAAGCAGGTGTGGTGCCCGGAGCTGTGGCGTATCCCGAAATGCAGGACGGTAAAATGGTGGTGCGTAAAACAGCCTTCTCGGGCAAAGCCACCGCGGTGTATGCATTTAATTCCGACAAAAAAATAATCACGCTGCTGCCGAATTCCTTCCCGGTACAACTGGGCGACGGAACATGTACGGTAAGCGAACTCGCGGTGAACCTCGACGGCTTTACCTCGAAAATCACCATCAAAGAAACCAAACAGGCTACTTCCACACTCAACCTGCCCGAAGCAGACCTCGTTGTTTCTGCAGGCCGCGGTATGAAAGGTCCCGAAAACTGGGGCATGGTGGAAGACCTTGCACAATCACTCGGCGCAGCTACGGCCTGTTCGCGCCCGATTGCTGATATGGGCTGGCGCCCGCACCACGAACACGTGGGACAAACCGGTATCGCCATCCGCCCGAACCTGTATATCGCCATCGGTATTTCCGGTGCCATCCAGCACCTGGCCGGTGTAAACGGCAGCAAAACCATCGTGGTTATAAACAGCGATCCCGAAGCGCCGTTCTTTAAGTCGGCCGACTACGGTATTGTGGGCAACGCCTTCGAAGTGCTTCCGAAACTGACCGAAGCCATTAAAAAATTCAAAGCTTCGCAGAATTAATCAGCCGAAACCGTATCTTCGGTAAGCGCTTCTCCCTATCATGAAGAAAATCAAACTCGAGATCGTTGGATTATCCTACAGCCAGACGCAGACCGGTGCTTATGCACTGGTGCTGGGCGAAGCGAAGGGAAAACGAAGACTGCCGATTATCATCGGCGGGTTTGAAGCCCAGGCCATTGCCATTGAGCTTGAAAAAATGACACCGAGCCGCCCGCTCACCCACGACCTGTTTAAAAACTTTGCGGATGCGTTTCATATCACCATCACCGAAGTAATTATTTACAACCTCGTGGAAGGCATCTTTTTCGCCAAACTGATCTGCAACAGCAGCGAAGGCGAAACCGAAATAGATGCACGTACCTCGGATGCGATTGCACTGGCGGTGCGTTTCGACTGCCCGATTTATACGCATGAGTTTATTCTTGCATCGGCGGGCATTGTGCTGGATGATGAAGACAATAAAACGGATGACGAGCCTTCGGACGAAGAATTGGAAGACATCGAAATTCCGAAACCGGAAGAACGCGGCGCATCCGACTACGCCCGCAAATCGCTGAAAGACCTGGAAGAAATGCTTGACAAAGCGCTCCAGGATGAAGACTACGAAAAAGCATCGCACATCCGCGATGAACTGAATAAACGGAAAAACGGTTAAGCCTTTTCAGCATGGAGCGATTTACAGGACTCATTGGGGTAATCTTGATTTTTGGAATCGCTTTCCTGCTTTCCAATAACCGGAAAAAAATCAATTACCGTCTTGTGATCAGCGGCGTGCTGCTGCAGATACTCATTGCCGTACTCGTATTAAAAGTGCCGCCGGTTACCCGCTTTTTCCAGGTGCTCGGCAAAGGCATGGAAAAAATTGAACACTTCGCGAAAGAAGGTGCCAACTTTGTTTACGGCGGTATTGCCGCGCAGGATTTTACCGGCAGCATTGTTAATTACAATGCACCCACCGCATTTGTATTTGCATTCAACATTACCGCAACCATTATCCTTGTCTGTATTCTCGTGGCCATGTTTTATCACTGGGGCATCATGCAGCGCATTGTTTCGGTAATTGCGAAAGCCATGAATTTTGTGATGCGCGTTTCCGGTGCCGAAGCATTGAGCAATGTGGCCAGTGCATTTGTGGGGCAGGTAGAAGCACAGGTAATGATTCGTCCGTACCTCGCAGGCATGACCAAAAGCGAACTGCTTGCATCCATGAGCGGAAGTCTCGCGTGTATTGCAGGCGGTATTCTTATCGTGTATGTAAACATGGGGGCCAAAGCCGAATACCTGCTCACCGCCAGTTTAATGGCTGCACCTGCCGCACTGGTGATTTCGAAAATTGTGTATCCCGAAACCGAAGAATCGCAGACGCTCGGCAATGTAAAGCTGGAAGTAAAAAGCACCTATACCAACCTCATTGATGCCATTACACACGGCGCCGGTGATGGTTTTAAAATTGCGATGAACGTAATTGCCATGCTCATCGGTTTTATCGCACTCATTGCCATGATCAACTGGATGCTCGGACATATCGGGCACTGGATTGATCCGACCTTCACACTCAGCCTCGACTGGATTTTCGGAAAAATATTTTATCCGTTTGCCTGGGCCATGGGCGTTCCGCAGGGCGATGTGAGTAACGTGGCCACACTACTCGGTCAGAAAATGACAGTGAATGAATTCCTCGCATTTAAAAACCTGACCAGCCAGGCCGTGCCGGTGGTTTCAGACAAAGGCATGCTGATTACGCAGGTAGCCATCTGCGGCTTCGCCAACTTCAGCAGTGTGGGTATGCAGATCGGTGGTATCGGTGCACTGGCACCCGAACGCCGCGCCGACCTTGCGCGCCTCGGTATGCGTGCGCTGGTTTGCGGTACGCTGGCTTCTTACCTTTCGGCTACCATTGCGGGGATGCTGTATTGACCAGTTGCCACCCGTTCCAGTAAAATTTCCAGTTCATCCGCACTGTCCCACAACTGTTGCATACCTGCTGCTGCAAAATACAGTTGCTGCACTTCATTATTGCGGAATGGAGTCTGCAGGATCGTTTCCACATCAAACGGTTTAATGGTCACTTTTCCCGAAAGGGCGTGTTGTGTTTCGCCGTATGATGAAATTAATCCGGCGCCATAAATACGAAGTGCATCTGCTTCATACACCAGGCCGAATTCAATGGTAAACCAATAGAAACGGTCGAGCAGCTGGAGGATGTGGGGCTGCCCGATATATTTTATGCCGGTTTGAGCAAAACGTTCCACAAATGCGGCATATTCCGGATGTGTCAGCAGCGGGATATGACCAAACACATCGTGAAACATATCCGGCTCTTCGAGGTAATCGAGCTGGTCGCGGCGGCGCAGCCAGGTGCTGGAACAAAACCGGCGGCTGTGCAGCAGCGGGATAAACGTTTCAACCGGTATAATGCCTTTCACCACCTCAACTGACCAGCCGGTTTGTTGCATGAGGGCCTTGTTCACCAGCCGGAAATCAGGCACAGCCGCACGACTGATCCCGCTTTTTTCCAAACAAACATAAAAACAGCTCCATACTTTTCCCTGCAGGTTTGCGGCCTGCCGTTCATACAGGAGTTGCCATACGGCGTGATCGTCGCCGGTGTACTTTTCATAGTGTTGTAATAACATAAATGTTGATTTTTAGAACATAAAAAAAGCCCGGTTCATTACGAACCGGGCTTCGGGAAAATTGGATTGCTTTATCGTTTTACAACAAATGCATCGCCGCCGGTTCTGCTGGAATCGGGCGATAATAATACAAGGTGTTGTGTTGTTTTTTCATTTCAGACTGCAAGTGTAAAGCGAAAAACGCAGCCGGGCAAATTTTAGTATCTGAATATGTTTGTTTAATTTTGGATCATTATATACGCCTCTGAAAACGAAGTACAATTTACGTAACACCTTCCCGCCTGGAAGGGTAAACTGAAAAACAGCAGCAGCTGTTTACATTACCGTTGCACGAAAATGTGTAACGGCTTTTCGTTTTATATTTTTCATCAATACCATATCCAATGCTTAAAATATATACCGAACGGCTTACGCTGCTCGCTCTTGAAATACATGCCATGCGCCTGCTCGCCACCAGCCGCACGGAACTGGAAACGTACCTCGGACTGAATCACTCGTCCATGCAGGTGGATCCGTTTTATCAATGCGAAATAGACGGAGCCATGAAATACCTGCTCGAAAAAATGGAGGCGCATCCCGAAGTGTTTCCGTGGTTCAGCCCCTGGGAAATTGTGCTGCGTGATACCAATACCGTAATCGGCGGAACCGGGTTTGCAGGGCCGCCCGATGAAAACGGCGTGGTTAATTTTGGGTACCACATCGATCAGAACCGGCAGCGCAACGGCTACGCCACCGAAGCCGTGGAAGGGCTGGTGCGCTGGGCCATGTCGTACGAAAGCGTTAAAACCGTGCAGGCCACCACGCTGCCCGAGAATGTGCCGTCGCAACACGTGCTGCTGAAAAACGGTTTTGTACAAACCGGCGAGGGCGAAGACGAGGGAAGAAGGGTGATTGTTTTTACAAAAACGAAGATGGTTTAAAAAGTCGGCAGTCTTCAGTCGGCAGTCGTTTAATCGCCGGGAGCAGTATCTTCGGCGATTAAACGATCAGACTGCCGGCTGCTGACTGCCGACTGAAATTGTTCGTATTTTATGTAAAATCTGATTACCAGCGTACAATCAGGAATGTACTGCAGCGCTTAATTTTGCGTATATTCTTTACCCATGAAACAGTACCACGATCTGATGCGGCATGTGCTGGAAAACGGCGCCACCAAAACCGACCGCACCGGTACCGGAACCGTTAGTGTTTTCGGTTACCAGATGCGTTTTAATCTTGAAGACGGTTTTCCGGTGGTTACCACCAAAAAGCTGCACCTGAAATCCATCATCCACGAACTGCTCTGGTTTCTGAAAGGCGAAACCAATACGGCCTATCTGAAAGCAAACGGCGTAACCATTTGGGATGAATGGGCTGATGCAGATGGTAATCTCGGCCCGGTATATGGTTCGCAGTGGCGTTCGTGGCCGAAGCCGGACGGAACCAAAATAGATCAGATTACCCAGGTGGTGAACCAGATCAAAAACAATCCCGATTCGCGCCGCCTCATTGTAAGTGCATGGAACGTGGCCGAAATCGAGCACATGAAGCTGCCGCCCTGCCACGCGTTTTTCCAGTTTTATGTGGCCGACGGCAAACTCAGCTGCCAGTTGTATCAGCGCAGCGCCGATATTTTTCTCGGTGTACCGTTTAACATTGCCTCGTATGCATTGCTCACCATGATGGTGGCGCAGGTGTGCGGACTGAAACCGGGCGAGTTTGTACATACACTCGGTGATGCCCATTTGTATTCCAACCACATCGAACAGGCGAACCTCCAGCTTTCGCGCGAGTGCCGCAAACTGCCGGTGATGAAAATAAACCCGGAAGTGAACGATATTTTCGGATTCCGTTTCGAAGATTTTGTACTCGAAGGATACGATCCGCATCCGCACATCAAAGCCGTTGTGGCTGTTTAACGGATTACGGTTTTTGCCGTATTGTGCAGCGGTTATGGTTCAATTACATTTGATGGGGGTTTACTGTCCCGTTAAAATTTTCCGGATGAAAAAGCTTTTTATTTTTTTCTTGTTCGTTTCAGGTTCGCTGCAGCTCCATGCACAAACCAATGCGGAATTACTTGAACAGGCCGTGCGCACCTACAATGCCATGCGCGATTTTGAAGACGGCCTGAAACCCGGTACAGTAAAAGACGCGGATGTGGACCGCATGAAAGCCGACATCGCCAGCGGCCGCCCGAAACTGGAAACGGTGATGCGTAACGGAACCACCGAAGAAGCCACCTGCGCAAGGTATTTTAACGCCAATTTCAGTTACGAACTCGGTTTTATCTATGGCATGATGGGCCGGAATAAGGAGGCGTATGAAGTGATGAATCCCATCGCTTCGGATTACGCGTTCTTTTCAACTGCAGATAAATTTCCGATGCGATATACGTTCGATGGAAAAAATTATTCCATCAAATACGAAAACTTTGCGCCCACACTTACCGAATATTATACGGGCATGGCCGAAATCTGTGCCAACCTCAGCAAGTACGATGAGTCGCTGGTGTGGGCGCGTAAATCGCTGAGTTCTTCCAATACATCGTCCTGGTACAAATACATTTCGCTGAATAAAATAATCGAAGTAAAAGGCAAACAGAATGTGATGGACCAGGAACTGCTGGATGCCACGCTGAACCAGTTGCAAACCTATGCTGATCTCGATACCTCGTATAAACGCACGGTGAAAGAAAACAATTACCCCACGCAGCGCACGTCGTTCGAGAAAATGAAAAGCGTGCTGAAAGCGAAACCGGAACTGGGCCGCGGCGGTTATTATTACGCCACCGCTGCACCCATACTCGAACGGCTGGAAGATGAATTACGGGCAACCGAAGCATATGAAAAAGCGCTGCAGGCCGGTTACAGCGATTACCGGTTTTACGACAAAGCCATTGCGTATGCGCGCAACAACAGCGAAAAAGAAGTGGGCCTGAAAGCCTGCGCCATGAAAGAAACAAAAATCGGTTCAACCGATTGCGCGGAATGGTTTGAACTCGGCAGGGCCTGGGCTGATTTCGGAAATGCCGCAAAAGCCGCCGAAGCAAAAAACAAAAGCCAACAGTGCGAGGCCGACCGCAAACGCCGCGAAGCAGAGGAGGAGGCCGCACGCCGCCGCCGCGAACGCCGCGAAAACCGCGCATTCGGGGTGTATGCCGGTATTTACCCGGGGCCTATGCTCACACGTTTTTCGCATTACCGCGATTTCGGCGGTGTAGCCGGTATCACGCTTTCGGAAAACCTGGCCGTGGAATTTTCCTACAAAAAAATAAAACAAAATCACGTGCTCATGGAAGACCTTACATTTAAAGATGTAGGTACCAACGGCTTCAACCTGAAATGGGACGGCATGAAAGCGCATGTGGCATTTAAGATTCATCCTTCCAGGGCAGATGAAGGTTTTTATGTCGGGCCGCTGTTTGGATATGTGAACCGCAGCATGCACACCTGGTCCGATTTTACAAATGCATCCTCTGGCCTGTATTATGCCGAACAGCCGTTTGATATGGAAGAAACATCTTACGAACTGCTCGCCAATTACGGCATGATGGCCATCAAAAAACATTTTATGATTGATATGTTTATGGGTGTCGGTGCAGCGTATTACCAGTTTAATGTTACCACATCCGGTTTTGATAACGATACATACGTTTACACCCATCCCTTACTCGAAAGCCGCAGCGAAACCCGCATCGGGCCGATGGTGCGTATGGGAATGACCATCGGGCTGGCTACACACAAAAGATACTGGGCGTTTTAGTTTTGTATAAAGTGAATCGCGGTACAGCTGCTGATCTTTTAAAACGGATCGTTTAATCAGTTTGCAATTTGCAGTTTGCAGTTTTGATTTTTTAAGGAGCAAGCTCCTTTTACTGAAACAAAAAAACTGCTACTTTTAAGGAGCAAGCTCCTTTTCCGGAACACAAAAAAAACTGCAAACTGCAAATTGCAAACTGATTCCAGTTACATCCTGATTCCATAAACCAGCAAGGTTTACGTATCTTTGTGCTTCTACAAAACAAAATGAAAATAACGGCCATTGTTGCTGCGGCGGAGAATGATGTGATCGGTAAAGACAACCGGCTGATCTGGCGTTTGCCGGCTGACATGAAGTTTTTCAAAGACAAAACCACCGGGCATTGTGTGGTAACGGGGCGCCGGAATTACGAATCCATCCCCGAAAAATTCCGCCCGCTGCCCGATCGTAAAAACATCGTGGTAACGCGGCAGCAGGATTACGCAGCGCCGGGTGCAGTGGTGGTTAATTCATTGGACGATGCCATCGCCTTTGCCCGCGAAGCCGGCGAAACCGAACTGTTCATTATCGGCGGCGGACAGATTTACCGCGAAGCCCTGCCGCACTATACCGGCATTTACCTCACGCGTATCCATCACAATTTTGAAGGCGACACGTTTTTCCCGGTATTAAATGAAAACGAATGGCAACGCACCTGGCACGAAGAACACCCGGCGGATGAAAAACATGTGCATGCGTTTACGTTTGAGTTGTGGGAACGGAAATAGATTTGAGACTTTCAGATTTCAGACTTTCAGATTTGAGACGATCGATTGTGGTTATGAATAGATCGTATGTTTTCGACAAGCAGATAGAGGAACTGTGCTATCCTGATTTAACCACAAAGGCGACCCGCTATACAGCCGCACCCACAAAGGATTTCACAAAGGACACAAAGGAAAATTTGTTCATGGTGCCCTTTGTGCATACCATTGTGGTCTTAGTGGTTAGATTAAATGCAGTACAGTTCCATTAACTGTTAAGAAAAACGATCGTTTTCCGATAAAACCCTGCTCGTCTCAAATCTCAAATCTGAAAGTCTGAAATCTGGAATAAGAAATGTGGAATCAAAAATGCCTGTCACATATGCCCATTGAAATTGATAAAGCCTATTGGGAAACAATTTTACAATACGGCGCTGAATTTTATGAGTTGGATTGGTTTGCTGCTGATGAAAAAGGGCAGCTGGCGATCTTTTCGGGTATTCGTCATTCGCCGATACCGAAACAAGTGCTGCGCTCGTACGAAAATTATGTATTGCTGAAAGCGAAAATAGATCAGTTGCCGGTAAGCACTGCAGCCGTGCGCATCACCAGGGAATCCGGGGTGTTCGATTATTCGGATGATTATTCAGCTAAAGGATTATTTGCATTTGATTTTCGGGATGCTTCGAGGCAAAAAGCGAAGAATCAGTTCGACCTTATTTCCCGTCCCGCTTTACCACTCACTTTGGCTGAACTCGAGTTGAGCGATGAACTGATGAATTACATCCTCCGTATTGATTGGACTTTTGATAAGGGCGATATGCCATTGGAGAAACTGCAGTGAAATAGGATTTTTGATTTTTGATTGCTGATTTTTGATTTACAAAACCAGCAATCAAAAATAAAAAATCGAAAAATCAAAAATGCGGGAGGCCCGGTGCGCCGGTAACTATGCTACCTTCAGCTTATCCATCCGTGCCTTGCTCAGTTTGCTTTTGGCGTAATCGAGCGTGATGTTGAGCGACTTGGTTTTTGTTTCCGAAGGAATTTCGTACATCGCATCAATCATAATGGCTTCGCAGATGGAGCGGAGGCCGCGTGCGCCGAGTTTGTATTCCATCGCTTTTTCCACGATGTGATCCAGTACATCATCTTCAATGCTCAGTTTTACGTTGTCCATTTCGAACAGGCGTACATACTGGCGCATGAGTGAGTTTTTCGGTTCGGTGAGGATGCGGCGCAGTGCTTCCGGATCAAGCGGATCGAGGTAGCTGAGTACGGGCAGGCGGCCGATGAGTTCGGGAATAAGTCCGAAGCTGCGCAGGTCCTGCGGAACAATATACTGCAGCAGGTTTTCGCGGTCAATGTTTTCGCGTTCTTTTGCAGAGGCGTAACCCATGGCCTGGGTGCGCAGGCGGCGGCCGATAATTTTATCAATACCGTCGAATGCACCGCCGCAGATGAACAGGATGTTGCGTGTATCCACCTGGATCATTTTCTGTTCCGGGTGTTTGCGTCCGCCCTGCGGGGGCACGTTTACTACCGAACCTTCGAGCAGTTTCAGCATGGCCTGCTGTACGCCTTCGCCGCTTACATCGCGGGTGATGGACGGGTTGTCGCCTTTGCGTGAAATTTTATCAATCTCGTCAATAAATACGATGCCGCGTTCGGCAGAAGCCACATCGTAATCCGCGGCCTGCAGCAGGCGCACGAGGATGCTTTCCACATCTTCGCCCACGTAACCGGCTTCGGTGAGTACGGTTGCATCAGCAATACAGAACGGCACTTTCAGCAGCTTGGCAATGGTACGCGCCAGCAGTGTTTTACCGGTTCCGGTTTGTCCGACAAGAATAATGTTTGATTTATCCAGCTCCACTTCGTCTTCCTGGTTCGCCGTTTTTTTCACCGGCTTTGGAGCGAGGATGCGTTTGTAATGGTTGTAAACGGCAACGGCCAGCACCTTTTTCGCATCGTCCTGCCCGATGATGTATTCATCGAGGTGACGTTTGATTTCGGTCGGTTTCAGCAGTTTGAGGACATGGCTGAGGTTTTCACTTTTTTTGATTTCCTCTTCTTCCTTCACAATTTTTCCGGCCTGTACAATGCACTGGTCGCAGATGTGTCCGCTGATCCCTGCAATGAGTACTTCGGTATCCTGTTTTGCTCTTCCGCAGAAGGAGCAATGGATGTTCTGATCTTTCGCAGCCATGTCTTTTTTTGCTGAAAAAGCATCACGCCCGGGGGCGCGATGCTTTTCGTTTTCATTTATCGTTTTTCAAGAATCTCGTCAATCATGCCGTAGGCTTTCGACTCTTCCGCGGTCATCCAGTAATCGCGGTCGCTGTCGGCCCACACTTTTTCGTACGTCTGTCCGCTGTGGCGTGCAATGATGTCGTACAGTTCTTTTTTCAGTTTACCGATTTCACGGGCAGTGATTTCGATATCCGAAGCCTGGCCTTCAGCACCACCGAGCGGCTGGTGAATCATGATGCGCGAGTGGGCGAGGGCGGTACGTTTGCCTTTTTCGCCGGCACACATAAGCACAGCGCCCATCGAGGCGGCCATACCGGTACAGATCGTTGCAATTTTCGGCTGTACAATCTGCATGGTGTCGTAAATACCGAGACCGGCATACACCGAACCACCCGGCGAATTGATATAAATCGAAATGTCTTTTTTCGGATCGGCCGATTCGAGGAACAGCAGCTGGGCCTGGATGATGTTGGCCACGTTGTCATAAATGCCGGTACCAAGGAAAATGATGCGGTCCATCATCAGTCGGTCAAATACCGAAATGGCTGTACCGTGCATCTGGCGTTCTTCAATAATCATCGGCGTCATGGAGCGCACCGGGCTTACAGCCGAGGTGTAGCTGTCATACGTGAGGCTGCTGATGCCTTTGTGCTTGATCGCGTATTTGCGAAATTCATTCTGATCGAACATACGTTTTTGGTTTGTAGTAATAATTGTAAAGATAGTGGTTCAACAACGTTGCACAAGCACAATGCCAGATGCTGACGGCGGGTGTTTTACTGCCACGCTGTCAGTAAACGGCTGTTATTTGCCGGCAAACTCTTCGTACGACACCTCTTTTGTCTCAATCGAACATTTCATGCGGTAAAGCGTCATGAGGCGTTCGTGGTACATATTCTCGATCACCTTTTTCGCTTCGTCTTCTTTTTTCAGCACGTTGCGGGCCGAGGTGGTGAGTTCTTCTTCTTCCGGTTCTTTGTCCGGGAAATACCGCTTGTAGTTTTCACGCAGCATCGCTTTCACGTGCTGTTCCATGTCTTCCTGCGTTACCTGGATGTTGTTATCGCGGATGAGTTTGTTTTCAATAAGCTGCCAGCGGAGCTGACGGGCGTACACCGGGTATTCGGCTTCCACCTGCTCCATGGTCACCGGCTCTTTGTTGGCAGCCACCAGCCAGCGTTTCAGGAATGCATCCGGGAGCGTGAGGTTGGTGTGTTCGATGAGGGCTGACGTAATGTCGTTGTGCAGGCGGTTTTCGGTATCACGCACAAACATGTTGGCCAGGTCGTGGGCCACACGTGCGCGGAATTCTTCTTCGCTGTTTACCTGTCCGGGACCAAACAGTTTATCATACAGGTCCTGGCTCAGTTCGGCCGGGTGCAGGCGGCTGATGGTTTTAATGGTGAACTGCAGGTTCACGTTCAGTGTGTCGGCTTCGGCGCGGGTAATGCCCAGTTTCTGCACGAGGTCGTCCGGCGTATCTGCAATTTCGTTCGGTTTCAGCACCACCTTGTCTTCGGCTTTTTTGCCGATGAGCTGCTGGTGGTATTCTTTAACCGGTTTATCAAGAAATAAGGTGGACGATTTAAAAATGCCGCCCGGTTTAATGGCGCCTGTTTCGTCAAGTTCTACGTAATCGCCGTAAATGAGGTCGCCTTCTTCCACGGTATCGGCCTGGGTAATGTTGCCGTAACGGCGGGTGATGTCGCTGATGTAGTTGTTCATCAGTTTTTCATCAACGGCTACTTTGTATTCGGTAACTTTCAGGTTGCCGTCGAGCTCCAGGTTAAAATTCGGGGCAAGGGCAACATCGTAAGCAAATTCGAAATCAGCACCGGGTTCTAAATCATTCTGCATCTCGTCTTCTTTCGGAAGCGGGTTGCCGAGCACTTCGAGCTTGTTTTCGTTAATGTATTTGTAGAGTTCGTCTGACAGGAGCTTGTTCAGCTCATCGGCCAGCACCGATTTTCCGTACATTTTTTTGACCATACCGGCAGGCACTTTGCCCGGGCGGAAACCCGGCATCTGTACCTTTTTCTGGTAGTCTTTTAACGTTTTGTCTACACTGGCCTGGTAATCGGCCGGGCCAACCTTAACACGCACCACGGCATTGAGGTCATCAATTTGTTCTTTCGTAATGTTCATGACTGTTTCTTGTAGTAAATATTACATCAATTTAAAGGATTGCAAAGATAATAAAATAAAAGGCCGGAAACCTGTTATAATGCAAAAAGCCGGACGAATATCCGGCTTTTTAAAGAGGTGTAATTCAGTATGTTAGTGTCCTGCGGGCGCTGCTTCCGGTTTTTTGGCGGTATCGGCAGCGTGTTCGTGACCGTGTTTACATTCGGCGGTGCATTCGTGGGTGCATTTTCCGGCTTTGTGGCATTCCTCGCCGCAGGTGTGTCCGCAGGCTTTGGCTTCGCCTTTTGCACCGGCTTTGCAGGCATCGGTGCAGGTGTGTGTGCATTTTCCGGCTTTGTGGCATTCGTCGCCACAGGTATGTGCGCAAGCTTTGGCATCGCCGTGTTCACCGCCTTTGCAGCAGGCCGCATCACCGTGTCCGCCTTTTGCTTCCCCTTTGCAGCAGGCTCCTTTTTCGCCGTGTGCACCGGCTTCGCAGGTTTGTTCTTCGCCGCAGCATTCGTGGTTTCCCGGACCGGTCCAGCTGGTTCCGACAAACAGGAACAGGATGCCGATTGCAACAGCACCCGCAATTGTTACTCCCCAGTTACGCAGGCCCGAAGGCATGTCATTCAGATTGTTATGGCCGTGTCCCATATTGTACGATTTGGATTTTTAATTTGCGGCACAAATTTAGCGGAATTACTGAACCGTGCAAATAGGATTTTGGTCAGTTTCCGGTTATCTTTGTTTCCCTTAATAATACAAGTCCATTTATGAAAACAAATTTCTTCAGAAAAGCGGCATTGGTGCTGCTGGTTTCGGTTTCTGCCGCTGCCCAGGCGCAGGAAGTAAAATTCCACAACGGTAAATGGGCCGATGCCATTACCATGGCTGCGCCCGAACAACGCCTTATTATGGTGGATGCCTATACCGACTGGTGCGGCTGGTGTAAGGTGATGGATAAAAAAACCTTTACCGATCCCCGCGTAGCAGGGCTGCTGAACAGCCGTTTTATCGCGGTGAAAAAAGAAATGGAGAAAGAAGCAGACGGGCAGAAACTGGCCATGAAATACCATGTGAACAGTTTTCCCACCATCCTCTTTTTTAATCACGAAGGAAAACTGATTTATGTTTCCCACGGCTACGAGCCGGCCGACGATTTTCTGAAAACGCTTGAAAAGGTGATGAACATTGCTGCCGAACCACCGGCTGATGATATGCGTTTGCATGAAGTATTTAACATAAGCGGCCTGGAGCCGGGCTTCCCGGAGTTTTACAAAGCCAGTTTCCAGGTGGCCGACAAACGCCCGAAAGTGGATGAGAAAAAAGTGTCGCTGTTTCTCGATGAGCAGAAAGACAAAACATCGGAGGTGTGCTGGGGCGTGCTCTGGCGTTTCAGTTCGCTCAGCGTGTGCCAGGAAGTGGTGCTCAAAGAATATAACAACCTGAAAAGCCTGTATGGCCGCGAAGCCGTGGAAGAAGTTACTGCTTCTATCATCACCCGCCGCACCAATGCCGCCATCAAGGATAAAAACAAAGAAAATTACCAGCTTGCGCTCAATATGATTGATAAATATATGAGCGACAAAAACGAACAGGAGCAGCTGCGTATGTCGCTCCAGATGAGTTTTTTCAAAAGCCAGAACGACTGGGCCGGGTATGCCGGTGTGGTGCAGCCGGTGTTCGATAACAAAGGTGCGGATGCGTCGGGCATGTTAAACGAAGCCGCATGGACCATTTACGAAAAATGCGACGACCAGGTGGTACTGAAACAGGCCGCCGGATGGATGAAAGTGGTAACCGAAAACCACCCGGAATACATGTACCTCGATACATATGCCGCGCTGCTGTATAAAACCAAAGACTACACCGCTGCCCGCAATTTCGCCGAACTGGCCATTACCGACGGGGAGAAAAACGGGGAAGATGTAAGCTCCACCAAAAGCCTGCTCGAAATGATTAAGGTGAAACTGAAATAGATTTTTCAGTTAATAATATAGAACGGCTGTCGCCCCGGATAAAAACGGGGGGCAGCCGTTTTTCGTTTGGAATGGTTCATATTTCAGCGCACGATGTAATTACAAGCGTTTAATACCGGATAGATTTTGAAATGAATAATTTGAAGGGTTAACTTGGTGAATGATTTAAAATTGAAACATCCCGATTTCATGCATTTTATCTGCAAAAAAAACGGAATCAGTAATTCACTAAATCCAAGGATATGAAAACACGTCTTACACTCTTTATGTTCCTGTTCACCCTGCATACCGCATTTGCGCAACAGTGGATTGACGAGAAATACAGCTACGACAGTTTGCTCAACGTTACTTACGGAACAGCAACAGACTTTAACGGGGGAACCGATACATTAAAAATGGACATTTACCTGCCGCAGTGCGATGATGTGAACCATGTTTCGCGCCGCCCGCTGCTGATGTGGGTGCACGGCGGTTCGTTTGTAGGGGGCGATAAAAACGAGCTTACCAACCTCTGCAGAATTTTTGCACGCCGCGGTTACGTAACAGCCACCATAAATTATCGCCTCGGATTTATTGCAGACGACAGTTACTACAACTGCAATTTTGTTCCCAATTACCGGTGTTTCTTTGCAGGTGATACAGCCGAGTGGTACCGTGCCTATTACCGGTCGGTGCAGGACGGCAAAGGCGCGCTGCGTTACCTTATAAACCGCAACGCGCAGTTTCGTATTGATACGGCCAATGTGTTTGTAGCCGGCGAAAGTGCAGGTTCGTTTGTGGCCATTGGTGTTGCCCTGCTGGATACCGCTGCCGAGCGCCGCCCCGAAACATTTGCGATTGGCGCATTGCCTTCGCCGCACGACAGTATGATGCAATGTTCATATAATAACGGGCAGTCGTTTCCGAACAGTACGGTGGCCCGCCCCGACCTGGGCGGTATTGATGGCACAATAGAACTCACCACGGTTAATTACACCATCAAAGGCATCGGCAACATGTATGGTGGCATGGTGAATAACCTGCTGCAATACCACAAAGCTGGCAGTCCGAAACCGGCCATCTTTTCGTTTCACCGGCCCTGTGATATCGTGGTGCCGATTGACAGTAACCGGGTGGATTGGGGCGTATCGTGGTGCCTTGCCAACTGCTGGAGCTGTTTAACAATTATGAAAACACCCAAAGTGTATGGCAGCCGGGCGATGAGCAACTGGAATACAACGAATAATTACGGGTACGTTTTTCACAATGAATTTACAACGCTTAATTTTCCGTATCTGTGCGGCAATATTATTATTCAGCCTCCCGGAAGCTGCTGGGACCAGTTAAATAATTCCTGCCACGCGTATGATAACTTCACCACGCGCCAAACCAATCTCGCCAATTTTTTCGCGCCGTACATCACCACCAACCCGATATGCGATACGATGCTGTTTACAGCGCTGCCTGCAGTTCCATCACTGGAGCAAACCATAAAACTGTATCCGAACCCGGTCAACGGCAGCGCGCAGGTAACGCTGGAAACGGCTTACTTCATCGGCAGCACGGTAAAGGTGCTTGACATAACCGGCAACGTGGTTATTCCCGCCCGCGAACTGCGGGCAAAAAGTACAACCATCAGCCTCGGTAATTTGCCCGCGGGTATGTACATGCTCGTGTTTCAGCATGCGTCGGGTGCAACGGTGGTGAAGAAACTGGTGAAGGAGTGATGGATTCGTAAACCTTTGCCACCGGAGCAAATCGGATTGAAATAACTTTTTAGAACACAAAAAAAACGGTTGCTTCTAAGGACAACCGTTTTTTTTGTGACCGGTGTCTTTGTTTTTTGCATATCATTACTAATAAAATATTAATTTGGTTCTTGTTCTTGAAAAACAGCACCAACGCGCATAACACATACCCATGAAAAAAACATTCACCCTCCTGGCTTTCCTGTTCCTGTTACAAACCGCATTCGCCCAGCAATGGATTGATCAGAAATACAGCTACGACAGTTTACTCAATGTAACCTACGGAACAGCCGTAAACTTCAACGGCCAAACCGACACACTGCACATGGACATTTACCTGCCGCAGTGCGATGATGTAAACCACGTTTCGCGCCGCCCGCTGATGCTGTGGGTGCACGGCGGTTCGTTCCTGGCCGGTGATAAAAACGATGCAAGCATTACCAACCTCTGTAAAATTTTCGCACGCCGCGGATATGTAACCGCAAGTATTGATTACCGCCTCGGTTTTATTGCCGACGATGCTGCATGGACCTGCAACTACCCGGGCTACCCCTGCGTGTTTGCCGGCGATTCGGCAGAATGGTACCGGGCCTATTACCGTTCGGTGCAGGATGGCAAAGGCGCGCTGCGTTACCTTATAAACCGCAACACGCAGTTCCGTATTGATACCGCAAATGTGTTTGTTGCCGGTGAAAGTGCAGGTTCATTTGTGGCCATCGGAATAGCGCTGCTCGATACGGCCGCGGAACGCCGTCCCGAAACATTTGCGTTAAGCGCACTGCCGTCACCCAATGCGGGAACATTAACGTGCCAGTACAACGTGGGCAAAACATTTCCGAACAGCACCGTAAACCGGCCCGATCTCGGCGGCATTGACGGCACCATTGAACCCACCACGGTCAATTACACCATCAAAGGCATCGGCAACATGTACGGCGGCATGGTGAACAACCTGCTGCAATACCACAAAGCCGGCAGTCCGAAACCGGCGATATTTTCCTTCCACCAGCCCTGCGACATCGTGGTGCCTATTGACAGTAACAAGGTGGACTGGGGCATGTCGTGGTGTTTTGCCAATTGTTATAATTGTTATGGCATCGCCAACACACCCAAAGTATATGGCAGCCGCGTGATGAGCAACTGGAACACAACCAACGGTTACGGCTACACGTTTCACAATGAATTCACCACGCTCAGTTTTCCGTACCAGTGCCTTTTTGTTCCGGGCAGCTGTGCCGACCAGGTGAACAATGCCTGCCACGCCTACGATAATGTAACCACGCGCCAAACCAACCTTGCGAATTATTTCGCGCCGATGATCACAACAAACCCGATCTGTGATACGATGTTGTTTACCGGTGCACCCGACGAAATCGGATTCGGCCGTTCGGTTAAACTGTACCCGAACCCGGTAAACGGCAGCGCGCAGTTAACCATTGAAACAGCATACTTTGCCGGTGCCACGGTAAAAGTGCTCGACCTGCGTGGCAACGTGGTAATTGCAACGCAACCGCTGCGTGGGAAAACAACAACGCTCCAACTCGCTAACCTGGCTGCGGGCATGTATGTGCTGGTGCTGCAGGATGCTTCGGGGGGGATGGTTACGCGGAAGCTGGTGAAGGAGTGATGGATTATTATGCCTTTGGCGCGCCGTTACCGGGACGCCAAGCCAGCGCCAGTGCTTACCGTTATGGTTGCAATGGCATGGAAAAGGAACTACACAAAAAATAGATGTTTCAAAAAATGGCAGCATGAAAAACATTGTCATTAAAAATGTATTGCTATTTATTTTTGTCCAGGCCACGTTTGGTGTTTTTTACAAATACTATTCGGCGGAATGTGTCTCCTGGTCTGCCGATTGCCGTTCTTTACAACAGATGATAATAGAAAATGCCGCAATAATATACATTCCTGTAGCCGTAGTTTATTTCGTGGCAGATCTTATCATGTATAAAAGGAAATCAAAAAAATAGCTGGTAAATTGTGTCATGTTCATCTGCCGTGGTGGAGGATAACTGATGGTTAAAAAATGCCCTGTTACACAACAATCTCCGAGTTAACAACCTTCCAATCGCAGGATAAAACGAACCGCGTATTATTCAGCGGTTGTTGAAAATTATATTTTCCGCGAAAGCTTATTTAATCTAACATTGTTGTACTAAATAATGCGTTGATAGCTGTATGTTTCGTACAGTGCAAAGCGTATCCCCGTTACACGTGTAGTTGTGTACATGCTTACGGCCGGTGTTGGTTTTAATCACTTTTAAAAACAATATCATGGCTAAACAAATTTCACTTTCAGGCGTGCTGGTATTTGCCGAAAACGGCCAGCCGGTTTCCAATGCTGTTGTTGAAGCATGGGACAAAGATTTATTTATTGATGACTATGTCGGCCGGACGGAGACGGACGATTCCGGGCATTTTGAAATCACTTTTGATGCGGAATTACTGAGCACGCTGTTCGACCAGCGCCCGGATATTTATTTCCGGATCCTGCGGAACGACCGCTTGCTCTTCGACACCCGCGAAACGATGGTGGTTATGCTCGACCAGCCCCGGCTCGAAATTAAAATTGAGATTCCGGAAAGCGAGGAAACAACGGACACTGATAGTCCGGATGACGTCCCGGGCAATGACAAGCCGGATGAACCCCTTGCGTCTTACAAACCCAAACTGCACAGCGATACCCTGGAAACCCGCGAAGGCCGCGTGCTGCTTGTCAGCGGTTCCGGATGGCCCGACTGTCCTTTACAGTTTAAGTTCAGCCGGAAAGACATCCGCATCAGCCAGGTGATTACCGGCACCCGTTACCGTTCGGGAATTCGTCCTGCCGCTGACGGGAGTTTCAGCATCACGCTGCACATCGGCCGGACCGGTGCAGGTGAACTGGAGATCAATGCCGTTTCGGCACATCGCCGGAAGTACAGGGCCGGTTTAAATCTTAAGGTTGCAGAAAATCCGGCGATTTATCCGGAAACGTACTATAAAGGCGGGAAGATCGAAAAAAGCTATTTGCGCCAGGAAGATTTTTTCCGCCGCCGCTTCGGCCATATCGGTTTCATCCCGGATAACTTCCGCAATGTGCAGCTGGAGAGTGTGCGGCAAAAGCGCAACCGCAAAAACAATTTTTCCGGTACGCTTACCAACGGGTTCAATTCGGGTATGGGCGGGGGAATCCCTGTGCCGGGTGTTTGCAACTGGACCCCGGTAGGGCCGGCCTGTGTACCCAACGGACAAACTGCCGGGGGGCTCACGATTTCGGGCCGGGTGATTTGCATTGTCATTGACGCTGCGGCACCGGCAACCATGTTTATCGGAACAGCGGGCGGTGGCATCTGGAAATCCACCGACAACGGGGTAACCTGGACTTCCAAATCGGATTATGCAATGAGTATGGCAATCGGTACTATTGCCATATCGCCGAACAACCACCTGCAGATGCTTGCCGGTACAGGCGAATACCACCATTACAGCGTGGGCGGATTAACCTACTACGGCAACGGTTTGCTCCGCAGCACCGACGGAGGTGAAACGTGGGCAGATATCCCGGTTTCGGGCTTCGCGCAGAATGAAATTTCGCGGGTGCTGTTCGATCCGACCGATGCCACTTCGTCGCGTGCATTCCTTTCGAGTGTAAACGGCATTTACGAAAGTCCGGACGGTTCAAACTGGAACCTGTTGCGTGCCGGTTCGGCCTGCGAACTTGCTGCATTTGAAAAACCGGGCAGCCCGGGCGATGTGGTGCTGATCGGTGCTTATTTCGGTGACGGGTTGTGGCGTGCAGAGCGGGTGTCGGGCACCTGGAGCGCATGGACAAAAATTGTACACATGAACATTCCTGCAACCATCAATGGCCGTATGGCACTGTGGCAGCAGCCTTCCAATCCGCAGGAAGTAACGGTGTTATTCCAGGAGGCCCCTTCCTATACACAGGTTATAGCCCAGACACCCGACGGCGGGGGCAGCTGGAACCGTATTGAAATCAGGATGAATTATGCACTGAACAACTGGCCTACCGGCCAGGGGGGAGCCGACAACCACCAGCATACACTGACTATACCTGCCGCTGATCTGGCTGCTGCGCCTGCACCGCACGTTTATACCTCGTCATCTGCAGGTGCCCCGGCGCATACACACACGTTTAATTTTACGGCCGAAGATATCCGCCGGCTGGCGGGAGGCGGAATCATCAATGTGTGGTCGCAGCCGGATGCCAGCGGCCATACACACCAGTTTGCGCTGAGCCTTGCCGGGCAGCAGGATTATAATTTTGTTGTTGCCGCGCACCCGACGAATGCAAACCGGTTGTACATCGGTAACGTCGGACTCTGGCGAACAGACAACCGGCTGGTATTTACCCCGATAAGTGACGGTACGCCACCCAACCCGAAGGGTATTCACCCCGATCAGCACGCGTTTGCATTCGACCCGGTTAACCCGGAAATTGTTTGGGCCGGAAATGACGGCGGGGTTTTCCGTTCGGCATCAGCCGGGGCAAACTGGGAAATGCGCAACCGCGACCTCGCTACATTGCAGTACATGCATGTGTCATGCCACCCGCAATGGGAAAATGTGATGATCGGCGGAACACAGGATAACGGCACGCACCGCTATGAAGGCAGCCCGGTATGGACGTTCCGTGCCGGAGGTGATGGTGGTTTTACAGCCATCAACCAGGCTGATCCGCAGCGCATGTACTGCAGTTATATTTATACCACGTTCTATCGTTCGGATAATGCCGGAACCAATTTCGGCTGGATCTCCGGTGATATTTCTGCAGCCAATGAAATATCGGAATTTTATCCGCCCTTTACGCTCGATCCGTCTGCACAGGAAGTGTGTTATTTTGGGGGGGCCAAACTCTGGCGCAGCCCCGATCACGGTGGTACCTGGGCACCGGTAACAGCTGATCTGCCCACCAATATCACGGCACTGGCCGTGCATCCGGCAGACTCCACCATTGTTTATGCCGGCACTGCGGGTGGGGAAGTTTACCGGGTACAACGAACGGGTGCAACCTGGGCAGTGGCCGATGTAACTACAACCAACATCACCGATACCGGTTATAATCCGGGCAATTTTATTTCAGACCTCGCGGTTGATGCTTCCGGAACAGTGTGGGTAACGTTTGCGGCCATTACCTGGACGGAATGGAGCGGGGAGTTTTCCAATAACCATGTGTACCGTCGCGTGCCCGGCAGCATGGCCTGGGAAAGCCGGAACAACGGGCTCTCGATGGCCAACCCGGTGAACACCATTGTAATTGATCCGGGCAATGCCAATCGCCTGTTTATCGGAACGGATCTCGGCGTATTCCGCACGACTGATGCCGGGGGTAACTGGGAAATATGGGACGAAGGGTTGCCGAATGTGCCGGTGTTCCACCTCGAAATTTTTAACCCGCTGCGCCTGCTGCGGGCCGGTACTCACGGCCGCGGAATATGGGAGCGCCCGATTGACCCGGCTTCCTGCCCGCTCACCGATTTGTATGTCCGCGACAATATGCTCGACTCCGGCCGCAGGAACCCGTCGCCGGAATATGTTGCGCATCCGTTTGATCCTTCTGTGCAGGTGTACCACTGGCAATGCGCCGACATCAAAGTAGATTCACCCGAAGGAACACCGCCCGCGTACCAGTCGCCTGCTGCGGTGGAAGACTACCTGTTTTTTGAATCGGTATTGCAGCACCGCACCGGGAAACGGGGAACCACGAACCGGATTTACGCGCAGGTGCATAACCGCGGAATAAATAAAGTAACCAATGTGCAGATGCGTTTGTTTTTTGCGGATGCACATGCCGGTTTACCTCCGCTGCCTGCAAATTTCTGGACGGGCACTATGCCGTTTGCCGGAACACCGGGCGGAACAGACTGGCAGGCCGTGGGCGATGCCAAAAGTTTTACGGAACTCTATCCCGGCGAACCTGGTGTAAAAGCCTGGAATTTTTCCATCCCGTCGGCAGCAAACGAACACTCTTGCCTGCTGCTGGTTGTTACCTGCAATGAAAATCCGCTGAATGGCGGAGGTTTGTTTAACGTTGATCAGCTGGTGGTGCAGAACAAACAGGTGGGATTGAAAAACCTGCAGGTGCTTGATGCGCCGGCCGGATCACCCATGCCTTCGGCACCCATGATGGGGATGTTTGGCGGCAGCGGAAGCGGTTCACGGGTGCTCATTCACACCGGTAGTTTGCCCGAAGGTACACGGCTGCTCCTTACCACTTCACGTGTTAACGGACGTAAAGGAGCGCTTGCTCCGACAGCCGAACAATTAAAAACCGCAGGACTGAAAACGGTGAAAGACGGGAAGAAATATTTTGCGGCAAAACGGGAAACCCGCTGCGGCGACTTCGTGGAATTTGACCTGGAAAATACGTTCGAGGCTGTGCTGAAACCCGGAGGGGTGATTCATCTCCCGGAAATGAAACTGCCTGCCGGCAAAACAACGTGGCTGCAGTATAACCTCGTGTTACCGAAAGACACACCCGCAGCTGATTACCAGTTCACAATCATCCAGCAAAGCCACAAACAAACTTCCGGAGGCTGCACCTATGTGGTGCGGGCCGGCGGAACTAAACGCAAGTAAGTGGTGATACCGGGCGGCGGAATGTCCGTACTGTCTGACTGAACCGAAACAGCCCCGGAACCGTAATGTTCCGGGGCTGTCTGTTGAATTTCCATTCTATGCTGAACTGCACAACCGCTTCTGTTAAAAAGTATAAGCGGTATTGCACCATTCCGGAATGGCGTTATATTTGCTGAACGGTTTTACAATTCGTTCCCACACACACTTCGGATTGTAAATACATTTTTAGTATGGCCAAAGAAGCAATGACAGCCAAATACTGGCTGCAGCTGGGCGATGACGGCATTCTGCGTGTGAAAATCAGGGAAGAATGTTCCGTACACATCGAAGACATCCGGCTTTTTTATGAAGCATACGACCGGCTTACCGGCGAAGTGCCTGTACCCTGGCTGGTAGATGCCACCAAAAGTTACAGCATTACCCGCGAAGCCCAGGAATACGGTGCCGCCCAGTCGCACCGCCGCCTCGGCATGGCCGTAATTACCGACAGCACCCTCAACAAAATGATGCTGAATGCGTACACCACCATGTTCCGCCCCAAGTCGCCCCTGCGTGTGTTTACCGATGAAGCCGATGCGATTGAATGGCTGAAACAGTTTGTGAAGTAGCGGCTGTTTTACAAAGCAATCAAGTTCGCAATGCTCTTTTTAGATGTTGTGGCGGATTTTGTAAACTCTTTTTTTGATGTTGTCGCGGATTTTGTGCGTGTGATGTGTGAGCGGGCTAATCCGTGAAAGCATACGATTTGCGCGTGTATAAAATCTTCCTGTCCACAACTCCACGCGCTAAAGTCTTTGGTCCAGCACGGATTAGCTACCGCGCGGCACTACACACAAAATCCGCGCTAACATCATTTTTATACAAATTCAGGTTGTTTTATTTTAGACGCGATTGCCCGGTCTGTTTTCGTCCTGCACACATATCTGCTTATATTTGGCTTCACTATGCCACGCATCAAGTACCTGCACCGGATTATTTTACTGGTTGTTTGCCTCGTTTCGTTCAGCGCCTTTGCCGGCGACGGCCGCGACTATTCCAAAATGAATAAACGCCGCCTCATCCGCATCTCCGAACGCCGCGCGGTGAAAGCGCAGTTTGAATGCGCCTGGGCGCCTGCACGTGCTGCGGTGATAAAAGACTCGTTGTATTACAAAGCAAATTACAACGCGGGCATGTTGCTCGCATACGACCTCTACCGCAAAGACACCGCGCTGGTGCTGCTCGAACGCGCCGCCCGCCTCACCCCGAAAAACGATACCGCGGCGGACCTGTTACTCGCCCTTGCCGAAACCTACCAGTACATGGAGCGTTACAGCGAAGCCATACGCATGTACCGCAGCCTGCAAAACCGTGCCGACGAATCGAAAGAAGGCGACAAGTTCCGCAGCCGCATGCAGCAATACATTACGCAGTGCGAATACGGCAAACTGTACCGCCGCCCGGTGGCCGACCTGCGCATCACCAACCTCGGCCCGGCCGTAAACACAAATGATCCGGAATATGTGCCGGTGATAAACGCATCGGACTCACTGCTGTTTTTTACCTCGCGGCGCAAAGGCAAAAAAAACAGGATTGATTTTAACGACAATAAATATTACGAAGACATGTTTATCGCCGTGAAAAAAAACGGCGCATTTGCAACGGCCACACCTTTTGAAGTGAACAACGCGATGGTGGCGGCCGTGGGCAATACCAAAACACACGAAGCCGTGGTTTCGGTTACCGCAGATAATCAACGCCTGTACACCTGCCGCGATAAAAAACTGTATGTGTCGCAGTGGAAAAACGGCGCGTGGCAGGAACCGGTGCTGCTGCCGGAAACCATCAACCGCAGCGATTACCAGAACCATGCGTGCGAAAGTCCGGACGGAACAATGCTTGTTTTTTCGAGCAACGCAGCGGGCGGGCAGGGCGGACTTGACCTGTATGCGGCCACCAAACAAACCGACGGCAGCTGGGGCAATGTGCAGCACCTGGGCAACGCCATTAATACACCGGCGGATGAAGAAAGTCCGTTTATGGGTGCGGATGGCAAAACGCTTTACTTCGCATCAAAAGGATTATCAGGCTACGGCGGATATGATTTGTTTCGCGTAACATACAACAACGGTACCTGGGGCACGCCAGAAAACATGGGCCGTCCGTTTAACGAATCGGGCGACGACATTTACATTACCATGAGCGCCGACGGCAAACAGGGGTATCTTGCTTCGGACCGCCGCCGCGGCAAAGGCGACATGGATATTTACAGTTTCCGGTATTACGAGCGCCCGTACTTTGATGATTGTGTGGCCGCAACCGATCCTTCGGTGGTGGTGCGTTTCAGTGCGCCGGATACGGCGTTTGTAAATACGGCCGTGGTGTTTGATGCATCCGCAACCAATTTTCCCGTAGCAGAGCCCGGCCATTTTTTCTGGAACGTGGCCGACAGCACCTTGAAAAACGACAGTCAGCGCCTCACGCGCACGTTTACAAAACCAGGAAGCTACAACGTGCGCCTGCAGGTGGTGGCCAACAACTGCGACAGCTGCGGCATGGCGCTGGTGCATTGTTTTGAAAAACAGATCGTGATAATTAAAAAATCGATTCCGGAAACCTTAATCGTAACACAACCCGTAGTAGCATTGAGTCGCGACTCAATGCTACTACGGATTGTGTATTTCGATTTTGATAAATCAACCCTTCGCGCCGACGCCATCGCCGCGCTCGATAAAAACATCGCGTTGCTGAACGCCAACCCCGGCCTGCGCATCCGCCTCACCGGCCACGCCGACGCGCGCGGCACCACGCAATACAACGAACATAAGATTGCGCAGAAACGCGTTGATGCCGTGAAAGCCTACCTGCTGAAAAACGGCATCAAACCCGAACGAATCGTTTCGGCCGAAGCCAAAGGGGAAACGGAACCGGCCGTCAATTGCCTGGAAAAGGAATGTTCCGATGGGGAACATCAATTGAACCGGCGCGTGGAATTTAAAATGGTGCGGTAACACATCATCCATCCGCGATGACCGGGCGTACGTAAACATTGCGAAATACATCGAAAACAATCCGCGCAACTGGAAGAACAATGATTTCCTGGCGCAGCTGAATGGTGAATTACTTCGTCCGCGCACGTAAAATTCAGCAAAACGAATGGCTTTAGTCAGGTAGTCCAAATTGCGCTTTCACCTCGGAGTAATTTTCCCAATTCACATCCGGGTTGGCTTGTATAGCCGAGCTTTCAATGGCTAATACTTTTATGGTCCATGTGCCCAGTGCCGGGGAAGGAGGTAATAAATCAGAATCCTGGACAATGATCCGAAGCGTTCCGACATTATAGACGAAGCGTTGACTTTCAGAATACGTGGATGCGGGATAAATTACACGTGGTAATTGAACATATCCTGTGGATGTATTCAGATAAACCATTACTGCCCCGTTGTTTACAATTGAGGAAGTAATATCAGGCCAGGTAAAGTCGGCATAATTGTAATTGCTGGTATTATCCCAGCCCCAGTTTGAAAATGTAATTGTGCTGGATTTCACATTGGCATTTCCCGGAGGGCCCTGCGGACCTTCTTTTCTGCAACTGCTGAATGTTGTGAATAGTACAAGAAGGAACAGTAATGTTGTTTTTATTTTTTTCATGTTCATTGTTTTTTTATTCCACAGCCCCATTTCGGCCGTTTTGTTTATGGATCGGATTATTGTTTTCCGGGTCACTCGAATTGCCCGGCTTGCCGGTACTGAAATAGGCCGCAGCAAGCATGATTAAAGCCGAAATCACAATTACACCGATCTTGGCTCCGATTGCCTGACCGATGCCTGTTTTTACTCCATCTTTAAATGGGCTGTTTTTGTTCATGACCGCAATTCAAAAAGATTTTATTTCTTATTTTGGATAACCAGGTTGAGCAAGTTGAATGCGAGTTTATAGCTTAGTTCAGTGTTCCCAAAGAAAAATTTCCCAATCATCGTTTTGTCTTTTCGAATACCGCAGAACTGTTTCCGAAAATGAGGCTTTCCATCAATGCCTTGTTTGGGATTTTGCACAGCATCACAATAAAATCAACACGATATCGTTATACGCCGGTTTCAAACGCCCGGATGAAAAAGTTTCTTTTCCTTTTCCTGCTTTTTATTACAGCCACTATGCGCGCCCAAACCCTGCAGCCCGACTGGATACGGGCCTACGGCGGTGCACTGGCCGGGAATTTCTGGCCAGCTGTAATGAAAGCCGATAATGCGGGAAATGTGTATGTGATCAGCAAACATGGCGGGCCGGTTACCAGCTATGTTTATGACCTGGTAATTACCAAATACAACAATTCCGGTACAGTGCTGTGGCGCGATACACTGGAAGATACTTTTTCAGATCCACGTCTTGTCATCTATCCGGATCAATCCATTGTAGTTGCAGCAGCCGGATTTGACACCACCCTCCCGGGCGCACAAGGCACCTTGCTCACGCACTTTACGCCCGGCGGGACCACGCAGTGGTCTTTGTTTTATCACGCTTCACAAACCGTATGGCGCGAAACGTTATCCGATATGAAAGCCGATACCAGCGGAAACCTGTTCGTTACAGTTCGTGAAGATAGCTTACTCGGCTGGCGGCTCGTTACCTTCAAATGCGATTCTACCGGCAACCTGCTGTGGATGCAGCGCTTTATTCAAAACGGGTATCTGCTTCAGCCGAACGACATGGGCGTAGATACACAGGGCAACAGTTACATCGCACTGACCCGGAGCGATTCACTGACGTATGCTGCCGACGGACTGCTGCTGAAATATGATGCGTCCGGGCAACTGCTTGCGCAAACGGTTTACAACAGCGGGCAGGACGAAACGTTTAATCACCTCGTTTTATTTAACGATACAAATGTTTACATCGGCGGAACCACCGCACCGCTGCTGATGAATACTTACGACTGGTTGTTTACTGTTTTTGATTCATCGGCCACGCTTCTGCAGCAAACCGTTTTTGATCCCGAAACGTACCTTGGTTTTCCGGGAACAGATTCGGTGAATGTGTTAAAAGCAATGGTGGTTGATGCGGCGGGCGGGGCGTATTTCGGCGGTTCGTTTTTAGATAACACCACTTCCAATGCATTGGCTGTTGTAAAGTTTAATCCCGGCGGCAACCTGGATTGGGTAAGCACACCACTCCCGTATAGTTTATGTACAGCACTCGCGTTTAACCCCGCCGGTGAGTTATTTGTTGCCGGCAACGATTACCAGTTACAGGGTGCTGCCGCAACTCTTTTGCTGAAATTAGATGCATCCGGCAACATGCTGTGGTGGACCAACTACGGACTGCTTGACGACGGTGAAACTTTACTTGATATTGATAATGCCGGAACCATTTTTACCAATTACGGCGACCGCAGCGGATCATTGCGGCAAATAGTCACGATTAAGTACGATTACGCCACAGGAATTACTTCGCCGGAACCAAACACCGGCGTATCACTGTTCCCAAACCCCGCCACGGAAACAATTTTGATCAAGGATGCTGCGCAGCGCTGTTTCGATTTTCTGCTTTACAATACCGCCGGACAAATCGTGCGCAGCGTACAACAAGTGCAGCCGGGAACACCCATATCACTGGCCGGTGTGGCCACGGGGTTGTATTTTTATGTGTTGCGGCCGGGGAATGGGGAAGTGCAGACAGGAAAACTGGTGAAGGATTAAAAATACGTTTGTGAAAACGCCCGATAATTCGTTGCAGGAAAAACCCGTGTCAGCATCCGTTTTATGCCTCGAAAGTTACCACGTATTTTAGTCCAGCGATTGATGTTATTTCCACTGTTGCCCTGATTTGCTGAATAAGACCGTTCGCAATATCAAGTCCAAGTGATTGCGGCACATTTGATATGTTCTCCATGCCAATACCATTGTCGGCAATTATGAGTTGATATTTGCTGCCCTTTTTGTTCAGTTCCACTTGTATCAGCCCTTCGTTCCGGTTTACAAAAGCATGTTTATATGCGTTGGTCAGCAGTTCAGTGATGATTAGCCCCAGGCTGATAGAAAGGTCAATGTCAAAAATGGCAAGTTCGTGCTTTACGATGCACTTAATATTATTATTGGGTGAATAGCTCTTTTCAATTGACTCAACAAGTTCACTGATGTACGCTCCAAAGTTAATTTTAGCCAGATCGCCCGATTGGTAAAGTTTGGTGTGAATGAGCGCCATGGAGTTGATGCGATCCTTGCTTTTGGATAACGCATTATGCACCCGCGTATCATCAATCCCATTAAATTGAAGGTTTAGTAAGCTGGAGATGATCTGCAGGTTGTTCTTTACGCGATGGTGTATCTCTTTCAGAAGCAATTCATTTTCCTGATTCTTACGGATAAGTTCCTCCTCCAGTCTTTTTTTCTCTGTAATATCCTGGGCAATACCAACAAGAAATCCATCCGGGGTGCGTGTATTTGTCCATTGTGTCCACACCTTGCGCCCATCTTTGGTGGGCAGGATGTTTTGAAAAAGGTGCCTGTTTTCAAGATCGATTTTACCAGTTGCCATGTCCCCGGTAACCGATTTTCTGGTGTCAGTAGAAAGCTCGTTGGAGGTTAGCTTCCACCAGGCATCTCCAAGGACTTCCTGTGGTTCATAACCGAGGATACGTTTAACAGCCTGATTCGCAAAAACAATGTTTCCGTTCCCATCTGCAACCAAAACGATGGCATTTATGTCGTCAAATGTTGCAAATGATTTTTTATTCGCTGTCATTTCTTAAATTGTTGATATAGGCTTGCCGCAGCCATTGCCAGGAATCAGTCAGTGCTTTTATAAACTTCAGTGTTGAAGTTTTCTCCAAAAACATAAAGGTAATAAATACCACCTGTTAAGCAGGCAAGATCAATACCTGTTTCGGTGGTATATAAATAATCTATCTGCAATTGTTCCCCGATCGCATTTTTTATGCTATAAACCCAAATTAAGCAATAGAATTATTTGTCGCTCATTTTTTAATTATCCCCCGTTTTCTGTCGCATAAATTTGAGAATCCCGCAGCATTTGTTTCAAGTAAAATGCATTTGCTGCCAAATGCAGATTGCGGGATAATTAATAGTTCTCCCTGTGCTGCCAAACAGTATATAATCCCGGGTATTTTGGTTCGGCTCCCGCGGGTAACAGGTTCGCTCCTGGGTATTTTGTCTGCCAGGCCAGCGGCATGGGACTGTGTGGGAGGTATTTCAAACTTAAGGGAACTATTCCAGGATGGCTCGGAGGTATTTTAAGTTGAAAGGGAACTATTCCAGACTGCCCCGGAGGTATTTTAAGCTGGAAGGGAACTATTCCAGGATTGCTCGGAGGTATTTTAAGTTGGAAGGGAACTATTTCAAACTACTCCGCGGGTATTTTGAATTGTGCGGGAGATATTTTGACCTGGAAGGGACCTATTTCAATGTGGTCGTGTGGTTTTTTGGTTCACCACCCGCGGGAATAACCGACATATTCTTCACAAAAAAACCGCATGTCAAAAATTTCCCAAAGAACATAATGCAAAAAAAAACAGCGGCATCCGCCAAAGGCGGACGCCGCTGCATTCACATTGAGAAAAACTACATACGATTAGTTTTTCTTCCCGGGGTTATCCGAGTCCTTGGTGTTGATGTTCGGGTTCACATCACTCACCACGGTGTGTTGCTCGTTGCGGTTATTCAACTGCTCCAGCAGTTTCAGTCCGAGCAGGCCGCTCATCGGGTTTCCGTTTTCGCCACCACCGATGAGTACATCGGGGATGATTTTGATGTGGTTCTGCCCGATGGCTTCGGTAACTTTCAGTTGCGTAAAGTTGTTTCCGCCCATGGCTTCTACCGCGAGCTTGTAACTTTCGGCGCTTGATTTACCGATGGCCAGTATTTTTTCCGCTTCCGCATTACCGGTGAGCGTAATCATTTCCGCTTCGGCGTTTGCGAGCATTTTGGTTTTGTCGGCTTCCGCGTTTGCAATTACGCGGAGCTTTTCAGCATCACCGGCCGCAATCATTCGCGTACGTTCCGCTTCGGCGTTGGCCTGTACTTTCAGGCTCTGCGCTTCACCCATGGCTTTTTTCACCGCGGCGTCGGCTATGCGTTCCGCAATCTGTACACCCTGGTCGGCTTTCACCACTTCTTTCTGGATGTCGGCGATGGCCGTTTCTTTTTCCAGTTTCTGGCGTGTTTCCTGCGCCATGCGCTGCGTTTCGTACGTAACTTTCTGCTCTTCGGCGAGTTTACGGTCGGTAAGTGTTTTCATCAGCGACTCGGGCGGAACGATATCACCGATGAGTGTATCAACCGCAAACACGTTGTACTCTTCCAGCACTTTGCTGATGTGCATCTTGGCCGAATCCTGGCGCTGCTTACGCTGCGAGAGGAACGAAATCACATCGGCATCCTGCGCCGAGTTACGGAAGTAGTTGCCGATAGTCGGTTCCAGCACCTGGCTCACCAGGTTGTTCATGTTGCCGAAGCGTGCAATCACTTTCGGTGCTTCAATCATCGGGATGTGGATGATCTGCGACACGTCGAGGTTGAACGGAAAACCGTCTTTCGACCGCACGGTGATGGTGCTCAGGTGTTTGTCGAGCTGGTGCGATTCGGTGCGCGCCGTGGCCCAGTTGAGTACAAGGTTTGTGGTAGGTACCAGCTCAATTTTCATGATGAACGGGTTCACCGGGTATTTGCCCGGACCGAGCGGCTCGTTCCAAACACCTTTCTGGTTTTTCGAAACGATGTTACCGTGTTTGAATTCGGTTCCGCTCACGTCTTCACCTTCCGTACCGTAGAACGAAATCACCACACCCACGGTACCAATCGGGATGTCGGTCATTTTTACTTCTTCCACCTGCACAAACCAGGGGTTGAGGTAGTACGTACCGGCAAGTATCACCTGCGGCTGCAAACCGCGGTTACCGTTGCCTTCGAGAAACGCATCCGTATCCTGGAAGTTGTTGTGCCCGTCCACATGGCGGCCCGCAATCTGCCCGATCTCGATGGAAGCACCGTCGAGCGTGGTTACAATGCCCACCATGTTTTCGTTAATGTTGGTGGCTTCGGCCACCTGCACTTCAAACAGGAACGTATTGATACGGTACGAACCTGCAGTAAGAATTGCGGTCTGCCGGCCTTTGCGCCCGTTGTTGCGGATAAACGATTCCGCGTCCTGGTACGAATCGCACGTTACCTTGCGCGCAAGAATGCGGCCCGTTTCGAGTTCGGCCCCGTCTTTGGCCACCACCAGCCCGATTTTTCCCTGCGGGATAATCGTAAACGGCTGCAGTGTGATTTCATATTGCCAGAACCATTTCCAGAAATAGATACCGGGAGCCAGCGCTTTCGCCTGGAAACCCGCTTCGCCGTTCACCGCAATGATGCGGCCGTCGGGCAGTTCTTTGTGTTCACCAAAGAGTACAAACTTTTTGGTTACAAGACCGATGCGGTCTTCAGGAATAAAAATGATACCGAATAAACGGAACAATGCTTTGTAAAATACAAGCATTAAAAGGGGAATAATGGCCCATAGCCAGGGCAGGACATCTGAAAATTTCATGTCAGTTAATTGTTTTGTTTGTGTTTGTTGTAATAGGTTATTGAAGCCGTGCAGCACTGCATGAGCGACTGCCGGTAACGGGGAAAGATTGTAAAGTTGCTACATCGGTTTTGGTTTGGTTATGGGTAAAACAACGTTCTTTTTATTTTGTTTAACCCGGGTTAAAATTTTCTGAAAAACTGTTAAACAGGAAGCGGGGGAGGAGGAAGGAAACAGGATTGTAATCGTATTATTCACAGTACAAAATAAGAAAGGCCACATTGCGTGACCGTAAATGAAATGTTATGGAAACTTTAAATCGTATAACTATACTGCCTTCCTTTTTTTACCGCAAAGGCGCAATGGTAATGCAAAGGGCGCAAAGAATGACTTTGCGCCCTTCATAGATAGCTGTGACGTGTTTTGCGCCTTTGCGGTTAAGCAAGGCAATACAGTTCCGGCATCTAAAACGTGATCTTATAACTCAGTACCGGTATCAGCGGGGTTTGCGTGGAATATTCAATCGCTTTGGTGGTGGGGTTAAAACTGCGCCCGTACACATTCTCCCGGTTGGTCGTATTCTGAAAATCAAGTGCAATAAGGTGCGTTGATTTCGGGCGGTTGGTTGTTAAACTGAACCGCGTATCGAGGCGCAGGTAATACGGATTCTGATCTTCAAACGCACGATCCCACAGCTGTACTTCTTTGCCCTGCGCAATGGACTGTTCCAGATCAATGGGCGCGGTGCGTTTGCCGCCGGTGTACAGCAGCCGCGCATTGAGTCCGAGCACCCGTTTTTTCCCTTTTTTGAAAATGATTTCTTTGCCGGTGGTAAACGAAACGGAGTAGTTGCCGTTGTAGCGGGTGTTACGTTCTTTTTTATCAGCAGCGATATACCTTGAATCGAACAGCGAACCGGCCAGCAGCATGTAAAAATGGTTGTGCATAAACCGCTCCAGCGTCAGCTCCACACCTTTGTTGGTGCCCGTTCCGGTATTGGTGAGGCTGTCGGTAAAATAACCGCCTTCGCTGTTGATCATGGAATAACTGCCCGCGTATTCGTCTGCATCCGATGTACGGATCGGGATGTTAAACAACGCCTGGTAATACACTTCCGTTTTCATGCGCAGGTGTTCGGTAAGCAGGTAATCGTGGGCAAGCACAACGTGATGCGCTTTGCTTAAACCCAGGTTCTGATTTGGAAAAATTGTTTTTCCATCAGGCAGTTGCTGCGTTGCAAAATACATCCCGATGGGTTGCACCTGCGAATGCAAACCATAGCCGAGCGAAAACGCATGACGTTCGTTCACTTCGTATTTCAGCGATGCACGCGGCTCCACGCTCCAGGTGTTGTTGAGTGTAAACAGCAGCGCATGCAGCCCGCTCACCGCGGTGAGTTTTTCACTGAGGCGGAATTTCCACTGGAAAAACGATTGCAGTAAGTACGTTGTTCCGCTGGCATTCACATCGGTAACCATGGTGCCGGTGCTGTCTTTGCGGTAACGTTCTTCGAGGTCGTAACCGAGGCGGTTTGCAATTACACCGTAACGCAGCTGGTGTTTTGCATTTATTTTCTGGTTCATCGTGGATGAAAACGTGATGCGCGGCCGCATGAAATACATGTCGTAATACGTTTCGTCGTTGTACGAATCATTGATGCGCTTCCAGAAAAAACTGTTGAATGCAGCCGAACCGGCAACAGCAGTGCGCAGGTACATTTTATCGTTCAGCCGCAGCGAATGGTTGATGCTGCCCATGCCGGTGTGTGCCTTGAAATGCCCGTAGAACCGGTCGTCTTCCGATTCCCAGTTTGCCGAATCGCGTTTCGCATCGAGGTACTGGTTGCTCAGTCCGCCGAAACCAAAAATGCCAAACGTGCCTGCATTTTTCGTGGGCATGTTTAAGTTGAATGCAAGGTCCTGGAACGTAGTCACCGCATCGCCCAGCGGCACACCTATTTTGCCGAGAATGCCGAGTGTGGAGTAGCGGTAATTGACAAGATACGAACCACCATTTTTGCCCAGCGGTCCTTCCGAAGCCACATCAATGCCCAGCACACCGGCCTGGAAGGTGTGTTCGCGTTTTTCGTTGTTGCCTTTGCGCAGTTTCAGATCGAACACACCCGAAAGTGCGTTGCCGTATTCCGGTGCAAAAGCGCCGGTAGAAAAATCGGAGTTGGCCAGCAGCTGCGCACTCAGTATCGAAATGCCGCCGCCGGAAGTGCCTTCATCGGAAAAGTGATTCGGCGAAGGAATGTCAATGCCGTCCATGCGCCACAGCAAACCATTGGGTGCGTTGCCGCGGATAATGATTTCGTTGTTGCCGTCGTCGGGCGAAGAAACCCCCGCAAACGAAAGTGCCATGCGTGCCGGATCGTTTACAGCGGCGGCGTAGCGCTGGGTTTCTTCCACCGAAAAGGTGCGCGTGCTTACGGTTGACATATCATTCTGCGGCAAATCTTTGCGGCTGTTCGCGCTGATCACCACTTCCTCCAATTGTTTCAGGTCTTCTTCCATGCCAATGGTGAGCACGATTTCTTTGCCGGAAGTAACATCGAGGTTGGTGAGCACAAACGGTTTGTAACCGATAAACGTAACGCGTACCGCCTGTCGCCCCACGGGCACGCCTTCGATTTTAAAATACCCGTTGGCATCTGTACCTGCTGCTTTCAGCGGCTGTGTGCCGGGAACCGTAACCACCGCGCCGGGCAGGGGCGACTGTACGTTTTTATCTACAACCTGTCCGCGTATGGTTTGGGTGAGCTGTGCGGATGCAAGTGCTGGAAGTAATACGAAGAGAAAAAAGAAAATGCGCGTAGTCATAAATCAGCTTGTTTATAAAGCAGACAGGCTGCGGGGCGTTTCCCCCTATGCGTATTTCAAAAAAAAATGCTGTGATTTCATTAACCACGAAGAGCACGAAGGCATGCACAAAGGACACAATTAATTTTTATAACTCATCGTGCCCTTTGTGTATGCCTTTGTGGGTGTGGCCGGATGTGTGCGAGGCCCCCGTGGTTATTTGCGTGTAGTTCAGTTCCGGGATCAGAAGAGGCGTATGCCCGCCTGGAAACCGGGCCACAAATTGATTTTGTAATCGTTCTGCGTGTACGATTGTGTGGTCCACGGCGCAAGCTGCCCGGCAAACGAAGCTTCCGGCAGCACGGTGGAATCATACACATTCACGTTATACGATGCACCTGCGAAAAACGAAATGTGTTTTCCCGGTTTGAAACTGTACGACAGTTGCAAACGTCCCTGCGAATTATTCTGGTAGAATTTGCCGAGATACACCTGGTAACCGGTGAGGTCCAGGTCGAGTGCCGATTTTTCGCCGAACAGGAAACGATGGCCCACACCGTAACCAACCGTAAGCACATATTGCCCGGGCACCGGGTGAACACCGGCTGAAAATACGTTGTAAAAGTGATGCGTTCCGGTGCGGAAGGCGAGGTTTACTGCAACGGCTTCGTTGCTGCTGATTTCAAATTCGTGGATGCCGTTTTTTACAAACGAAAGAAACCCGACGGAAACACCGCTCACGCTGTCGGCCACGTTAATAAAACCGATCTGCGAACCTTTTACGTTTTTCGCTACGTTGATAAATCCCGCAACCTGTGCACCGGTAACTGTTTTCGCGGTATTGATAAAACCGGCGGCCTGTATGCCTTTTACGGTTTTCGCGGTGTTGCTGAAGCCTGCAATCTGCGGGCCGGATGTGCGCGCCACATTTGCAAACCCCGCCGCCTGTACCAGAACCGTGTCGGCCACATTCAGAAATCCGGCGGCCTGTATGGTGTTTTGGCTTTGCTTCGCCACATTTAAAAATCCGGCACCCTGGAATCCGTCGGTTGTTACGTTGCTGAAATTCAAAAATCCGGCAAGCTGCCCGCCGGAAACAGTATCGCGGCAGAGGTTTAAAAATCCGGCGCCCTGTATGCCATATACTTTTCCGTAATTCAGATTCATAAATCCCGCGAGCTGCGCGCCCAGCATGTTGCCACCCACCGCATTCATAAAACCGGCAGCCTGGAATCCTTTTACATTGTTGCGGTTGATGTTAAATACACCACCGATTTCAACGCCATCCACACCGCCGGTAAATCCACCAACCACGTTCAGCGAAAAGCGGTACGTCATGGTACTGCTGAGTGCGCCGCTGGTGCCGAAACCGGGCACAAATGAAACCTGCGAATAACGGAGCCCGGTGAGGTCGTGTATGTTACGCGCTGCAAGCCGTTGCCGGTACGTTGTGGCATACCGCATCCAGCGCCGCTCTTCAAAAAACGGGAGCTCGCCCGGTGATGCCGTAACAGCAAGCGCAACCGGCAGCGATTCCGGCGAAAGCCCGATCTGCAGTTGCTGCATGTTCACCGGCTCCACCACGATTACCGTATCTAAGTAATCGCGTTTACTTACCGCGATGGATGCAGGTGATGCCGGCGCATTTTTGAGAAAGAGTTTGAAAAAACCGTTCGAGTCGCTGTACGTGGTGGTAAGCGAAGCGGTGTCGTAAACACTGGCGTAAGCCAGGCGTGTGCCCGTACTGATATCGGTTACATAACCGGTAACGAGATAACCCGTATTGTTTTTCTTTTTCGGGGCAGCTGCAAGCGGTTTGTTTACCGGCTGCGTAATAATGAGGTGATTTCCTTTTTCGGTAAACACGAAGCGTTCGCGGAACAGCATTTTCATTACCTGTGCCACGGGCTGATCAATAGCCCGGAGCGTTACCAGGCTGTCGCCGCGCAGGATGGCCGCGTTGTACGAAAAACTGAAATTGCCCTGCAATGCAATCACGTCTAATGTTTTGTCCAGCGCCAGGTTTTTTACATCCATCGTAATGCGGCGTTGCAGGATGGATTGTTGTGCCCGTGCGTTGGAAAACACAACCAGCAGCAGCGCACACAACACAAAACGGAGCGTATGTAAACTGGTTTTCATAACGTATCGGTTTTGAGGTGAATCTGAGAACTGCTGCGCACCGCGCGGATACGGAACGTGGCTTCAATCACTTCGAGCACATTGTCGAGCGGTTCATTTTCAAACGTGCCTGTAAAACGCAGCTGCCGGATGGCCTCGTTATCGAAACGGATGTTGGTGCGGTAGAAACGGTTCAATATTTCCACCACTTTTTCGAGTTCCGTATCTTTAAATACGAGGCGGTTGGTTTTCCACGCATCGGCATTTAAACTTATGTTTTCGTTTTTCAGCAGCAGCCCGGTGCGGCGGTTGTAACTTCCCGATTCGCCGGGAACGAGTATGATGCTGTCGCTGCCCCGTGTTACACGCACACGGCCGGTTACCACGGTAATCTCGGTAAGTGTATCGTTGTCGGCCAGCACATTAAACGAAGTGCCGAGCACACGTATGCTTACCTCGTTGGTGGTTTCAATAATAAACGGGCGTTCGGCATTGTGTGCCACATTAAAAAACGCTTCGCCTTTCAGTTTCACGCGGCGTGTTTTGCCGTTGATAAAATCGCCGGCGGTGGTAAGCACGGTGCCGTTGTTCAGCGTAATGGCGCTGCCATCGGGCAAGGTATCCTGTTCAGTTGTAGTGGTTGCTGCAAACGTGATGACTTCATTTCCTGCATTACTGTTGCCGAGATAAGGCAAAATAAACGGAACCGCAATGAGTATAGCGAGGGCCGCTGCCGCTGCATAAACAAAAGCTTTGCGGCGATAGATCGGAATTACTTTCGGCTGGCTGCTGATTTTTGCGCGTACGTTTTCCCATGCTTTGTCGGTATCAAATTCGGGCGAGGGTGTGCCGCTGAACTGCCATATTTTTTTCAGCGCTTCATATTCGTCCTGTCGCGCGGGATCGGCGGCCAGCCAGGTTGCTGCTTCTTCTTTTTCTTCCGCGGTGGCTTCGCCGTTCAGCAGTTTGGCCAGCAGGTCGTAGTAGTGTTCGTTTGCTTCGTTCATGTGGCGCATCAGTTTAAGAACAGGAAACAGAAAAGGAAAATGTTGAGGTAACCGGCCAGGTTGGCGCGCATCATTTTGAGCGCTTTGCCCATCTGATTTTCCACGGTTTTGATGGAAATGCCGAGCACCTCTGCAATTTCGCGGTAACTCAGTTCCTCCATGCGGCTGAGGCGGAACACCATGCGGCACTGTTCGGGCAGTTTCATTACTGCGGCCTGTATTTCGCGTTCGAGTTCTTTCGCACGCAGCGTGTGCAGCGGCTGTTCCTGCACCGGCGTTTCATGCACCTGGTGCTGCATGTAGGCCTGTTTTACTTTTTCGTGTTTGATTGCATTCATGGCGGCATTGTGAGCGGCACGGAACAGGTACGCACGCAGGGAACCCGTAAGCTGCAGTTCACGCCGTTTCTCCCAGAACCGGACAAACAACTGCTGCACTACTTCTTCACCCGCATCCCGGTCATTCAGCAACCCCGACGCATAACCACACAGCGGCTTATAATAAAGCCGGAATACATATTCAAACGCTGCTGTATTATCCTGGCCGATGGCACTGACCAGCAAAGCTTCATTACTGAACACGCAGTTACCCGTTTTTGGTTGCTGCAAAGGTAGGTGCTTGTACCTAACTGTGCCTTGATTTGTAGATAAGACAACCGGAAAAGGATGTACCCCTATGTTCCCTGTTTTTTTTGTTTGTATACCTGCTTTACCACGGAAACAATCAATGGTTCTGGAAAGCGCTCAACGCGTTCAACTGTGCCGTATATAGTTCCGCAATTAACGTTATATCAAATTTGTGTAGTGTCTAAATTATTAGAAATCATGCTAATTATTTAGATTGAAATAAGTAGGATAACTTATTAACAGGTTCTGGATTTGAGGAGGTAATAAGCTTTACTTCGCGGACACACCAAAAACAAAATTCAATGAACAGACCTACACCTCATTCTCCCGGAATGAAAAAAACACAAACGGGCAGGCGATGGATGCGGCGGATGCTCCTCCCGCTGACCTTCCTGTTTGTAATGCTCGGTATGAACACGGCGGAAGCCAGTCATTACCGTTATGGAAACATCAAATGGACGCGGCCGAACAACACGTCGCGTACAGTGACATTTACAGTAACACAAGCCTGGAGGCTTTCCGCTTTCCCGGGTTCAGTGGTAGGCAGTGTAATTAATCCCGGAACACCGTTAAATTTTGGTGATGCTACGCCAACCGGCAATGTCAGCCTTACGGTTACTGCCGTCAATTCGGCCAGTGACTGGCTGTATGGTACGGCAACCATTGTACACACGTATGCGGGCACAGCCACTTCGTTTACGGTTTCGTATTCGTCCAATGCACGCATCGGATCACCGCTGCAGAATAATGCGAACGGTTTATTTGCTTCGCAGACCATCGTGAAGCTGGTAAACGGAAGTCTCGGTTCGCCGGTATCTACCATGCCGCCGATTGTAAACATGCCTACCGGTTCCGTAGCTGCTACAGCTACTGTTCCTGCTTCCGATCCGGACGGGACAACACTTGTATATTCCCTGTCAACACCTGCACAGGTAGGAACAGGTTTTGTACATCCGGCCGGCCTTTCGGTAAACAGCGCTACAGGCGTTGTAACATTTAACACGGTGGGAAAAACAGTAGGACACTACTACAGCACAGCAGTTACGATAACTGATGCCAGTGGTGCCAATACCGTTGTTGACTTCCTTATACTTATAGTAAACCCATCGAATCCGCCGATTTATGATTATGCTGTAACACCGGCAAATGGATTTACATACAACCTGAATCCGGGACAGCCACTCACCTTCCAGGTGAAAGCATTTGACACCGATCCGGGAAGCACCGTAACACTGAGTGTTGTAGGAACAACAACCGGTATGACTTTTTCGCCGGTACTGCCTTCCACCGCAAACCCGATTACCACTACGTTTAACTGGACACCAACATCGGGCCAGCTGGGGATTTACATCCTCAACTTTACTGCGCAGGATAACGTGGGCACACAAACCCAGACTTCAGTAAAAATTAACGTGAGTGTGAATCCGTTCTTTGTAGTACCTCCGACACCGGCCGCGAATTCATCGCAGTTCATGCTTTCGGGAACACTGCATACGGATAACATCCAGGCCACCAACCCGACACCGGGTGTGCTTACCCGCATCAGCGCAGCCACGCTGCCCCCGGGAGCAACTGTTTCGCCGGCCATTCCTACTGCCTTTGCAGTGAATCCGACAACAACATTAACCTGGACACCGGCCCCTTCTGATTTCGGTTCAAACACCGTATCGTTTACCGCACTCGACCAGGATGGCCGCACAGCATCTCATACGTATGAACTGATTGTAAATACCGAGCCGGCATTTACTTCAGCACCGGTACTTACTGCAGCTGCATGCGCACCTTATGTTTATAACGTAACTGCATCGGATGCAAACATTCCGTTTGGCGACTTTGTTGACATTGTTGCAACCACACTGCCTTCGTGGTTAAGCATAACACAAACCGGGAACGGCACAGCAACCATTTCGGGCACGCCTTCGGCTGCTGATATCGGAACTCACCTTGTGGAACTGGATGCAGAAGATGCATACCACCACGCCAACCCGAATCACATCGACCAAGTGTTTTCAATTGTGGTAGCCGATAACCAGGCGCCGAATGCAATCTGTCAGAACATTACCGTTAATATCGGTACAAACGGACAGGCAACGGTTTCAGCTGCACAAATCAATAACGGCAGCTCGGATAACTGCGGATCTGTTTCCATCGCTATTACAACCGGGCAGACTTCCTTTACCTGCGCCGACAACGGAAACAGCTACCCGGTTACGCTTACCGTAACCGATGCTTCAGGCAATGCAAGTTCGTGTGTGGCACAGGTAACTGTTGCTGACCCGAACCACAACTGCTGCGCTGCCCCGGTAGCCGTATGCCAGAATGCAACCATTTACCTTGATGCAAACGGACAGGCATCGCTTTCTGCTTCACAGGTGGATGGCGGAAGCACAGCCGGCTGCGGACTCGCATCAAGTACAGTTTCTGCAACATCGTTTAACTGTGCTAACGTTGGAAATAACAACGTTACATTAACAGTTACTGACGTTAATGGAGCATCTGCTACCTGCATTGCAATTGTAACAGTAGAAGATACTGTTCGTCCAACTGCGATCTGCAATTCAACGGTATCAGTAAATGCAGACAACGGTTCCTGCGCAGCTACCAACGTAGCGCTCGGCACACCGGCTACTGCAGACAACTGCGGTGTTGCATCGGTAACGAATAACGCACCGACTTCGTACGCAGTAGGAACTACCACTGTAACCTGGACAGTAACAGACGTAAACGGTAACAGCGCAACCTGCACCCAGGATGTTGTTGTAACTGACAACCAGAACCCGACGATTGCTTGCGGTTCAACTGTATCTGTAAATGCAGACAACGGTTCATGTTCAGCTACCAACGTAGCGCTCGGTACTCCGGCCACAGCAGACAACTGCGGTGTTGCATCAGTATCGAACAACGCACCGAACTCGTACCCGGTTGGTACTACTACCGTAACCTGGACCGTAACCGACGTAAACGGTAACAGCGCAACCTGCACACAGGATGTTGTTGTAACTGATGATCAGAACCCGACGATTGCTTGTGGTTCTAACGTTTCTGTAAATGCAGACAACGGTTCATGTGCTGCTACCAACGTAGCGCTCGGTACACCTGCCACAGCAGACAACTGCGGTGTTGCTTCGGTATCGAACAACGCACCGACTTCGTATTCAGTAGGAACAACCACTGTAACCTGGACCGTAACCGACGTTAACGGTAACAGCGCAACCTGCACCCAGGATGTTGTTGTAACTGACAACCAGAACCCGACGATTGCTTGTGGTTCTAACGTTTCTGTAAATGCAGACAACGGTTCATGTGCTGCTACCAACGTAGCGCTCGGTACACCTGCCACAGCAGACAACTGCGGTGTTGCTTCAGTGTCGAACAACGCTCCGAACTCGTATCCGGTTGGTACTACCACAGTAACCTGGACCGTAACCGACGTAAACGGTAACAGCGCAACCTGCACACAGAACGTAACCGTTACGGATAACCAGGCACCGGCAGTAACCTGCCCGGCCAACATCACACTGGCGGCATGTACATCCACTGCAAGCTGGACTGTGAATGC
>CALRZN010000033.1:0-52273 GCA_943372645.1 Chitinophaga pinensis | reverse complement strand
GTTCTCGACTGCCGCTCGAACTGACGTGTTGTATTTTATTCTTTATTATTTCGACTGACGCTCGTAAAAACATCTTCATAATTCAGCAAAACCCCACCCGAATCAGTACCCCCCTTTTACCGTCAAAATCCGTTTAGAACTCCGCGTCTGAAAAGCCCCGTACATTCCCGTAACTTGTTATTTACATTCCCTTAATCTATATTTGTAGGGAACGTGAACACCTGGGGTAACACTTCTTTACCGGAATAATCCTGCTGCTGCATATTATACCGTTTAACGGAGTATCCCGCTTACACTTATTATAACGCTTATATGCATAAACAACTACTCTCCGGCTTTGCCGTTGTATTGCTTTGCCATGCCGCACAGGCGCAATATTGCAGCAGCGGTGGTCCAACTTCCACTGCCGACTCCAATGTACAGCTCGTTAAAATGGCCAGCACCTCCGATTCCATCAGCCACATCGGCTGCCCGGGCGTGCTGGGTGTTCAGAACCTGACGGCGCAAAGTGTAACTGTTACAGCAGGCAATCCTTACACGCTGAAAGTACAGTTCGGTACCTGCGGCGGCAATTACACCGGCGGCGGTGAAATATGGATTGACTACGACCAGAACGGCGTATTCGACCCGACTGAATCAGTAGGCACCTGGACGGGCATTCCGCCGGTTGCGCTGTCGGTTTATACCGTTAACATTCCGGTGAATGCGGTGAACGGACCAACGCGTATGCGTGTAATGCAGCGAGAAGGTACCACCGCCATTCCCCCGCTCGATCCCTGCGCATCATTTCAATGGGGTTCGGTGATGGACTTTACCATTAACGTAACCGGCGGCATCAACTGTACCGGTTACACGGGCGATGATACTTCCGATCCGATTATCGTAACATCGTTCCCGTACACCGACACGCGCGATGCATCGTATTGTTATTCAAACGACAACTTAGTGTATAATTCACCGGATGTTTATTACCGGGTTACACCCACAACACAGGTTGCATCCATTCATGCATCGCTTTGCGGCTCAACATTCGATACGTTTCTGAGTGTGGTGGATGAAAACGGAACCGTGATCACGTACAATGATGATTCAAACGGATGCAGTCCGTATTCGGAACTTACATTTTCTGCTGCCGGAGTTGATACCGCTTACATTATCGTGGAAGGCTGGGGATCGGCAACGGGTATGTACACACTTAACCTCACTGCAGGATATGTGGGTGTGGAAGAACATACGCTTCCGGCATTCGCGGTATTCCCGAACCCGGCAAACGATCAGTTTGTGGTAAAAGGATTTATCGGCGGACCGCTGCAGCTCATGGATGTAACCGGACGCGTGGTAGAAACCATTGCGAACTACAAAGGTGAATCCATTTCAACTGCCGCATTTGCCCCGGGTATTTACACCATCCGTTTCGAATACGAAGGACAACCGGTTACAAAAAAAATCAGCATCAGCAAATGAAGAAACAACTCCTCCTTTTCGTTGCGCTGATTTCGTTCTGTGCTGTTAACGGCCAGGCGTGGATTCAGCGCACCAACTACGGCTCCACCGGCCGCCACCGTGCTTCGGGTTTTGCTATCGGCAACAAAGGTTATATGGGACTCGGGCACGTAAACGGCAGCAACGTCAACATCATTTATAAAGACTGGTGGGAATACGATCCTTCCTCCGATTCGTGGACACAGAAGGCCGACTATCCGACCAACAGTGGCAACTACGGCGCTATCGTATTTGCAACTTCCACGCACGGTTACATCGGCGGCGGTGCCACACTGAACGGCGAGTTTTTCGAATTTGATCCGCAAACCAATACCTGGACCGCCACGGCCAATTGTCCGGGTTCGCCCACCGACCAGGGCGCGTTTGCGGTAAATGATAAAGGTTATGTGATCCAGGGCAACCTGTTATGGGAATACGATCCTGCAACAGATGTGTGGACACCCAAACAGAATGCGCCCGTTACATTCGGCAACTGGTGCAGCGGGTTCAGCATCGGCGCAAGCGGTTATATTAAAAATGGCCCGAATCTGTATGAATACAAACCCGCTTTAAACCAGTGGATGCAGCGCGCCACCTGCCCGGGTATTGCCACAGGCGGCTCCGCTTCGTTTATCCGGAACGGCAAAGGATATATTGTATGCGGTTATTCAGGTTCACTCGCCAACGTTACCTCCCAGGTATGGGAATACAATCCGGGAAACAATACGTGGACGCAGCTCAATGACTTTGTAGGCACAAGCCGTCGTTTTACGGTTGGATTTACGATCAACAACCGCGGTTATATGGGTACCGGCACAAACGGCATCAACTTCAACGACTTCTGGGAAATGACCGACGCCGTTGGTATGGAAGAAGCCGCTGCAGCAGACGTAACTGTTTCCGCTTACCCGAACCCGGCCACTGAACAGGTTACATTCCGCATCCCCGATGCGACCGGCCGCATGCAGGTTGCACTGTATAACATGTCAGGCGCGCTGGTGCAGCAGCAACCAATCACAAACAACACCTGCATCATGCAGCGCGATGCCCTTCCCTCCGGGATTTATTTCTGGAAGCTGGAAGAAAACGGCAGCACTGTAAAAAGCGGTAAACTTATTTTCCGATAGGCCCGATGAAAAAAACAGTTCTCCTTTTTTTCCTGCTTGCGTTTGCAGGAATGGCTTCGGCACAGACCCAGAATTTCTGGACGAAAAAAAATGATTTCGGCGCCATGAAACGCGAACGCGCCGTAGCGGTTTCCATTAACGGCAAAGCCTACGCCGGAACCGGTGTGGATACCAACGAGGTAACCAAAAACGACTGGTGGGAATACGATCCGCTGGCCGATACATGGACGCAGAAAGCAACACTGCCGGGTACCGGGCGACGCAATGCAATTGCATTTGTGCTTGCAGACAAAGCGTATGTAGGTACCGGTATGGACAGCGCAGAAGCACAGAACAACGGCAATACGCTGAAAGACATGTGGCGCTACGATCCGGTTACCAATACCTGGATGCCCCGCGCTGATTTTCCGGGATCAGCAGGCAACGGAATTTATTTTGCAACCGCCTTCAGTCTGGATAACAAAGGGTATGTCGTTTGCGGAAAACGCGGTCCTGCAGCGTATTCCAAAGAAGTATGGGAATACAAACCGTCGCTGAACAGCTGGCTGCAGCTGCCTGATTTCCCGGGCGGGCTGCGTTACCAGCTCCTCAGTTTTGTGATCGGGCAGAAAGCGTACGTGGGCCTCGGTACCGACCAGAACATTTACCGCAAAGACATCTGGGAATTTAATCCCGGCAACGGTTCGTGGACACAGAAAGCCGACTTTGCCGGTGGTGAACGCGGATCGGCGTCTTCGTTTGTACTCGGTGAGCGCGGCTTCATCTGCCTTGGTGCTGACGGCGGCCTGAAAAAAGATTTGTGGGAATACAATCCGTACCTCGATACCTGGACCGCACGCGCCAACTTCGATGGCTCGGAACGCAAAGAAGCCATTGCATTTGCCGTAAACGGAAAAGGATATGCCGGCACCGGCAACGGGTACACCGGTAAAAAAGCAGGCATGTATGAATATACGCCCGTGCTTATTCTTGGTACCGAAGAACAGGATTTCGAATCGGCGTATCGTGTTTTCCCGAACCCGGTAAATGATCATTTTACAGTTGATGATACGCAGCAGCAGGCCGCAGCATACACCGTGTATGCGCTGAACGGATCCGTAATTCAATCCGTTGCCGCGAACGCTTCGGGCAAAACGATCATCTCACGCGATGCCTGCGCGCCCGGCGTTTACCTGCTTGCAGCATTCAACGAACACCAGCAACTCATCGGCACACAGCGTTTAATTTTTATCGCGCAATGAAACTGAATCTTCTTTTTTCTGCAGTATTGTTCACCGCCACACTTGCCCATGCACAGGACTCGTGGATGCAGGTAGACTCCGTTAAAGGACCGCCGAAATCGGTGTGCGCTGCGTTTACATTAAACGGACAGGGCTACGTAGCCACCGGGCTTGATTCGACCGGCTTCACACGCCGCATGTATTCATACGATTTTGTGCAGAACGACTGGGACACTGAACTGTCGCTGGGCGGTGCCAATGGCGGCGGACTGAGCCGCGGCTCGGCGGTTGGGTTTTCGATTTTCAACAAAGGCTACGTGTGTACGGGCCAGGGCGACAACACCAACTTTTTAAACGACACGTGGGAATACGATCCCGCCCTGGATGTGTGGACGCAGAAGGCCGACTTTTTAGGAAGCGCCCGCCGCAACGCCGTATGTTTTGTGATTGATGACATTGCCTACGTGGGCACCGGCGAAGATGCCAGCGGCCTGCGCAAGGATTTTTACAAATACGATCCGGTGAACAACATCTGGGGCGTAATCGCTGACTTCGGCGGAACACCGCGCAAAAAAGCAACAGCATTTGCACTCGGTAACCTGGGTTATGTAGGCACCGGCGACGACGGCGTGGTTCGCAACGACCTGTGGCAGTACCAGGTATTTCAAAACACGTGGACGCAGAAAGCAAACATGCCCGGAACCGCGCGCTGCGGGGCTGTGGGCTGGGGCACGTTCCCCACCGGGTTTATCGCCACCGGCGAAGACATTACCGGCACGTACAAAAACGATGTGTGGGAATACAACTACTTCACCAACCAGTGGATTCAGCGCACCTCTATTCCTGCGCCGGGACGCAAACACGCTTTTGTGTTTATGCTGAACAACATTGCGTTTGTAGGCTGCGGCTACAACGGCGATTTTATGGACGACTGTTACGCATACACGCCGCTGGTGGGCATAACCGAACAAAACAACCTAACGGTTGTAAATACATTTCCGAATCCGGCCACTTCGCACATCACTATCGAATTAAAAGCACAGCAGTCATCACGCAACAGTTTGCAGCTATATAATGCCGCGGGACAAAACGTAACTGCGCAGTGTGAGGTAACTGCTAATTCGTCGGGATTTACGGTGCAGGTGGAACAACTTGCGGCCGGGAATTATTTTTACGTAATTGCAGAACCGTTAAATCAAATGCCCATGTATGGCGCATTTGTAAAAAACTAACTTATTCTCAATAACGTTCCTGTTATGCGTGTATTTGCCCTCATCCTGCTGATTTTCGTTTGCTTTTTATTTTGCGTTTCAGCATTATTCAAATTTGCATCATGGCCAGGTGGATCCTTCGGAATTTTAACCGGAACCCTGCTATATATTATTGCTTATGCTCCTGTATTTCTTATTTACGCATTCCGCAATGCAGCATTACAGCCGGTTAAAATAAACATCATTGCCGGGGTCTCCGGCACTGCAGTTGCACTGGTTTGCCTGCTTTATTTCAACCTCCACTGGTCTGAAAGCATGTTACTGCTCATTATGTGTGCACTTGCTGTTGTTCCGGCAATTGTGCTGTATTTTAAAAACCGCGCAGCACATGCGGCTTTGTTTAAAAGCTATCGCTTATTCAGCATCCTCACCATAATTGTACTGCTCTCTGCCGCCTCGTGTGTTATTCCTGTTATCACAAAGAACAACCGGATGGAAGCTGAAATGCGGCGTTACCACGACGAACATGACGCATACTTTGATGCTGAATCGAAACTGCGCGAAACCGGTGCACGCCTTGCAGTTAACGACTCCATTCGTGGAGAAATGGAGAAAGTACTTTCCATATACAGTGATGCGGAATTTAAAATTGCAGATGCCCAGATGGAGTTGATTGCATCCGCAACCGGTTACCGCAAAGAAGAAATGAACGAAGTGCCCCCGGAATTTATCCCCTGGGATGAAACGGACATCGTTGAATTTTTGTTTGTCGGTTTCGATTCCGAAAATCCGCAAGGCAAAGGATTGGAAATCGGGACCGCGCTCCGTCAGCTGAAACTAAACCTGCAGGCGAAAGGGATGAATCTCGATGCAGATGTACCGGCCTCCGACAGCAAAACGGATCTTGCGTTGTGGGTTAAAACCAATTTTCATAAAAAAGATATTGCACAAACCATGACCCTGCTCTATTCCTTCCGCACAGCGATCATCACCCGTTTCCGCCAGGACATGGAAAATAATTTTAGTCCGAAAGAGTAATTTAAATTCCTGTCTTTCAATTACTTAAGCCTTTTGTTAACTAAACGTTACGCAATCATTAGCGCAAGTAAACAAACGGCTCTACTTTTGGTAATATAGTTTTAACAAACAGTAGTTGAACCTATTTTAAAAACCAAAAGCACGATGAAAAAAGTTGGAATGATAGCTGTGCTGATGCTCATCGCATTTTTCAGCCAGGCACAAAACCTCAGCCAGGTTAACGGTTTGTACGTGGATGCTTCCGGAAATGCATTTACCGGGATTCATAAAACACATTTTGAAAATGGTACGGTGAAAGCCACCTACACCATTGAAAACGGATTGATGAACGGCCTTGCCGTTTTGTTTTATATGAACGGGCAGAAAATGGAAGCCGGAAATTATGTTGCCGGTGAACGCGACGGCCTTTGGGAAAACTGGAACGAAAGCGGCCTCAAAACCAGCGAAGCCAATTTTACAAACGGCATTAAAAACGGCCGCTGGCTCGTGTGGGACAGCAAAGGCACCAAACGTTCGGAAATGCATTACTGCAGCGGCAAAAAATGCAACACCTGGAGCATGTGGGACGAAAGCGGCGCATTGCTGAGCCAGAAAGCATATACGCCTGAACAATAAAACTGTTCAGCAAAAAAATGATGCACCCTGCTTTCACGGAAGGCAGGGTGTTTTTTTTACGCGTTTTTTTCTATCTTAGGTGAAGCAATCTTCTCCCGCCAGCGCTTCATGAAAAAACTGTTTTTTATTTGCATTACCTGCCCGTATGTTCTTTTTGCGCAGAATTTCAACTGGGTAATTACACACAGTCCCGGCAACGTTTCCTCCTACTCCACGGTTAAAAACATCAGCAGCGATCCTGCGGGAAATATTTACGTCACCGGCGGATTTGGCGGAACGGTTGACTTTGATCCCGGCACGGGGATGCAAAATTTTAATTCACCGGGACTCGGATTGTATATGCAAAAACTGGATCCGGCCGGGCAGCTTTCCTGGGTAAATACGTTTACCAGTGCCGGCAGCATCACCGCGAAAAAATTAAAATATTACAGCAACCGGATTTATGCCACCGGTTCTTATTTTCAGACTGTTGATTTTGATCCGGGACCGGGCAATACGTCCATCAATGCGTCGCGTTACGCTGATGCGTACATCTGCAAATACACCACGGGCGGAAACCTGCTGTGGGCAAAAACATTGGGTGATTCGGCCGCAGTAAGTGCAAATGATGTGTTCTGCGATGCTTCCGGCAATGTGATTTCGGGCGGGCACTTTATTGAGCGCGGCGATTTTGATCCGGGTACTGCAACGTATTACATAACACCGACAGGTACTTTTGATGTTTACATTTCCAAACTCGATTCGAACGGCAATTTTGTGTGGGCAAAATCGTTCCCGGGGTTGGGCGGTGAATTTCTTGACGCGATGGATATGGATGCAAACGGAAATATTTATTTATGTGTTTCGTTCAGTTCCTCGTTTGATGCCGATCCCGGGCTGGGAGCTGTGATGATGAATACCACGAGTGTAACCGGTGCAACGGCCATCATCAAACTCGACCCCAACGGTAATTTTGTGTGGGCTGAACAGTTTGGCGAAGGAACCACCGGGTACATGAACTGTTACAGCATTACCGCATCGGCTTCGGGTGCAGCAGCAGTTGCAGGGTTCTATCAAGGTGATGCGGATTTTGATCCTTCTGCGGCCACAGCAATGCATACGGCAGCCGGATCTTCAGATGGTTTCCTGCTCAAACTACAACCAAACGGCAACCTCGATTTTGTAAATTTTTACGGTTTGCCCAATACAACCAATATCGTAATGAACTGCCGGTTTGACGCCAACGGATCGTTACATGCAACAGGTTATTATTCCGATTCGGTGCGCGTGGGAAACCAACTTTATACCGCCGATACGACCGGCATATTCCTCACCAAACTGGATGCGGCCGGACAAATTGCCTGGCAGGGAAACATGCCCGGAATTTTAAGCTGTAATGTTTACCCGGAAGCTGCACACCTGGCCGGCAGCGGCGAATGGCTTCTCGGTGGTAATACCGTCGGGCAGATTGATATGGATCCCGGAAGCAGTTCGTACCCGCTTACCACAACCAGTATTTCCGGTTTTATTGTAAAACTTTCAGGCACCTTCAGCGTGCCGGAGAATGATGCAGAAAACAACCTGCTGATTTATCCGAACCCGTCAGATGGATTGGTTACGCTTGATTTTAAAAACACACTTCCGGCAACGGATGTAATAATCAATGTGCGCGATGTTTCCGGCCGCATTGTTTTATCAGCTGCGGGACAAACCGGTTCAACCGCGCAACTTGATCTTGCTGCATTCGCATCCGGATTTTACACCGTTGAAATTACCGGTGCATCATTTAAACACGTTACAAAGTTGATTAAGCAGTAACCGGTTTATTTCCGCATTCTTTTTTTTGTAAATTAGATGCTGTTAACCCGAAGCACAAATGTTCATCCGTTTTACACTGAAAGTCCTTTTATTCCTGACGGTTTGTAAACCGTTATCGGCTCAGACTTTAACGTGGGTTGCCCCATTAACTGCTACATACAACTGTGAGGTAAGGGCATTAACAATTGATTCTGCTGATAATGTTTATGCGACCGGGAAATTCGTGACGGGTACTGATTTTGATCCCGGCAGTGGTGTTGTGATGCCCACGCCGTCCGGTAACGACCTGTTCGTGTTAAAATTAGACTCCGGAAGTAACTTTAACTGGGTTGGAAATCTGAACTACGTAGTGAGTACTCCGCATTTCAGTCAACGTAAAAATTACCTGGTAAGTGGTGGTCATCATAAATATGCAACCGATTTTGATTTCAGCAGCAACACCTCAATTATAAACTCCAATCAATGGGAAAATGCATACATCGCCAAATACGACCTGGCGGGTAATCTTTTATGGGCAAGAGGGTTTGGAGACACGGTCAATACAAGGAACTTCTGCACCGCTATTGACTCGCATGATAATATTTATGCCTACGGCAATTTTACAGGAACATTTGATATCGACCCGGGACCGGCACAAACCGTTTTTTCAACGAACACCGGGTTGGACAAATACATCTGCAAATTTGATCCTGACGGCTCTTTAAAATGGGCATACCAGTTTGAATATGTCGACCACAGTTTTGATTATAAGATGAAAATTAAAAACGACCGTATTTATACCGCTACCCAGTATTACACGTATTTTGATGCAAAACCCCAGACCGCACAATATTTCCTGCCCGGCGGATATACCAGCGCCGCTCCATGCATTGCACTTTCTAAACTGGACACCAACGGTAACCTGTTTTTTGCAAAGACGATTATAACGCAGACAGCCACCGGAAAGTTCAGCAACCTCAACATTACAGTTGATGATGAAGGCTCGCTGTTTTTAAGCGGCGATTTTAAGGGAACCTGTGATTTTGATCCGGACTGGAATACGCATATTTTTTCTTCACTGACCAATTACTGTGGCTTCATTCTTAAGCTGGACAGTAATTTTAGTTACAAATGGATGCGCACGTTTCCGAACAATACCTACAGCACCATTTCGCAATGTGAATTAGACAACAATGACGTGCTTCATTTTGCCGGATATTACACGCATGCACTGAATTTCGGCAATTATAATTTTACCGGCGACAGTATGGGCGGTATCCTGGGACGACTCGATGCTGCAGGAGTAGTTTCCTGGGCGGCCAACCTGCCGGCTTTTAACAACGGAAGGATTGCTGTTAATACAATTGCATTTAACCGCGATAACGATTTGTATGTCGGGGGTTCGCAGGGCAATCAATATGATGCAGATCCGGACACGACGGTTTCGCTCCGGGGTATTCCGGGCAGTATTAAAGATGGATTTATTCTGAAACTTAAATCCGTAAATACAGCACCGGTTCCACCCGATCCCAATGCAGATTCTACGTTGCAGTTCCGCATTTTCCCGAACCCGGCGGATGATTACTTTTATCTGCAGCAAACAAATTCCCATGCAGCATCGCTACTGGTAAGGGTGACTATTTACGATGTAATAGGAAGAAAGGTAAGTTTTGAAACCTGGAATACTTCCGGCACATTTGTAAAAGATATTGAAGAACTGCTGCCCGGTGTTTATGAAATCAATCTTTTCTACCTCGATACAGAGCAACACCTGCGATTCATAAAAAAATAAAGCACCTGCCTGGGCAGCTTTTTCGAAATCCGCGCCGGGATTCACTCCGCGCGCTGTGTTTGTTAAGCAGTAACCAGCTTCCGGTGGCTCAGCCACACAAAACGCCGGTTCACAAAATCAGGATTCGCGAAACAGGCGTTGCCGGCCGGGTTGCCGCCCGAAACGTGCAGGTCGCTGAACGCGGCGTGCTGGTTCACCCAAATGAACCCGGTTAAGTTCACCGACACCTGCACAAACGCATCTTCCATTTCCGAAATGATAAATGCTTCGGTGGCTGCATTGGTGGTGTAGGCTGCGCAGGTAATTGCACCGTGTTTCAGTGCCATGTTTTTCGCAAGCGAAACCGATTCGTTGGTGTCTTTGGTTTTTATCAGCACAATGATGGGCCCGAACAGTTCGCCTTCGAAAATGGCGCTGTCTTTGGCTTCGGCCACCAGCACCGTTGGCGAACACGTCATGGCCATCGGGAAACCGGGCTGCTCAACAGCGTGCGCTTCCATAATGGTTTTGCCAAGCTGTTTTGAACGGTGCAGGCGCTGCAAGGTATTTTCATTCTGCAATGAAGCGAGTGTGCCCGCGCCCATTTTCGGATTGTTTACCAGCGCCTCGATTTGTTTTTTAAACCGGTCTGCAACCACATCAAATGAAATCAGTTCATCGCCTTCTTTTACAAATTCGGGAATGAAAAAATTCTGCGGGGCGGTACACATCTGCCCGGAATAGAGGCACACACTGAACGCGAGGTTCTGCAACACCGGGTCGAGGTTTTCGGCCGAATCAATGATGACAGAGTTTACACCGGCTTTTTCCGTGAATACAATTTTATCGGGAAGTGTTTCGATGTAACGGCCGAATGCAGAACCGCCGGTGTAATCAATCAGTTTTACCGCAGCGTGTTCGGCCAGTTTTTTGGTAAGCGGATTTTCCGGAGAATCGGCCGCAAGCTGAATGGTATTCGCATCGAACCCGGCTTCCTGCAGCACGCGCTGCATTTCAGCCACCACAATGGCGATGGGCAGTACCGCGCCGGGATGCGGTTTTACAATTACGGGGTTGCCGCAGGCTAAGTTTGCAAAAATACCGGGCAACGAATTCCACGTCGGGAATGTGCTGCATCCGATCACCAGCCCCACGCCGCGCCCGATTGGTTTGTAGGTTTTATGCAGTTTAACCGAAACTTTGCCGAGCGGTTTTTCCCAATCGGTTTCTTTCGGGAAACGGATCAGATCAGCATACGCCATGGCCAGCGCCTCCAGCGCACGATCGGCCGCGTGCGGACCCGATGCCTGGAACGCCATCATAAACGACTGCCCGGTGGTGTGCATGGTAGCATACGCAATTTCAAAAAAGCGGTTGCGCATGCGTTCGAGGCTTTCCATTAAAATACCGGCACGCGTTTCCACACCTGCATCGTTCCACTTTTTGCGGGCGGCCTGTGCGTTTGCAACCAGCGTTGCGGCATCGTGCGCGGGATACGTTACGCCATTTTTTTGCAACGTATATGGCGAAACTTCGCTGCCGGTTTGAGCATCGGCTTTTTGCAGCAGTTGTGTGAATGGTTTACCCAGCTGGTTTTCAAAAGCCGCTTTGCCTTTTGCGTTTTCATCTTCCGCGTATGCACCGGGATGTTCCGGGTACGCAACAAAATAATGGCGGCGATGCAATGCAATCATTGCCTCGTATAATTTCTCTTTGTGTTTTTCGAAGAAGGACATGGCGTGTGTTTTTTATGACACACAAAAGTACCGGTTTATTTCGGGGTAGCGGAAAACAGTTGCCGGATCAGGTGGCCTTTTTCTTTTTAACTGACCACGTATATCCCAGCGAAACGCCGCCCCATAAAAAGAAACTGCTTTTACTGTATCGCACCGGGGTTAATGCCGGCCTTACAAACAGGCCTTTTTTCCCGACAAAACGTGTTCCCAATGTGAGTACCATTGCTTTTTCCAGATCAAACTGGAGAAAACCGGCACCCACATCCAATTGCTTTTTATAGCTGCCGATGGCTAAGTGCAAACCGGCGAATGCACCCGGCGTTTCATCAGCGATATGGCTGACTCCTGCGCGTCCGTAGAGTGCAATCAAATGGCCCGGACTTTCTATCAATTTACATTCGAGATTAGCTGACAATACGATGCCGAGGCCACCTGCTTCGGTATAGACCAGGAACTGTTTCTTTGACCTGTTTGCAGGTAAAACAGAATCAGGCCAACTGCTTTCTGTTTTTTTGCCGGATAAAAAACCCGCACGAAAACCGGCCATCAATGGAAATGCTTTCACATCGGGGTAACCTGGAATATCCCAGGTGGAAGGTGTAAACTGTGCTTCACCAAAAACAGAAAAACGTATTCCTTTTCCATTTTTCTTTCCATGCAGAACAATACCGGTTTCAAAAACGGCCGCCAATGCAGGATTTGATAACCGCCACCAGAAAATATTGCCAAACTTATTGACTTCTGATCCATACGCATAAAAACCCTTCGGAAGAAGTAATGGCGAATAGCTCCGGATAAAATTCATTTGTACCGAACCACCTGCGGACCAGAAAAAATCGGATCGTTTTCTTTTTTTCAGCTGCCCGACTTTATACTGGTAAGCCAGGTTCGTAAAATGATACTTATACGTATAGAACCCTACAAACCAGCAAGGATTTGGACCAGCGTGGAAAACACGCGGGTCCCTGCACTCATATGCAGGCCGGGGAATACTCTCCATATGCATTCCGCCCACATGAAATTCCCAATCGGTAAACCGGTTTTTTTTGCGGTACCGCAGCGCACCAAAGGAAATGTTTAATCCCGGACGCCAGGTTCGCAAAGGCCATTCTTTTCCGAACACAACCATCGCGCGCGCACCCACATCAAAATGCCGTTGTTTGGTTGAACGCAGCGAATCGCCGGATTGTGCAAACATGCAGTTAAAACTGAAGAGCAGGGCTAAAAGAAAAAACCGTTTCATAAAGGAGTTTTTTATTGAAAACGGGAGAACAGGCAACAGCCTGCGTACTTTTGTTTAGCTAATATACATTAAAATGGTGCCGGTTTGTTACCGGCAGGTAATTCCCCGCTATTCATCCCAACTCCGCTTCATCCGGGGGAAGTGAAAACAGTTGCCGGATCAGGACTTCTTTTTCTTTTTACACGAGAAGGTATAACCCGCCGAAACACCGCCCCACGGGAAGAACCGGCTGTAAAACACCGGCGTGAACGCGGGCCTGATAAAAAATCCTTTGTTCCCGGTGTACCGTGCGCCCAGCGATAACACGAGTGCGTTCTCCCGGTCAATTACAGTGTAACATGCACCGGCATCAAACTGCCATTTTTTGCGACCGATGGCCGTATGCATTCCAATAAAACTACCCGGTGAAGAATCAAACAAATAACTGATACCTCCACGGCCATAAAAGGCAAAAAGCCGGTCAGCGCTTTCAGCAAATTTTACTTCCAGGTTTGCAGAAATTCCGAGACCTGCACCGCCCACTTCGCTGTAAGCTACAAACCGTTTTTTCGCAGGATATTGCGGCAAAACTTTCCCGGAGGTATCGCGTACCGTTTTTTTGTTTGTTATAATCCCCGCCCGCAAACCGCCCGAAACAGGAAACGATCCGCTGTTTCCTGCTCCTGCTTGGTAGGCGGTATTCCAGTAGGAAGGCGTTAACTGCACACTTCCGAAAAACGAAACCCGGTAACGGTATTTTTTCTCCGCAGCACCGAAAAGAAAACCACACTCACCGGTAACAGCAAGTGCAGGCATTAATCCTCTTATTACAACAATGTTCCCGAAACTGTTCGGCTGATCACTATAGATGGACGGCTGCGTAATGGGTTTGTAACTCCATAAAAAAACTGACTGTACACCCGGCCCCCACGACCAGTAAAAATCCGATTTACTGTTTTTTGCATAGTGCCCGAAGCGGTATTGAAATGCAACATCACCAAAATGGTATTTGTACCGCCGGTATCCTAAAAACGTGGGCGTCCAGTTGGGCGGATAATAATGTCCCACCTGTGTTGTATATGCTGCAACCATCGGACTCTGCAGGTGCGTCACACCCGCGCTGATTTCCCAGTCCCTGAATTTATTTTTACCACGTTGATTGATTCCGCCATACGCCAGTTTGAACCCGGGTGTATAAGGTTCCAGCTTCGTATCATAGGTCCAGGGCATCATCGTGTAAACGGACGCATCAATGTGATACTGCCTTTTGCGGAACAACGAATCGCCGGATTGCGCAGAAAGGAAGTTAAACGCGGCGAGGAATGCAAAAAAGAAAAACCGTTTCATAAAGGAGTTATTTTTTGAAAGCGGGAGAACAGGCAACGGCCTGCGTACTTTATTATAACGAATATACAAAAAAAAGGTTCCGGTTAGTTTTACTTTAGGGCAATCGCGTTTGAAAATAAACCAGCTCGGAATTGTATAAAAATGATGTCAGCGCGGATTTTGTGTGTTGTTCAGCGCGGTTCATGCCTTCGTCTTGACAAGTGCTAATCCGTGCTGAACCACCGTCTTAAGCGCGGGGATTTGTGAACAGGCAGCTAATTATACGCGCGCAAATCGTATGCTGTCACGGATTACCCCGCTCACATGCACCCCACAAAACCTGTCAAGCGGGAGGCATGATCCGCGACAACATCAAAAAAGGAAAAGCGAATTGGATTGCTTTTTTTAGACGCCATTTCCCTGGTTTTTCTTCGCGCGTTGTTCCTTTTTCTTCGCGCGTTTTACCCGGCGTGCTTCTATCTTGTCCGGATCTTTGCCCCATGCACGCACGCGGTAGGTGGCAACCGCTTTGTGATTTACAAAAAGCGTTACATCATTTTTCCCGCGTTTGTACATAAACACACGCACCCGTGTTTCGCTGCCACTGTGCTTGCTGTACGTTGTGCCTGCGTATTTTTTTTCGGGATCAACGGCCAAACCGATCGCCGTTTTTTCTTCCGCTTTTTGCTGTTTGTAACGGATGCGTACCGGCAAGGCAACAAACGTAAACCGTTTTGCACGTCCCGAAATGCCTTTGAGACCAAGCGAATCGTATCCCGACCAAACCACTGGTCCGTGTACAAATTTCCGTTTCGTTATTTTTTTATCCTGCAGCTGCCATTTTTTTTCGGCAGGAAAATGTGTACGTGCAAAAAATTCCGGGTTGCTGAGGTAGTAAACTTCGTTGTAATGCTCCGTATATTTTTTCAGCTTTTTATCGTAATACCCGGAAGCCCACGTGGCATCGCACAGGTACCAGTTGCCGCCGAGGTTGATTGCATTCCAGGCGTGGCGTTCTAATTTTTTCAGGCGCTTGCCGATGTCATCAGGCGAATTACGGGCATAACCGGAAAGTATTTTACATTCCAATCCCACTTCGGTACACATATCATACAGCAGCGTCGCGTAACCGATGCACACCGCTTTACCCTGTTTTAAAAGTTGTCCGGGATTGGTGGAATAATTGCCTTCCGCATATTCGAGGTGTGAACATACCCAGCGAAAAATAGCCCTGAATTTTTCTTCTTCGGTTGGCAGTCCGTCAGCAAGCCGGTGCGCCACCTGCGTGTATTTTTCACCTTTGGCCATTTTAATAAAAGCAGCCAGGCTGTCGGCCTTCCGGTAATCGCGCGTTTTGTAATAATCACGCTGCGCCATGCTGACGGTGGAATGCAGCAGCAGGATCAATACAAGCAAATTGCGGAAAACAGGTTTAAACCACATTACATTTACGAATATGCAGTTTAATACCGGGAAAAGAAAAAAGTAACCCTGAAGAATATTGCTAAAAAACGCAAGATTGAGGCGGACGAAACTTTCGAAAAGCACGGCAGACAGCCGGTGGCTGTATGAGCGGGAAAGTGTGTAGGACTGGCGTAAATGCCCATTTTCGAAATGAGTCCAACGAAGATATTGTGATTTTTAGCGGTATTCTTAAGGCTGATCGTAATCCACCACCACCTTTTCGGTGAGCGGGTGCGCCTGGCAGGTAAGCACGTATCCTTCTTCCACTTCCTGGTCGGTAAGCGCGAAGTTGTTGTCCATGCTCATTTTGCCTTCCATCACCTTCGCGCGGCAGGTACAGCACACCGCTCCTTTGCAGGCAAACGGTGCATCCAGTCCGGCGGCGAGGGCGGCATCCAGCACGGGCATACCGTCAGATGCGAGTTCCACCTCTTTTTCTTCGCCATCCATAATGATGGTTACTTTGCTCACGATGCTGTTGCTGTCGCCCGATTTGGGTGCAGTGGCTTCAATTACCGCTGTAAAGTATTCGATATGAATACGGTCTTTGGCAGCGCCCACCTGTTCGAGGACGGCTTTCGCGTTTTCCATCATCGGTCCGGGACCGCAGATAAAATATTCGTTGTCGCCTTTCAGGTCAACATACTGCTTTACAAAGGCATTTATTTTATCCTGCGAAAGCAGGCCGGTATGCATTTCATCGGCAGCACCCTGTTCCATGATGTGGTGTACGCTGAGGCGGCTGCTGTTTGCGGCGGCCAGGTCGTCGAGCTGCTTTTTGAAAATAACGGATGCAAGATCGCGGTTACCGTAAAACAGCGTGATGCGGCTGTTCGGTTCGGAGGCCAGTACCGTTTTCAGGATCGACAGCATGGGCGTGATGCCGCTGCCGCCCGCGAAAAGCACATAATGTTTGGCATTGGACGCGCTCATGGTGCTGTAAAAACCGCCCATCGGGGTCATTACTTCCATGGTATCGCCGGGTTTGGCCACCTCATTGATGTAAGTGGAGCCGCGGCCGCCCTGTACTTTTTTAATGGCCACGCGCAGTTCGTTGTCGGCCACAGGACTGCTGCATACCGAATACGAACGGCGGAGTTCTTCGCCTTTTACAAAAATCTTCAGGGTCAGGTATTGTCCCTGGATATACTGGAATTCGCTTTTGAGATCAGCCGGAACATCAAACACCACTGAAACGCAGTCGGCGGTTTCGCGGGTAATTTCCGAAATCTTGAGGCGGTGAAATTTAGCCATTTGTTATAAACGTGTTAAGAAGGCGCAAAAATAGGATTATTGCCCTAATTGCCCCAATGATTCTGAACATATTGGGTGAATTGGCTGTTCTGAGCGTTTAAATTCGGTACAGTAAGAGGCAGCCGGAACTGTTTTCGGACGCAGAATCTGTATATTTGTATCTTCAATCCGATAGTTATCGGATTGCCAAATACGCACCTTCATGGAAGACACCATTCAAATGGAAGGGCTTTTTAACGGAAAGCTCGACAAAGGCGATTTTATAGAACCGAAAGACTGGATGCCGGAAAAATACCGGAAAACGCTCATCCGCCAGATTTCGCAGCACGCACATTCGGAGATTGTGGGCATGCTGCCCGAGGGCAACTGGATTACCCGCGCCCCCAGCCTCCGCCGCAAGGCCATATTACTGGCCAAGGTGCAGGACGAGGGCGGACATGGCCTGTACCTCTACAGCGCCGCCGAAACGCTCGGTATTTCGCGCGATGAGATGCTGGAACAGTTGCATACCGGTAAAGCCAAATACTCGAGCATTTTCAACTATCCAACCCTTACCTGGGCTGACATCGGCGCAGTAGGCTGGCTGGTTGACGGTGCGGCCATTATGAACCAGGTGATGCTGCAGCGTACCTCCTACGGGCCGTATTCCCGCGCCATGATCCGCATCTGCAAAGAAGAAAGTTTTCACCAGCGCCAGGGCTACGAAATTATGATTGCCCTCGCACAGGGCTCGCCCGAACAGAAGGCGATGGCCCAGGACGCGCTGAACCGCTGGTGGTGGCCCACATTAATGATGTTCGGTCCGCCCGATGCACTTTCCACCAACAGCGCCGATTCCATCCGCTGGAAAATCAAACGCGAAACGAACGACGAACTGCGCCAGAAGTTTGTGGACCGCACCGTAGCACAGGCCGAATACCTCGGGCTGACCATTCCGGATGAAAAGCTGAAATGGAACGACGAGCGCGGCCACTACGATTTCGGTGACATTGACTGGGAAGAATTCAACAACGTGGTGAAAGGATTCGGACCGTGCAACCGCGAGCGTTTAAATGCACGCAAGAGCGCACACGAAAAAGGCCAGTGGGTGCGCGATGCAGCCATGGCGTTCAGCAAAAAACAGGCGGAACGTGCCAAAAACACACAAGTAGCTTAACTGATTTTTCAACGTCAACATTTTATATGAGCACTACAAATAACGAGTGGCCGGTATGGGAAGTTTTTGTACAAACCAAATCGGGATTACCGCATAAACATTGCGGCAGCGTGCATGCGCCCGACAAGGAAATGGCGCTGCAGAATGCACGTGATGTGTATTCGCGCCGCAGCGAAGGCACCAACATCTGGGTGGTTCCGGCGGCGGCAATTACCGCTTCCAGTCCCGAAGACATCGGTCCGTTCTTCGATCCGTCGAACGACAAACCGTACCGCCATCCGACGTTTTACATCATTCCCGAAGGGATCAAATACATTTAACGGAACTTATGACGCAACAGGAAGCGCTTTTTGAATATTGCCTCCGCCTCGGCGACACCAGCCTTGTACTGAGCCACCGCCTGAGCGAGTGGACCGGGCACGGCCCCATCCTGGAAGAAGATCTTGCGATGACCAACATTGCGCTCGATCTTGTGGGACAGGCGCGCACGCTGCTCACCTACGCCGGGCAGGTAGAAGGCAAAGGCCGCACGGAAGATGATCTTGCTTACTTCCGCAACGATCTGCAGTTCCGCAACGCACTGCTCGTGGAACAGCCGAACGGCGATTTTGCAGTTACCATTGCACGCCAGTTTTATTACAATGCATTTGCATACCTGCTGTACACCGAGCTGCAGAAAAGCACCGATGTAACTATTGCCGGTGTGGCTGCAAAATCAATCAAAGAAACCAGCTACCACCTGCGTCACTGCAGCGAATGGGTAATCCGCCTCGGCGACGGAACGGAAGAAAGCCACAACCGCATGCAGGATGCAATTAACCAGCTGTGGATGTTTACCGGCGACCTGTTTGAAAAAACAGCCGGCGATGAACTGCTCATCAGCGCAGGCATTGCCGCAGATACCGCAACGCTGAAAACAAAATGGGATGCGATGATCAGTGAAGTAATGGAACGCGCCACACTCACGGTGCCAACCACAACGTATATGATGAAAGGCAGCCGCAACGGAATTCACAGCGAACACCTGGGGTATTTACTTGCCGAGATGCAATCGCTTTCGCGTTCTCTGCCTGGTGTTACGTGGTAATACGAACAAAAGAGAACGTACTTAATTAAAACGTTTCTTCTTCGATTAAGATCAGTCGGCAGTTTGCAATTTGCAGTTTGCAGTTTTTGACCGCATTTCATAATTTGATTTCCATATAAAAAGCACATGGGAACAATAAACGACCTGCTGGCATATAAAAAGGGATTCAAACTTGCGATGGACATTTTTAATGTGAAGCAAAAATTCCCTGTTGAAGAACGCTATTCGCTCACGTCGCAAATTGTTAAATCATCGCGTTCTGTTTGCATCAATTTACGGGAAGGTTATCGCAAACGAATTTACCCGGCTCATTTTATCAGTAAATGCACGGATGCTGACATGGAAAACTATGAAACACAAGGCTGGCTTGAGTTTGCGTTTCACTGTAAATATATTACTGAAGCAGAATTTAAAACACTTAAATCGCAATCGGAAGAGGTTGGCCGGCTGCTTAATGACATGATTAACAATCCCGGAAAATACGGGGCAAAATAAAAGCGGTCATTTATTGCTAAACAGGGTGATATGGGAGATATAAAAAAACTGCAAACTGCAAACTGCAAATTGCAAACTGAAGCAGAAACTCAAATCTTAAACGATCTGGAGGAAGTAAAAGATCCCGAGATACCCGTAATCAGCGTAGTGGAACTCGGCGTGGTGCGCGAAATCAAACTGGAAGACGGACGTGTTACCGTTTCTATTACACCTACTTACACCGGCTGTCCTGCGATGAAAGTGATGGAGGCCGACATCCGGACAAAGCTGCTTGAAAAAGGATATACCGATGTGGTTGTAAACACCGTGCTTTCTCCCGCATGGACCACCGACTGGATTACCGAAGCGGCAAAAGAAAAACTGCGCGTGTATGGCATTGCGCCGCCGGAAAAATCATCGGCTGATAAAAACAGTTTATTCGGCACACCGAAAATTACCAAATGCCCGCGCTGCGGATCGGAAAATACTACGATGATTTCGCAGTTCGGTTCAACCGCCTGCAAAGCATTATGGAAATGCAGCGACTGTTTGGAACCGTTTGATCACTTTAAATGTATCTGAAAAACCAAAGGCCGCCTTTCCCTGATACCTTTCGGGAGGCAGCCATTTGGTTTCGGCGTGCGGGTTTGGTCAGACACACCACTATATGCTGCCGGTTACGGGCGCGGCAACACACAAATCGCTTTTACTCTTTTACAAAACGGCCGCGGCCGATCAGTTCATTTGCTGCATTGGTTACGGAATAGAAATACGTTCCTGCCGCCATTGTGCCGGTTAATACTTGCGTTTTATTTCCGCCGAACGGCATACGGCGCACTTCGCGACCCTGCACATCCGTAATTACTAATTCGCGTGTACCGGAAAACGAACCGTTGCGCTGTTCAAACGTAATGCGGTCCGTCGCCGGACTAGGGAAAACCACAAACGTATTTTCAGGATCATTTGCAGTAACATCAGTACTGATATTTACCTGCAATACTTTCACGCGGGCCTGCCAGTCTTTCTGATTGATCGGCGGCGGTGCATTGATGTATGTTTCAGCATCAAACGCAAGATAAATGAGGTTGCCCTGTTTGAAAAACACCGGGCGGTTGGCATTCCAGCCGTTTGTCGTAATCGGGAAATGACTCACATCGTGCGTGTGCACTAAATTCCAGCTGGCATCATAAACGCCGAGCATTACATTACCACGATTGTGATCCAGCGTGTGATACGCCACATAATAATACGGCGCATCCCACAAAATGCCCTGCGACCATTGCCCGTCGTTGGAAAGCAGCGTTTGCGAAACATAGTTGAAATTAATATCAAACTTGTACGCGTACAGGTCGCGGTTGGTGAGGTTATCGGCAGTAACCTGGTAATAATAACCGGCATTGAAAATCATACTGCTGCCCCAGCAAAAATTCTGCGGCGACAACACTACAGGCGATGCAAGCTGGTTCAGGTTAAGATCATACTGAAACACATGCGAGTGCGGCTGAAACCAGGTCTGGGGCGGATTGGTGGGCGGGCAGGCGGTATTTTCCTGCATGGCACCAATTACCAGGCGGCCGTTGGTGTAATTCAGTAACTGATCAATATCCGAATCGCAGGGGTGCAGCGGGATGTGAATGGTATCCACGATCAAAAAATCATCATCGTATTTCGTCAGCAGGTAATCACCGGCACCATCGAGCGTGAGGTGGTAATAAGTAGAATCCACCATCACCATGGCGTAATCGCCCACCGTTCCGGGAAAGCCGGGAAGCGTGCCCGTGCTGCCGGTGAAACTGAGTGCCGCATCGTATTCACGCCACGTAAAATGGCGCAGCATGCCGTCAGGATCGGTTGATCCGAACGAACGGCCCGCATACACCACGTAATATTTGTTACGCGGCTGGTGATAAAAAATCCGCGCGAATGCGCCAATCGTATCTGTACCGTTGGGCGTTACTTCCAGCGAATCGATTTCGGTAAACGATACCTGCGCAGTTGCGGGTATTACAACAAACACCAGCGGCAGGAAAAACAGGAAACGAAAAAGCGATTTCATAGTTGTGCGTTTTCAGGATGTTTGTTTATTGCGGGCAGCCGTAAAGTTCTTCCATAAAATTATTCACCTTCGAAGCGCCGTAGGTGCCGCCGCCGCTGTACTCCTGCCGCACTTCAAAAAACAAGCCTTTGCAGTACGGATGATCGTCGCTGGCATTGCGCACCCACATCTGCCCGCGTTTGTAACGGTACAGCGGAATGCCGTAATCGTTTTTGGCAATGATCCAGTCCGCATCCGAAAGCCCGATTTTATGCACCTTCAGCGCGCCGGGGTTTTTGAGTGCGTTGAGCATCACGGTTTCTGCAGCAGCATCGCGGTATTTAAAAAGATCGGGGCTCATTTTCAGCAGGTGAATTTTATCGGCACATACGGCTTTCAGTTCATCAAGAGCCTTATTCATCTGCGCCACGCGGTCGGCCTCGGTATTCCAGCCGGTTTGTGTGGCGAAAAAATCAGCCCGTGCTTTTGCCGAAACCGCACGTTGCATCCACTCGTACGAACCGGAATTATATAATCCTTCTGTTCCGCCGGTAAAACGCTGCGCAGCCGTTTTCGATTTTTCAATTTCGGTAACCAGGTAATCTACAATGCGGCCGATGTTCGGGTCTTTTACTTTTGCAAGGCATTCAATGTATGCATCGCGTTTTTCGGCAACCACCTGCCAGATGCGCGGATTGTCAGTGTAGGAAAGATACGTATTGGGCAGTGTACCGAAACTTTGCAGAATCGTATTGAGTTCGTCCAATTTCTTTTTCATCTCTGCTTTTTCCGCTTCGTCTTTCAGAAAATACGTGGGCCAGTTTTGCTGACCGGTAACCACATCGAGGCGTATTTTATATTCCTGCGCAAAACACAGCAGGAAATGCTGCACCGTAAGTTTGTACTTGCCGGCACGGTTATTAAAATCAGCGATATCGTAATACGGGTACACCGAATTGGCTTTGTACCACGTCAGCGAATTCGGACGGTTTTTAATTTCCCATGCGGTAATATCCACCGGTCCGCACTGGTACATGCCATCTTTTTTATCGAAGATCTTCACCATTTTTTGTCCGCGCCCGGTTGCAACGGCAATGGCTTTATCGCCCACGTTCAGTTTGGCGTCGTAATCGGCAGCTGCAGCGGCATTCGATTCCGGCTGGATGTTTTGCGCGTGCAGCAGGGTGCCGCACAGCAGGAAGTAAAGGATCGTGAGTAAGCGCATGGCGTTGGTTCTTTTGTGTAATATTACGCGAACCAGCCGCTGCCGTTTTGTGAAATCGCTTTACGTTATGTTTTTGTCTGCCAACGTGTGGATTGTGGCTTTATCGCGACAATCGCATTTGAAATGAATATCAAATTAAGTTCAATATAAACAGGGAGTACCCGGCTATAAAACGATCGTACGGCTGATGCCGCCCCGCTGGGGCTCAAAAAAATAATTGCACGTTGTTTTCTGACAGATGCCGTCCTTTCAGGACTACTTCCCGTTCCTGATTTCGTATCTCAATCGGTTTGTGAATCAGGACAAGAAAATAGCCCCAGCGGGGCGGCATCAGTCAGAATAATAGCATAATTAACAAATGAGCCCAGACAGGGCGGCATCAGCCGTACTATCATTAAATGTAAATAAATCTACCTGCATAAAAACAGCTTCGACGATTCACAATGTCATTTTACAGGAACTTTTTTTGTGAAACGCGATTGCAGTAGTTGCGCTATAAGTGGTGAACGAATTTTACCGGGGCCGAAAAAACTACAAATTCCGTTTTTCAATATAACTCATAAACGCTTCGCGGAAGGTATTACCAACCGGTATCTCCCGTTGCCCGATGAGGATTTCGTTGCGCTGTACCGAATCAATTTTTTTTAGATTCACGATAAACGATTTGTGCACGCGCATAAAATACGGGGGCAGGCGCTCTTCAATGGCGCGCAGGCTCTGCAGCGTGAGAATGGGTTTGGGACCGGCGTATATTTTAATGTAGTCTTTCAGTCCTTCCACATACATAATGTCGGGAATATTAACACGCAGCACCTGGTATTCCGACTTCACAAAAAGCACATCGGCCTCGGCGTGTGCCAATGCGTCGGCTGTTTTGCGGCGGAGGTTGAACTGTTCCTGCGCCTTGTTGGCGGCTTTCAGAAAACGTTCGAAGGCAAACGGTTTTACGAGGTAATCAATCGCATCAATTTCATAACTCTCCGTGGCGTGTTCCTGGTACGCAGTGGTAAAAATCACAAACGGTTTGCGCGAAAGGCTTTTCACAAACTGGATGCCGGTTACATCGGGCATCTGGATGTCGATAAAAAGCACATCAATTTCGTCGTTCTCCATCACTGCCAGCGCTTCCGCGGCACTGCTGCATTTGCCGCAGATTTTAAGGAAAGGCACTTTGGAGGCAAACTGTTCCAGCAGCTGCAGCGCAAGCGGTTCATCATCTACAAGCAGGCAGTTCATAATGGTTTTGTTTCAAGTTTTAGTGTTACCCGGTACGTCGATCCGTCATTTTTTATCACGAGCTGATGCCGGTTTGGATAAAGCAGATCGAGGCGTTTTTTCACGTTCAATAATCCCACGCCGGAACTTTTGTCTTTCTGGTTTGCATCTGCCGGTACCACCGGGTTGCTTACAAACAGTTCCACCGCATCCGCAGTAATGTGCAACCGCATTTCAACCTGCGACGCATTGGAATAACTGATGCCGTGTTTGAACGCATTTTCAATAAACGGAATCAGCAGCAACGGGTGAACGGCACGATCGTCCACAATGCCCTCCACTTCAAAACGGATGGATACTTTATCGGTGAGGCGGATGCGTTGCAGGTCAATATAATCGTTCAGGTTCTGAATTTCCTTGCGCAGCGGCACGGTCGGCGCGCTGGCCTCGTACAGCATATACCGCATGAGGCTGGCTAATTTCAGCACCGCATCGGGCGTTTGCGGCGACTGCACCACCGACATGGAATAAATATTATTGAGCGTATTAAAAAGAAAATGCGGACTCACTTGCGATTTCAGAAAACTGAGCTCCGACTCCACCGCCACCGCGCGCAGTTCCGCTTTTTCTTCCTGCGAACGTTTCCAGTCGTTATAAAGGCCAAGTCCCACCGCAATGCCGGTAACAATGCCAAAACTGACCAGCAGTCCCGGCGCGCGCGCAATAAACGAAACAGGAATCATGTGGTTCATTTTATCAATGCCATAATGCATGGCCCAGATCAAAATCATCATCGCAAATGCGGCCAGCGTGGTAACGAGGACATAGCGCCACACATTACTGCGGATGAGAAAACGCGGGATAAGTACAAACAGGTTGATGTAAAAAAACACCACCAGCAGCAGGTTCTGCAGTTCGGGGCGATACACATTGAGCAGCGGAAACGGGATGTGGTGTTCATCCGGTGGCAGCATCCCCTGCCCGCCCGGCGGCGGACCGGGTTTGTGCAGGCTGTTCATAAGGAAGGGCATGGAAATAAACAGCGCCACCACAAAAAAATGCAGTACGGCCACCGGCCAGCTGATGGTATGTGTTCGCGTTTTGCCCACGTTTCAAAGATAATTGTTCGCCCCGACCGGCAATCCGTTCCTCTGCAAACGCGATGAAATTACCGACCTACCCCCGTTTCAGTCCTAAAAACCCTAAAAAATACATTTCCGTTGCAAACGGCTGAACATTTAATTAGAACATTTGTTCTAATTGTATAACTTTGCACCATGAATACCCGCGAACACATCCTGCACACCGCCCTCAAACTGTACAATGCCGGGGGCACTGATGCGGTAACGGTGCGGCACATTGCGGCCGAGATGGGCATCAGCCATGGCAACCTGTGTTATCATTTTCCGAACACGCAGGCCATTGTGCGGGAGCTGTACCTCGGGCTGGTTGAAAAAATGGATCGCCTCGTTTCCGAAGCGCTCACACTCGACCCGATGCAGCTCGGCATTGCACACCTGGTGCAGTACACACGCAGCGCGTTTGAAAATTTTTACGAATACCGGTTCCTGATGCTGGACTTTTCGCGCGTGATGCGCAGCGACCACTGGATACGCGACCATTACCGCGAACTGGTGAACGGCCGCCGCTTAGTGTTCCGTGGCATGCTGCAGCTGATGCAGCAACTGGGACTTGTGCGCGAAGAACATACACCGGGCGAGTTTGATTACATCGTGGAACTGCAGCTCATCAGCGGCGATTTCTGGATGCCCCGCGCCGAAATCATGCCGCGTATGCCGAAAAACGAAATGCTCGATTATTATGTACGGGTGTGGCTCGCACCGTATCCCGGCATACTCACAAAAAAAGGGCTCGACGAATGGAATGCCTTTTTCGCTGGTCCCGGAGCAGCGCCCGCACAAAAGAAATCACGACGAATTACTAAAAACAAATAGCCATGCCTGTTCTCGCATTTTTTGGTTCCTTCCTGTTCTGCGTTCCACTCATTACTGCATTTTATGCCAAAAGCCAGGGGCGTAATTTCTGGAAGTGGTTTGGTGTAGGCTGCATCCTGCCGATTATTTCGGTGTTCATTTTGTTTGCCATGCACCCCGACGAGAAAAAACAAGCCTGAGTAATTTAACGGAGCAGCACCACGTGGCCGATAAGCCTGCGCTGTTTCCCGTCGTTACCGGTTGCGGTAATTTTATACACGTACACGCCTTCCGGCGCAATTTCTGTTTTATTTGCAGGCACTCCATTCCAGCCGCGGTTCATATCATTCGTTTCAAACAGTAATTCGCCCCAGCGGTTGAAGAGTTGCATGTTAAACGCAACCACATTTTCACCTTTCGCCAGGAAGTGATCATTCAACCCGCTGCTGTTTGGTGTAAAACAATTCGGAACATAAATCGTCCACTCGTCTTTTATTTCCACTTCCGTGCATGCGGTATCGGCACAGCCCATGACGCCCGTTACCATCAGACAAACTGTATAAGTGCCGATGCCCGGATAGGTAAAGGCCGGTGATTGCAGTGAAGAAGTGCTGTTCAGCAGATCACCAAAATTCCAGTTCCAGGTAATGGCATTTGAACTGTTATCAGTAAACGTAAACTGCGGATCGATGATGGATGTTTCCGTATGATCAGGCGTAAACGCTGCAACAGGAACGGCATAAACCGTTACCGTATCATTCAGTGTTATGGTTTGTGTACATCCTTTGTCCGTTGTTACGGCAAGACTAATATCATAACTTCCCGGAACAGCATAACAGTGCTGGGGCTGCTGTTGCGCCTGGCTGGTATTATCGCCCATGTTCCACTGCCAGCCGGTAATCTGCTGCGGCGGTGCAACGGCTGAAAGATTGTTAAAAACCGGGCACACCGAATCACAATCCACATTTTGCATAACGCTGAAATCGGCCACCGGCAAGGGATACACCGTTACCATAACCGAATCGGTATCGCCGCAGGTGTAGGAAAAATCAATATCATCGAGTCCGAAATCATTTCCGCCGATTACGGTATTCATGTTTTCAATGCAAATAGTAACGGTATTGTTCGCGCCTGAATTCCATACGGTGGCATACTGTGTCCATACCCCTACAGTATTCGGCATTGTAAATGTACTTTGGGGAACACCGTTTATGGAAAACTGCAGCGTGGGCGGCGGATTCGAAAGGTTGAGGCCCCAGCATGAAAAATTAAAATTCGTATTCGGTGGTATTGCAACAGTCTGGCACCACACACTTACACCGGGCGTTCCCGATCCGTTCACGATCAGGTAATTGCCGGTGCCCGTGGTGTGATCACCGTAGTTGGTCCAGTTCGGATGTACATTGTTCGGGTTGGTATTTACGGTATAAGTTCCCTCATTCCATAACGAAACATTGTCAAGAATATATCCCGAAGTAAACCCGGTAACGCCCTGGCTGAAATCGCCGTTAACCGTAGCGTTAATTGTTTGCGTGGCCGACACCGTATAAGTCGTGGTAACGGCAGGTGCTGCAACCGGTGCGGGACAGGCGGTACAACTTAACCCGGCAGCCGGTGCCCACATAGCCCCGGGTATACCTGTAGCCTGCAGCTGCACATTGTTTCCTGCGCAGATAAATGTATCCGCTCCCGCACTGATGGTGCAGTTCTGGGCGTGCAATGCAACAGGTAAAAGCCAAAGCAGGTAACGGAGCATAAACAAATTTAACCATTCCGCTTGCCCATCTAAACCGATTTTACAGTTAAATAAGGATTCTGAGTACCTGCCGCACGCAAAGTACACCGGCACGGAAACGCGGGGAAATCAATATCTTTATCCCCATAAGCATCAAACCACACTATGGCATCTATTTTAACCGAAACAGCGGGCAACGTGGCCATCATCCGCCTCAACCGCCCCGATAAATACAACAGCTTTAACCGCGAAATGGCGCTGGCCCTGCAGGCCGCACTGGATGCAGCCGCTGCCGACAAAAACATACGCGCCATTTACCTTACCGGCGAAGGCAAAGCGTTTTGTGCCGGCCAGGATTTAAGCGAAGCCATTGATCCGAACGGTCCGGGTATTCCCAACATTGTAAAAGAACATTACAACCCCATCATTCAGAAAATACGTACCATTGAAAAACCGGTCGTGTGCGGTGTAAACGGCGTGGCAGCCGGTGCCGGTGCAAACATTGCGCTGGCCTGTGATGTGGTGGTGGCCGACGAAAAAGCCTCGTTTATCCAGGCGTTCAGCAAAATCGGTTTGATACCCGACAGCGGCGGAACGTTTTTTCTTCCGCGCCTCGTAGGTTTCGGCCGCGCCTCGGCACTGATGATGCTGGGTGATAAAGTATCCGCCGCCGATGCGCTGAACATGGGCATGATTTATAAAGTAAGCGCCGACCTTGCAAACGACGCGCTGAAAATTGCGGAAACACTTTCGCAGATGCCCACCAAAGGCATCGGCCTCACCAAACGCCTGCTGAACCAGAGCATGACCAACACGCTCGACCAGCAACTGGATGCAGAAGGCAAAGAACAGGTTACCGCCGCACAATCATACGATTACCAGGAAGGCGTAAATGCGTTTCTTGAAAAACGGCAGCCGGTTTTTAAAGGCGAATAAAATCGTCCGAAAATTAAATCCGGTTAAATATTAAAAGTTAAGCCTTGAAAATTGAGAATTGAGCGTTGAACATTGAAAATTGACATTGATTATGTTTTCCACTTCCACCACCATTGGCATTGTAGGCGCAGGAGCGATGGGCTCGGGCATTGCACAGGTTGCTGCACAATGCGGCCATCCTGTTTTTGTGTATGATGCCAGCAAAGAACAACTCGAAAAAGCCAGCACCACGCTGAAAAATACGCTCGGCAAATTAGTTGAGAAACAAAAACTCAGCGCCGCTGATGCGGAAGCAATTGCCGGCCGCATTCAGTGGGTACACAGCCTTGCGCCGTTTACCGCCTGCGGACTGGTAATCGAAGCAATCATCGAACGCCTCGATGTAAAACAGGATCTGTTTGTGAACCTCGAAAAAGTGGTAGACGACAATTGTGTGCTGGCGAGTAATACCTCCAGCCTATCCATCACACTCATCGCCTCGGCCTGCGCAAAACCGGAACGCGTTATCGGTATTCACTTCTTCAATCCTGCACCACTGATGCCGCTCGTGGAAATTATTCCCGGCATTGCTTCTTCCAATGAACTGCTGCTTGCGTCAAAAGCGCTGGTGGACAGCTGGGGCAAAAGCACCGTGCTCGTAAAAGACACGCCGGGATTTATCGTGAACCGCGTGGCGCGTCCGTATTACGGCGAAGCCATCCGTTTATATGAAGAAGGTGTTGCCGATTTTGCTACCATCGATTGGGCCATGAAAACGTTCGGTGGTTTCCGTATGGGTCCGTTTGAACTGATGGATTTTATCGGCAACGACATCAATTATAAAGTAACTGAAACGGTGTGGACGCAGTTTTTCTTCGAGCCGCGTTTCAAACCGTCGTTTACGCAACGCAGCCTGTTCGATGCCAAACGTTTCGGACGCAAAAGCGGGCGCGGGTATTACGATTACACGCCGGGAAGCACCATGCCCGAGCCGGTGAAAGACGAAACTCTTGGTAAAGTTATTTTCAACCGCGTGCTGGTCATGCTCATCAACGAAGCCGCCGACGCACTGCATTACCAGGTTGCCACCCGCGATGATTTAGACACGGCCATGACCAAAGGCGTGAACTATCCGAAAGGCTTACTGAAATGGGCCGACGAAATCGGCATTGCCAATGTGGTGAATCAGCTTGACGCGATTTACAACGATTACCGGGAAGATCGTTACCGGTGTTCGGTTTTACTCAGGCGGATGGCGGCTGACAACAGTACGTTTTACTAAATCAGGTTTGTGAAACTTAGTGGCAGTGGCAGTTGGCAGTTGGCAGTCATTTGTGTTCCATTTTAACGATCATTTTACGTAAACGATGGAACAGGAACATTCATTTTATACGAGTTGACTGCCACTCGCCACTGCCACTGCCACTGAAGAAACAACGCAGTTTTATTTAAAACTAAAAACGGTGTAACTTTTGCAGGAGCAAAGCATTATTGAGATGGTATGATGATGTGTCGGCGCGCTTTTTCGGTTGTTTTATTGTTTCTGCTCTTCAGCGGTTTAAACATCAACGCGCAGGTTCATCCCGTAGAAAACGAACTGCGGCAGAACAGCCGCGTGGTACCGGTGCTTACGCCACCTGAGCCGTATCCCGGCCGCACAGTAATGTTTTTGCCCACGCCTTTTGCCAAATCAAACCTTATTGACCCTGCCAAAGCCGCCGCCCTGCGGGGAACGGTGATTGAATCGGTTGAACTTGTTTATACCACCTTCGCCACTTCGCCCGATTTCGATCAGCAGAACCTGAACAAACGCCGCCTGCAGGAACTGTATCGCCAGCTGCCGGACGCATTTACAAACAGCATGGTGCAGTGGCAACTCACCGGGCAGAACAAAGCAACGGTGGTGGATTCGGCGCGGAACCTGTTTCATGGTTTTGTAATCACCTACCGCCCGGCGCCCACGCCCGAAAGCATGCTCGAAGAATGGACCGCGATTGAAACCATGCTGAAAATGACCGGCAGGGACAAATTCCGGCCGAGTGAAAGCAGCAGCACATCAACATCAACTACTTCGTCGTCTTCCACCACGACGTCATCTTCTACTACCACATCGTCATCATCATCCACCGGCATTACCATGACCGGCACTTTCAAAGGCGATATTGATTCGATGGATGCGGGCACACGCCAGCGCTACACGGCCCTGCGCATTGCCATGCACCACCTCGGCAACCGCGAAGGCGTAACGCTTGACAGCAACAAGTGCCGCATTTCGAAAGTAACAACCGATTACAGCATTGTGGAGCTGCATTACCGCCTGATGAATCACAAACGTTCGCGGTTTGATACCATTCCGAATACGGTGGTGGATACCACAACCATCCTCGTGCGCAAACCGTTTGACAAATTTCCGGATACGATTATTTACAATGTGATGCGCCGCAATCCGTGGGACAACATGGTCATCATTTGCGATGTTACCGGCAGTATGTCGCCCTACACCGCGCAGGTGTTTTTGTGGCTGGAAGAAGCCGTGAAAGCCGGGCGCATCAAATCGTTTGTGTTTTTTAACGACGGCGACGGGAAAAACGACAAGTCGAAAAAAATGGGCAAAGTGGGCGGCCTCTACCCGATCAAAGCATCATCCGTCGACAGCATCAGGGACAAAGCACGCACGGCCATGCGTAACGGCGACGGGGGCGACTGCCCGGAAAACAACATCGAGGCGTTACTGTATGCGGCAGCCCGCAACGACACGAATACGAGTTACATTATGATTGCCGACAACCTGGCCACCCCGCGCGACCTGGAACTGCTGAAAGGATTTACACAACCGGTGCATGTGATCGCCTGCAGCGCCCGCGGCGGCATCAATCCCGAGTACCTGAAAATTGCGCGTTACACCAAAGGCAGCGTGCATACCCTCAACGCCGACTTTTACGGGCTGGGCGATCTGGAAGACGGCGCCGTAATACACATTGGCAAAGAAAGTTTCCACATTAAGGGAAATACATTCCTCTCGGGCGACGGTTATGGCAGCGGAAGTACGCATTAAGTGATGGTTTATTTTCGAAAGTTCATATAACTGCACTGCATTTGCTTAACTACCAAGAACACAATGGCATGCACAATGGACACGATGAAAAAATTATTTTTTGTGCCCTTCGTGCAATCCTTTGTGGGTGCGGTAGAATGTGTGCGAGGCATTGTGGTTAAATAAATTAAGTACTGTTCCTAAAACAGGGATATATAAAATAAACCATCCTATTCCCTGAACAAAAGTCCACTGCCTATGCTGCAGGCCTCGGTAAATTTGTTCCGGAAATAAAAACCTGAACCGAGCTATGGGTCAGCGGTTAATCCTGAATTCCGTATTTTTATCCCATGACACCCGATGAAATCGCCGGCAAAGTTGTACAACGCATGTACGACAGCGACTGGTTCAGCCAGTGGCTGGGCATTGAGCGCATTACTGTAAAACCCGGTACCTGCACGCTGCGCATGACCGTCCGCAAAGACATGCTGAACGGTTTCGGCATCGCGCACGGCGGCATCACCTACTCGCTGGCCGACAGCGCACTCGCCTTCGCCTCCAACGGGCACGGGCGCATGAGTGTGTCGGTGGAAACCTCCATCTCGCACACCGAATCGTTGAAAGAAGGGGACGTAATTACTGCCGTGGCCGAAGAAAAAAGCATCAGCAACAAAATCGGTGTGTATCACATTACCATAACCAATCAAAACGGAAAAACAGTGGCGCTGTTTAAAGGCACGGTGTATCGCACATCGAAAGATTGGTTTCCGGCTTCAACATCGTAAGCATTAATTCCATCCGCCGCACCGAACAAACCGCGCTGCCGGTTGTTTTCAGGGATTATCAACGGCATATCCCATGAAAAAACGGCTCACCCTGCTTTTGTTTAACGTCGCAGCCTTTTTGTCTGTAAACGCTCAACAATCGAAATACAATATTGCTTTTGGAATTGGCTCCAGTATTTTTTCCAGAAGTTTTTCATCCATTGATTATACGGCCGATAATGGTCATATTCTGAACAGCCGGTTTGTAGATTACAACAATCCCGGCAACCAGTTTCTGCTGGTGAAACGGGATTCGGCCGGTACTCCGCAGTGGGCGCGCAGCTGGACATTTACGAATCCGCTGTTCACCTATTTTACAACTGATATTCATGCGGTTCCGGGTGGCGGTTACTTCGATTGTTTCACTGGTTTTCATGGCATCGCGCCGTTTTTTGATTACCTCGCAGTGCGCACCAACACGACCGGAAACGTGCTCTGGAATAAATCGTATTCGCCGGTAAACACCAACCTGCGCATCCGTAACGAGGGGCAGAACCGCCCAACTACTGACGGCGGTTTCGTGGTTGTTGCCGATGTGGTTGATGCAACGGGTGCGGACTATTATTATCACGCAATGAAATTAGACAGCAGTGGCAACCTGCAGTGGTCGGAATTGTTCAATTACAGCCCGTTCAAAACCTACCACACCAACATGGAACTGTGTGCAAACGGTGACGTGCTCATCTGCGGCAACCGTGTTGACCTGAACAACAACCTGCTTTCGTGTGTAACCCGCATTGATGGAAACGGAAATTTTAAATGGTCGGAAAAATTCAGATACGGCGGCAATTTTAATGCATTGGATATTGAAGAAGCATACGACGGCGGTGTTGTATTTCTGAGCCAGATTACAGACACCATTGGCCAGGCCACTGTGGCGCTCACCAAAACCGACAGCAGCGGGCAATTGCTCTGGAGCCGGGAGTTTCAAAGTCTTCCGGCATTTATCTTTGGTGAAGGCATTCAACGCACGCGCGACGGCGGTTATGTAATTTACGGAACAACCTATTCGATAAATATTGTCAGCAGCGGTTTCATCCTGAAAACGGATGCCAATGGCAACTTTCTCTGGTTCCGCCGTTTTATCGGTCAGCCCATACAGGCTGCTGATGAAACAGCATCCGGCGGACTTATCCTCTCATCAATTAACGGAACCACCATGCGTGAGTCCGTAATACGCACCGATGTGCTGGGCATTACTACCTGTGAAGAAGTTTCTGCAGTGCTGGCCGGTGCGCCCATTATACCAATCGTAACAACGGATACTGCTTTCGGTCCGATGCCGCTGACTGTTTCAAACGGTCCGCTGCTGGACAGCGCCGCTACTGTTTTCGATACGCTGTTGTGCCAGACTCCGCTTGCCGTTTTTGAAAATGTGCAACCGGCTTTTTCATTTTATCCCAATCCGGCAGGAGAAACCATTGTACTTAAAGACATGCCGGCCGATGCGCTTATCACCATTTATGATGCCACCGGCCGTACTGTTTTCGAAAACAGCGCCAATATTAAAACGATTGCGGTTAACACCTGGCCGGAAGGTTTTTATATCCTGCGCTTGCAGTATGGAACAAGTTTTTCACAACATAAACTGATTGTCCGTCATTAATTAACAGCCGTAAAAACAAGCAACCCAACCATGCGAACGCAAACGACCAATCGAAACATCGTGCTGCTGCTGTTGCTTCAGTTAGTAACTGTTTGCGGATTTGCCCAGTTTTCACGTTATGACCTGGCAACAGGAAGCGGTACGCAAGGTGATTATGTTACATTTTTCTCCAATTATTACACGGCTGATAATGGCACGATTATAAAAACGCAGCGCAACAATCAAATCATCCCGAATTTCCAGTATCAGTTTGCCAAACGCGATTCAAACGGCGTGTTGCAATGGGCGCGCAAGTGGACCTTTAATGATCCGTTGTTTTATTATGTCGGTTCCAATATTATTGAAACGGCAACCGGTGGATATTACGATACCTATACGGGCGGACACTCTATTCCCCCGTTCTTCGATTACATGGCTTTGCGCACTGACGGAAACGGCAACCAGGTATGGAATAAATCCTATATCGCTGCCGACACCAACTTACTCATTTCCTATCAGCCCCATTGCAGGCAGGCGGCCGACGGGGGGTATATAACCGTAGGCGATGTGGTTGACCGGAATAACAACGACCGCTACTGTTATCATGCATTTAAAACAGACAGCACAGGCAACACCGTATTATGGTCAAAGCTGTTTAACGCGGATCTTTCGAAAACGTATCACACCAACATGGAACTGTGTGCAAACGGCGACGTGCTCATCTGCGGTATGCGTGGCTCACCTAACACCAGCATCGTGTCGTGCGTTACACGCATTGATGGCAACGGCAACTTCCGCTGGTCGAAACGGTTTGCGTATGGTCCTTATTTTTCGGCGATGGATGTGGAGGAAGCTTTTGACGGCGGCGTAGTAATTGCCAGCCAGATTGATTCGGCGTTTACCTTGTCGGTGGCGCTTACCAAAACCGACAGCCTGGGGCAGTTCCTGTGGTCGAAACGATTCAGCAACCTGCCGGTTAATTTTTTCCTGCGTGGTTTGCAGCGCACACAGGATGGCGGATACATTCTGTTCGGAAACGTAAGTGCACAGGTACTCAATAACAACGGCTTTTTCCTGAAAACCGATGCCAACGGCAATTTTTTGTGGCTGCGCCGGTTTACCGGCAAACAAATTGAAAGCATGGATGAAACGGCTTCCGGCGGCTTTGTATGCACAGGCACTGTTCCTTACCTGGAAAGGGAATTTGCCATTCGCACAAATCCTGCAGGTGTTTCCAGGTGTGAGCAAACCACACTTACCCTTGTTGCGCAACCCATAACACCAGTTATTACTGCCGATTCTGCTTACATCCCAATGCAACTGCTGGTAACAAACGGCCCGATGGTGCAGGGCACCGTTACGGTAGTTGATACATTTTTCTGCGAAACACCGCTTGGCGAAATTACACCGACCACACCTGCATTTGAAATGTATCCCAATCCCGCCACGGAAACCGTTGTGCTTAAAAACATGCCCGCCGATGCGCAGCTTACCGTTTATGATGCATCTGGGCGAATTGTGTTCACCGGCAACAGCAGCACCTCGGCAATTCCTGTCAGCAACTGGCCCACCGGTTTTTATGTGCTGCAGTTGAACGATGCGACAAGCCGTACCCATTACAAATTGCTGGTGCAGCATTAAGCGTTTGAGGAACTGCACTTCTTCAAGACTTTAACCGCAAAGACGCGAAGCAAAAAATAAAGGACGCTGAGCATTCCCTTTGCGATACGTTGCGCAAACCTTAGCGTTACTTTGCGGTTAAACTTCGGCAGCTCAGTTCCAGTATCTCAACGCATAAACCCGTATCTTTGCCCCGCAAATTCAACGCATTATGAAAACCGCATATCTTATTGATGGTGTACGCACACCCATCGGCAATTTTGGAGGCACTTTGGCCGTAGTTCGTCCTGACGACCTGGCCGCCCATGTGTTACGTGAACTGATGCTCCGCCATCCCGGCATTGATCCGAACGAAATCGGCGATGTGCTTTTAGGCTGCGCCAACCAGGCCGGCGAAGACAACCGCAACGTTGCGCGCATGGCCGTGCTGCTGGCCGGTTTGCCGGTAGGCGTTCCGGGCGAAACCATCAACCGCCTGTGTGCTTCGGGCCTCTCGGCTTCCATGGCTGCTGCACGTACGCTGATGTGCGGCGATGCTGATCTTATGATTGCAGGCGGCGTTGAAAATATGACGCGCGGACCGTGGGTGATTTCAAAAACATCGCAGCCTTTTGGTCGCGATGCGCAGATGTTTGATTCGAGCTTCGGCTGGCGTTTCATTCATCCCAAGATGAAAGAAATGTACGGCACCGATGCCATGGGCGAAACCGCCGAAAACCTTGCCGACCGCGATACCATTTCGCGCGAAGACCAGGATAAATTTGCATTGTGGTCGCAGCAGAAAGCCACCAAAGCACAGGCTGCAGGCCGTTTCGCGCAGGAGATTGCACCGGTTGCCATCCCGCAGAAAAAAGGCGATCCGAAAATTTTTGCAGCCGATGAATTCATTCGTCCCGATACCACGCTCGACGTGCTCGGCAAACTGAAACCTTCTTTCCGCAAAGACGGAACGGTAACGGCGGGCAACGCTTCCGGCCTCAACGATGGCGCGGCGGCCCTGCTGCTGGCTTCTGACGATGCCATAAAAAAATACAACCTCACGCCCAAAGCCCGCATTGTAAGCATGGGCGTGGCCGGTGTGGAGCCCCGCATCATGGGAATTGGTCCGGTGAATGCCGCCAACGCTGCGCTGAAAAAAGCCGGCCTCACGATGAACGACATTGACCTGATCGAGCTCAACGAAGCCTTTGCCGCACAGGCCCTCGCCTGCACCCGCGCCTGGGGCATCGCCGACAACGATCCGCGCATTAACCCGAACGGCGGCGCCATCGCACTCGGCCACCCGCTGGGCATGAGCGGCGCACGCATACTGAACACCGCCGCCATTGAACTGCAGGCACAGCAGAAACGCTATGCGCTGGTTACGATGTGTATTGGTGTGGGACAGGGTTACGCCGTGATTATTGAGCGTGCATAAAAATGTTACACGATCCCGTTACCGTTTTTAATTTCCGCACCGAGCTGGATGAAATGGCGCTGGAACGGGGCTGGTATTATTTTCAGTGCGGCTGGGTAAAACCGCCCCGCGAACTCATGCCCGGCTTTTACGAAGCGATGGTAGAGGAAGTGAATCCACACGCCGTAACTTACAGCCGCGACGAAAACGAACGCATCAGCGACGTATTCTGCACCTGCAACGAACGCACCACCGACATCTGCCGCCACATGGCCGCGGTACTGTTCTGGATTGAGAAAACGGATTATCCGGATTATGATCCGGAGGCGGTTTATAAGTGACGTTTCGGTTTTCTGGAACATTGGCGTTACTTTAAACCTTTGTGTCCGCAATCCGATTTTATTTTTTTCAATTTTCAATTTTCAATTTTCAACAAACAATTTTCAATGCTCAACTTTGTGGCTGAACGCATTTAAACTGTTTTATACTGATGAACCCGGAACACCTTTCCATTCTTCGCCGTCTTCGCGCCCGTTTACCCATCGGGTACCGCGAAGGCCTTGACTTGCTGGAGCAAACCGGGGGCGATGCAGAAAAAGCCGAAGAATTATTTAAAGCCGCTTTCATCCGCAAAACCGTTGAACAACACAACGTACCCGAAGCGCTGGCAAAAAAACACCTTGAAGCCACCAACTACGACCGCGCCAAAGCACTGGAACGCATTGAAGAAGAACAATACACGTACCTGGAACGCATGCTGCGCAAGCCGGACAATACCGACCGCATTATCAGCACAGCGGTTGGGGCACTCATCAAACGGCACAAACTTGTTTACGCCAACTGGCCCGCTATTCCCGCTGCCGTGTTTGAAAATATACCGCCTGCCGATGCTTCTTTTTTGTTGCTGGATGCCTGGCTGGATTACGAAGACTACGAAGGATTTTTCGATGCACTCTTTTATCATGTTGACCACACCATAAACGCCCTGCGCAACCTGCTGCACCTGGAAGAAGCGGCAAACATGCTTGAACAAGCCGTTCTGCTCCGCGACAAGGAGCGCCGGGAAAGGGAGCACGCATTGAAAACAAAAGGCAGTTGGGGTCCTTCTGCAGAGCTGCGTGCGCTGGATGATGCATTTGCATTGCAGAAGAAAAACATACTTGCTGCGATGGAGGGATATGTGCGGGGGAAGGTGGCGTATTTTAATGGGTAGTATTCCGGTTCTTGGACAATTTGTGATGGTGTAAATTATTGGCTCCTTGTACAAACAGGTTTTTCTCAATACTCAATTTTCAATAAACAATTTTCAATGTTCAACGTTTTTGGCTAAATGCAATCACAAGAGTTTGAGAACGATCTAAAAACATAGAAATTAAAATCGTTCATGTCTGTTCGGGGGCAATCAAAAAACATAGAAATAAAAATCTTTCGCGTCAGTTCGAGCGGCAGTCGAGAACAGCGAGTATTATTTCGCTTTAGCAAATCGATCTCTTAAAACCTGTTCTCGACTGCCGCTCGAACTGACGGTTGAATAGTTGAAAAATGTTGGTTCTTTATTTATTCCATTCGTTAATAATGTTGTCCCAAATAGGTTCGAGCTTTCCCTCTTTGTCGTCACACGAGAAATACAATATACTCAAAGCGGCAAATTGCCCCGGATACTTTTGAACAGTCTGCATTTTTAATACAACCTCGTCAACAGTTAGTTCTTGCCTCCGAATCATTTTGTCTGCCGTTTCAACAATAAGACTTTTTAAGGGATGATTTATTTTGTTTGCTGTCAAAGTAAGCAAGTCAAGCAATGCCTTTGTCGAAACATTTGGACGTTCTGATTCAGGAATACGGCCCAGTTCTTCAATTACAGAAAAAAGCGCATTTGTTGAAAGTGTGGATGCTTGTTCAATTAGTCGCAGGCATTCTTGTCTATTCTGATAAGGGAAGTTGCAATCTATTTTGTCAAGGAATTGTGTTTCGATGTCGTCTGTCATTCTTTCTTATAGTGTGGGTAACGGCTTTCAACTACTTGAAGATAGCGAATAGAAATTCTAAAACATCTATACACATCATTTTTGCTTAAAACATCAATATTGGTAATTCACACGACCCAACCGTATTCGTGTAATTATTCTTAGAGCAAGCCAATTCCTATTTAAATATATTTAATATTTTTATTAACATTATTATTAAGGTGATTATAAATATTGCTATTGTCGCGAAAAAGAAAATATCAAAAAAACAGGCAGTCTTAATTTGGTCTACCAAACCCAACATTAAAATAGAAACAAAAATCGTAATTGATGATAGAACAATCGTTGTCTTAATTAGATTTTTATACTTTGCTAATTTATTTATGTCATTATTTATCAGCCCCCCATTGGGGTCTGGCATAGCAAATGACTCATTAGCTTCTTTGAATTTTTTTGCAGCTATTAACGTTTTAACATTTGCTTGAGCTTGAGTTTGAAATCGTGTTTCTGAGTTTGCCCTGTTCGTTAATAAGCTAATTAGTCTAGATTCTGTAGCCTGTATTTGAAAAATTACAAATGTCCCAATAACTGCAAATAATGCGGCCATTGTCTGAGATATTGTACTTAATGTATAATATATTGTATTGTCTGTAATTTCTGTCATAATTATGCTTTTTTCTACTTTCCACTATCGTTTTTTAGCTGTCCGAAGGTCAAGACTTTTACCGAAAATTTGATTTGAATAATAAATATTTGATTAACCAAAAACTATTTTTCAGACCACGAAACGCAGCATTTTGGGTAGTTGCAGTTACCAGTAGTTGTTCTCCATCTAATTGTTGGCTGAGTAATTAATCTCTCCATATTGTTTCTCCTCTTAATAAAACCGCCTCTTCTTCGGGAAGGTTTACTATTTCGGTTGTTACATATGTGTCACCTTTATGAAAATGAAAAGTCATTGTCCAAAACATACCTTCTTCAGATTGGAATAGTATTTCAATTAAAACTCCACGTCCACTTGGTCCTGTAGAATTTGTAATATCAAATCCTCTTTTTGTAATTGTCGCTTCTTTTAGGATTCCGTCCCTGTCATTTATTGGATTGATATATACTTTAACGGGATGATTATAGCCATTTTCAGAAAATACAACAATGTCGTCATTGGAAAATCTAGCAAAGTCTAAAGTGTCGGGAGGCAGTTTTAAATTGAATCTTGCCACAACGTTTGAAATATATTTTGTCGTACGAAGTATCTCATTTAATGCATTGTCTCCTTCTTGTTTTTTAGGAATTTTAGGAAAATAAGATTCTTGGATTTTTTTTATTTTTTCTTCAAGTTCAGGATACCATTTATCAAACGATTTATTCAGCAGAGTATCGCTGATTTTTTTGTTGCCTAATGCGTTATTTATGGATGAAACAAGTTTCCGAAAATCGTCCTTGTCAAATTCTGTGTTTTGAAAAAGAGAAAGTGGACTTTTTATGTCGTGTTGTTTGAGGTCGTCAAAAAGAACACAACTAACCTTCGCTTGGCTGATGTTTTTTGATAATGCACCAGCTTCAAACATTATCCAAGGTTCATTTAAATTTTCCTTGGTCATACACACTATTCCAAAATTCGAATTTTCTAATTCAGCATAAATATCAAAAATCCACCTGTCTCCTTTTTTTATGCTTTCGCTTGAAACAAAAGGTTCAAGCTGGTTAATAATTAAAGGGAACCATTCTTGTAATTCTTTTGCGATTTGATGGCTCAGTTGTCCTGACCAACTTATAAATAATTTCATATTTTCGTCTTTGTTTTATGTTTCGTCCTAAAATTACTTGCAATTCGTTTATATACGCACCTCCCTCAAATATAAATAAACATTTGCAATCAAATCACAAAAGAAAACACACAAAACCTACACAACAGCAATATTTAACCGGCAGAAAAGCAGCGAACTAACGGCAAAATAGTTAATAAATATCCGATGAACATTGAAAGTTGAAAATTGAGCATTCATTTCAAAAAGAACCTCAATCCTTCAACATCCCCACCGCCACCGGGTTCCCATAACCCGCCGCAATCTCCCACGCCAGTTTTCCTTCCGCATCGGGAATCGTTCTATCCGCCCCATTATCCAGCAGCATCTGCAAATCGCGCAGTTTTTCCCAGTGGTCTTCGCGGCAGAAACCGGCTTCGATGTGGAGCAGGGTTTTTCCTTCTTTGTTTTTGCCGTTTATGTCGGCGCCGTTTTTTACCAGCAGCGGAACTACTTCCAGGCAGCCGTGGCGCCAGCAGTTGGTGATGATGGGTTCGGGGCCGCAGTCGTTTATTTTTGCACCGGCGTTGAGCAGCAGTTGCACGATTTCCCGTCCTTTTTTCCAGCTTTCAACGGCTTTGAACAGGGCCGTTTCGCCGGCTTCGTTTTTTAAATGCACATCGGCACCGGCAGCGAGCAGCAGTTTTACAATTTCCACATAACTGAACGAAGCGGCAGACGAAAGCGGCATGTTGCCGAATTTATCAATCCGGTTTACCTCCGCTCCTGCCGCAAGCAGCATACGCACGATTTCGGTGTGGCCGCTTAATGCAGCCATGTAAATCGCGGAGCATTTGCGGTAATCGGGTTTGTTTACATCGGCACCGGCGGCAATCAGTGCACGTACTTTTTCGGTTTCGCCTTCGTAGGCTGCGGTAACAATGGGCGGCGTGGTTTGTTCTTCGGCGTAACGCTTGGTCAGAAAATCGCGGTACTTTTCGTATGCATCAAACGTTTCGGGGTGATCGAAATTTTTGAGGATGTCTGTTTCAAACATGCGATCAAAATAAATCGACATCTGGAAGCCGAGAAAGTTTTTTACAAACGTGCGCATGTCCGGCTGCACATCTTGCGTGCTGAGCAAACTGAACGCACATTGTTCAAACAGTTCGCCCGGCAGCAGCTCTTTCGCCTGGAATTTTTCAATGGCCGCTTCCGCCCCGGGGCGCAGAAACTCGTGCACCGACGGACCTTCCGTAATCAGCCACGCAAAAAAATACGCCAGCTGCGGATTCACGCGGTTAAACGGCAGATGCAGCTCCACGGAATTACATTCTTCTTTCCGCAAAATCATTTTCGAAAAATACCGTTCGCCTGCACTGCCGCGTTGACCGGGCGTTGTCAGTTCCGTTTCCATGCCATCCAGGAATCCCGCAAAATGATTGACGGCCTCCAGCATGCGATCGTTGGTGGCACTGTCGCACCGCTTCCGGCGCAGCAGCATGGCAATTACCGATATACCGAGCAGCAGACGTTCATCGGCGCCGAGCAATATTTTATTACGTTGCGCAAAACGCACGATATAAATCTCCGGGTGCGTTATATAAAACGATTCATACGAGGCCAGGTACATGATGCGTTTTTTCCGCAACTGCTCTTCCAGCTGGTTGAGGTGCTGATGCAGCTGCGAACAATATTGCTGAATGGCTTCTGTACGTTCACCCGCGGTCAATACCGGGAAACGCCAGGTTAAATAACGCTGCAGTTTTTCGGGCTGCATGGATTCATCAAACGCAGCAACGGCAGCAACAACCGAATCGCGGTTTGCGGCAACGGCAGCCTCCATGCGTTGCACATGCTCCGGCTGTAAAATGCAACTGCGGATGAGCGCATGGTATTTTTCAAGAAAAAAAGGCCTGATGAATGCAAGAAACTTCAGGTCGGTCAACGCGGCATCTCCCGGCAGGGGCGCATCAAACAATGCTACATCGCCTGAGGTAAGAAACGCATTCAGCTGCGGGTAACGCAACAGCAGGCGGTAATGCGCCACGGTTTCAGGTTGCTGCAGCGTATCGAGTAACGTAATCAGTTCCGATTTTTCAAGCGAAACCGTGCCGTTGCTCCACGTGCCGGTAAGTTCCGCATCCGTAAGCAGGCGGCGGCGTTCGCGCTGGAAGTCAGCGGCGGCGTTAATCATTTCAAGCGGGTTGATGAAGTTCATGGAGTAAAAATACGGAGGATGTTGAAATATTGGCGACGGGGTAAACGGATTATGATTTAAAAGGATCGTTATGTTTGGTGGTGCATTTTTGCTTCTGTAAATCTGCACATTGGGGTTTGAATTTTGTTTTTTTTCAATTTTCAATGTTCAACAAACAATGTTCAATGTTCAAGGGACTAAAGCTCAAAGCAACGGAAGTGTTATTTTTTTAAGTTGAAAATTGCATATTGCGCATTGAAAATTGAGCATTGATTTCGAAACTTCCAAAGCACCTCCTGCTTTACCATTTCTACGATTGAATCCGGGTATCCATACTGTATTATAATATACTATCTGCCCCCTGTTCAGAATTTTCTCCCCAAACCTTGCAGCAATCGCCCAAAACAGTTTACTTTTGAATGTTTTTCAGGATAACGTTTATTTCATGTATTGTTTTACGCCCGGCTGGTGCCGGGAAATAATAGATTGAAGGATGTCGCTTACACCACTTGCACAGGCCCAGCGCCTTTTAAAAGAACATTACGGTTACGATCAGTTCCGGCCGCTGCAGGCCGATATCATCCAGGCTGTACTGGCTAAAAAAGATGTACTCGTCCTTATGCCTACCGGCGGAGGCAAATCGGTTTGTTTCCAGGTGCCCGCACTCATGAGCGAGGGCGTGTGCCTCGTTATTTCGCCGCTTATTGCATTAATGAAAGACCAGGTGGAAGGCCTGCGCGGCAACGGCATAACGGCCGCCGCACTCAACAGCTCCATCACCACCGCCGAAGAAGACGCCGTGCTGCAACGCTGCCGCGACGGGGAAATTAAACTGCTTTACATTTCGCCGGAGAAACTGGTGGTGATGCTGCCGATGATCAAGGCGCTGTTCCCGATCAGTTTTGTGGCCATTGACGAGGCGCACTGCATTTCGTCGTGGGGCCACGATTTCCGCCCGGAATACACGCAGCTGCACCTCATCCGCCGCCAGCTGCCGGGCACACCGGTAATTGCACTCACCGCCACGGCCGACAAAGTGACGCGGAAAGATATTCTTACCCAGCTGGAGTTTACCGACGATTCGCAGGTGTTTATTTCCTCGTTCGACCGCCCGAACCTGAGCCTCGAAGTAAAAAGCGGTTACCATAAAAAAGACAAATTCGCCGAGATTGAAAACTTCATCCTCGCACGCGAAAACGAATCGGGCATAATTTATTGCCTGAGCCGCAAGGAAACGGAGGAAATGGCGGACTTCCTTGTTTCGAAAAACATTTCGGCCGCCTGTTACCACGCCGGACTTGAAAGCAAAAAGCGTTCGAAGGTGCAGGATGATTTTATCAACGACCGCATCCAGGTCATCTGCGCCACCATTGCGTTCGGCATGGGCATTGACAAATCGAATGTGCGGTTTATCATTCACAACAACATGCCCAAAAGTATCGAGGGCTATTTCCAGGAAATCGGCCGTGCAGGTCGCGACGGGGTGCCCAGCGATACGGTGCTGTATTATTCGCTCCGCGATATTGTTTTGCTTACGCAGTTTGCCAACGACAGCGCGCAGCGCGAAATAAACATTGCGCGATTGAAACGCATGCAGCAGTATGCGGAAGCCGACATCTGTCGCCGCAAAATTCTGCTCAACTATTTCGGCGAAACCATGGAACACGATTGCGGCAACTGCGATGTGTGCCGTAACCCGCGCAAGTTTTTCGACGGCACCGTAATTGCGCAGAAAGCGCTTTCGGGCCTGTACCGCATGGAAGAAAAAGTGGGCGTTACCATGCTCATTGATGTGCTGCGCGGATCGTCAAGGGCCGAATTGCTGGAGAAAGGCTATCACCAGATTAAAACCTACGCCGCCGGGAAAGAATATTCGTTCGACCAGTGGCAGCAGTTTATTTTACAGCTGCTGCACATCGGTGTGGTGGAAATTGCCTACGACGAAAATTTTTCGCTGAAAATTACCCCGCTCGGCCGCGAAGTATTGTTTGCCAAAAAGCCTGTTCGACTGGCGCAGCTTCCGGAACAGGTGCTGGAAACACCCGCCGTGAAAAAAGAAAAACTGCGGAAAGAAAAACAGGAAAAAGTCTACGCGAAAAAACAACTGGCCGCAAACGACACGTCGCCCGAAGACGATCTGTTTCAGTCGCTGCGCAAATTGCGTATCAGCATTGCACAGGACAATCATATTCCGGCGTACATGGTATTTTCCGATGCAACGCTGCGCCAGATGGCCGATGAAATTCCGACCGAAGAAGAAGACTTCCGTGGCATTTCGGGCGTGGGCGATTACAAGTGGCAGCAATACGGCGAAACATTCCTGGAAGCCATACGCGATTATACCAACAAAGGAAATTCGGGCAAACGCCAGAAAGGCGACACGTATAAAGAAACGTTGCAGCTCTACCGCAGCGGCCTGTCGCCCGAAGAAATAGCAGCCAAACGGAACCTGAACGTTACCACGGTGTTCTCGCACCTCGCCTACCTGCACGAAAAAGGCGAAGACGTGGATGTGATGGCCTTTGTAACCGTGGATGAACTGAAAGCCATTAAAGCCGCCGTAAACGCCACCGGCGAACGCGACAAACTGAAACCGCTGTTCGATGCGATGAACGGCGCCATTGATTTTCACAAAATCCGCCTCGGCCTGGCCATGCTGAAAAAAATTGAGCAGGCGAATGTGGTGGATGCAAATCCGTAAAAATGGCGTGGCGTAAAAAATCACTGGGGCGAAAAGCAGCACTTATACTCCATTGGCTTATTGCTGGAAGCACAGCTATTTTCCTGATTCTTGGAGACTTTATCTGTTACAGTTTTGCAGGTCAGGGCATTTTCTCCATCGGCATTGTATTCGGCTGGATGATAGCACTACTTTTGGAAGAACAGTTACGCTCAAAAACAGGTAAAAACTTTACAGGTGTCATAAACCTGTTTCTTGTTTTATTAATAGTCTTCCTGGAAATCGAATTCACTGTTTGCGCACATTGGTTTTCCGCCGAAACCATAATTACATTACTCGTTTCATTACTGAATTTTGCAATGTACTACTGGCCGGATATCAGCAGGCGGCTGAAGCGTGATAAATCGGATCAGAATAAATAAAGGAGCAATACTTCCGGTGATATGTATAATTTCTAACCGCGATGTTCCGCTATGTATTGCACAATGTCTCGCAATGGAATACGTTCAAACTTTGCGAAATGCTGCGCAAAACTTTGCGTTACTCTGCGGTTAAGTGATAATGCACAGTTCCTCCCACATTTCGTAACTTTACACAAATCATTCGCAGCATGTTTTACGAATTTAACGGTTACCGCCCGGTGGTGCACGAATCGGCCTTTGTTCATCCGCAGGCCTGCATTACCGGCAATGTCATCATCGGCAAAGATGTGTTTATCGGTCCCGGCGCAGCCATACGCGGCGACTGGGGCGAAATCGTGATTGAAGACGGCTGCAACGTACAGGAAAACTGCACCATACACATGTTTCCGGGAGTTACCACGCGCCTGAAAAAAGGAGCGCACATCGGGCACGGGGCCATTGTACACGGTGCCACCATCGGCGAAAACTGCCTCATCGGCATGAACGCCGTGGTGATGGATCGCGCGGAGATCGGCGACGGCAGCATCATCGGTGCGCTTACGCTGATTACGGCAGATACGATTATTCCATCACGCAAAGTGGTGGTGGGCAATCCCGGCAAAATTATCAAAGACGTAAGCGACGAAATGCTGCACTGGAAAACCAAAGGCACCGAACTGTACCAGCAGCTCCCCGCCGAACTGCGCGCCACGCACAAACCCTGCGAACCGCTCCGCGAAATTCCGGAAGACCGGCCGAAACAGGAGGATGTTTATAAGACGTGGAATGAGATGAAGTGAAACTCAATTTGCAGTTTCTGATCGTGTTTCAAGGGAAAACGATCCTGTTTTAACAAAAAACAATACATCAGTTATTGCACCAGTAACTCATTCAGTTTTCCTTCCAGGCTCTTATCCGAAGGCCGCGGCGCGTTGATGTCCACCAGTTCACCTTTGCGGTTGATGATGAAGTAGCGCGGAATGCTGCTGATGCGGTAGGTCTGCACCACATCACTTTTCCCTACGATGAGGTGTATGCCTTCGATGCTTTTGTTTTTAATCGCATCGCGCCATTTCTGTTCGTCCGTATCGAGCGATACATACAGGAACACGATGTCTTTACCCGCGAATTTCTTTTTCAGTTCGGCTGAGGCCGGCATTTCGCGCATGCACGGTCCGCACCAGCTGGCCCAGAAATCAAGAAACACGGGCTTGCCGCGGAAATCGGAAAGCGAAACGGTTTTGCCGTTTACATCGGTGAGTGTAAAATCGGGTGCCATTGCGCCGGGACCAAACGCTTTCAGGCGGATGAGCTGCCGTTCAAACGGGTTGATGATGGTCGTATCAAATTTGCGCTGCTGCAGCTCGGCGAGAATGAGTTCCGCACCTTTCGTTTCTTCACGTGTAAGCGAAAACCGCAGCAGGTTTACCAGTTCCTGTTCGAGTGTTTTGCCGTCGTAAATAATTTTGGCGTAGCTGAACAGTTCTTCCGACGTAACATTCATTTTGCTGCGCGAAAAATTTACGGTGCGCAGGTACTGGTAAAAAAGGTAACCATCAATAAAACGTGTGTAGGCCGGGCTCACCAGTGCCGAATCGTTGATTATACTACGACGGTAAATAAAATTAAAATAACCCGGCAGCGCCGTTTCTTCTTCGCCCGGACGAATGCTGTACATGCGGTTACGTTTCAGGTAGCTCAGTTTATCTAAGCAACAGGCATACTTCACATCGGTTGTAAGCTGGTAATAAAACGCCGGTGAAATGCTGCCACGCCGCGCCTGTATAAACCGCAGCGAACGTTGTTCAAGCGTATCGCGGTAATTCCGGAATGCAAACGCCGAATCGGTACGCAGGTGCTGTTCAATATCTTTACGGTTGTCTTTAAACTGGTTCATGTATTCCTGCAGCATGGTATTGTCGGCAGCACGCCGTCCCGCAAATGCCGGTTTGTATGCATCTTTTTTCCCTTTCAGATCAACCAGCAACGTATCGCCCGGCAGCGCATACAGCAGCCAGCTCGTATTGCCGTAGGAAATATTAATATAAACCGGCGTGCTTTGCTGCAACGTTACCGTGTAGTTTTTCTTTTTATCCAGCAGCACCATCGCCTGTTGTTCGCGTTCGGCAAAATGATGGGGCAGCCAGAGAAAACGGAGCGTATCGTTTGCGGCATTTTCAATTTTTCCCTTGATAAAAATAGAATTCGTTCCGGCCGAAACGCTGAACGGCACCAGCAACAAAAACAGCAACACGTTTTTCATAGTATGGAAGATCTATTCAAATATAACCTGATTCTGCATATTTCAGGCATTTCCGGCAGGGCAATTGTGTCTAAAAACAAACCAAATCGGAATTGAAAAAAAATGACGTTAGTGCGGATTTTGTGAGTTGTTCAGCGCGGTTGCTAATCCGTGCTGAACAACACACAAAATCCGCGACAACATCAAAAAAGGAATAGCGAAGTGGATTACATATTTTAGACGCGATTATCCTGGGACATTGTCCGCAAGCGCTTTCAGCTGCCGCTGCATCCACGCACTGAAATCAAAATGTTTTAAAATGCCCCGCTCCTGCTCGTTTTTCACTTCCCTGCGGAATGCCCTGAAAAGCTGCTGCAGTTGCTGTGTATTGGCCCGCCGCCGGTCGGCATGCGCACGCACAAACTGGAACACGAGCAGCCCCGAACGGAAGCTGTCTGTCTGGTTCAGCTTGCGTTCGAGTGCGCGGCCGTAAGCGGTAAAACTGTAATCGCGCTGTTCGGAAAGAATGATGTACAAAAGCAGGCGCGCCGTGATATCAATTTCAGCCCGCGGGCGGATATCCGATTTTACCTGCAGAATGCGGTTCAGCCAGCGCGCAGCCCCGCGCCGGTCGTTGCCGCCGTAGAGGAAAATAGCCAGCGCCATAAACAGGTCGAACTGCTCGCCCGCATAATGCGGCCCGAACTTGCGCATACCGGTATCAATGGCTTTTACCAGGCCAATGCCTTCGCTGTATTTTTCCTGCAGCGCATAAATAAATATTTCGTTTTCGTACGTATTGAGAAAAATGCGTGCCGACATCGCTTCGTTCTTCAGTCCGATCTGTGCCATAAACCCGCGCTGCTTCCTGATCCACGCCAGTGCCTGCGCATATTGTTTGGTGGTGATAAACGCATTCACAATATTGTTCATGTTGTTGTGATAGATGTGCGGAATATCACGCAGAATCCAGGGATGTTTTTCCAGCCACTCGTGCACAAAAAGATAATTTTTCCGGCGCTGTTCATGTTTGTTTTTGAAACCGGCATACAGCGCCGAAGCGGAGTAATAATAATAGAGTGTAAGAAATGTAATGTGCCCGGCTTTTGTCCCCGCGCGGAATGCCTGGCTCATGCGGCGCACCGCAGCTTCGGCCTGGCGCAGGGGCAGTTTGCCGGAATCGAGCCACACACGCATCTGGATAACACCATACATCATGGTTGTTTGCAGGGCCAGCTTGGCAACTATCTCCTGCTCCTGTTCAATTACCGGCAACGCATCGGCCTGTTTGCCGGAGAGCGTGAGTATGGTGGCTTCCCAGCGGATAAACGAAAGCGCCGGAAAAAACCGCTCCTGCCGCAGCGTTTCCTGTTTGCCTTTGCGGGCAATACGCAGGCAGGCTTCGAACATTTTTTTGCCGTGCAGCACATCGATAAAACCGAGTTTGTTGAAAATGGCAATCGACGGGCGTCCGCGGTGATAAAAATGCAGCGTATCGAGCAGAAAACCGTGCAGGTAATTTTTCTCTGCTGCAAACCGGTGTTTCCCGGCTTTGTCGGTGGAACGGCGCAATGCGCGTTCATCGTAATCGCTTTGCCGGTTAATCGCATCAAACAGTTCGAGGTAATGATTCCCCGCCTTTTTTTCATGACGCGACGCCTGCAAACGGAAAAACCGTTTTTCGGAAGGCGTCATGGCCCGGATTAATTCAAAAATTTCGGCAGATGATTTCATTTGTCAGATACCTGATAATCGGATAGTTTTGGTTTTGAAATATAACCATATTATGCAAATAATAAAGCAAATAATGGCTGAATCAGCAATTTTCAGTCGCTTGAAATTGCTTATCAGAAACCTGATCATTTTGATTATTTCACGCCGTAACTATTGACTTCACTCCACTGGCGGAATATATTTGATTTGAATACCTGTATCCTTTAGCCATGAACACAAAACAAAACCAATCCGGCACCACGGGCCGCTGCCTCGCAGCTGTACTCGTTGCACTCACGGTTCTAACAGTACCGGCACATACCCAAAATCAGGGCGCATGGTCGGCCACCTTTGAAGGCAGCAAGGCCTTTATTGAAAACCGCGGACAGTTTTACACGCGCGAAAAAACGGGCGGCAGCAGCACCGTACTTTACGGGTACGACAATTCCTTCTCCCGGATTTTTTTCCGGCCGGATGGGGTTACGTTTAATTTTACCCGGAAAACCAAACCGGAAAAAGAAGAACATAAAAAAGAAGAACACTTCCGTGATGCCAAAGCGTTTATGGAAGAAGAACGGAAAGAACGTGCTGCCGTGCTGCTGCTCGACGAAGTGAGTTACACCTGGCAGGGCGCAAACCCGGATGCACAGGTAATCGTTTCCGAAAAAACGACCGACTATTTTAACTACTCGTTTTACGCCGGGGGCAAAGAAAAAAGCGAATACTTCATTCCCGGCTACAAAAAGCTGCTGTATAAAAACCTGTATCCGGACATTGATGTGGAATATACCTTCCACCCGGAACAGGGCATCAAATACACGCTGTTTGTGCATCCCGGCGGCGATGTAAGCAAAGTGAAAATGGTTTACACCGGCAAAACCGCGCTGAATGAAAACGGCGACCTGCTTGTTTCAACAAAATTTGGTAACCTCCTGGATCATGCACCGATTACGTTTTACAAGGACAATGCCGGTGAACAGGTTGCCTCGCGGTTTGTGCGCAGCGGCCGCAGCATTTCGTTTGCGGTGGGCGAATATGATCACAGCCGCACACTGGTAATTGATCCGTGGACGGTAACACCCACGCTTACCAATTCAAACAAAGTGTGGGAAACAGAAACCAGCTCGGCCGGTGATGCGTTTGCTTATGGCGGCGATTCGTTTATTAAACTGATCAAGTACAATTCGGCCGGTGCAGTGCAGTGGACGTACACGTCGCCCTGGGATTCGGCCAACTACTGGATCGGTGGATTTATCACGCACCCGAACGGGGAATCGTACATGACTTCCGGTTCAAACGGCGAAATCCGTAAAATAACAACGACAGGAACAGTTGCATGGAGCAACAACCCGAACAGCCTTACCTCCTATGAATACTGGAGTCTTGCATTTAACTGCGACCTCACCAAGCTGGTGGTTGGCGGAACGCGCCTGGCATTCAGTATTCCAACGCCGATTATCCGCGGGGTGGTTATCAATATCAATCTTGCCAATGGTGCACAATCGGGCGTTACCGTGGTGGGTTACGGCTCCACACTTTCTATACCACCCAGTGTGCAGGAAGTGAGTTCCATCTGTTTTGCGCCCAACAACAATTTTTATTTCCTCACGCTTGACACGATCGGTTCCATCAACAATGCATTGAGTACGATCAATTTCAAAGCGCCTACATCCTATGCGTTTGATTATTATGTGCCGGGATACGGATTCGGAACCAAACAACCGATTTCAGCCATCCGGGCCGACGGCAATGCCGTTTACACCATCAACGGTTCAACGTTGCATAAACGCAACCTGTCAAACGGTACGGTAATGGCAACTGCCAGCATTACCGGCGGTTCATACACCA
>CALRZN010000032.1:0-52833 GCA_943372645.1 Chitinophaga pinensis | reverse complement strand
GGCCGGCCGGAAAACGAAAAACCTTTTCTGCTCATCCCGGTCGGTTATGCCGCGCCCGGAACAACCGTTCCCGACCTGGAGCGAAAGTCCCTGGATGCGGTGATGGTACATTATTAATGTGTACTTTCGGGTTGCGGTAAAAAAAGCGGCCCTGAAATGTGTCGTTCAAATACCGGTATAAATCGAATTTTAAGCGGGTGCCCGGCGGCAAAAATGCCAAAAATGCGCTCCAAAACAAGTTTAACGCACTGAATAACAGGCCTGTATAAAAAGTTTTGGGAATCTTTTCGATACCACTATCTTTGCAGGCGATTTTAAACCAAAAACGAGCATTTAAAATGTCTGACATTGCAAACAAAGTAAAGGCGATCATCGTTGATAAACTTGGCGTTGATGAAAAAGAAGTTACTGAAGCTGCCAGCTTCACCAACGACCTTGGCGCCGATTCGCTCGACACTGTTGAGCTGATCATGGAATTCGAAAAAGAATTCAACATTGCTATTCCTGACGATCAGGCTGAGAAAATCAACACCGTTGGAGAAGCAATCAAATATATTACCGAGCACGCTGCTGCGTAATCTGTAATACATTTAAATTCACTGTTACTTTTCTAACCAAGACGTTTAACGGATGCAACTGAAACGGGTAGTCGTTACGGGACTTGGCGCCATTTCTCCGCTGGGTAATTCCGTAGAAGAATTCTGGAAAAACCTGACGGATGGCGTTAGCGGGGCCGTAATGATTACCCGTTTTGATGCTGCCAAATTCAAAACTCAATTCGCGTGCGAAGTAAAAGACTTCAATCCCGATCTGTATTTTGAAAAGAAAGAGGCACGTCGCCTCGATCCGTTTTCCCAGTTCGGCATTGCTGCTGCTGCGCAGGCGGTGAAAGACTCCGGCATTGATGCCGAAGGACTCGACCGCGACCGCATCGGCGTGATCTGGGGTTCGGGCATTGGCGGGTTACACACCTTCCAGGAAGAGTGTTACGACTTTGCCAAAGGCGACGGAACACCACGTTTCAACCCGTTCTTCATCCCGAAAATGATTGCGGATATCTGCAGCGGACACATTTCCATCCGTTACGGTTTCCGCGGTCCGAACTTTACCACCGTTTCGGCCTGTGCATCATCCACCAATGCGGTGATTGATGCATTTAATTACATCCGTCTCGGTAAAGCAGTTGCCATTGTTTCCGGCGGTTCCGAAGCAGCCATTACTCCGGCAGGAGTAGGCGGTTTTAATGCCTGCCAGGCCATGAGTACCCGCAACGACGATCCGAAAACCGCTTCCCGCCCGTTCGATAAGGACCGCGACGGGTTCGTGCTTGGTGAAGGTGCCGGTGCCATTGTGCTGGAAGAACTGGAACACGCGCTTAAACGCGGCGCACACATTTACGCCGAAGTGGTTGGCGGCGGCCTCAGTGCCGATGCACACCACATTACGGCTCCGCACCCGGAAGGCCTCGGTGCGAAAAATGTAATGACCTACGCCCTCGAAGATGCAGGAATGAATGCCGACGAAATTGACTACGTCAACGTTCACGGTACATCAACCCCGCTCGGCGATGTGGCGGAACTGAAAGCCATCAAGGCGGTGTTTGGTGATCATGCGTATAACATGAACATCAGCTCCACCAAATCAATGACCGGTCACCTGCTGGGTGCTGCCGGAGCCATTGAAGCGATGGCCACCATTCTTGCGGTAAAACACGACATCATTCCGCCCACGATCAACCACGTTACGGCTGATCCGGAAATTGATCCGAAACTGAACCTCACGTTCCACAAAGCACAGCACCGTACCGTGCGTGCCGGACTGAGCAACACCTTCGGATTTGGCGGCCACAATGCGTCGGTTATTTTCCGCAAGTACAACGGCTGATCCCCGCTTCCGTTTCTGAAGAGTTCGTTCGTGTAAGGATATTACACCGGCTTTTTGCATCTTTACTTTTTCAAAAAAGAAGCAGGAATTGTTTACCACGCTGAAAATATGGTTCACCCCGGTTACGCCCGAAGATAAAGCGTTGCGAAAATCGCTGCGCAATATGCTGGGCTTTACACCCGGCCATATTTCACTTTACCGCAAAGCATTTACACACAGTTCAGCCGCCAACCAGCTGAAAAGCGAAAACCGCGAAAGTTACGAGCGACTCGAATTTTTAGGCGATGCGATTCTCAGCGCCATTATTGCAGACTACCTCTACAAAAAGTATCCGTTTAAAGACGAAGGGTTTCTCACCAAGATGCGTTCGCGTATGGTGAGCCGGCAGCAGCTGGGCAAACTGGCGATAAAATTTGGGGTTGAAAAATTTATCGAAGCGGAATCGGGGCTGGCGGGGCGCAGCAATTCCATTTCAGGCGATGTGTTCGAAGCACTCATCGGCGCCATGTACCTCGACCGCGGGTATGCGTTTACAGCGCGTTACATCAACGAAAAAATTATCCGTTTCCACCTCGACATGGAAGAAATTGAAAACGTGGAAACGGATTATAAGAGCAAACTTATTGAGTGGGCGCAGAAAAACAAAAAGGAACTGCGTTTCATCCTCGTGGAAGAAACCGGTTCGGGGCAGGGCCGTTTATATGTGATTGAAGCCCACATTGACGGAACCGGCTACGGCCGCAGCACCAATGCATCGAAGAAAAAAGCCGAACAGGCCGCAGCAGAACTGTGTGCGAATGCGCTGCAGATATTTCAAAGCCTTTAGGAAATAAATACAGCTTTGTTTAAGCACAAAGTTCCCCGACAAAACAGGTGGGGTTATTTTCGATTTTTGAATTTGGATTTTTGATTTGCTCTAATAGTATTATACCTCGTCAGACTGAGCGGTAGTCGAAGGTGACGTGTAAATACAAGCAAATCAAAAATCCAAATTCAAAAATCAAAAATTCCTGCTGCGATCCGCGAGCTGCCCCGTGATACGGAATCTTATTTCTTCAGCTTGTCCTTAAACACCTTCTGAAACTTCTCCACCTTCGGACGAATCACATATTGACAGTAGGGCTGTTCCCCGTTCTGGTTGTAATAGTTCTGGTGGTAATCTTCCGCTTTGTAAAATGTCGACGCGGGACTGATTTCCGTTACAATCGGGTTCGGCCAGGCTTTTGATTCGTCGAGTTTCTTTTTGTAATACTCGGCCTTTTCTTTCTGCGAAGCATCGTGATAAAAAACTACGGAGCGGTATTGGGTACCGGCATCGGCGCCCTGGCGGTTGAGTGTGGTGGGGTCGTGGGTCTGCCAGAACGCTTCGAGCAGTTCATCGTACGTTACTTTTTTCGGATCATACACCAGCTGGCATACTTCGGCGTGGCCGGTGGTGCCGGTGCATACATCTTTATAGCTTGGGTTTTTAATTGCGCCGCCTTCATAGCCGGAGGATACACTGATTACGCCGTTGATCTGCTGGAATACGGCTTCCACGCACCAGAAACATCCGGCGCCAAATGTTGCTGTGTCTGTTGTTTTATTGGTGTCCGTCATAACCGTAAATGTTTTATTGGTTTCTGTAGTTTTTGCCCCGGCCGTGGTCGAGGCGTTTTCTGCAGTGGAATTACACGATGTAAAACCGCCGGCAAAAGTAAGGAGGAATAGTGTTATCGTTTTCATAGCAGCAGATACGAGCCTTATTGGAAACCGGATTTTAGCATATTGTTAATAAACACTAAAGTCGGTAAATGGTTTAACTTTGCTTCCGATGAGTTACCGCATTCTGCTCCTTTTCCTGCTGCTGAGTTGTTCTGCAGCTGCACAGCAACAGTTTACCATAAGCGGTACTGTTTCTGATTCCACGAACAACGAATCCATCATTGGCGGCGTCGTTTATATCAAAGGTACATCGAAAGGGGTACAGACCAACGTGTATGGTTTTTACTCGCTTACGCTGCCCGAAGGCGAATACGACCTCACGATCAACTTCATTACGTTTGCCCCGAAAACCATTCACGTAAAACTGAAAGCAAACGTATCGCTGAACATCCGGCTTTCCCCGGCAGAAAGCACCATAAAGGAAGTGGTAATTACTGCCGATAAAAACAAAGATGAACTGCGCTCCACGCAGATGAGTACGATCAACATCCCGATTGAGCAGATCAAACACATTCCCACGATCGGCGGCGAAACCGATGTAATAAAAGTAATGCAGCTCATGCCCGGTGTAAAACGCGGGGGCGAAGGACAAAACACCATGCTGGTGCGCGGCGGTTCGGGAGACGACAATTTAATTCTGCTTGACGAAGCCGTAGTGTATAACGTGAGCCACCTCTTCGGCTTTTTCTCCGTGTTCAATAACGATGCGCTGAAAGATGTTTCGCTCATTAAAGGCGGTTTCCCGGCACAGTATGGCGGGCGGCTTTCGAGTGTAATGGATATCCGCATGAAAGACGGCGACATGCAGAAGTATCATGTGGATGGCGGCATCGGCCTGCTTTCGTCGCACCTCACGGTGCAGGGCCCGATCAAAAAAGATACGTGTTCGTTCATCCTCTCCGGGCGGCGTTCGTACATCGACCAGGTTTTTAAACTCGTGTATAAAGAAAGTATTCTGCCGTATTATTTTTACGATGCAACGCTGAAACTGAATTATATCCTGTCGGATAAAAACCGCATTTACCTGAGCAGTTATTACGGTGATGATGTACTGAGTCCGCCGAAATCGGACAGTTCGTTTTTCGATGGCGGATTCCGGCTCGGCAACTTTACCACCACGCTGCGCTGGAACCACATTTACAATTCAAAACTGTTTTCCAACCTGTCGCTCATCCATACGCGTTTCCGGTACGATGTAGAAGCTTCTGTTCCCGGCAATTCGTTCCTGGCCAAATCGCGCATCGCCGATTACGCCGCGAAAATGGATTACGCGTATTACAAAAACGCCGACAACCTGTTCCGTTATGGCATTCACGCCACGCTGCACGGTTTCCGCCCGAACGTGGTGAACACGGCCGGCACCATTTCTGAAATTATCCGCGACCGCGAGGGCAAACTCATTCAGAATGTGGAAGCCGGGCTGTATTTTCAGCACGAATGGGAACCCAACCCGCTGGTAAAAATAGGTTACGGTTTCCGCGAATCGTTCCTCATCACCAACGATACCTTTTTTACTTCGCCCGAACCGCGCATCGGCATTACCTATAACTTTCATGAACGCCAGTCGCTGAAACTGAGTTACGCCCGCATGACGCAGTACCTGCACCTCGTATCGAGTTCAGCAGTGGCCCTGCCGACTGACCTGTGGTACCCGGTAACGAAAAAAGTAAGACCGCTGTATTCCGACCAGGTGGCTGCAGGATACAATTACAATTTCGAAAAACAGCATGTACTCACCACGTTTGAAGTGTATTACAAACGGATGAAAAACCTGATCGAATACCGCGAAGGGGCGCAGCTGCTGCTGAACGACAATTATGAAAACGAACTGGTAAGCGGCACCGGCGAATCGTACGGATGCGAATTGTTTGCACAACGCACCAGCGGGCGTTTAACAGGCTGGATCGGTTACACGCTTTCGTGGAGCACGCGGCAGTTTGATGCACTCAACGGCGGAAAAAAATTCTTTGCGAAATTCGACCGCCGCCACGACGTGTCTGTGGTAGCAACGTACGAAATCACCAAACGGTTCATTATTTCCGGCGTGTGGGTGTATTCCACCGGGCAACGGTTTACCCCGGTAATCGGTTATTTCCTCATGCCCAACTCCACGCTGACAAGCGTAAACACGCTGCCCATTTATGGCGAACGCAACAGTACCGAGCTGCCGCCGGCCCACCGCCTCGATATCAGTTTTATTCTGAAGTCGAAAGAAAAATCGAACCGCAAATGGATGAAGTGGCAGGGCGAGTGGAGCATGGGTGCATACAACCTGTATAACCGCGCACAGCCGTACCGCATTGAAGTGCAGGACAACGGGCAGGGCGGATTAAAATATGTTGCAAAAGGACTGTTTGGTACGATTCCTTTTGTGGGTTATAATTTTAAATTCTGATGCAATGAAAAACGCACTGAAAATAAGTACGGTTGTTTTTGTCCTGCTCACCGGCTGGTATGCCTGCCTGCCGCCCGCGGTTGACATTGACGTGAAACCCGCCGATCCGCGCCTCGTAATTGCATCGCAGGTAATCGGAACAAACGGGTTGATTGTGGGTGTAACGCGCAGTTACAGTCCGCTCGATACCTCCGGCACACAAGACACCCTCGGGCAGGATCTGCTTTCGCAGGTGCTGGTAGAAAACGCAATTGTTACGGTAAGTTACCAGAACAGTGTGGATACGCTGGTGATGGTAACACCGGGACTGTACCTCAATCTTTCGGTGCCGATGATTGACGGCGAAGCGTATACCGTCCGTGCCTCCGATCCGTCTACCGGTCTCGAAGTGTTTGCGGTTACCAACCTGCAGCCGCGCCGCAATTTTGATACGGTTTACCCTTACATCGAGCGGCTGAACGGCGACACGAATGTGCATTTTCATTACACGATCACCGATGTATTCGGCGAGGAAAATTATTACGTGGTGAATTTTGTGAAAAAAGTAAACGGCGGCAGCGGTTTCGATCTCAGTTCGGTTTTCGGTACCGGCAACAATCAGCTGCTCACCGAATTTGAATTGTTCGACGACCAGGCATTTCAGAATTACCGGCTGGAAAAAGACTCCTGGATTCCTTCGCTTGGCCAGCACGATACGGCGGCGGCGGTGCTTTCGCAGATTACCAAAGGGTACTATGAATTTCTTACCGCGTTTAAACGGTCCAATTCTATTTTCAACCAGCTTACCGGCGAACCGATTACCTATCCCACCAATGTAAACGGCGGACACGGTTACTTTACCCTGCACCGGCAGGATTCACACATCTACGACCTGAACCTGTACTGAGCGGTTTAGAACCGTTTGTAAGCGGGTTTTTCCTCCTTTTTTGGCTCCCCGGAGGCCATTTTTTGGTCATAATTGGCCTTAAAATAGGCATTCTAAAATGTTGAAGTCCTAAAAATCAGTTGGCGTTTTGTCCAACTTTCTTTTGCAAGAAGCTGGTTTTCAACGCGGTAATTATATAATTGCATTGCCCGGGGCATGGTTTTTAAACAAAAACCAGATGAGTCTTAAAATTATGTTAAAATTAGCAAACCATTAAGATTTATATTTGGCCGGGATGGCCGGTAAAACGGGCGGATGCATGGTTTGACCATTTGCCTGTTTGCCGTTCATCCCGGGGTAACCAATGCACGGGTTGCCTCAATAGCACACCATTACTAACTAACTATTTACTAAATCCAAAAAGCATGATTAAACTTCGTAAGAAACGAACGTTGCTGGCGGCGCTTACATTGCTGCTCAGCGTTTGTGCGTTTGCACAAACCCAAACCGTTCAGGGGAAAGTAACGAACAGGAAAGGCGAAGCCATTCCCGGCGTTTACGTACTGCAGGACAGTACAAAAAATGCAACAGCTACCGACTTGAACGGTGCCTATTCCATCACAGTTACAGGCAACAAACCTGTACTCGTTTTCCGTATGCTCGGCATGGTTACCAAACGCCTCCCGGTGAATGGAGCTGACATGAATGTGGTGATGGATGACGACACCAAACTGCTGAAAGAAGTTGTTGTAACGGCGCTCGGTATTTCGAAAGAGAAAAAGGCCCTGGGTTACGGCGTTTCTGAAGTAAGCGGCGAAGATCTTAACCGCGCCGGTGAAACCAACGTAATCGAATCGCTGTCGTCGAAAGCCGCCGGCATCCAGGTTACCGGTTCTGGCGGAACGCCCGGCGCTTCGAGTAAAATCGTGATCCGTGGCAACAGCACATTCAACGGCAACAACCAGCCGCTGATTGTAATTGACGGTGTACCGGTAGATAACTCGACCTCGGCCACAAACGCGGGCGACAACCCGTTCAACGCAACACTCTCGGGCGTAAGCAACTCCAACCGTGCACTGGACATTAACCCGGACGACATCGAATCGGTTACTATCCTCAAAGGACCTGCTGCAGCTGCACTGTATGGCGCGCGCGCCGGTTCGGGAGCAATCGTTTACACCACCAAAAAAGGAAACTACAAAGGCGGCAAAGGATTCGGCATCACTTACTCAACCAACGTAACGCTGGAAAAAGTAAACAAGCTTCCGGAAACACAGTCGAAATATGCACAGGGTATCTGGTACGATGCCACACAGGATTCTTCCCTGTTCATCACCGGCGATCCGGGAGCAGACAACACCTGGAACACCAACGACGACGTTGATTTCGGTACTTCGCAAACCTGGGGTCCGGAAATTTCGAAACTCGGGATGACTGCATACGACAACAATGATGCGTTTTTCCGTACCGGTGTTACCACCAACAACAACGTTGCTGTTTCAGGCGGTGATGAGCGTACATTCTACCGTTTTTCGTACGGCAACACCAACAACAAAGGCATTATGCCGAACACCTGGCTGAAGCGTAACACCTTCCTGCTTTCGGGCGAACGCAAAGTGTCTGAAAAACTGAAAGTGGGTACCGTACTCAACTACGCCAACACCCGCAGCCAGAAACCGCAGAACGGTTCGAACCTGGCCGGTGTAATGCTCGGCCTGATGCGTATGCCGGCCAGCTTTAACATTGAGCCGTATGAATACGACAACGGTTTTAACCGCACGTATTTCGGTTTGTATGACAACCCGCTGTACACACTTTACGCCAACCCGTTCAACGATAACGTAAACCGTTTCTATGGCAACACCTACTTCAACTACGAAGCCTGCAAATGGTTTAACGTAACCTACCGCCTCGGCTCTGACTATTACAACGACGACCGCCGCCAGGTATACGCTGTTTCTTCAAACGGTGATGACAACTCGGCCGGATACGGACAGATTTCGTTTGAGCAGATCAACAGCCTGCAGGTGTATTCGGATCTTATTGCCACCGGCAAAAAAGATTTCGGCGAAAACTTCCACGGCACCCTGTCGCTGGGCAACAACATCTGGCACAAACATTTCGGAGAACAGTTCTCGCGCGGCCGTAACCTCGGTATTGCCGAGTTCTACAACCTGTCGAACGCTGCCGAACTGTACGCCAGCCAGTATTCTGAAAACATCCGCACGTATGCGTACTTCTTCGACGGATCGATTGATTACAAGAGCGCTATCTTCCTGAACTTTACCGGCCGTAACGAATGGTCTTCGACCTTTGATGCGGAGAAAGACGGATTCTTCTATCCTTCGGTGAGCACATCGGTTGTGCTGAACGAACTGATGACGCTGCCGAAATGGTTCAACTTTGCGAAAGTCCGCGCCGCTTATGCGCAGTCGGGTATTTCGCCGGAGCCGTACCGCAACCGCACTTACTACGGCCTTACCACCACCACCGACGGTTTCACCAACGGTAACTCGTTCCCGTACCTCGGTACTGCCGGTTACGGTATCAGCTCGCTGCTTGGTGCTGCTGACCTGAAACCGGAGCGCGTAATCGGAAACGAAATCGGTATTGATGTGCGTTTCTTCGATGCACGCCTTACACTCGATGTAACACTGTATAACCAGAAAACCGTTGACATTCTTGTAAAACGTCCGGTTGCTCCGTCTTCGGGATTCCAGCAGAGCTACGAAAACTCGGGCGAAATGGAAAACAAGGGCATCGAACTGCAGCTCACCGGTACACCGGTTAAACGCGACAAGTTTTCGTGGGAAATCGGCGTAAACTGGGCTAAAAACAAATCGAAAGTGCTGAAACTCGTTGACGGTGTTGACGAACTGCTCATCGAAGAAGGTTTTGAATCCATCGGCGCATACGCCATCGTGGGTCAGCCTTACGGCGTACTTTACGGTACAGCATGGCAGCGCACCGACGACGGTAAACTGATCATTGATCCGTCAACCGGCCTGCCGTACATCGATCCGAAAACACAGGCACTCGGAAGCTCGCTCCCGGACTGGATCGGCGGCATCCGCAACTCGTTCACCTACACCAACTGGACCTTCAGCTTCCTGTGGGATATCCGCAAAGGCGGCATGATCTGGAACGGTACCAAGATGCGTCTCGACCGTCTCGGCCGCTCGGGTGATTCAGAAGCCCGCGAAGAAACCTACGTTATTGAAGGTGTGCTTTCTACCGGTGTGGATGCAGACGGCAATGCGATTGCCGGCGGCGATGCCAACACCGTTGCAATTGATGCACAGACCTACTTCCAGCAGTACCGCGGCGACCTTGGCGGCGCTTCGGAAATGGCGATCGAAGATGGCGGATGGGTTCGTCTGCGCGACGTTTCGCTGGCTTACCGCTGGAAAATGAAAGAGAACAAATACATTCAGCATCTCGACTTCTCGGTGAGCGGACGCAACGTGCTCCTGTTCACCAAGTACACCGGTGTTGACCCGGAAACCAGCCTTACCGGTGCCGGTTCAAACATCAACGGGTTTGATTACTTCAATAACCCGGGAACCAAATCAGTAATGTTCGGCATCAAAGCCGCATTCTAATCCAACGGAAGTCGAATGAACAAAATGAAAACAATGAAAAAAACAACCATATTCAAAGCCGGTATTTTCACCGCGGCCGCAGCCATCACCCTGTCGTCGTGCGAAAAATACCTCGACGATGTACGTCCGAATCCGAACGATCCGGAAACCGCTACACTGAGCTCGCTGCTCGGTAACATTGAAGTAGCGACATACTCCAACTTCTCCGGGCAGAACGCGCGCCGTGCTGCTATTTTTACGCAGCACATGGCCGGTACCGACGGGCAGATGCAGATTGTGGCACAGTATAACGTTACCGAAGGTGATGTTACCAACGAATGGAAAACACTCTATTCGAACGCCATGATCAATTCAAGCATCCTCATTGAACAGGCGGGTGACGAAAACCCGTATTACCGTGGTATCGCCAAAATTATGATGGCCATGAACCTCGGTCTTGCAACCGACCAGTGGGGCGATGTGCCTTACTCGGATGCGTTCAAAGGACTCAGCGCCAACTTCACACCGCAGTATGATTCGCAGCAGTCGGTTATTGCTTCGATTCAGACCCTGCTTACTGAAGCGATTGCTGACCTGGCCAAGCCTTCTTCTGCCAACCTGTTTTTCCCGGGTGCAACCGATTACACCTTTGGTGGCGACGTTGCGCAGTGGACCAAAACAGCATGGGTGCTGAAAGCACGTTATGCCAACCGCCTGAGCGACATCAGCCCGAGCCAGTCGGCAACCGATGCACTGAACTACCTGGCGCAGGCCGGTATTACTTCGAATGCTGACGATGCCAACTGCGTATTCGGTCCGAACGGAAACGAAAACAACCAGTGGGCGGTATTCAACCAGACCCGCGCTGACTACATCCACATGGGTGAGTATTTCGTGGAGCTGATGAAAACCAACAGCGACCCGCGTCTGCCGTTTTACTGCACACTGGATGATACCGCAGGGTATTCCGGTACTGCTGCAAACGACCTGAGCAACACGTCAACTTCGAACCTCGGTTCGTTCTATGGCAGTGTTACTTCGATTGCACCGCTGGTAACTTACGTGGAAGCCAAGTTCATCGAGGCAGAAGCCAACCTGCGCCTCAGCAACGGTCCGGCAGCAGCAACTGCGCACAACGATGCAGTTAAAGCATCGATGCTCGCCATCACCGGCGCCCCGCAATCGGCTTATGAAACCGCCAATGCATCGGAAACTGCAGGAACGATTACCCTGCAGAAAATCATGACCGAGAAATACGTTGCGCTGTTTACCCAGATTGAAACCTGGGCCGACTGGCGCCGCACCGGTTTCCCGGCCCTCACACCGAACAACAACGCTGTGCTGGGTGGCATTCCGCGCCGCCTGCCCACACCGACTGAAGAACGCCAGTACAATCCGAACGCGATTGTGGTAGGCAACATCCTCAACCACGTGTGGTGGGATCAGTAGGCATTGATTTATTGTAATTAAAAAGCCGCCCTCCTGAACGTTATCAGGGGGGCGGCTTTTTTGTATTCACTTTTTTTGGGTTTTCGCCCCGGTTATGGTTTACAGAATGCGCTTATCTTGCAACTGTAAAACCAAAAACTGCTCCATGAAAAAAGTTGTCTTCGCCCTCGCCTGCCTTTTACTCTCCGGATTTGCCAACGCACAGAACAACGCGCCCCAGCCCCGCAGCATCGCGGTAATCGGAACGGCCGAAATTGAAGTTACGCCCGACGAAATTTACGTGTATGCCGAGCTGCGCGAGTTTACCCGCGAGAAAAAGAAATACCTGATCGAAGACCTTGAAAAAGGCATGGTGAACTTTGTTGAAAGTGTGACCAAAACCCCGGCGAAAGACATTACGATGGATGATGTGGACGGCGACGTGATTGCCCTGAAACGCAAAACACGCGATGCGGTAATTACCAAAGTTTACGAAATCAAGTTCAAAGATTACAAACAGGTTTCGCAATTTATGGCGGCAACTGATTCGCTGTTTGTGCGCAACAGTTCCATCACCCGCTATTCGCATTCGAAAATTGACGAGTACAAAAAACAGGTGAAAATTGATGCGATAAAAGCCGCCAAAACCAAGGCCGATTACCTGCTCGAAGCCATCGGTTCGAAAACCGGGAAACCATTATCAATTGCTGAAACCAGCGGTTATGTAAATGTGAACGACCGCCGCGATAATCTTGGTGGCATTGCACAGTCGCGTTACAATGCGCGGGTGCGTATGGAAGATGGCGATACCGGCAGCACGACGATGTCCACCAAAAAAATAAAACTGACGTATTCCATTAATGCGGAGTTTGAGATTTTGTAGTTGCGGCGACGGAGAAAATAAGATCGTTTTCTGCAAATTAACGCGCACAAAATCCGCGACAACATCTACAGTATAAAAATGCATAAGACGTTAGCGCGGATTTTGTGTGTGGTTCGCCGCGGCGAAAGTGCGGGTGCTAATCCGTGCCGGACCAAAAACTGGTTCTTCTAACTGAAACGGTTCACCTGCCGCTATAGCTTTATCCCTTTGCATTCCGCATCTTTGCTGTAACGGTATGCAGATTTTATTTCTACTCATTCTGTTTGCGATTCTCGGCATCGTGGTTTTTTTCCTGTACACGCAGGTGAAAGAAAGCCGCACGCAGGGCAGGCCGTTCTGGTATTTCGGCGATTATACCTTGCTGGCGTGGTCGCTTATTGTACTCAGCCTGTGTTATTCCGCGTTTAATTTGTTTCGCATCAATCCTGTTCCGGACGATCCGCAGGAAGCAATTGAATATGGCCGAGAAACCACGCAGCCGTGGATTACCGCGCATGCGTGCAGCGAACTGATTGCGCGCGATTCAACGAACGTGGATTATCATTTCGGGTGGATCAGCAGCCATTTCGATCCGGCGCACGAAGCAAAAACAAAAGACATCCACGCGTTCGACCAGGAAGAGGTCCGCATTTTTATCACCTACACGCGGCTGAGTGAACACGGCACCTCGCCCGAACTGCGAGACATCGGCAACCTCGGGCTCGGGCTGTATTACATGTACCGCGAACAGCAGCGCGACATCAGCGAGATCGCCGATTTCGGCAACGCGCGCGGCTACCTGCGCCAGGTAAAAAACACACGTCTGAAATACCTCAACTACGCCATGGGCGTGTGCATGCTGCGCGATTACGGGGCGCAGGTGGGCGAGTTCAGCCTGAACCAGGAAATTGAAATGAACGGCTACAAGGCTGGCGCGTGGAGCGAACTGGGCTGGATTTACCTGTACGATAACCGCCGCGCCGAACTCGCTGCGCTCGCTTACGACCACGAGAAAAAACACGCGCTCGATTTTTCGCTGCGTCGCCGTTTTTATTACGAACAGCGCGACGTGGTTTCGTTTTACACGCTCTATTTCGCCGACATTTTTAAAACCCTCAACCTGCTCGGTTTGCTCGGCGCGCTGTTTATCGGCATCATCTGGGTGGTGTTTCTGCACCAGCTTGCGTTTATTGCGCCGCTGCCCTGGAAACACATCCTGCTCACGGTGTTCATCGGTTTTGTGATGGCTATGGGCGCGTGGTGGCTGTATGCGTTTTATGAATACTCGCTTGGGTTTTCACTCAGTTACGGCGGCACCGACATTGCGAATGATGCGCTGTATTGTTTTCTCGGCATCGGTGTTATTGAAGAGCTGCTGAAACTGATTCCATTTCTGCTCATTTTGTATTTCACCAACATCATCAAAAAACCGATTCACTATCTGCTGGTGGCTGCGTTCAGCGCGCTGGGGTTTGCTTTTTTCGAAAACCTGCTGTACATCTCGCAGGAAGGCGTGGGCGTTATCCACGGGCGCGCGCTTATGTCGGCGGTGGCGCACATGGTTTCGGGTGCGCTGGTGGCGTACGGATTCATCCTTGCACGTTTCCGCTACCGCGGGAAAAGCGGCCTGTGGATTGTGCCGCTGCTGTTTCTGCTGGCAGCACTCGGTCACGGCTTTTATGATTTCTGGCTCATCAACGAAAAAGTAAAAAGCCTGTACCTGCTCACGTTTTTGTTTTACCTCTCCGAAGTGCTCGTACTTGCATCACTGCTGAACAATGCGCTCAACCAGTCGGTAGAACCCGGCACACCCGAACCGCTGCTGGCGCTGAACACGGGGCGACTCACCAGTATTTTATCCGGCTCATTGGTGCTTGTGTTTGTGTATGAGTTTGTGGCACTGTGCACCATTTACGGAACAGAATACGGCAACCAGACGTTGTTCAGTGCGTTTATCACCGGCGGTTATCTCATCTTTTTTCTCTCGGTGCGTTTGCCGAACATTGACATTGTTCCCGGCGAATGGGCGCGCATCGAATTTTTCTCCGGCCTGCTGCCTGCGCACCTCGGCAACAGCCGGAAAAAGAATTTTAACCTGCTGGTAGGCATGGAATTTTCTTTCAGTGCCGTGGAGCGCCCGGGCCCGCTCACCACCCAGCTTCCGCGCGAAGGCCGCATTATCCGCCGCGAAAAAATTGACGGCAACAACGCCTGGTTTGTGGTGGAACTGTACACACCAATTACGATTAACGAAAACGAACACTACTTCATCCTCATCAGCAGCAAAGAAACCGGCGAAATACTTTCGAAAGAACACGATACGGTGATTGCATTCTGTTTGTTGCCTGGTGAAGAAGCAGAGCGTAAACAGCCGGTGTTTGTGGATTGGGCGATAGCGCATTGATTGAGTAAAATAACCCGTTTTCCAAAATGCTGTTCGTGTAAAATAGTTCCTGCTTAAGTCGGCAGTCGGGCAGTCTTCAGTCGGCAGTCTTGATTTCGTATGGAATGAGATCGTTTTCCTTGAGCCACAATGAGACTGCCGACTGAAGACTGCCGACTAAATCCCAAAGGCGGAGAAAATACACTTTTTGAACCAGTACCAATAGGGGTAACGCCAATTCAGATTGTCTTGCAATAAAAACAAGCTCAACCTGATCATGAAACATTTACTGAAAATCGCTCTTCCAGTCCTCTTTTTAACCGGCATCGCCACCACCACATACGCGCAACACACCCACGACGGCGAACATCCGAATGTTACGTTGCATGTTAATCCATCGCTTGGCCAGTGCGATTTTGATCTTGCGCCGAACCTTACGCAGGGCGAATGGGCGCGGCTGGTGCGCGAGGCGGGCAACATTATTTACCTCGATCCGCTGGCGGCCCCGACCCCGCTGGGCAAGGGCAACTGGCAGCTGCAGCTGGAACAAACTTCGGCGGCTGTGGACCAGGAAAGCGGCGCGTGGAACAATTCGTTTTACCATCCTGATTCGACCCATTACCTTACCGAATCAGGCCGCATTGTGATTCCCGCGTTGCGGTTCCGCATGGGCATTACGAACAACTGGGATGCGGGCATTTATTACACGTCGGCCAAACCGTTTGGTGCCAACTACGGGTTTGTGGGCATCGACAGCCGCTACGCGTTTCTGAACGACACGCTGAAAGGCTGGTCGGGCGCGGTGCGCGGCAGTTTTGTAACGGATGCCAACATCCGCGATTTTAATCTTTTTTCCACCGGCGTGGATGTGCTGGCCGGTAAAAAACTGTTCCGTTATTTTACACCGTATGCAGGTGCAGCAGTGAACTGGAATCACGGGGCGGAAAAAACCGGGGATGTAGCACTGACCAATGAAAACAGCTTCGGTTTCCGGGGCATTGCGGGCGTGGATGTGCGGTGGAAATTTGTAAGCGTTGGGTACGAAATGCAGTTCGGCGACGGCCGGGCAAACCGGGCGTTTAAGCTGGGAGTTAGCTTTTGATATTCAGGTTATTGCATACGGCTTCGCCGGGAGTTACTTTACTTATTTTTGATTTTTGATTTTGCATTTTTGATTTGCGCACAATTCCACGCGCAGCGCTGCCCGGAAGGCAAGTTTCAGCGATAACGTCGCAGTAAATCAAAAATGCAAAATCGAAAATCAAAAATCCGCACTACAGATCATATAAAATACCCCCGTTTCCGCAAGTTTTTAACCCCCTAAGATTTCAACAAAAAGCCAAGTTTTCCACAAGAAACCCGCAATTGTGGAATACTATTAACAATCTATCAACACCGCATAAATAAAGGTTTTCAAGGGATAAATTTGTAAGCTATGGAACAATTATCCCTGATTCCTCCCGCCGTCCGTAACGGGCGCCCGCTGAGCTTTCCGCGATTGCTGCGTGATCGCTATAACCAGCTGGTACCCAAGCAGGAAGACGGCCTGGTTGTATTGACTTTATTCCAGAAAGTCCGGTCCGGAACCATTCCGCGGGCTTTCCCGGAGCGCATTATCGTAGAAACGATCAAGCAGGTTTTCACCGAACTGGGCCAGATTTCGGGCCGGGGTGAAGAAACCCAGAAGTACGACGAAACGCTTCACCGCCTCCTGCGCCATTTCTTAGACAAAAACATCGAGGAGAAAACTTACCAGCTGAGTACCTACGCCGAAAACTTCTGCGACCTGCTGGAGAAAGAAGTACACACGGCGATTAACCCGTCGCAGATCCAGAAAACGTTTAACGACCTGGTGATGCTGCTGGAACGGAAAATCGAAAACATCGACGATTTCCGCCACTGGTACCACACGCAGTTTTTCAAAAACAAAAACGACATCAGCAGCCAGCTCCGCGCTCTGCATACACAGATCGAAGACACGATTGAGCAGCTGAACGACCTCGTGAAAAACGATTCGGACAATTTCCGCGAACTGCTCATCGGCTGCGAAGCGCTGCTGGACAAGATCAAGGAACAGGCCGACAAACTGTCGAGTGCGTTTTCGTCGAAAGACGACATCAAGCAGCTGCTGGACGATGCGAACCTGAGCGACGTGTTTGAGTACCGTGAAATGAAACGCGATGTGCGCAGCTTCTTCAAAGACATTGAGCTCCGCCTCATCAACGTCAGCCACACGATTGACCGCATCAAGCCGAAGATCAACAAGCTGTACAACGATTTCGAGAAACGCGAGTTCGACCGCAAAATCGAGGCGTTCCTGCTGTACCTGTTCAAAAACAGTAAAAGCAAATTCTACCGCACCAAAAAACTGAAAGACCGCCGCGTACACGAAATGGAAATTTTCCTGCCCGACAACATCGAGCAGAAAACGCTGTACAGCGACCGTTCGCGCCTGACGATGGTGGATTACCTGCAGATGCTGGAACCGCCGGCAGTGCAGGTGCAGGACCTGCTATTTGACGAAGACGATCTGAAACGCCAGGCCGAATTGCGCCAGCGCCAGATTGACCGCGACAAACGCATTGATTACTGGTTCAACACCATTTCAGCGGAAGCCGACAAAAAGAAAAAAGTGGACTTCGGGCCGTACTTCTATAAAATCCTGCATCACGGCGATGACCTGGAAACGGCGATCAAAGAAGCAACCATGGTTCTCAAGGAATTTTCTAACAAACCCGGTTTTGAAGTCACTGTGAAAGATGAGTTCGTAACCGACATTAAACATCCGAATGTTGCAATATGGAAAATGCAAATAAAAAATACAGCTTCCTAGAATCAGACGAAGCCGAATCGCTTTTTGCGGATATTGATTTCGCGCTGAAAAGCGGGCAGCACGTGCAGAATTTTCCGCACCAGACCGACCTGTTCAACTTCCTCGAAAAGTTTGAAGATGAACTGCGCGCCTATTACAAAAACCTGTTCAAGGTAGCGCTCATCGGCAAAGGCACGGATTACACGCGTTATTTCTACCTCGAACTCGACGACGAAAGCCGCGGTATTGTAAAAACGCGTTCGAAAAAACTGTCGCCGGAGCATACACTCATGGGCGTGCTGCTGCTGAAAATTCACCGCATCGACAAGTATTTCGTAAACGACATTTATGTTCCCGACTTTATCCAGTTGCTGAAAAGCAACGAGGAATACAAACGGTTTATTTACGACCTGTTTGCGAAACGCCGCGAAAAGGAAGCCACCGAAATTGATGAGAATACCATTGACGACTGGGTTCGCAATTCGCTGCGTGAGTTTGAACGCCTCGGCTGGGTGCATTTCGACCTGCGCAACAAAGAGCTGTTCGAAATCATGCCGTCAATCGAGCGCCTGTTTACCATGTACTCGTACGAAATTCACCACATCGACCGCCTCATTGATGAGAGCAACATTATGGAGGAACGTACCGGCGGGCTCACCACCATTGAAGAAGATTAATTACGCATACCAGTCACCACAGCATATCAAAAGCGCTGAACGCTCAGCGCGCAAAAGCGAAAAAATAAAAAATGAAACAATACCCGCGCATATTCTCCCTTTCGACCATCGGGATTATTTATCACAACAACTGTGATTACCTGCTGCACCCGCTGCGTACCGACTTCACCGGCGGTTCGGGTTCGGGCAAATCGGTTGTTGCCGATCTGCTTCAGCTGATCTTCGTGGCGAAAAAAGAACACTGGGAATCTTCCACGGAAGTTATGACCAGTGAAAAACGGACCATCGAGGGGATGGTGCTGAAAAACGAAGCCGCTGCCGGCCTGGGTTATGCCCTGGCAAACGTAGAGGTGGAACAAGGCAAATTTATCCTGGTGGGTGCGCTTATTCAGACGAATATGCGTGCCATCTATCCGTTTATCATTCAGAAGGGAAACGACTTTAACCCGGAAACGGAGCTTGGTCTCGAACCGATGGACCGGTTCCTGATGTACCGCGATTTTCTGAACAACAAACAGATCCTGCCGATTGAACAGCTGAAGGAACTGATGGAAAAACGCGGGTTGCAGATGAAACACTTCTACAACCGCACGGCTGAATTCCACCGCCTGCTGTTCAACAACCAGATTCTTGGAATTGACCTGAGCCAGGACGACAAGAAACTGAAAACGTTTGCGCAGATCCTGCAGTCGTTCTCACGCGGCAAAGGCATCGGTTCGAAAAGTGATGATCTGAAAAACTTCCTCTTCTCGAACGACGACGATCAGAACAAAGAATACGAAAAGCGCAAGAAGGAAATTGAAGACGCCCACGAAGAATACAAACGCCGCGCAAAGGTGTATGAAGTCGTGAAGCTGAAAAAAGACCGCCTGATGGCGCTGCTCGAAGACAAAAAGAAACGCGACAAGGCATTGCAGCGTTCGCTGTTCCTCGAAACCGCGTACGCATTCCAGCACAAAGACGTGGTAAGCCGCGACCTCATCCGCACCCAGAAAGAGGTGGCGTATGTGAACCTGCAGCAAACCATGCTCGAAAAACGCATCAACGAAATCAATACCGAAGCCGTTGAACGCGAAATAGACGGCATCGTGGGCGAACGCGAACGCCTCGAACGCGACCTCGAAACCAAACGCAAACAGCGTGAGTTTGCCGAGAAAAACCGCGCCTCGTACGAAAAAGCAAACCAGATTGCACAATCGGAATACGACGAAGCCAGTGCAAAATGGACGAAAGTGAAAATTGTGGAAAGCTGGCTGCGTACCTACAAAACCATCGACGGTGTACGCCAGCAGTTTACCACCCAGGATAAAACAGCACGCGACAAACAGAAGTTTGAAGAGTTTGAGCAGTACCTCGTTGACCGTTCTATTTACGACGAGTTTACCGGTTCCACCTGGTCGAACGACTACCGCCTGGCACAGGCCGAGTACGACGGGCTGATGGATCAGCTGGATACCGAAATCTATCGCCTGGAACAGATCCTGCCGCTGTTTGATACCGACAACACAGACTCTGTGGTGCAGTGGGCCATCAGCAATGCGGGCAAACTCACCAAGGAAGAAGAATCGATCCTGATGCACTTTAAAGGACTGAGCACGAAGAAACCGGATGAAATCCGCGACTTCGCCCGCTACATTCCGAAACCGGATGAGATTTTCAAACTGAAGGTTGCCGAGAAAGATGAAAAAGGATTCTGGATTGACATGGGCGGTGTGCGTGAATACGTAACGCTTGTGGGCAAACAGATTTTCAACAACCCGAAAACGATTGAGTCGGAACTGAAAAAGTACGGCGATACGATTGAAAAAGAACTCGAAAAACTCGCCACCGAGCGCGACAGCCACCGCCGCCTGCGCGATCTGCTGTATGAGTTCGGTTACAACCAGTACGTGGCCGATGTGTGGGCACGCCGCAAAGAGTATGCGTCGTTTAACCCGGACGAAACCATGCTGCTGACCAAAGAAGAGTTTGAAATGACGATTGATTTATTTGTCAATCCGAAAAACAACCTCCGCCTGCAGTACGAGGAAGCAAAAAAATCGTGGGAAGATGCGCTGGCCAAACTGAAAGATGCCGACGACATCATTACCAACTCGCAGGGCAATGAAATGGCGATTGACAACCTGATCAAACAGCTTGACGCCAGCGACCTGCCGGAGAAAGAACGCGAGCAGAAAAACTTCCGCCAGGAACGCAAAATGCTCGAAGAGCGTCACCAGGACTGGCTGAAAGATGTGGCCAACTACCTGCGCCCGTCGGAAGGCGAGCAGTACCAGGTAAAAGTGAATGCCGAAATCAAGGCGATTGAAAAAGAACACGGAAGCAGCAGCAAAATGCTGTGGAACGGATTCACGCAGCGCCTGCAGGAAATTTCGCGCAAACAGGGCGGATTAGATGCACGCCTCGTGGGACTGATGGAACAGGCCCCGATGCTGGAAGCCCGTTACCGCGAATCGCTGAAGCTTTATAACGAGAAGATCGGCGAATTTGAAGCGAACGACATTACCGAACAGGTGGAAGAAAGTGTAGTGAACAAAGCCAAGGTTACGGTAATCACCACGCAGAAAACCTACGAATCGAATTTCGAACAGATTCTGCGCGATCCGATCTTCAACCTCGTGGATGAAGAGCGTTTGAAATACAACCACATGTTCGACTTCCTGACGCTGGCCGAATGTATGCTGCCGAAGATCATCAAGAACCCGGACAACGTGGAAGCCGACCTGGCCAGTGATGTGGAAGAACACCTGCGCATCATCAACCAGAAGATGAACGAGATTAACGACCACAAACTCAAAATCATCTCGGGCATTTTCTCGCGTATTGAAGAAGTATATAGCGAGTACCGCGACCGCGTGGAAGACATGCGCGAGTTCTTCAAGCAGAACAAAATTTCGGGTGGCCACTACGTGGAGATCAATTTCGAACCGTCGAAAGGATACCCGATCAGCTGGATCCGCAGCCTCAACAAACAGATCAGCGCCAAAGCACAGAACGTGGGGCTGTTCAAAATGTTTGAGACGGAAAACGAAGGCGCAGATGCGATTATCCTGAAAGCGTTTCTCGAACACAGCGACGGCAAAAACGTTCGCCCGGATGTGAAAAAGCTCACCAACCCGAAATCGTATTTCGACCTGATGATGAGCCTGAAAACACCGCGCGGCGAAGATGCCCCGGGTTCGAACGGACAGAACTACACCATGCTTGCGCTGCTGTGTATTGCGCGCCTCTCCATCATCGACAGCGACCGCCTCAGCGGCAAAAACCGCAAGATGAAAAAAGGCATCCGCTTTATGACCATCGACGAAGTAGCAGGTCTGGGCGAAAACTTCGACATGCTGTACGAGCTGGCGAAGAACTTCGATTACCAGATTCTGACCATGACCATCGATCCGATCGGGCGCTTCGAAGAAGGCAAACAGCACATTTACACGCTGCGTAAAAACAACAACCCGGAGCACTACAACATCAATCCGACGCCGCTGGCGCAGTTCAGCCAGGATAAGATTGTGGATACGCTCGGGGAGTATATTAAGTCGTTGCAGGTGCAGAACTAGTATAGCCAGTCTTCGACGACGCCTGCCTGCTTACGCGCTTAGCAACGCACACGGCAGGCTTTGCTCAGACTGACTTGTAATTGGTACAGCACCGGATCTTTATGGGATTCGTTCAGACTGACTTGTAATTGGTTCATCACTGGAACATAGAGGCTATACAATTAAGCAACTGAATTTTTTATTAATATCGCTTCACTTCCTGGAGCGATATTTTTTTGGATATGATCGTAGTTCGACCGCATAACACTTCTTTTACACCGGGCATTATCCTTGTCGTGCTTGGGTTAGTGCTTTGTTTTACGGTGCCTGTTTTTTTCGGTGTGCTTATGGTTGGTGCGGGCATCCTGGGGCTGATCGGGCCCACGGGTTTTATGATTGATCCGGAAACGGGGCGGTGCAAACGTTACCGCGAGCTGGGTTTCGTAAAAACAGGCACGTGGCAGGTGATAAACAAAACAAAGCCGGTTGTAATTGCCATTGTAATTGAAAAAGAAGTAGAGCGCGGACGTTATGGAGGCCGCAGGAGGCGCATCCGTTTTCACGAAAAGTTTTTTGTGGTTTCCCTGTCGCTGCATGACGGCACAACAACCGAGGCCGGGCGTTTCGGCGAACACGTGGAAGCCTTTCGCCTTGCGGAAGAAATAACTGCGCGCCTGCAGATGCCACTCGACGACCAGGCGATTGAAGTACTCGATGATATTATCGAGCGCCGCGCCAAACGCGACCCACGCAGCATACGCCGGTTTCGTTTCCGGAAATAAGTCGCTATTAATCCTTTGGTTGCATATCGGTTTGGCAAATCCATTTGCCCGCGCCGGATTTCCATGTATATTTACTATGCACCAGCAACACGCACGTTTTGGGTCAGGAAAAAAACAATAGCGCAGCAGGAAACGCAAGGCAAAGTCGTGCTGCTGCATTTGCCTGTGGCTCAAAAGCAGCCGTGTCTTTTCCGGCAAAAAGTCCGGGTGCAATTCAACGCTATTCGGAAGATCGTTTTTTCGATACCGATTTCCGCTTCTCCGAAGACATCCGCATGGGCGTAGAGAAAAACAATGCGAAGTTGTTCCTTGCCGAACATGGCGTAGAAACGGGTGGCGGCAAAGCGCTCGAAGAAATTTACCGCGACGACGAAGACCGCATTTTCAAAGTCGGTATTGATTATGTCAACCAGTGCGGCGAATATGCCGGACAGCTGATGCGGGAAATGGCCGGATTCCGCAGAGGTGCAATGCAGATTACCAACGCCAATGTAAAAGAAGGCGTAACCGACTTTACAAAAACGTTCGACGATATTGTTTTAACTGCAACAGCTGCACCCGGTGTGGGCGAGGCGTTTTATGTGTTCAATAATCCGAAAGACGATTTGTTCGGCGTGAATGGCGGGCACTTCAATTTTCACTGGGGCGCCGTGGTAGCCAAAAGCGGCGACGATGTGGTTACCGCCGAAGCCGATTCCAATGCTTCTGACATGTGGTTCCAGATGTACAACACCAGCATTTTCGGCCAGTCGTTTAAAGACCACTGGTTCACGAAAGGTAAACTGGATAAAACCGCCAAAGAATTCCAGGTAAAATTCGGCAAGCGTTCGAATAATTAAACGCATCGCCACCGTCAGCACTTATTGTGCACGCAGCGTTATTTTGCAGCAGCAGCTTTTTCTTCTTCCGCTTTTTTATCGAGGTACTTTTCGAGTACATCCGGGAGCTTTTCAAATGCAGCGGCAAGGCCTTTCGACTGGCGTGTGGTAATAAACTGGATCTGGTCGCCATGAGAAGCCAGGAACCCGATAGGAGCCATACCCATGCCGGCGCCGCCGCCAACGCCGGCCCCACCGCCTTTACCAGTATTGGGTGCTTCGCCGGCGCCGCCGCCGAATCCCATCCCGATACCGATTACCGGTACACATTTAAACTCCCCGAGTTGAAATTCTTTCCCGACAATGGTGTCGGTTTTCACTTCGTTTTTCAGAAAATCGGTCAGCTTGCCGAATAAGTCATTCAGATCGTAGTTCATGATTTTTTGGTTTTTAATTTGGTTTTAAAAATTGCCCATAGCATGCGGGCTAAAGAATTCTGTACCTGTAACTGTATTATTTCTTCACCATGAAAATTAATCTGTATCGGATGCCCGGTATAACGACCCAGCAGGTAAAACCACGGGTAAAGCACACCATTCAGGGGCATACTACCGGTATCAATGGAAATAAAACAATGCCTGATGCGGAAACTCCGCGCAACAGCACGAATTAAATCCAGCATTTCATTTAACGATCGTGTCCGTTTTTTCGGCCGGCGTTTTTTTACAGCGGTTGGTTTTGCGGGTTGCCCGGTTTTCTTTTTTTGTGGTGCAAGCAGGTCAATGGTTCGTTTCCACCACGCAACCCGTACCTGCAGCACAATACCTGTTTCATCTGCAATCAATCTGCCTTCCGCTAACCAATGAAAACGGAAGCGGAAAACACCCGTTTCGCTATCGGCCTCAATGCTGAACGGAATAAAAAGCAGGTAAATTAAAAATGCCAGTAAAAAAAGAAAAAGGAACGAAACAAACCACCACATCCGCTTTTTGACAAACGTAGCAGCAATTTATCACCTGGGCAGTGATGGTGCACACATCAGATTATGAGTCTGGTCATTAAAGGGGGTATCCGGACAAGCGGGTATGCGTTTATCCTTGCGATGCCTGCTGCATTTTTTTCTTCTCCATGCGGCGGATGATCCAGCGGATGATCGCATTCGGATATTTATACCCGCTGGTGGAAAGGCGTTTGCCCATGTCGGCGTATTCTTCGTGTTTTTCCGGCAGCGGCGTTTTTAATCCGTCCACGTAACGGTTGTACATGCAGAATGCGGCAGCAACCAAAACAGCATCGTGCAGCATTTCGTCGGTTACGCCTTCGGCCTTTGCTTTTGCAACCGCTTCGTCTGTAACATGACGGCCGCTCTGCTGCACCTGCGATGCAATAACAAGCAGTGCCTGCATGCGCGGAGAAAAGCCGCTGATGTTATTGTCTTTGCGGTACGTTTCAATCAGGCTGTCGCCGTTTGTAAACTGGCAAACGGCCGAAGCCGCGTGCGACTTATGACAGAACTCGCACTGGTTGAGCCACGAAACATAGGCCGCAATCATTTCGCGTTCACCCGAAGTGAGCGGTGATGGTCCGCGCAGCACGGTTTGCGCCAGCGTTGAGAGCGCTTTGCCGGTTGACTTTTTGTAAAACAGCAGTGAAACAATTCCAGGCTGGGCATTTCCGGTTTGAATGTGTGGCATGTGGTGGTGTGTTTATTCAAAGATAGAACTGCAATGCATAAAAAACAAAAGGCGATTATCCGGAGATAATCGCCTTAGATTAGTTATAATTCGTCTTTATCAGAATTTCACGGAAACGCCCACATGCAGCAGCGGATACAACTTGGAATAGCCGCCTTCGAGAAACGCACCGATGTTTTTGGTGAAGTAGTAATTAGCCCCCGCATAAATGCCGAAACTCATTTTACTTCCTTCCAATCCGTCAATGTAATTTTTCTCACCAAATGCGGTGGCTTTTATCTTGGTCATTCCGAGATTCAGACCGGCATACGGATCAATCTTGGCGTGTTCAAGTGGTGCATGAAATACAGGACGTAATCCAAATCCCATGTATTTATGATCGAATCCATACACGTTGGTTGGGTTGGTAACATCTGTAATAGTTACTTTCTCAGAAACGCCTCCAAAGTAATAGCCCCCGATAGCGAGAAAATGCGTTACGGCATATTCACCGCTTACGGAATAAATGAATCCTTTTTTCTTGGTTTCAAGTGTTCCGTAGAGACTGTACTCCTGGTCATCGTAGTTTGTCTGGAATAAAAACGCGGAACCCACATGCGCTCCAACCTGGCCGGGTTTATAGGCCAATTGTTTAAAACGGCGTTTTTTATGTTTATACGGGTTGGCTGAAACGTCAGTAAACGACGCACACAGAGCCAGCACGAGCAGGGCAACCAGTTTGCTTTTCATGATTATTCGGATTTAAAACGCGTGCCTAGTACAGGTTTGCGTTAACAACTTCAACAGGTTCGCCGTTAACCATGCGGTAGATCACAGCAGCCACTTTCAGGTTGTCGCTGTTACGCACATCCGAAGGAATGGTGAAGGTGTATTCGCCGTCAATTTTGGTTCCTTTAACCGAGCTGGTCGAGATCTGTGTACCCCATGCGCCATTTGCCGATCCGCGGAACGTAGGTCCGAAGTGTGCGTTGGTCATGGTCGGGCCTGATGACATGGCCTGGTCTTCGATCACATCGGTTTCAACCACATATACAGCCAGGTTGAGCGTAGCATTAACATCCTGGAAGAATACGGTTTTGGTTTTGATGGAGAGTTTACCAGCTTCAAGTTTGTGCGTCATACCAACACCAACGGTGGCGGAGGCATGTGCAGTACGGGCAGCATCAATTTTTGACTGGTAGGTATCAGCATCGGGATAAAAATCCTGACCGTCGGCGTTAAAACCGGCGCTCGGTGTTCCGCTCCATGCGAAGAAATCGTGAATAACAGTTTGTTCAGCCGATTCGTTCTGCACAATGGCATCTGACGGGTGAATGTGAATGGGAACAATGGTGTTCGGGTTGTTCGCCATGGCATCGTGAAATGCCGGGAAACCGTAGGTTCCGCAGGGCGGGCACCAGGTTGCAGAATATTTCCAGATTACCGCTTTATAATCAGACGATACCGAAATGATGTCAACACCCGGTTCCGGAACGGCTTCTTTTTTGCACGAATTAAAGGTGAGCAGAACCAGTGCGAGGGTAGAGAAAAGCGCTACTTTTTTCATGTTTTTTTTGTTATTTTAGATGAGCGGGAGCTGTCTTAATTTTTGTTTGCTAAGTAAAAATCGGCTATATCGAGGTAAAAAACAAATAATTAAGACAAATAAATTAGGTTTTCATTTCCGCCCGAGGTGTACATTTGTGCCCCCTGACGGGCATTTTAACACAATTTTAACCGAAATACAGCTGCCACCATGAAATACCTTGCCCCGCTGCTCGCCTTTATTTCCGGCATTTCCGCCCTGATTGCCACGGATGAAATGGCATCGGCAGCGACCTCGTATAAAGGTGCGCCGGAGGGCGGAGAAACAAAGGATTCGGTAACCGAAATTACCTTCTGTTTTGTGGGCGACCTGATGTGCCACAGCCCGCAGTATAACGCGGCAAGGACGCCTGGCGGGTCGTACAATTTTGTGCCCGCATTCGAATATGTTGCCCCTTATTTTGAAGCCGCAGATTTTACCATCGGCAACCTCGAAACCACCTGTGCCGGCGCCAAACGCGGTTATGCAGGTTACCCGAATTTTAATGCGCCCGATGAATATGTGGCCGCTTTAAAACAGGCCGGTTTTGATATGCTGGTTACTTCCAACAACCACAGCATGGATACCGGCGAAGAAGGACTGCTCCGCACCATCGGGGTGATTAAAAACAACGGACTGCAGTATGCCGGCACGTTTGAATCGCAGCAGGATCACGACTCGTTACGGATCATCAACGTAAAAGGATTAAAAGCAGGAATCATTAATTATACCTACGGAACAAACGGAGCCTATCCATCTGCTTCGCACAAATACATGCTCAATGTATATGACAGCAGTGCCGTGCGCAAAGAAATTGATGCGCTGCGGAAAAACGGTGCCGACGTTGTAATTGCGCTGTTTCACTGGGGTGTGGAATACCGCGCCGACCCGATGTGGCCCAAACAGGACAGCATGATGCGCTGCGCCATGGCCTCAGGTGCCGACCTCATTATCGGCGGCCACCCGCACGTGGTTGGACCGGTTACGTATTATAAAACACAGTTGTCGAAAGTAGATACCGGGCTTGTGGCATGGACCATGGGCAATTTTATTTCGAACCAGAGCAAGCGTTACACCGATGCGGGACTGATTTTGAATGTGACGCTGAAAAAAAACACGGCCAACGATTCGGTGTGGATTGCGGGCAGCTCGTTTGTGCCCACCTGGGTGTATCGCGGCACGAGCGCACTGAAAAATGATTTTGTGGTGCTGCCTTCTGCGTGGGGCGCCCGCGACAGCCTGCCGGCCTGGATTGATGCATCTTCAAAAGCAAAAATGAAAGAAGCACACAGCGATACCAAAGCGGTGGTGCTGAAATACCAGCAGAAAACAACGTCTGCAGCCCTGCGCGAACCGCCGCCTGTAAAGGGTTCGGACCGCTGAACGCAACCCATTCCGCTTATCATCGTTTACAGGCAAAACAGGTGCACAGAATAAACCGATACTATCGGTTAGTTTAATTCCTGTATTATATGCTCATCCATGACTTAATTTGAAGTCATGGAACTCCTTTAAGCTATATTATCGGAACGAATTACCGGTCTGAACAGATCTATGCTACGTGTAATTATGATAGATATAACCCACGACGAACTGCTGCTACGCACCCTGCCGGTAATCGAACACAAATTCAACGGTATTATGCGTACTGAAAAAGCGATATCCCAGGATGAACTTTAGTTGTCGCAAATTTATCGCGACCTGGATCATGTGCGGTCGTCTCCGCTCGGTTTACTGGAGGGAGACGCTCAGCCGTTGCCTTTACGCTGCCCCTGCCCGCAGCCGCAACACTGCAGCCGCAGGCCGGAACGCTGGTGTATGTAAATCACGATGTAAGTATTTTCAGCTGTTTTGTGAATCAGCTGTTCCGTTAGCCCGGCGCAGCCTACACAACCGGTCTGCCCTGCCGCAGTTCTTCACCTAACTCTTCCGCCTTGGCTGTTAACCAGCGCCAGTTGGCCGACGGTTCTTCTGCCAGTTTGTTTTTAAACAGGTTCAGCTGTGTCTCATCCGGTGAATACCGCAGCCGCACCAGTTTTTCCAGGTAGCGGATAAACCGGTTGTTGTATTCCCGCTCTTCTTCATGCAGCATCGATTGTCCTGCAAGAAAATGACTCACACTGTCGGCCAGTGAAAGCAGCGCTTCGTGTTCGCGCCGCTCATAATAAATCCGCAGAAGTATCACTTTAAAAAAGAGCCGGCGGCGGTACGAATCATACGTAATGTTCTGCAGGTGATGCAGTGCGGCAGTAAAATCCCCTTTCGCAAATGTGAGATAGGCCTGGCAAAAGTGATACGTACTTTCGCGGATCGCTTTCGGAATCCGTTTTTCAATCTGCCGGTAAAATGTTTCGAAAAACGGAACATCGCCGAACAGCGTGCAGGTTTGTGCAAAATTACAAACCGTGATCGGGTGAATGCGTCCTTCGTAAATCATCTGGTTTTGTACAATCATCCGTTTGATGAGGCGGTGTTGCTCAAACTGGTATGCCGATTTGCCTGCCCAGGTCAGTCGCAGGCAACTGTTGTGTAAAACGCTGAACAACGACCCGAGCGTTTTATGATCAATCGTTTCGGCTTTCGGGGAGTGAAAATAGTCCAGCAGTTCTGCCAGCAGCGCTTCGTTATCAAGCGTTTCTGCCAGTTGTGCCACCTTGTATAAAATCTGCAGCGGCTCGGGAATTCCAGGCATGGTGGCACAGATGCGCTGATAGGTTGCTGTAATTTCTGCGGAAAGCGGCTCCTTCAAAAAAGCAGTTCGCCATATCTGGTACTCCAGCCGCTGGAAAAGATAACTCCGGTTCAGGGAATGAATCACATTCGCCAGGTCGGCATGCCCTTCCCGCTCACGCCCGCTCTGGATAAACCGGTTAGAAACGATACTGTGCGCGGTTTGATCGAGCAGCCACTGCTGATAATGATGCAGCCCGTTTTTTGTTTTGCGTTGTTCCAGTACTTTGCCTGCCCGGCTGATTTCTGTTTCCAGCAGTTCCTGGCTTTCGCAGGTCTGAAGATATCGCGTAAACAGGAGCGCTTCATTTTCCGGTGCCACATCCAGGAGACAGAGTACTGCAAAACGCCTTACTGCAGCATACGTATCGGAAAACAAAAGCCGCAGCTTACTGTCGTTGTATGGCTTGCCCGGGAAAAGCTGTTTGTAGAACCAGGTCTTGTCCGGCATTTTTTCATCAAAGGCCGGGTAATGTTTTATCAGCAGGTTCACCAGTTTCCCGCCGTTTGCCGGACAAACCTGCAGGCCGGAAGCAAGAAATTTTTCGAGCTGACGCAATTCCGGGCGGGAAAAGGTGCGCAAAAGTGTTGTGAGTTTTTTATTGAACATGGTGTCTCCAGGTTGGTTTTTGATTAATCCGGTTCAAACAGGCGTTCGTTTTTTACACTGTAAACAATAAATGAAATCCGGAAACAGGACTACAAATTAACAGGTGCTTCATGTTGTCCGGCATAGTCTAACTTGCTGTTTTTGAGCACACAAAATCGTTGCCGATTCTTTCCGGCTTTAAAAACAGGCTTAAAAACCGGCCTACAAACATCGCTTTTTTTCATTGAATACCATGATGCGGTGCCGGTACTTTGCGGCAAACAAAAACACACATTATGAAAAAAATTATAGGTATTGCCTGCATTGCGGCAGTTGCTGCATGTGCGTTCTTCCTGTACCCGCGGAATGCGGTTTCACGGGCCGAAAAAGCCGGGCAGCCGGCGATTACACATACAGAAAAAAACGAACCCGGTGATGAATACATCCGGCGTGAACTGGAAATGATGCGTGACCCGGTAACAGGCCGCATTCCGGCAGACATCCGGGAACGGGAAACCGAATTTAAAATGCAGCTGATCGCAGATCATGCTTCGCAGCGCACCCCTGACGCAAACAGCTATGTTTTTGTGGGCCCCGAAAATATGGGTGGCCGCACCCGCGCCATTGCCTATGACAAACGCGATGATAATATCGTACTGGCAGGCGGCGTAAGCGGAGGTGTTTTCCGGAGCACCGATGGCGGCAAAACATGGACGCGCGTTTCATCACTCACCGAGCCGGCCGACGTTACCAGCATTGTGCAGGATCCGCGGGCCGGGCATGAAGACAAATGGTATTACAGCACCGGCAATGGCGGGCGCGGCAACTCGGCGAGCTTTGACGGCTCAATGGGTAACGAAACAGCATACTACCTTGGATGCGGCGTTTACATTTCCATTGACAACGGGATCAGCTGGTTTAAAATTACCGGCACCAACGAAACCGGTGTACTCGGCAGTTTTGATAAACACATGGACCTGATTACCCGCCTGGCGATTCATCCAACTACCGGTGATATTTATGCTGCCGCTTCCGGAGCCATTTACCGCGGGGTGTACAGCTTTAACTGGATTACCGGTTTTACCTGGACGTGGAGCAATGTGCTGGGAAATGGCATGTATAATTATTATGCATTAACGGATGTGGCCATTGCACCCAACGGAACGGTGTATGCCGGCATAAGTGGCGTAGTAACCGGCGGATTTGATGGGGTGTGGAAATCAGCAAACGGAAATCCGGGAAGCTGGACACGCATTGCAGGCGGCGTAAGCCCGGCGGGATGGAAAACACAGGGCAATTACGGCCGTGTGGTACTGGCCATTCCGCCTTCCAACCAGAATGTGCTCTGGGTTGCTTATTACAACAGTGCCATCAAAAACGGACCAACACCAAACGCTGATCTGTTCAAATACACCTACAACCCGGCCAACGGAATTTCATCCTGGGCGAACAAAAGCAGCCTGGTGCCCTCGTGGTTTGAAACGTACACGGGCTATGCGCTCTCTCTTGCGGTTAAACCGAACAACAGCAATCACGTCTACCTCGCCGGTCTTAACTTAGTCCGCATCATAGACGGAGCACAGCCGCAGGTAGAGTCTTTTTATCATCCGCATCCCGACATTCACGTGATCGGTTTCAAGCCTGTACTTCCCAACAAACCGGCCAACGTGGATACCATGTTTACCGGCAGCGATGGCGGAGTCTATCGCGCATTCATTCCAACGGCATACCCGGCAGGATCAATCAGCTGGACCAACATGAACAAGGGATACGGCACGTTCCAGTATTATTACAGCAGTATAAACCAGGATCCCAATGCCGTAGTACAATATGCAGGCGGCGCACAGGACAACGGAACAACAGCGTACAAAACAACATCAGCAGCTTATGATCACCTTACCCTGAGTGGCGGTGATGGCTTTCAGTGTTTCCAGGATAATGCAATCAGTTACACCAGTTCCCAGTGGGGAGAACTGAACCGGGTATATGCAAACGGTGGCGTTTCCAACTTCGATCCGTCAACAGCAGGAGCCGATCCCTTCGTTACGTATTTTCACATGAACCCGGTACAGGGCGGGGAGCTGATGTTTTATTCCGATGAATATTACCTGTTCCGGACCACCACGGCCAGCACAGCCACCAGCGGAAGCGGCTGGACCGAACTCACCGGCACCGAATTCTGGTATCCGCACGGCGACCTGTTTGCATCAGACGAAATTACGGCGATGGCCACAACAAACCAGGCAAATGCCACCCTGTTCATCGGCACCATGCATGGCACGCTCGCACGGCTCAGCAACGCAGAAACATGTGCTCCGAGCACGATACCTACAAAACTCAACATTCCTGCTTACGGTGCGGTAAGCTGGATATGTGTTGATCCTTCGAACAGCAATAACGTGATGTTTACCCTGGCAAACTACAGCACCACCAGTGTGTATTATTCGACCAACGCACTGGCCGCAACACCAACATGGACTGCTGTGGAAGGTAATCTTACGTTACCATCGTTCCGCACCTGTGCGATTGTAAACGGTCCGCTGGGCAAAGAATATTATGTGGGCACCACCTCCGGATTGTTCCGCACCACATTGCTGAATGGTGCAGCTACTGTATGGACACAGGAAAGCGCGGGACTTATCGGCAACGCCGTGGTTACTTCATTGAGTTACCGGCCTTCTGATTTTAAAATGCTCATCGGCACACACGGCAACGGCATGTACCTGGCCACACTTGGCGAGGGCGGCAAAGCCGTTGAATCGGCCCTGCATCCGAACACCCCGGAGCTGTCGGTATTCCCGAACCCGGTACGTCGCGGCAATACCATCAATCTGAGGTATAATGCCACACATGCTGAAACATCGGCCATCGAGCTGTATGACCTGAACGGACGCAAGGTATGGCAGGAACCCGTTGAACTGAAAGAAGGCGAAAACCTGCTTACCAGCCAGCCCGATCTTGTTCCCGGAATTTATCTTGTGCGTATAGGTATCAAAAGTACGCAGCTGGTGATAGCAAATTAAGAGGGCTGTCACTATCGGAGACGGGGCAGAAAAAATCTGCCCCGTTTTTTTATCCAGCAATCCGCATTTGAAAGGAAACGCAAATTTTTTGAATCAAATGCAGCGGGGTGCTCAAAATTAAGCGATAGAAAACGGGTCATTATTAAAAAATGAGCGGCAAATAATGCTATCGCTTAATTTGGGTGTATTGGTTTTGAAAAAGACCAATCCCGCTTTAGTTACGAAAACCGACACACCGCATAAAACAGAGTTCCAGGGTCAGCACATGTGTTGCGGAAATCTGCAGTTTTGTTTGTAATCCGGAACCGGATTTTATCCCTTTAAAAACGGGCAGAACTGCAAAATGGTCAACTGTTATCAGGATCAATCCAGCTACTCCGCCAGCAGCTGCGCGATAAACCGCTCCATCTCTTCGTGCATCTGTTCATAATGCAGGCCTGTGGCGGGACCGTTGAATCCGGTATATACTTTCCGGACATTTCCTTTTTTGTCAATGTAAATTGTGGTTGGAAACGCCATGATGCCATTGAGGAACGGTAAACTTTTCGAAGCTTCATCTTTCCCGGTTTTGCCGGTGATGAGCATTTCATAGGTAACGCCGTAATGTTTTTTCAGGCGCGTAACAGTTTCGCGGGCTTTGGCTTCGTCGTTTGTTTTTTCGTATGCCAGTGCAATAATTTCCAGGCCCTGCGGATTGTATTTTTTGTAAAGTTCCGCCAGTGTTTTGGTTTCGTCCATGCAGTTGGGGCACCACGAACCCATCACCTGGATGATAACCGGTTTTCCTTTATAGGTTTTGTCGTGCAGCGATATGGTTTGTCCTTCGGTATTTATAAACGTAAAGTCAATGGCTTTGCTGCTGTCCACCACAAATGTCAGTTTTTCCGGATCGCGCAGCGTGGCTTTTTCATCGCGGTAGGCCTGCCAGGGTTCGTACCAGTGGTTGCCCGACCAGAATCCGCCGGAGAGAATACCGTGGCGCAGGTCGTATTTTGCTTTGAATACAAAGGCGTGTGAACCGTCGAAGCAGGAAAGCAGCATTTCTTCAGCCGTAGCGCTGCCTTCGAGGTACCGGTAATCGCCGGTTTCGGTGAGGAATGTGCCGGTTATCTGCTCCCCGTTTAATACAAACTCACCGATAGCGTCATAGCGGTCTTTTGCCGAATCGGGATTGAACGTGGCTTTCCAGCGGCCGTTAAAATCAAGCATAAAAATGCTTGTTGTTTTGAACCGGCTGGAATCGCCCCAGGTTGCGGTAAACTTAATTGCGCTGTTGGTTTTGCGGTAGTGATTAATCCACACGCCTTCGAGTTGTTTTTCGTTTATGCGTTTGCACCGGAATTCGGTATCAAACACGGGCATGCGCCAGAAAATGGAATCGGGTGTGGCGCGTATTTCGCGCACATGGATGCGTTCCTCTGCGTTACGGATTACGAGCTCGGGCGGGCGGCCGGGAGCTGATGCTTCGAAGTTAAAGGGCAGTTCGGTACTGTCGTTCAGCTGCAGCACACCGCGCCACATGCCGGGCAGCAGCTGGGCCTGTGCGGTAAGCGCCGCCGCGAGGAAAAATGTGCAGAAGAGGGTTTGTTTCATCTTATTCGGCAAGCAGTTTTTTAACCAGGGAATCAATTTCTTTTACCAGCGCTTCGTGTTCCGCGCCCGTGGCCGGTCCGCTGAAGCCGGTATAAACTTCACGTATTTTCCCGCGTTTGTCAAGATAAATCGTAGTGGGAAAAGCCGTTACATTATTCAGCTGCGGAAAACTGGCATGCGCCAGTGCGTAACTGTTACGCCCTGCAACCAGGATATCATACGGGATATCACATTCTTTCCGGAACCGCTCTGCAGTTTCGCGTGACCGTACCGGGTTCATGTTTTTCTCGTAGTCGAGCGCAACTATTTCCAGGCCCTGGCTGTGATACGTACTATAAAGTGTTTTCAGCATGTTGGTTTCATCGTAACAGATAGGGCACCACGAGCCCATGAGCTGAATAATAACCACCTTGTTGCGGAACTGGTCATCCTGCAGCGAAACAGCACGGCCCTGCGAATTGTAAAGCGAAAAATGCACATCCGCAGTGGTATCATCTACAACCGTTATTGATTTCGGATCGGGCAGGCGGTAGGCAGGATTTTTTTTGCCCGTCCATTTTAAAAAATTGTGTACACCAAACCAGAATCCCGCGTTCAGCGAATCGGTATTGGTAATAGCGCCGGCAAATACAAACGCATGGCCACCGTCGAATCCGCACAGTTTAAATGTATTGCCCCAGGCATACCCTTCGAGGTAGCGGTAATCGCCGCGTACGGAAATGATGGTGCCGTTCAGCAGATTTCCCTTTTGTTCAAACAGGCCCCGCGCGGGCATGCTGTCCTGCTTTCCGGCTTCAATTACAATCTGCCAGTTGCCGCCAAAGTCGGGTGATGTAAAACGGCTTTCGGGAATTTCAAAACGTGTTTTTATGCCATGCACGGCCCTGAACGGGGTGCGTTTCATGCCTTCGGTGTTCGGGTTGAGCCACACACCGCTTATTGCTTTGCTGCCGTTCTGCACGCAATAAAAGCGCGATTCGAAAAAAGGCATTTTCCAGCTCACCGAGTCGCCCGTTTGCCGGATGGCACGCACCTCCAGGTTTTCCGGACCGTTGTGCACCACAAGTTTCATCGCATCGTCTTTATACGAAACATCGAATAAAAACGGGAGTTCGGTGCTGTCGTTCAGCTGCAGTACGCCGCGCCACGAACCGGCAGCCATACGGGCAAACGCGGAGTTGCCGGTGGTGAGCAGGATGGAAAAAAGGAGGATGCGTACGTAGTTCATCGGGCAGGCGTGAAGGTACACAAAAACCCGGCCGCGTTTGTTCCTGTTAGTTTGTTAAAAAAAAATCGTTAATGAAAAACAGAAAGCAATCTGCTTAACAATTCTCTTTATGATGTTGTCGCGGATTTTGTGTGGTGAAGGTGAGCGGGCTAATCCGTGACAGCATACGATTTGCGCGCATGTAATTACCCGCCTGTTCACGCACCCCCGCGCTTAAGTCCCGGGTTCGGCACGGATTAGCACTTGTCAAGACGAAGGCATGATCCGCTCTGAACCACACACAAAATCCGCGACAACATCATTTTTCTAAAATTCCGGGTTGGTTTATTTTCGACGTGACGATCCTGGTTTACTTCTCCGCCTCTGCTTTCAGCGCAGCATTCATCGCAATAAAACCGTTGCGCGTATTCACATCCAGCATCTTGCGCAGCAGCGGAACAAGAATGCCTTTAAAATCTTCAGCATGTATAAATGTGGTCGTGCCGTTTCCGTTGTCAACCAGTTCAAAGCGGTGGCGCCCGTCAAATATTCCCGGGAACAGCAGGTGCCCCTGCCATTGAAAACGCCGGTTTTTGTCGAATGCAAGTACTTTCGGTTTAAACGTCATGCCTTTTGATCCGGGCGGTTCCAGGCGTACTTCGATTTTATTCCCGGTTTTTACATTGCCGGTAATCGACTTTATAAACGGGTTCCATTGTGCGAATGTGCTGAAGTCCGTTAATATGGCCCACACTTTTTCCGGTGTGGCATTGATGCTGATTTCGGTTTGAATTGTTTTTGCCATTGTGCTGTTGTTTTAAATGAACAGGACAAAGGTCTGGCAATGCAACAACAGTGTGCTTGATAAATATCAAGAAATCACAGCAGCTGTTTTTTCCTTATGCGGCTGAAGGTTTCCGGGGTCATGCCGAGCATGGAAGCGATGTATTGCAGCGGCACCTGGTTAAACAGTTCGCGGTTTTTTTCGAAGAAAAAATGATAACGTTCTTCGGCAGTCATGGAAAGATGACTGAAAATGCGGTCTTCCAGTATCGTAAAACACCGCGCAATAAACAGCTTTTCAAGTTCGTGCCATTGCGGGATAATTTTGCTGATGTTGCGGTAATCGTCGCGGCTGATGGTGAACAATTCTGTATCCGTCAGTGCCTGCATTGTCCAGCGCGCCGGTGTTTCAAACACAAGGCCGGAGAGGTCGGTCACAAAATAGCCCGGCGTTGAAATCCATTGCGTTACTTCCTTGTCATCGGTAATTACAAAAATGCGCACCAGCCCCGAGCGGATAAAGCTCAGTTTGTTGCACGGCTGCCCGGTTTTCAGGTAATAGTCGCCTTTTTTCAGGTGCTGCGGTTTAAACAACGCGCTGATGTGAAGGAGATCGGAAGGCTGCGCGATTCCGAAGTAAGACTGGATGTATTTTTCGAGTTCGGTCATGGCGGCAGCTCAAACTTACCCAAAAGCAGGAACACCCCATATAAATTCTAAACCTTACATTTGTTTTTGCCAGTAAAAACAGGGCAAACACCTTTGTGTCGGTAAAGCGCAGTATATTTTTTACGTTCCTCGTCCAGATTCCTGCGCTGCTGTTTGGCGTGGTAGCCGGTGTGTTTCTCACGCGCACCATCGGCGCAGCCGGAACCGGTACGCTGGGGGTGTTCCAGGCCGACATTGATTTTTTTGTGCTGGTGCTTTCACTCAGTCTTACCAACGCCTTCATTTATTTTATTCCCGGAAACAAACTGCCGCTGAACGAACTGCTGAGCCTTGCAGTGTGGATTGTGTGCGGGGGCGTGCTGGTGCTGGCGGGCATTATTGCGCTGGCGCATGTGTTTGACGGGGAAACGTTGCTGTACACGCCCGGCTTCACGCAACTGAAATATGACCTGTTTCTCATCGGCGGTTTTTTGGTAAGTGTGTTTAATTCGTTTGCGATCGCGATACTCCAGGGGTTCAAAAATTTCCGCCGCGTGAACCAGGTTACACTCATCAACAGCCTGCTCAACCTCGGTTCGTTCGGTGGCATGTTCGCTGCAAAAAAAGCCGGGCTGTTCAATCCTGATTTTGATACCATCCTGCTCATCACGTTTGCCATTCTTTGTATCAATGCGTTGCTGTGGGTGTATCACCTTTCCAAAGTGCTTCCGCCCGGATTCCGCCTCACCACTACGTTCGGTCCGCAAACGCGCGCCATCGGCCGGTTTGTGATCATTGCGTATTTATCAAACGTATTTAATTTTCTCAATTACCGGTTCGACATCTGGGTGATTAACTACTACTGCAGGGCGGAAGAACTCGGTTACTACCTCAAGGCCGTTAACCTGGCGCAGATGCTGTGGCTCATCTCCAACCCGCTGGCCACCGTGCTTGCGCCGCACCTGTCGGAAACCGACGACAGTGCAAAAACGAAAGATTTTGTTGCACAGCTTTCGCGGCTCAATGTAACGGTAGTGCTTGGTGCGGCGGCGGTGATGTTTCTGCTGGCCGATTTTGTGTTCCCGTTTTTATACGGCCCTGATTTTTCAAACGCCGTATTGCCGTTCAAAGTTATTGTGGCCGGCATCGTGTTTACGTGTATCACCAAAATTTTTGCAACCTATATTTTTTCGCGCGGCAAAGTTATTTACAACCTCTGGGCCACCATTGTGGCGCTGGCTGCCACCATTGTGCTCGACCTGCTGCTCATTCCGCACCTCGGTATTCTCGGAGCCTGTATCACCTCGGTGGTGGCGTATTTCTTAGTGCTGGTGGTGGTGTTTTATTTCCTGTTCCGGAAATTCGGTTTTACGTGGCGCAATTATTTCTTTGTGCAGCCTGCCGATATCACGCGTTTATCACTTATTTTTAAAGGCGATAAACAAGAGCAGCAATAAGCCATGCATGTGGAGAACGAATCAGCAGCGTATTACGACAACTATGTGAGCCACCAGCTGAAAGTGGCGTTTAACGAGCGGCACTGGTTTCTTTTCCGGCGCCTGCAGGACGAGGGCATTACCATTGATTCAAATGTGCTCGAACTCGGCTGCGGCATAGGCGTGAACCTGTACCTGCTTTCAACGGTAGTGAAACAGGGACAAATCACCGGCGCCGACCTCAGTCCGAAAAGCATTGAGGTTGCAACGCAGCTGTTTGCCGGCAACGCCAACGCGTCGTTTAAAGTAGCCGATGTGTGTCACTTCAAACACGAAGGCAAGCCGCTCGATTACATCCTGCTGCTGGATGTGCTGGAACACATCCCCGCCGAAAACCGCGCCGCACTTTACAAAACACTGGGCGAAATTGCATCGGAACACACCACGGTGATCATTAACATTCCCTGCCCGCTGTACCACAACGAAATGATCCGCAACAAGGAAGGCCTGCAGCTGATTGAAGTGCCGGTGCCTACATCGGAGCTGGCCGCTGGCCTTGAAGCAAACGGATTTTACATTGATTACATGACCACCTACGACATGTGGGTGAACAAAGAATACCAGTATTTCCGCATCAAAAAAAGCAGTTCGTACAAACGGGTTGACCAGACGCCGGTAAAAAGCGTAAGCGATTCGCTGCGCATCCGGTATTTTTATAAAAAGATTAAAACGCTGCTCGGTAACTGAAGAACACCTTGGTGAAACCTTCGTGTCTTAGTGCCTTCGTGGCAGCGAAGTAACACTGACGAATCTCATTCATTTTTGTAATACAAACGCAGATATTACACCTTGAAAAAACAAACAACCATCGCTTACCTGCTTGACGTGGACGACAACCACGCCCACAAATGGGTGAGCTATTTTGCGGCAAACAACTACCGCGTGCTGTTGATTTGCGAAGAAGGCCGCACTGCGCCCATGTACAAAAACGACAACGTAACGCTGCTGCCTGTTTTACCGAAAACCTTTCCGCTCCGTAATATTTTTGCAAAACAGAAAGCGGTACGCACGCTGAAAAAAATACTGCACGATTACGAGGTGGATGTACTGCACTGCATTTACGTGGTGCCGTATGCGTTCTGGGGCTACCTCAGCGGATTTAAAAATTACATCGTTACCACCTTCGGTTCAGATGTGCTGGTGGAATACCCGGCGTATTCCGGGCGCGGCAGTTTCAGCCAGCGGTACACGAACAGCCGGCTCAAAGCGGTGTTTGAAGAATCCATCCGCGAAGCGGTGTTTCTTACGTCCACGTCCATCCGCCAGCGTGAGGTGCTGGATAAAATAACGCACGCGGAGAACAAACACATCATCCGCACCGGCGTGTATGCCGATCAGTTTATTCATTTGTGGGAACAAACGCCCGTGCCTGAAAAAACAGATTGGGTCATCCTCTCCAACCGCGCCATGCGCCCGCTGTACAACATTGATGTAATTGTAAATGCGTTCGCATTGCTCGTGCAGCGCCACCCGCAGCACCCGTTCCGCCTTGAGCTGATTAACCACCACACCGACGAAACGTATCTCGAAGAAATAAAAACGCTCCTCCACGAACTGCACCTCGATAAAAAAGTAATCATCCACCCCGCGCAAAATTTACCGGGACTGGTTTCGTGTTACAAAAACGCCGATGTGGTGGTGATGATTCCGTCGTCAGACGGTACGCCCGTTTCCGGTTCGGAAGTAATGCTCGCACACCGCCCGCTGGTAATCGGTCCGCTGCGTTACGACGAAGATATTTTCACAATCGAAACCTGCTGGCAAACCACCGATTTTACACCCGAAGCATTGGCTGATACGTTATACACGGTTTATACTGCGGATGCGCAGCATTTGAAAACCGTTACCGACAAAGCATTTGAAGCATCGTATGCCGGTGCGGATTATGAGAAGGAGGTGCGGAGGATTGAGGTGTTGTATTTGGGGATGGTGAAGAACAATTGACCGAATGAAATAACCGTCCGTTCGGGCGGCAGTTGTTTCTCATCCAAATGAAATATGATTAACCGTCAGTTCGAGCGGCAGTCGAAAACGATCTCGTTTTTTACAATAATTACAACCGTCAGTTCGAGCGGCAGTCGAGAACAGGTTTTACACAATCATAGTTCCTGAATCTTAGATACGTTGCGTTCTGTTCTCGACTGCCGCTCGAACTGACACACGTTTTTCAATAAATATTTATAGACTGCCGCTCGAACTGACACTCGTTTTTAGTCGATCATAATCGCGGCTATAATCTCAATGCGCCCCATCAAACGACAAATCTGAAACCACCGTATCATCATACTTATCGCCTTTATACACGTCCATGATTTCAAAGGTGATTACATCATTAAAATCTAAAAGCAGGGGCTTGTCTTCCCAGGTGGCAAACTGCACGCCCTTTTTGTCCTGCAGGTTGATGATGAAAACGGCTTTGCTGTTGTGATACACTTTCAGTTTTTTGATGCGGGAATTTTCCTTCCAGGCTTTGTCGTTTTTCTGGTAGCCATTTGCAATGCGGATGCCGCGGAAAGGAATGTTTTTCATGGATGAATCGCCATCCATTGTCGCGATAAACTTTTCACCGATGCCGTATCCGGCCGCACCTTCGGCCCAGGCGGTTTCGGGTTTGCCGTCGTTCATGTTCCCGGCTTCGTAGGTGATCTGGCCGTTGTTTTTTAACGCAGAAGTTGCCGTAAGTTTCCAGCCCATGGCGCAGGCTAAGCTGCAGCCCCCGCCCAGCGGAACGGAGATAGTTTCGTAATCGGTATCTACGGTGGTGCTGATTTCGCGGAGCGCGGGAGGCAGAAACGAAAAGAGCAGGAGAAAGGCGATGGTTTTCATGGTTGAAGGTGTGCGCGGGATTGATCGTTTTACGAAATTACAAAATGCCGGTAACTAAAAGCGGTTGTTTCAAAAGGAATTGTTTCGCCTGCGGGAGTTTTTGGTTCTTCCGTGCCGGGGTGGGACTTTTATGACTTCCGGGACAAGTCGGGCAAAAATTATCCACTTAACCAGCCGCGCATACCTGGCCTGATGGACCCACCTGTCGGCACCAAAACGAACGGGGCCGCCTCTTTTGAGACAGCCCCGTTACCGATCATAACCGCGGTTATGAAATAACTCAGATATTAAACGAAATGCCCTGTGCCAGCGGCAGCTGGGTTCCGTAGTTGATGGTGTTGGTCTGGCGGCGCATGTAGGCTTTCCAGGCATCGGAGCCCGATTCGCGGCCGCCGCCGGTTTCTTTTTCACCGCCGAATGCGCCGCCGATTTCTGCACCGGAGGTACCGATGTTTACGTTGGCAATACCGCAATCCGAACCGGCATGCGAAAGGAACAGTTCCATTTCACGCATGTTGTTGGTGAAGATGGACGATGAAAGTCCCTGCGGCACGCCGTTCTGCATGGCGATGGCTTCTTCGATGGTTTTGTATTTCAGCACGTACAGGATGGGTGCAAAGGTTTCTTCCTGCACAATGTGGTATTCGTTTTTCGCTTCAATGATGCAGGGTTTAACGTAGCAGCCGCTTTCGTAGCCGTCGCCGCTGAGTACGCCGCCTTCCACAATCATTTTTCCGCCTTCCTGTTTCGCTTTTTCAATGGCGTTCAGGTAATCTTCGGTGGCTTTTTTGTCAATCAGCGGGCCCACGTGGTTGGCTGCATCCAGCGGGTTGCCGATCTGCAGCTGGCCGTAAGCATTCTTCAATACGTTAATGGTTTTGTCGTAAACGCTTTCATGTACAATGAGGCGGCGTGTGGAGGTGCAACGCTGTCCCGCAGTGCCCACGGCACCGAACACGGCACCAACGAGTACCATGCTCAGGTCGGCATGTTCCGAAACGATGATGGCGTTGTTGCCACCGAGTTCGAGAATGGTGCGTCCGAAACGCTGTGCAGCAGCACCCGAAACAATGCGGCCGATGCGTGTGGAACCGGTAAATGAAATGAGTGGTACGCGTTTGTCGTTATTCATCAGATCGCCCACCGGGTTGCCGAGCAGCAAACAGCTCACGCCTTCGGGAACGTTGTTTTTCTTTAATACATCGCCGATGATGTTCTGGCAGGCAATGGCGCAGAGCGGTGTTTTGGAAGAAGGTTTCCATACACACACGTCGCCGCATACCCAGGCCAGCATGGTATTCCACGCCCACACCGCTACCGGGAAGTTAAACGCTGAAATTACACCTACAATGCCCAGCGGGTGCCACTGTTCGTACATACGGTGCATGGGGCGTTCGCTGTGCATGGTAAGGCCGTAGAGCTGGCGCGAAAGACCAACGGCAAAGTCGCAGATGTCAATGATTTCCTGCACTTCGCCGAGACCTTCCTGCAGGCTTTTGCCCATTTCATACGAAACGAGTTTGCCGAGAGCGTCTTTGTGCGTGCGGAACTGTTCGCCCATCTGGCGCACGATTTCTCCGCGTTTGGGGGCCGGCATGAGGCGCCAGGTTTTGAACGCTTCTTCGGCTGTTTTCATGATCCGCTCGTAATCTTCGGCGGTGGCCTGGTTGGTGCTGCCGATGAGCGTGCCGTCGGCCGGCGAATAGGAATCAATGCGCGGACCGGAGGTGTTGTAATGTTTCAGGCCGGTTGATGCGCCGTAGTTCATTTCTTTGATGCCAAGCTGTTTCAGTGCTTCGGCAATGCCAAATTGGTCGGTGGCTACAGTTGTCATAATCAGTGCAGTTTATTGCGGGCACAAAGATACCATTTTGGGGCGGATTTTAAGCAGCTTTTGGGGATTTATAGGTTGTTTAACAGGGAGGTTGTGGTGTATTAATGTTTGGGAACTGATTTTGGATTTTTGATTGGCGATTTTTGATTTATACATTCAGGCCAATCAAAAATCCCCAACCAGCATAGCGAAGCTGTAACCGGAAGTTCCTATATTTCGGAATCAGTATGGTGAAGCAGAAAAAACGCATCCGCGTAAAACGAATTATTGGCCGGCGCGAAACAGTTGATTTTCCCGACCTGCACCTGCACGGGCTTACGGCAAAAATAGATACCGGCGCATATACCACGGCGCTGCATTGCCACCACGTGCGCGTAGAAGATAACGTGCTTATTTTCCGCCTGCTCGATGAAACGCATCCCGAGTACCAGGATACGGAACATCGTTTCACCACCTTTTACGAGAAAGAAGTAAAAAATTCCTTCGGGGAAAAAGAACTGCGTTACATCATCCGCACGCGCATCCGTGTGGGCAGGAGAACCATAAAATCAATAATTTCGTTATCCGACCGGGGCAACATGCGCTACCCGGTGCTGATCGGGCGGCGTTTGCTGAAGAACCGCTTTATCGTTGACGTCGCGCAACTCAACCTAATTGTTTCTGACAACGTATGAAAATTGTAGTCCTCTCCCGCAACGGGAACCTCTATTCCACCAAACGCATTGTTGAAGCGGCCAAAAAGCGCGGGCACGAGGTGCGGGTAATTGATCACCTCAAGTGTGTACTCGTCATCGAATCGGGCCACCCTACGGTGTATTACAAAGGCGAAAAACTGTCGAACGTGGATGCCATCATCCCGCGCATCGGCGCATCGGTTACCATGTACGGCGCGGCCGTGGTGCGGCAGTTCGAACAGATGAAAGTATTTTCTTCGGTGGAGTCGCAGGCGCTGGTGCGTTCGCGCGACAAACTGCGTAGCCTGCAGCTCATGGCCAAGGCCGGTATCGGTTTGCCCAAAACAGCGTTTGCGAATACGCCCGATAATATTGACCACGTACTCAACCACGTGGGCGGTGCGCCGGTGGTGATCAAACTGCTGGAAGGCACACAGGGCATCGGCGTTATCCTGGCCGAAACACGCAACTCGGCCAAATCGGTGATCGAGGCATTTATGGATGTGAAGGTGGAAATTCTCGTGCAGGAATTTATCGCCGAAGCCAAAGGCGCCGATATCCGCGCGTTTGTGGTTGACGGGCAGATTGTAGGAGCCATGCGTCGCCAGGGTGCCGAAGGCGATTTCCGGTCGAACCTGCACCGCGGCGGAAAAGCGTCGCTCATCGAACTTACACCCGAAGAAAAAGCCACCGCCATGAAAGCCGTGAAAAAACTCGGCCTCGCCATTGCCGGCGTTGACATGCTGCAAAGCTCGCGCGGACCGCTGGTGATGGAAGTAAACTCGTCGCCCGGACTCGAAGGCATTGAAGGTGCAACCGGCGTAGATATCGCGGGAAAGATTATTGAGTATTGTGAGCGGAATGAGTTTCACACACACATGTAGCGGACGCACGTGCTGCGCGCAGTGGCAGGTGGCAGTCTGCAGTGGCAGTCAGCTTGTTATTTCATAAAATGCAACTGTTCCGGCTGATTATTAAACAGCGCAGCTGATTAATAAAAAAGAACAGGCAAAGATGACTGCCACTGCCAACTGCTGCTGCCACTGTACAAACACTACTCCGAAGGAGTTTTATAAAAACGAAACGTGGGAAAGACCATAACAATAAACGACAGAACTTTTGAGCCCGGTACCAGCGGGCAGACGTTTCTGAACGTGTACAAATTACCGACGCATACCAAAATTGAAATCCCGGTGTATGTGTTTAATGCGAAGGAAGAAGGACCGACAGTGCTTTTTTCATCGGGCATGCACGGTGATGAACTGAACGGGGTGGAGGTGGTGCGCCGGCTCATCGGCCGCGATGATGTGCGCAACCCGAAACGCGGCTGTGTCATTGCCATCCCGGTAATCAATATCATTTCGTTTTTATACGGCAACCGCGAACTGCCCGACGGGCGTGATATGAACCGCTGTTTCCCGGGAAGCAAAACCGGTTCACTCGGCAGCCGCATTGCGCACGACCTGATGCAGATTATTATTCCGCAGATTGATTTCGGGGTTGACTTTCACACGGGCGGTTCCAAAATCAGCAACTACCCGCAGATCCGCTGTGTGTTCAACGATCCGAAAAACCTGGAACTCGGGCAGATTTTTTCGCCGCTGATGGTAATCAACTCGCCGTTCCGCGACAACACGCTGCGCAAAGAGGCGGGCAAACTCGGCAAACAGATTCTTGTTTTTGAAGGCGGCGAATCGCGGCGCTGGGATTATCATTCCGTGAACGAAGGCGTTAACGGATGCCTGCGCCTGCTGCATCATTTCAGTATGATTGACTGGGAACTGCCGCCGAACGAAACCGTGTTTATGAAAAAAACAACGTGGGTTCGTGCAAAAACATCGGGGCTTTTTCACACCTCGAAAAATTACGGCGCCCGTGTGGAGAAAGGTGAAATACTCGGCATGCTTTGCGATCCGTACGGCGAAAGCGAACAGAAAATTATTGCACCTGTTACCGGTTACCTCGTGGGCATAAACAACCAGCCGATTATTAACCAGGGCGATGCGCTGATGCACATCGGCATTGAAATGACCTGATCACCATGACACTCGGGCTGGTTTTTACACTCATTTTTATCGGCATCGTTGCGATGTTCCTGCTGCGCGATGTGCGGCAGGGCGCGCAGTTTGTCAACCAGCGTGATGAGCTTACACTCTGGCTGCGCCTGCAGCAGGAACCGAACATGCAGAAAAATATTCAGCTGCAATGGGAACAGGATTTTCCGCAGGCGAAAAAACAACCGGCTTACCTGCGCTGGACTTCCTGCGATGTGCTTGCTGTTCCGGGTGGCGTGTTCCTCATCAGCAACTGGCAGCACCAGCCGGCAGAGGTTGTTTTTCTTTTCCGTAATGCGGATGATGCCGATAAATATCCCGGTGTGCTGTGGAAACTCCGTTACGAAACCGACCACCGGGATTCCGGTGGCCGGGTTGTTTTTGTATTCGCCGATGTGCGCGAAGCGAAAGCAAAACAGGTAACGCTCAGCGCAGCGTAAACGGATTATTTGTTCGTGCTGAAATTTTTATCGTTGCCGTATTTGCTGCCGTCAAGCCGTGCCCAGCACCAACCGCCTTTGAAATTCTGGCGGTAATATTCTTTCGACCACCACAGCCAGCCGTCTTTCCATTTGTATTCTTCGCCGGTTGGATGCCCGAGGTATGAAGAGGCGCCGTTGCCTGCTGTTCCGGTGTATGCCTTCCAGATAGTTCCTTTCACGAGGTAATAATTTGATGCACTGTCTTCTTTCATGATAGCACAGGCATATCCTGACTTTCCTGCGAAATCCATGATCCGGACTTTGGGAACACTAGTGCTCCAGGCGTGCCAGTCCGATTTCGGATATCCGAGTGCGGCAGGTCCGCCGAGGGCTTTGTATTTTGCAAGGAGTTCTTTGTGGAGGTAGTACACCGTTTTGCCGCCATCGGTTGACATCATTGCGCCGGTGCTGCCATCACCCTTTTTCAGGTCAACAATTTCACCGCCTTCCCATGTCCGCACATCCGATACCGGGTACCCGATTGCCGGTGCTCCGCCAAAACTTTTATACTTTTCCCACCAGGCTGGCGGCAGATAACAGATTGTAATGCCGTTATCCGCTGACATCAATGCGGCTGTTTTTCCATCGGGTTTTTTCAAGTCAAGGATCTTGCCGTAATCCCAGGTATGTACTCCGTCGTTATAAGGCCCCCCGGCCGATTCGCCACCGATTGCTTTGTATTTTTCCCACCATTTGGGCGGCAGGTACGATCCGTCAGTACTTCCTTTCAGCCGCAGAATGGCAGAATCGCCGGCGCTGCTCCTGAAATCCATGATTGTAACATTGCCCCAGTCGTGAATATCGGAAGCAGGTACGCCTACGTTATTTCGTCCTCCTGCTTTTTGATATGCATTTTTAAAGCCGCTATCCAAAAACAGGTTAGTAATATCGCCGGTCATTGTTCCCCCGTTCCAAAGGGCGTTTGTAATACCGGGGGTTGCAGAAAGCGGGGTATTGCCGGTAGCTTTATTCTGGGCAACGCTGGCATTCATCAGGTCGAAGTAGTAATCGCCCCAGCCTCCCCATTGCCCTGGAGCTGGTGTTTTATTTTCGGTGTATCCGCGGTCGCCACCTTCATCTGCATCTTTATCCGAAATGGTGTTTTTCCAGCCCATGAATTTATAAAAGTGGGAAACCCCGTGCAGCCATTCGTGTTGCAAGCCATCGCCATCAAATTTAGATAGGTCCCAGTGTGCAGGCAGAAATGCAATTGCCGCACCTTTTAATTGCCCCACCTGGTATAGTGCAAGCCCCGGAAGACCATGAACAGACGGATTCGTCTGCTGCCACGCAATCATACCCGGATTCGTGAAAGGAACAATTACAAAAATGGTGTCGTACTGGCCCCACGATAACGAAAACGAGGGGTCGGTAAGTTTCATAATCCGCTCGAAATCGGACGGATAGATAAAAGGCCTGCGGGTGGTAATTTTTCCTGCACTGTCGCGGTATTCTTCCAGGTTCAATTCGCGAAGTACTTTCGGGTTATAGTTATCATAAGGTGTAATCGTCAGATTAACATTCGGATTCATTGCTTTAAGCCGTCCGGGCAATTTACTCAGCCCGGTTTTTGCTTTGCCAAGAAAATCGTCCGTGGTTCCGGGGGGATTAATCTGATCGGTATATCGTTTACCGTCAAACATGAGATCGAGGCTGTGAAAAATCACAGCAAGTGCTTTGAGCTGGGCCATAACAGTGCAGTTGTTTTTGTTTCAATCAAATGAAAAACAAAAAACTGCACTGTAAAACAGCTAAACGGAAAACAAAAGACACCCAAAACACTACGGGTTTAACCGCAGCAGGTGCGTCAGGAACAGGCGCTGCAAGCGGTAAAAGTGAAAAACCGGACATTCATTGATGCGATGCCGGCTCCGGGAAAACAGAAGTTACATCCAGCCGTTGGCCAGGATATCTTTGGCGTGATAGGTGATGATAATGGATGCACCGGCACGCACAAAGGCGTACATGTTCTCCATCACAATTTTCTGTTCATCCACCAGTCCGTTCGCGGCAGCAATTTTTACCATGCTGTATTCGCCGGAAACATTGTAACAGGCCAAAGGCAGCAACGTGTTGTCGCGCACGGTGCGGATGATGTCGAGGTAGGCGAGGGCCGGTTTTACCATCAGTACATCGGCTCCTTCTTCTTCATCTGTCAATGCTTCTTTTAAGGCTTCGCTGCTGTTGCGGTAATCCATCTGGTACGATTTGCGGTCGCCATACTGTGGGGCCGAATCAGCCGCCTCGCGGAACGGACCATAATACGCCGATGCAAATTTTACCGCATACGACATAATGGCTGTGTTTGAAAAACCGTGTGCATCCAGCGTATCGCGAATAGCTTCCACGCGCCCGTCCATCATATCGCTCGGTGCAACCATATCAGCACCGGCCTGTGCGTGTGAGAGGGCCATTTTACAGAGCAGGTCAACTGACGCGTCGTTCTGCACATATTCGTCATGCACAATGCCGCAATGGCCGTGCGTGGTGTAAGCGCACACACACACATCGGTAATAATGTAAATGCTGCTGCCGAATTGTTCGCGCAAGGCTTTTACCGCCTGCGGCACAATGCTTTCGTGGCTGTGTGCGGTGTGCCCGTCTTCCGATTTGGCTTCACCCACACCAAACAGCAGGAAACGTGTGATGCCCAGTTTTACGCTGTGCGCCACATCTTTCAGCAGTTCATCAACCGAAAAGTGATGAATTCCCGGCATGGCGCCGATCGGATGTTTTACACCGCTGCCGTGTGTAACGAAATACGGATAAATAAACATATCGCGGTGCAGGCGCGTTTCGGCAACGAGTTCGCGGACAAGCGCATTTTTGCGGGTACGGCGTGGGCGGTGAAGCATGGTTTTGTTTTTTATTGCGGCACAAAGGTCGTGTTAATATGGCCATGATTATTCACAGAAGTGTCAAAAAAAAGACCGCTGTCGGTATGACAACGGTCTTTTTTATTTTCAATCAAAATAGTTTTACTTCACCACAATGCGTTTGGTGGCAACGCTTGCGCCTTCGATAACACGCACGGTGTAAACGCCTTTTTCAAGTCCGCTTACATCCAATGTTGTTTTGCTGAAACCGTTCTGCGCGGTGCTGTTCATCTGCACACCGGTGGTACGGCCGAGCATATCCAGCAGTTCAATGGTGGCGTTATTGCCGAAGTATTCAACGGTAACAACATCACTTGCCGGGTTCGGATAAACGAGCAGCCCGTTGCTCATGGCGTGCGGTGTAACGCCCAGCGGGTTAATGAATACATTGCCCTGGTACGGTGTTTTGTTAAACGCAGTTGCAGTTACCAGCAGGGGCGCGTTGGTCATTACCGGCGCAAAGTTGATGGTAACGCTGCCACCGCTTACAATGCCGGTGCCGAGAATCTGTCCCGACTGGGTAATGCTTACCAGTGCGCCGTCGGTGTTGCAGTTTACAACGAGCTGGCTTACACCGATATTTTCGTTGATGAGGTGCGAAGCCGTAAGTGCATCAGGAGTAACGGTGCGGATCATTACCGACGGATCGCCGAACATGACCCAGGTTTCCATTACTTCACGGGCAGTGCCGCTGTTGCTGTATGCATCCAGCATACTCATGCCGCTGTTGTAGAACAGACCGCCGAGTGTGCGTTTGATGTTGGTGTTGCCGTATTGTTCGGTAAGAATATCGCCGATTTCATCCTGCACCTGCATGGGTTCGGCCCAGGCCATGAGAATAGATGAGCCGCAGCACGAGATAGCTCCTTTCGGGCCGTTATTGTCACTTGCACGCAGAAATGCTTCCGACAAACACGAGCCGGTTGTAAAGGTGCCGTTGTTACAGGCCACCGAAATTACAAACGGGTATTTGTGGTTGTTTGTTCCTGCCGAAATATCAGTTGAACTGTAGTTGCTGGTAACGCAGGTGTTCTGGCTGCCGTGTCCGCAATACATAAACAAACCGGCACCGCTGTTCACTGCAGTAGAAACCATGGTGCTGTTCGGGTTACCCGATGCATCAGCGCCACCGTGTGAACCATCATAAAACTCATGTACCGTGGTGTAACCGTACGCCATCAGTTTGGTGCGGATGTTACGCATGTGCTGCCAGTCGGCCTCGCCGTCATCACCAATACCTGCGCCCTGGTCAGAACCGATACCGATAGATGTGGAATACCACGAACCCATGTCCGGTGTTTTCTCGTATTCCACGATGCGTGTTACCATCGTCTGTACTTCTGTGGTGGAAGCGGCGGGCAGGCGGCCCACATAAATTTCAGGATACTTGTCGTTACCGGCCAGCTGCCCGTATTCTGAATCGGACCATTTGATTTCTGAACCGGCCATGCCGGCGTTGTACGAATTTACCTGGGCGTGATCACCAACGAGCAGCAGGAACATCAGGTCGCTGTGCTGGCCGTAATAGGTGGAAACATAACTCTTGATGGCCGACTGCGTGTTGCCCACTGTTGCTACATCAGCAAAATCGGTTTCGATTCCTTTTTCTTTTTTCCAGGTGATGAGCGGAAGCAGGTCGTTATAATACGACTGCGGTGCAATGATGAGCATGCGGCCGCTTTCGCCCAGCGGTGTGTATTGCACCTGTGCGTTGGGTTCGTTGCTGCGAACGGTGTTCAGTTCGTTTTTTGTTTTGCCGTTCGGATTCGGAAGCACTACCACATTCAGGTTGTGATACACGCGCAGTGTGCGTGTTACCGGGTTGTACTGAAACGGGTACAGTTGCACAGCCATGCGGCGTTCGTTGCGCACAATAACCGGGTCGCTGCCTTTAAACAGGTTGCCGGGATAAAACGCATCCGTGGTGTAAGCCGGTCCGAATGTATAAGGAACAGTGGCCGGATCAATATTGCGTTTCAGGCTTCCTTTGGATGGAACGATGGCGGCGTTGGGAATATCTTCATACGAAGTATAAAACACTTCATACTTCACACCACCGGTTGGCGGAATAACGATAGCCTTTGTAAACACCGGCAGTTCCGGAGCGCCGGCATCCAGCAGGTAAGTGCTTCCCGGGGCCTGCACATGCGCGGTAAAAACACCGGTAGCATTGGCATCCTGCGTAAGCTGATAAACAGCCGGATCAATGGTCAGCATCGGTCCTTCTTTCGGAAGGAGTTTTACTGTAACCTGGTTTTGCTGTGCAGTTACGTTATAAACGAACGCAAGTGCAACAAGAGAAAGTACGATTTTCCGCATGGTGTATTTTTTTTCTATACTTCAAGTGTAGGAAATAAAATACGGAAAACCAATTACTTCGCCTGCGGAAATAGGAAATCTGAAAACGGGTAACGATAGTTTAACACGAAAACACCGCCTGCATCGGGATCAATCATGAGCTATGAACAACAAAAAAGAAGCTGCCCGTATGGACAGCTTCTGTAAAGGATACGGTTATAATCCGGGGCAAAATCAGTTTTTAATAATGCGCCGTGTAACGATTTTATCACCAGCCTGGATGCGGGCAAAATATACACCGGGCGGATAAGCGGAAAGGTCGATCTGTACGGATGATGTTCCTGCAGCAGCCTGACTCAGGATCGTTTTCCCGACAACATCACAAACGGTAATTTGTCCGACGGTCCCGTTTTCATTGCGGATATTAAACAGTCCGCTGCCCGGGTTCGGGAAAATAAGTATGGCGGACTCGCCGGCCTGTGCGGCTGCAATTTCATCGGGTGTTATTTCTTCAAACTGCACCGATCCGCGGCAATCTTTCACCCGGAAAAACTTGGCCATGGTGTTCCAGTTCTGCGGTGTAGTCCCTACAGAAAGAGCAACACGATAGGCATTTCCGGGCTGGAAACTGTACCCGTATGGTTCAACCAGTGTGGTCAGGTTAAGGACTCCTGCGTCCTGCGTGGTACTTACCCAGTTGTTGTAAAAATTAGGTGTAATGAAACTCCAGCCACC
>CALRZN010000031.1:0-58726 GCA_943372645.1 Chitinophaga pinensis | reverse complement strand
TGTATGCTGTGGTTTTGTTTTTTAAGAACCGCCATCTGTAATTTTGAACCTCAGCCCAAAAGACTGCCGCTGCCAACTGCCACTGCCACTCCCTTTTTTCCTAATAGATTCATTTCAAGCCTGTTAATATTGCGGTGATAAAATTTCCGGAAAACGGTGCGGGATTTCGTTATTTTTACAGCCTGATGAATATGTCATCCAACATCGATCATTATATCAGTGAACTGCTTTTCCGGCACGACTGCGTGGTTGTTCCGGGGCTGGGTGGTTTTGTCGGTAACTATGCGCCTGCGCGCGTTCACCCGACACAGCACACCTTTCTGCCCCCGTCGAAACAACTGGCGTTTAACCGGAACCTGCAGCATAATGACGGGTTGCTCGCACAGGAAATTGCAACTTCACAGCTCTGCAGCTTTGATGAAGCGATGCAGCACATCAGCCGTTTTGCTGCTGAATGCCTGCAGCGCCTGCGCGACGGCAAAAAAGCCGAACTGAAAAACATCGGCGTACTTTATTACGACATCGAAAACAACCTGCAGTTTGAACCGGATACCACGGTGAATTACCTCGTTGATTCATTTGGCCTTTCGGCATTCCAGTCCATGCCGGTAAAGCGCGATCACATCACCGAACGCCGCGAACCGAAAATGGAAGAGGTGAAACGCCAGGAGCAGAAGGACCTGCGCCGCCGCCGCACCCGCCGCTTAGTTGCTGCCACGCTGGCGGTACCGTTCCTGCTGCTGGCCGTGTGGGTACCCATCCGCACCGACGGTTTCAAAAATGTTTCCATGGCAACACTTAACCCGTTTGCCACCCCGGAAAAAGCACTTTATACGTCCGCCCCGACAAGTGTTCCCAAAACAGATCGCAGCACATTGGCGGTTGCGCCGGATACCTTTGTGGCCGACAGCAACGGACTTGCTCAAATCACCCTTGGCGAAAACAGTGTGCCCGTGGTGGTGCGTGTGATGCAACCCGAGAGTACGAACGTGGCGCGTAAAAACAAACACGTTGCAACACGTCCCCAGGCCGGTATTTATTACGTTATCGGTGGCTGTTTCAGTGTGCCATCCAATGCAGATAATTTTCTGCGCAAGCTGGAAGAAAAAGGATACAATGCCGAACTGCTCGTGAATCCGAAAAAGAGCAACCTGCTGCATGTAAGTTATGGCAGCTCTGCCGACCAGGCCGAAGCCGAAGCGCTGCTGAGCCGGGTAAAAGCACAGGATCCAGCCGCCTGGATGCTGATCAAGTAAATCCGAATCAAGTAATAGAAAATTTCTCGAAGCTTTTATTCAAAGAAGCCTGTTTCTATTTCTTTAATTTGAGAATCTTGCGGAATTAGCCTCAAAAAACGTCTTTTTCCGCACAACTACCTGAAACAATTTTTGTAGAAAATTCCTGAAAGAACCACGCGGGGAGACCGTCTCCGCCTCGGGCGGATGAACCAGCATGTGCCCGTGTGCGAAAGAAAGCGAAGCATGGATGTGTGGATCGGGTAAATGGTAAACGAAAAGCAGAAAGCAATGCCAGTGCACGTGCTGGTTTTTGGCTGTGGCGTCTTTTTTTGGTCTCGGCTCAGCCGAGATGAAAAAAGATCATGACCGGATCTACATCTGCACCAACCCAATAAATTGGAATAAGAGAAAATCATTTAATTTCCGAACTCCGCTCTTGATCCGAAAAGCTTAAATCCTTTCTGAATATGAAAAACTATAATTGTTTCTGATTTTATTTTGGACAGATCTACTTTTCCTGTCAAATGCGGATTACCTGATAATTATTCCTCTTCCCGTTTTGTTTTTGTAATCCACTCGTCAATCCGTTTCATCAGCGTGTTGATGCGAATCGGTTTGCTGATATAACCATCCACTTCCAGCTGCATGCCGAGTGAACGCGCATACGATTCGTTGAGCGCGGAGAGAAATACGATGCACGTATCGCGGAACATCGGATTTTTCCGCAGGCGGATGCAGGTTTCATACCCGTTCATTACCGGCATCAGGATGTCGAGGATGATGAGGTGCGGACGGCTTTCCAGGGCCAGTTCGTAACCGCTTTGTCCGTCGGGGGCGGTAAAAACCTGGTAGCCTTTGCGCGACAGGTTGTACCCGACAAACTCGCGGATATCCGGTTCATCATCAATGATCAGGATCCGGTGCGGATCGTAGGAGGAAAGGGCATGGTGCAAAGCAATCATACCTGCGAAAGTAGCGCAGGCGTGTGACCCCAGTAGTACCGCTGTTTTAACCGATTATCAATAAAACGTTATGCAACCGGCGGCGGGGGAGGCGGTGTTTGTTCGTTTTCGTTCACCGGTGCTGCCGGCGGAACGGGCTGGTGTTTATTTTGCTGTTCCGCGTCAAGCTGCGCGGCTTCGGCACTTATGCGGTATTTGCGGTAAACAAATATGCCACCCAGAATTCCGAGTACAAGCACAATGGCCGAAAGCGTAGCCCACACCCAGGTATCGTTGCGCTGCACCACCACGAGGAATACGATGAGAAACAGGAATACAGTTGGCACTTCATTCCACAAACGCATTTTCATGGACGACCAGCGGATGATGCCACGCTGAAAATCGAGAAACAACACGTGTGTGTAGATGTGATAAAAAATGAGCGCCACTACAAAAAACAGTTTCAGCAGAAACCACGCCTGTGTGAGCAGGAATGAAAACCGATCGAAAAAAAGCCAGCTGCCGAAAACCACGGTCAGTATCATGCTCGGCCAGGCAATGCCATACCACAGCCGTTTTTCCATGATGGAAAACTGGTGCTGCAGAATACCGCGATCCGGATCGGGCTTGCGGGCCGCTTCGATGTGATATACGAGCAGGCGCGGCATATAAAAAAGTGCCGCGAACCAGGTTACTACAAATATGATGTGAAGCGCTTTGACGTATGCCATGGCACAAAAATACAAACATCTGCGCAGAACTGCAGGCCGGAAAGTGCTTATCTTTGCGCAAATTTCCACACCATGAAAGCCAAATTTGCCCGCGAATCATTATCTATTGCAACACACCACGTACTGCCCAACGATACCAACAACCTGAATAACCTTTTTGGCGGACGCCTGCTCGAGTGGATGGATGTGATTGCCGCCGTTTCGGCACACCGCCATTGCCGCCGCGTGGTAGTTACTGCAACGGTAAACAACGTTTCGTTTGCTCAGGCCATTAAATACGGCAGCATCGTTACGCTTGAAGCCAAAGTTTCGCGCGCTTTTTCCACCTCTATGGAAGTATTTATTGATGTGTATGTGGAAGACCCGGTAACCGGCAATAAAGTAAAAAGCAACGAAGCCATTTACACCTTTGTGGCGGTTGACCAGAACGGTGCCCCGCTGCCCGTGCCGGAACTGCTGCCCGAAACAGACGAAGAAAAGAAACGGTTTGAAGGAGCGCTCCGCCGCCGCCAGCTTGCACTTATTCTTGCAGGAAAAATGAAACCGGAAGATGCTACGGAGCTGCGCGCGCTGTTTACCGGCACTACGGTTTAACTGCTGAACGATTCGGGGTTAATGTCGTTCATGCAGCGGAAATGGCCTTTCGGACAACGGCTGTGCCCGATTTTGGAACAGGGACGACACGCCAATCCTTTTACTTCCACAATTTTCGATCCTTCACCCGGTTTGTACGGATACATCCCGAATGCCGGAACCGTATTGCCCCACACCGAATAGATTTTTTTCTTCAGCGCGGCTGCAATGTGCATGAGCCCGGTGTCGTGCGTAATTACATATTCCGACTGCCGGAGTAATGACGCAGACTGGTTGAGGTTAAACTTTCCGCAGGCATTGAATACCGTTTCGCCACAGGCCTGTGCAATAGCAGCGCCGGTTTCCGCATCCTCTTTTCCGCCGAGCAACACCACGGGCCGGTTCAGTTTGCGGATGATGGTTATCATTTTTTCTACGGGCAGTTGTTTGGTCGCAAATTTTGCACCCGTAACAAATGCCACATAATTTGCGCGATGCGTTTCCGGGAGGGTTTGCAGCGAAACTTCATCGGCTTCGGGTATAAAATAATCGAGGCCCCCACCGTCGTTTTTTACCCGCAGTTTTTTTACCGTTTCAAAATACCGGTCAACAATATGCACCGCGGGCATGCGGTTGATTTTGAAATTTACGAGCAGCCACTTTTTGATGTTCAGTTTCGGAAACGAAGCGGAAGGCACTTTGAGCAGGCGTTTCACCTGCAGCGAGCGCACATTGTGATGCAGGTCCACCACAAAATCATACTGTTCGGCTTTCAGTGCATCGGCCACTTCATGTACGCTGTGTTCAATAGCATATGCTTTGGTGATGTACGGATTGCTCTGCAGGATGCCGGCAAAACTTTTTTTGGTAATGAAATGAATCTCCGCACCTGTTTGTTTTTGCAGGCAACGCACCACCGGCGAAGTGAGTACAATATCACCGATGGAACTGAAACGGATGACCAGTATCTTTTTCAAAACGGGGTAAAGGTAAGTTTTTACAAAAAAAGAAGCCGTTTCGTTGGAAACGGCTTCTTTTAATCGTTTGATCAGGTAAAGCTTACTTGGCAGTCCAGGTCCACTCTGACTCGTTGCTCGAAGCCGGAAGTGAAGTAGTGCCAGTTGTTTTTACGATGATTTCTTTGTTTTTCAGCTGGTAGATGTCCATCATGCTTACCGGTCCATCATCACCGGTATAAGTTACCGTAGTAGAACCCTGGGTCATGGTCAGTGTGCGCATGATAACCGAAGATTTGTTTTTAGCTTCACCAACACCGCCGGTGAAATTCCATGTGCCTGTCTGGGTCAGAACCGGATCCGGGTTTGCATCGGTATCGGTGTAAACGCTTGTCCAGGTGCCGTCTTTTTCAACTGTGAAAGAGATGGTGTATTTGTCAGTTCCCTGCGGAAGCGGTGAAGGGTAGGTAGTGGTTTCAGTAGCACCGTCATATACCCATGAAGTGGTAGTGCTGCCTGAAGTAGAAGAACCTTTACCAGCAGATACTGTCCATTCGCCTGCAAAGCGGGCTTTACGTGAACGGAGTGAAAGAGCGGGGTCACCTTCGCCTTTTTTGCAGCTTTCAAGAGCAAGTGTGCCGAGCATTAAAACGGCAACCGTGATTTTAGCAATTGCTTTCATAATTGAGAATTTGGATTAGTTTATGGTTTAAGTTTGAACTGAAAACGTATTCGGGTTGCAAAGGGTTGGAACACGGGAAAATATTTTTTTGGGCTTTTTACCCGGTTTCAATTTCGCGGTGCAAAGGTAACTATAAATACGACTTACGCTAATAGTTGGCCGATAAACCCTATTTTTATGCCCATGATTTTTACCGATACGCATGCTCACCTGTATGCCGGGCAGTTCAGTTCCGACCGGGACGAAATGCTTAAAAGAGCTTTAAATGCAGGTGTTTCACGCCTGTTTCTTCCGAATATTGACCGGGAAAGCATAAAACCCATGCTCGATCTGTCGGATTCCTACCCGGAAAACTGCTTTCCGATGATGGGACTCCATCCCTGTTCGGTGGATGCCGGTTTTGAAAAAGAACTGGAAGAAGTGGAAAGCTGGCTGAATAAACGGCCATTTACCGGTGTTGGCGAAATCGGCATTGACCTGCATTGGGATAAAACATTTGCGGAACAACAGAAAGAAGCTTTCCGCATCCAGGTGCAGTGGGCCAAAGCGCGCAGGCTGCCCATCGTTATCCATTCCCGTAATGCCTTCCGCGAATGTTTTGAAATTGTTTCGGAGCTGCACGACGAAAATCTGCGTGGCATTTTTCATTGTTTCGGCGATGGTCTGGAAGAGGCAAAAGAAGTACTGTCGCTCGGCACATTCTGGCTGGGTATCGGCGGGGTGCTGACATACAAGAATTCAGGACTGGATGCTGTGCTGAAACACATTGATATGAAGCACCTCGTGCTCGAAACCGACGCGCCGTACCTGGCACCTGTTCCGCACCGCGGCAAACGCAACGAAAGCAGCTACATTGTGCACGTGGCCGAAAAACTGGCGGAAGTGAAACAGGTTCCGCTGGCCGAAGTGGCACGCATCACAACTGAAAACAGCATGCAGCTTTTCGGCTGCTGAACAAAACGCATTATGGCAAAAAAGAAAGAAGCAGTCCTGTTGATTTATACCGGTGGCACCATCGGAATGGTGAACGATCCGAAAACCGGCCAGCTGCGCCCCTTTAATTTCAACGCACTTACGGAACAGATTCCGGAACTGCAGAAATTCCCGGTGCAGATGGATCATTATGCGTTTGAAAAACCAATTGATTCTTCCAACATGCAGCCCGAAATATGGGTGCGGCTGGCGGAACTGATTGCAAAAAACTATAACAAATACGATGGTTTTGTGGTGCTGCACGGTTCCGATACCATGGCATACACGGCTTCGGCACTCAGTTTTTTACTTGAAAACTTAGCCAAGCCCGTTGTACTTACTGGTTCCCAGTTGCCCATCGGCACCATACGTACCGATGGCAAAGAAAACCTGATTACCGCCATCGAAATAGCAGCCGCAAAGAAAAACGGAATGCCCGTTGTTCCCGAAGTGTGCGTTTATTTTGAATACCGCCTGTATCGCGGCAACCGCACACATAAATTCAACAGCGAACATTTCCGCGCGTTTCAGTCGCCCAACTACCCGCTGCTGGCCGAGGCGGGTGTGCATCTTAATTATAACCATACAGCCATAGCAGCAGCCGCAACAAAAAAACTGAAGGCGCACACAACGCTCGATAATTCGGTGGCACTGCTCAAAATATTTCCGGGCATGACACCGGCTTTTGTTAACGCGGTACTTGGTGCCAAAGGCGTGCGGGCGGTTATTCTTGAAACTTTCGGCGCGGGCAATGCTTCTACGGAACAATGGTTTATTGATGCGCTTGACAAAGCCATCCGCTCCGGCAAAGTGATTCTGAATATTACACAGTGCACCCAGGGCAGTGTTATCCAGGGACGATACGAAACCAGTTCACAGCTCGGAAAAATCGGGGTGGTGGGCGGCGCCGACATGACCACCGAAGCAGCAGTGACGAAACTCATGTTCCTGCTCGGGCAGCACAGCGACACGAAAAAGATTATCCGCGGCCTTGGCCAGTCGCTCCGCGGAGAAATTACCATTTCCTGAGCGCCGCGGAACGTTAATAATTTGTTGCAGCCTTCGCCGGATTAATTATCTTTGCCGTCCGATTGCAGTAACGCGTTCGGTTGCCCGTTGCTCCGGGCGTAGAAATTTGTTCTTAATTGTATTGAAATTTTTCATGGAGACGTGTCCGAGTGGTTGAAGGAGCACGCCTGGAAAGTGTGTATACGTGAAAGCGTATCGCGAGTTCGAATCTCGCCGTCTCCGCTCTTTATCTTCCCCTCCCGATTCCTTCCTTCCGGAAATTATACACCGGCTGTTTTGTTTTCCCGTTTCGATTCCACCTTGCTTACCTGCACCACATACATGGCCGCAGCCACAAGTCCGTAGGTGGGCGCCAGGAACCAGCCGATCACCGGTATCAGCAGCAGGAACATAAAACCAAGTCCGAGCGCAAACAAGGCCGTTTTATGCTGTTTGAAAAAGATGCGGCTGTCGGGCACGCTGATGCCGCGGCGTTCAAGCGAGTAGTCGGTAATGAGGATGCCGTTGTAATACGCCATCACAATAAATTTCAGCAGCGGGGTAATAATGCTTACAAACGGAACAAAGGCGATTAGCGTAATGAGCAGGAGTACGAGGAACTGCATAAATGAATTGCGCAGGGCGATGCGCAGGCCGCGCCGCAGTTCCTGCCGGAACTGGCGAAAACTGAACGGGTAACTTTTTCCCGTCATGATGCGTTCAGCACGCGCGCTGATGAATGAAAAGTAAGGCGTGCCGATAATCAGGAACAGGAACAGAAAAATCGTATCCTGGTTACTCGTAATCACCTGCCGCACCAGCCAGAATCCGCCCGTAAGAATGTTTTTCAGCGTGTCTGTTTCAAGCGTAACAAATGATTTTACATTTTCGAGCAGCCACGCAGTAAGCGGCGCTTCGGCGGCATCAACACCACGAATAATCAGTTTGATGGTAAATGTAAACAGCAGGATAAATACCAGCCCCGAAAAAAGGAGGTAACGCCACAGTTTATTTTTAAGAATAAAATCATGTGACGCAAAATACAGCTGCAGTGTATTCACTACGCTGGTGTTTGTGCCCGAGGCCCGTTTACGGAACGATTTAAAAATCATGCGACAACACAAAGGTACTCATACCGGCTGAAAGCGGATACCGTACTGTTCGGCCGCGCTGAAAAAAACAGTTACTTTAGGCAAATTTTAATTGCCGCTTATGCCTGTTTCAAAAGCGTTAAAACCACTGCTGTTACTGTTGCTGCTGACAGCGGCCTGCAAATACACCCCTTACCTGAAATATTATACCGCCCTGCCGGGAAAATATCCGCGCTTTCACAAACACGACCGGCTTACCGGCAGCATTAACCGCTACCGCAGCTGTTACGATGTTACGTTTTATGCACTTGATATTACGCCTGACATCAGCGAGAAAAAACTGGCAGGCACGGTTGATATCCGTTTCACGGCGCAGCGCGATTTTGATACACTGCTGCTCGATCTGCATCCCTGTTTTCACATCCGTAAACTGGAGGCCGCAACTGGTGCCGTAAAATACTACCGGAAACGCGATGCGCTGTTTGTGGTGTTCGCAAAAACACAGCAACAGGGAAGTATAAATACCATCCGCATCCGTTACGACGGAACGCCGGTTACACTGGCCGGGTATTGCACGGTAAACTGGAATAAAGACAAAAACAATACGCCCTGGATAAACACGCTGTGCGAAGGCGTGGGTGCACGGCTGCTCTGGCCCTGCAAAGACCTGCTGTATGATGAAGCCGACAGTTCGGCTATGCGCATTACCGTGCCGCAGGGATTAACGGCCGTGTGCAACGGCATACTGCGCAGCAAAACCGATCACGACAGCCTCAGCACGTTTTACTGGTATGCATCCAACCCGATTAACGTATATAACCTGTCGTTTGCAGTCGGCGATTTTAAACGCATCGTTATCCCGTATAAAAATGCATCCGGGCCGCACGACCTGCAGGCGTATGTTTTAAGTTACCGTGAAGACCGAGCAAAAAAACACCTCGAACAGTTGCCGGATCAGATTGCGTTTCTCGAAAAAATATACGGCGAATACCCGTGGTACAACGATGGTTATAAACTGGTGGAAACGCCGGGCAGCACCAGCATGGAACACCAGACGGCAATTCATTATACCGCGCGTTACCGCAACAACCGCTTCGGATACGATGACCTGCTGCTGCACGAAACTGCGCACGAATGGTGGGGCAACAGCATGACCGCGGCCGATTACGGCGACCTGTGGATGCACGAAGGTTTTGCAACCTACTCCGAGTTGCTGTACACCGAACATAAAGCCGGGCACGAAAGTTATGAAGGCAACATGTTTTACATTATTTCCAATCCCGATGGCAAGGCCATTGACAACAAAGTTCCCATTGTAAAAAAATACGGCGTGCGTTACAGCCCGCTGGTGGCCAAACGCGATGATGATATTTATAATAAAGGATGTGTTACATTACATTCGCTGCGCTGGGTGATGCAGGATGATTCCTTATTCTTCCGCACGCTGAAAACGTTTTATGCGGAACATCAGAAAAGCACAGTGTCAACGGCGCAATTCATCGCACACGTAAATAAAATGACTGGTAAAGATTACAACTGGTTTTTCAAACAATACCTGTTCGATTATCGTGTGCCGGAACTCAATTATTACATCACCCGTTCACCGGGCAAACAGGTGCTGCATTATTACTGGAAAAATACGGCCGCTGATTTTGACAAAGTGCCGTTGCGCATCAAATACGGGACTACCGAAACATGGATTTATCCGTCCGCAAAAGCGCAGGAGCTGGTAATCGCCAGCGAAGAGCCGGTGCTGTTTTACAACACGCAGGTTTATTACACGCAAAAACTACTGAAAAAATAAAACGCAGCCGGTTTACCGGATCAGTGTTACGCGGCCGATGTAATCGTGGCCTTTGCCGGTAGGCAGATCGTTGAACGCAATTTTCCAGACGTAGGTATCCTGCTGGCATTTGTTGCCTTTGTAGGTGCCGTCCCAGCCTTTGTAAATGCTGTTGCTTTCAAAAATCAGTTCTCCCCAGCGGTCGAAAATATAAAACGTGAAATTTTCTACGCCCATAATGGAAGGCATGAAAATGTCGTTCAGCCCGTCGCCGTTGGGTGTAAATGCGTTTGCAATCCAGTACCGGAATTCCGGCCGCACTTCCACGGTGATGCGCATTGTGTCCGGACAACCAAAGTTGTTGTACACATATTGCGTAACGGTGTAATAGCCGTAATTCGGGAACGTATGCGCCTGCAGGTTGCAGTCGGTACTGAATGTGCCGTCGCCGAAATCATAATAACACGTATCGCCGCCGGAACTGACATCGGAGAAATTAATTACCGGGTGGAATACCGATACCGAAATGGAATCTACGCCAAAGCCCGCGGTGGGTGTGGGGTTTACAGTTACCATGCCCGGTATTATCAACGTGTCGGATGAAATACAACCATTGCTGGTGGCAACAATCAATGTGACCGTGTAAACACCAACCTGGGTGTACGTATGTATCGGTGAGGCCTGCGTTGATGTATTGCCATCGCCAAAATCCCAGAAATAACTCAGCGGTGTACCCGCAATGGAAAGGTCGTTAAACTGCACCGTATAAGGCACACATCCGAACAGCAGGGCCGTATCGAAAATGGCCGTTGGCATGGGATACACAAACACGGTATCGGTATATGTTTTTGTACAGCCGTTTTCGGTTACTGTAAGTGATACGAGGTAAGAGCCGCTTGCGCTGTACGTTACATTGGACACATTCTGGCTGCTCGATGTACTGGGTGTTGCATTGGCCCCGAAGCTCCAGCTGAATGTGCCGTTACCCTGGAATGCACCGGCCGCTGTAAAGTTGAACGAGTTGCCGACAATACATTGTCCCGGAGGCGCCACAAACGAGGGCTGAAGCAGCGGATACACATTAAAGGTTGTCGTGTCTGTATCTGCGCAAAGCGTGCCCGGGTTACAGATGAGTGTAACGAGGTAACTGCCCGGTGTGCTGTACGTGTAAGTGGGACTGGTTTGGTTCGAGGTATCGTTCTGCAAACTGGCCACACCGAAATCCCAGTGATAGCTGTTTGCGTTGAAACTGGCATTCTGAAAGTTTACAGTAAGTCCGGAACAGTTGAGGTTTTGTGCCGGTGCCGATGCAATGGTGAGCAGCGGGCAGGGCAGTACGTTAAACTGGAAATCGCGTTTGTTTACACTCAGCAGTTGTCCGTTGCGGTATTCTTTCACACAAACAGCAACCACCCACTGCCCGATCATGTTCGGTGTGCCCGTAAGCATACCGGTTTGCGGATCAATGGCAAAAGCCGGGTTGGAGCTGATGGGATACGAGCCGCTGTAAGGCGACAGGAACGGCACAAACGAATACGGCGGGCCGGCCGGCGGGTTGGGCTGCGGTGCGCCGGAAGAAGCACCATCGTAGGGATCGCAAAGTTCATACACCAGCGAATCGTTGTTCGGATCGGTTGCCGAATGATCGAACACCAGCGGTGCGCCCTGGCAGATAAATATCGGCGGGAAGTTGTCGTAACGCGGGCTGCTGTTGCAAACCGCCAGCGACTGGTCCGGAATCTGGATGGTGTATGTTGCTCCTGTATTGCCCGGGTTCACTAAGTTAAGAATGGTATTGTTCCGGCAGCAGCGCTGGTACGAAAGCACATATCCGCCCGGAATGGGAGGCAGGTTTACCGTGGTGGTATAAATTGCTTCTTCCACACATACACCGCCGCCCGGGGGCGAATAACACGGGTTGTTAATGGTAGGCGGAAGTTGCGCCGATCCGGGGAACGAAAGCGAAAGTGTTTGCAGTAACGTGCCGCTGGAATTAAATACACCCACATACGCCGGATTGTCATACGGGGCCTGCCCATTGAGGCAGTCGCGATATACCTTCAGCGTTATCTGGTAATTATTACTGCCTAAGCAGGTATAATAAATCTCCCCGCCCACAATGTGTGTGGCAAACCCTTTTGTAACGCTTATTAAAAGCAGAACAGTAAATAATACGTGCCTGACCATATTGTTTTCGGATGGCGGCGCAACAGGGGATGAAGTTGTGGCTCCGACTGAGTTAACTTTTAATTTTTTTTGTGATACAGCAAAAACGTTGCCGTACTTTTTATTGTTGTGTTATTATGGACACAAAACCGGAATAACCGCGTCCGTCGGAGGCCTGTACCACATAATAGTACGTTCCGTCATTTACATCATTCCGTGGCGACCAGGTGTTTTTGTAATCACTGTCTTCATACACGATCCGGCCCCAGCGGTTGTAAACAATCAGTTTGCTTCCGGGATGGTTTTCGATGCCATTCACAATAAAAAAGTCGTTGTTGCCGTCGCCGTTCGGTGTAAATACGTTAGGGAACGTTAGCTCACATTCACGGATGGAAACAATCACCGTGTCGTTGCGTGTTACCCCGCAGGCATCGCGCACCTGCAGTACAATGTTGTCGGTTCCGGTAACGGTAAACGTAACGGTGGGCGCTGTGCTGCTTACCGGGTCAGGACCCTGCACGTTGTTCCATGTATAGGTGTATCCGTTGGCTCCGCCTGATGCGGCAGCATTCAGCTGTACCGGGTTGTCGTCCGGGCATATTTCAATATCCGGACCGGCGCTGGCGGTGAGCGGGTTCGTGGTCGGAATAAATACCGTAAGTGTATCAAATGCCACTGAACCGCAGGGGTCTGTAATCTGAACTACATACGCAGTGGTTGTTGTTGGTGTAACCGAAATGGTTTGCGTGGTTGCGCCCGTACTCCACTGGTACGAATACGGTTCCACTCCGCCCAGGCCGTTTGCCGTAAGTTGCAGCGGGTTCGGACTGCACATCGCCGTGTCGTTGCCGAGTATCGCATCAAGGTTGGCAAAGTCGGAGATATAAACCGTATAATTTGTTACCGACTGAATACATATCCCGGTAGATGATGCTGTGATATTAACCGTTTCCAGTCCTTCCTGGATGTTATCCTGCGGAGCGATGATGCAGAAGGTGATGGTATCCTGGCCCGGAACAAAAACCACCTGCGAAGGCAGTGCCGGGAAAAAGTCAACACCGTTGGTTGCGGTACCGGTTACGTTCAGCAGCAGTGTATCGTACTGGCTGAAGTTACCGTCGCGGGTAAAATAGATGCAGGCCTGCCCGCAGTTTTCAAACAGCGTTGAGTCGTTTAATCCGCCATAGCTGGTTGAAGATGATACCTGCACATTCACTGCAGAGAAACTGCCGGCTTCGAGGAATACGCCGGAATCAAGAATATGATCGCCGCCATCGCCGATTGCGAGTTTGATGTGGTACGTCTGGTTACACTGTACCGCCGCACGCGCTGTTAAAACCACTGTAAGGCCGTCGTACTGGATGGTGGTGGTGGTGGGTGAAGTCGGGCAGTTGAACGTTGAATTGCAGATTGTATTTCCCGGATCGTTGCAAACATAATAGGCCGAGTTCGGCGAAGTACAGTTTACGTTGAACATGGTAACCGGCAGCGTGGTGTTCGGAATAATGGCCAGGTTTATCGCGTTGTTCTGAAATGGCCCCACAATGCCCGGGCCGCTGAGGAAGAAGCCGAAACCATCGTTAATACCGCCCGGAAACGAGCTTACATATTCCATGTACTCTTCACTCGAAAACACATAACGGAACTGGATGGAATCGCCGTTGGTTACAAAATCAAATTCCAGCAGCGAAGCATCGAAACTCAGTGTCGGTGCCATAATCGAATCAAGATCCGGATCGCCCGGCAGGTTGTTCGATACCGAGGCCCCGGTCTGGTTATTCGGTCCGGGCGCGTTGGTAATTGTTCCGCAGGTCATCAGTACCCCGTAACCGATACCGAGGTTGGTATTGGTGGACGTAAACTCGCCGATAGCTGATGGAGCTCCGGTATATACAATGTTGGAAACAGTAACTCCGTTGCCTACAAGAACGTTGGTTACCAGCTGCTGCGGGGTGAGGGAGCCGTTTACCGTTAACTGCGCCGTGGCCGGAATGATGCCAAGGAACAATGCAAGGGATGTTATCGAACCGTAAAATAGTTTCATGGTCGTTATTAGCTATGCGTTTTTAAAAAAATGCGGTTTGCCTTTATCAAAAGCAAATATAGGCGGTATCCGCCTGAATGTCAACACCAAAATGCCCGAATAATCGGATTTTAAGCATTTGCCTTGATTTTTGTCAGAAATGGCCTGTTTCTGCATAAAAAAAGCGACTTTTGCCTGTCAAAAAAATGGTTTCACGAAAAAACAGGTAGTAATCGAAATCTGTTCCGGGGAAATACCCGGTCGTTGTACCACATGTTTTATAGAAATCTAACTTAATCCATATCCATCCAGCTATGAGTTCATTTGCATCGTACGTACAGGAAAACAAAGAACGTTTTTTACAGGAACTGTTCGAACTGCTCCGCATTCCGTCTGTGAGTGCCGATCCGAAATACAAAGGTGATGTGCTGCGCACCGCCGAAGCCGTGAAAGCAAAATTGCAGGAAGCCGGTGCCGAAAACTGTCAGCTTCGCGATACCAAAGGCTACCCGGTTGTTTACGGCGATAAAATAATTGACCCGAACCTGCCCACGGTACTCGTTTACGGACACTACGACGTGCAGCCTGCCGATCCGCTGGAACTGTGGACTTCGCCGCCGTTTGAGCCGGTAATCCGCAAAACCGAAATTCATCCTGACGGCGCCATTTTCGCGCGCGGTTCATGCGATGATAAAGGCCAGATGTTTATGCACGTAAAGGCACTGGAAGTGATGCTGAAAAACCAGGCACTGCCATGCAACGTAAAGTTTATGATTGAAGGCGAAGAGGAAGTAGGCTCGGCCAACCTCGGCGCATTTCTCGAAGCAAACAAAGAACTGCTGAAAGCAGATGTGATCCTGATTTCAGATACTTCGCTGCTGGCCAACGATACGCCTTCCATTGACATCGGGCTGCGCGGCCTGTCGTACATGGAAGTGGAAGTTACCGGCCCGAACCGCGACCTGCACTCTGGTGTTTACGGCGGCGCTGTGGCCAACCCGGTGAACATCCTCTGCAAAATGATTGCATCCATGCACGATGAAAACAACCACATTACAATTCCTGGTTTTTACAATAACGTGCAGGAACTTACCGCTGCTGAACGTACGGAACTCAACCGCGCTCCGTTTAATGAAGAAGCGTATAAAAAAGACCTTGACATCAACGCCATTCACGGCGAAAAAGGATTTACCACCATTGAACGCACCGGCATCCGCCCCACATTAGATGTGAACGGTATCTGGGGCGGCTACACCGGCGAAGGCGCCAAAACCGTACTGCCTTCCAAAGCGTTTGCAAAAATTTCGATGCGCCTGGTGCCGAACCAGACTTCGGCCGAAATTTCGAAACTGTTTGATGATCATTTCCGCGCCATTGCACCGGCCGGTGTGAAAGTAAAAGTGTCGTATCACCACGGTGGTGAACCGGTGGTGGTTTCGATGGATTCTGTTGCTTACCGTGCAGCCAGTTCGGCCATGGAAGAAGCATACGGCAAAAAACCGATCCCGACACGCGGCGGCGGAAGCATTCCGATTGTGGCGCTGTTTAAATCCGTTCTCGGTCTGGATTCGATCCTGTTCGGTTTCGGACTCGACAGCGATGCGCTGCACTCGCCGAACGAACATTACGGTGTGTTCAATTACCTGAAAGGCATTGAAACCATTCCGCTGTTTTACCAGCACTATGCCGCCGGCATGAAAAAATAAGGAACGGTATTTGATTTTCAGTTTCACAAACCAACTGCGTATGTTCACTTCGCGTGCATTTTTATTTCCGCTGCTGTTCGTTATTCTTTCGTTCAGCCTCACTTCGTGCAACATCAAGCCGGTAATGGTTACCGGGGTGCAGGATGTGAAAGTACTGAAACTGGATGCAACCGGTATCCAGTTCCAGGCGGGCCTGAAAATCAAAAACGAAAATGCCATCGGGTTTAAAGTAATCGGTTCTGAACTGGAGTTTAAAATGAACGGGGTTTATCTCGGTAAAGTAGAACTCGGGAAAAAAATAAAAGTGCACGGCAAATCCGAAAGCGTTCACCCGGTTATTCTCAAAGCCACGTTCCAGGACCTGTTCAGCAGTCTGCCCAAAATGATGAAGATGGTGCAGGACAAAAGCGGTAACGTGGAAATTAATGGTTATGTGAAAGTCGGTTCGCTGTTCATCAGTAAAAAATTCCCGGTGAATATTAACCAGAAACAGGTACCGGTTGAGAAACAATAGCGGTATAAAATTCCTTCAGAATAAATTTTAGCAGCAGTGGCAGTTGACAGCGGCAGTATATCCGTTCAGAAACTGCCACTGCTGCTTTAGCATAAATGCGAAAACCATGCACAAACACACCAACCGGCTCATCAGCGAGTCCAGTCCCTACCTGCTGCAGCATGCACACAACCCGGTAAACTGGGAGCCGTGGGACGAGCAGGCGCTGGAACGCGCACGTAACGAAAACAAACTGCTGCTCATCAGCGTGGGGTATTCGGCGTGCCACTGGTGTCATGTAATGGAACACGAGTCGTTTGAAGATGAACAGGTGGCGCGCATCATGAACGATTTGTTTGTGTGCATTAAAGTGGACCGTGAAGAACGGCCCGATATTGACCAGGTATATATGCACGCGGTGCAGCTGATGACCGGGCAGGGCGGGTGGCCGCTCAACTGTTTTGCAATGCCTGACGGAAGGCCGGTGTATGGCGGAACGTATTTCCAGAAAAAACAATGGATCAATGTGCTGCTGAACCTCGCCGATCTCTGGAAAAGCGAGCCGGGCAAAGTGATTGAATACGCCGAAAAACTGACCGAAGGTGTAAAACAAAGCGAACAGCTTGTTGCACCTCCGGCGGATGCCGTGGTTACTGCTGCGCTGCTGGATGAATGTATTGCCGCGTGGAAACAGCGTTTCGATAACGAAGAAGGTGGTCCGAAACGCGCACCGAAATTTCCGCTGCCGAATAATTACCTGTTCCTGCTGCGCCAGTCGCATTTTACAACCGATGCGGAACTGCGTGCGCATGTGGAACTGACGCTGACGAAAATGGCATACGGCGGCATTTACGACCAGGCCGGCGGCGGCTTTGCGCGTTATTCCACCGACATGGACTGGAAAGTGCCGCACTTTGAAAAAATGCTGTACGATAATTCACAGCTCGTGTCGTTGTATGCCGAAGCGTATCAGTGCACCGGCAATGCACTGTATCGTGAAATTGTGGACGAAACGATTGCATTTGTAAAACGCGAACTCACTTCGCCCGAAGGTGCTTTTTATTCGGCATTAGATGCCGATTCGGAAGGTGTGGAAGGAAAGTTTTACACGTGGACGAAAGCCGAACTGCAGTTGCTTTTCGGTGCACAGGCCCCGCAGCTGTTTGATTATTTTAACGTGAATGAAACCGGTTTCTGGGAACACGACCAGTATATTTTATTGCGCCGCGATGCCGATGATGTGGTTGCCGCACGCCACGGCCTTACCGCCGCAGAACTGAAACAGCAGGTGGCCGATGCCAAAACAAAACTGATGGCCGTACGCGACAAACGCATCCGTCCGGGCCTGGATGACAAGAGCCTCACTTCGTGGAATGCACAGATGTTGCGCGCGTGCGTGGATGCATGGACGGTGCTGGGCAACCCGGAATACCTGGAGATGGCGTTGCGCAACGCGGATTTTTTGCTGCAGCACCAGTGCCGCGGCGACGGCGGACTGTGGCATTCGTGGAAAAACGGCAAAAGTTCCATCAACGGTTTTCTCGAAGATTATGCTTTTGTGATCGATGCGTTCATCGCACTGTACGGTGCAACGTTTGAAAACCAATGGCTGGAACGTGCGGAGCAGCTGATGCAGTATGCACAATCGTATTTCGCAGACGAGGCTTCGGGCTATTTTTATTTTACATCTGCTTTGGATGCCGCACTGATTGCACGCAAAGCAGAACTTGCAGACAATGTGATCCCGGCATCCAATTCGGTGATGGCCGTTAACCTTTTTTATCTCGGTCACCTGCTCGGGCGTGAAACGTGGACAAAGCAGGCTGTTATGCTGCTGGCAGGCATGCAGCACGAGCTGAAAACCTACGGGGGCGGCTATTCCAACTGGGGCATACTGCAGCAGCACGTGGTGTTTCCGTTCTACGAATTTGTATTTGTTGGTAAAGCTGTTGATAAAATGCGCGACGGCTGCCGGAATTATTACCTGCCAAATAAAATCTTTGCAGGAAGCCGTGAACCCAGCGATATGCCCCTGTTCCGGAACCGTTACGTGGAAGCAAAAAATCTGCTTTATGTGTGTGTGAACAACACCTGTGCGTTACCGGTTGAAGATGTGCAGGAGGCATTTGCGCGGTTACGGTAACCAGCGGGCATGAGAAAATTTCGGGTGTGTTTCGTTTTCCTTTTTGCTTCGGTTACGCTGCTGCAGGCGCAGCCGTTGTCGCACCAGCCCGATGATGTTTTTGAAACCCCGCTCACGTTCAGCACCGATTTCATCCGCAGCAATAAAATCAAATTCATCCGCGCAGCCATCACGCTGAAGCCGGATAACCAGGTGATACAGGACAAGGGACTGAGCGAAGGATACCAGTTTGATACACTGGGCCGGCTCACTGAATTTTTCCGCACGCGCATCCGCAGCTACGAAACACGCGAGATTCAGCATCCCGCGGTGTACCGCAAAGGCAAACGTGTTGCACGGCCGTGGACGGAATTTAAAAGCCAGTATGTGTATGATACCACGTTTATCAATTATTATTACGACAGCCTCAACCGCCTCGTGGTAAAGCGCATGAACGACGGGGATTATTATCACACCTGGTATTTACGCTATACAAACGAGGCCGGGAAAAACAATATCCTGCAACTGCAGAAATGCCGTGAAACCAATACCGGCAGCTCACACCGTAATTTCCGTCTTGGTGTGCAGTCGGTTATTTCGTCGGAAGAATACCGCTACGAACAGCTTACACCCACGCAGGTTAAACGCCGCTGCCTGAACGATGAGGGAAAAGTATATAAAGATGTGATCCTGAATTACGATTCATCCGGCAGGCTGCTTGATGAATACCACAGTTTCCTGGTGAGCTGGGTAAAACGCTCGTCTACGTTCAGCTACGATAGCCTCGGGCGCCTTACCGGGCAGGTGTTTGCAGAGTATTCCGGCGATGCGGTGGAAGAAAAAACAACCATTGAATACGATTCGCTTGGTCGTACGGCCATGATTCGTTATTACATCGGGCCGGCACTGCAGAACGAACTCAGTTTTGTCTACAGCAAAGATGCGCTGGGTATGTATGGCACCGTAGGCCGAAGGCTGAAAGATGCGGCTATTGATATTGTGAAATACACGTACGAAGTGTACGGTGCTGCCGGCAGCGCGGGCAAATAAACGCGGCTCAGATCTTCCTGATTTTTTCGGCTAACACTTCCGCCTGTTTCCATTCCATATTCACAACCGGCAGCGAATACAGTTCCGGCATGGCGTTACCGAACAGGTCGTGAAACTTTTTCTCAATCACCGAAAACAGCAGCGCTTTTGTTTTGCCGGTTAAAATAAAAAGCGGCTCCGTTTTCAGTTTCCCTTTTTCCAGCACGATGCGTTGCGCATGGCGTTTCAGGTTCAGGTCTATGGCCAGTGATTCGGTAAGCAGCAGGTGAGCAGCTTTTTCAATAACCTGTTCGTCAGGTGAAGAAATCCGGAGTAAAATCATAGTCGGAATTTTTTAATGATCACAAAAGGAGGTTATCAGCACAAGTGCCGGTTTGTATCCCAGCTGCATACTTTTCTGCAGGTCCTGGCAGCTGAGCATGAGGCGGGTCTGCATCTGGTACGCAAGCCCCCTGTTGTAATACGCCTCTGCAAAATCAGGATCGAGTTCAATGGCTTTGCTGTAATCGGCCAGGGCCATCGGAATATTGTCAAACAGCAGGTTGATGTTACCGCGCATGTTCCAGTTGGCCGCTGCACCCGGCTGCTGTGCGAGCAGGCGGTCAATGTCGTTCAAAGCACCGGTGTAGTTTCCAAGAAACTTTTTCAGGAAAGCGCGGTTGTAAAGTGCTTCCGCATACGAGGAATCAAAATCGAGTGCAACGTTGTAATCCTGCATTGCGCCGTTGTAATCACCGGTTTCTTTGCGCAGCAACGCCCTGCTGAAATAGATGTTGGAAATGTCGTGACTGATTTTAATAGCGCTGTCGAGATCGCTGCGGGCCTTGTCTGCATTGCCGTTGAGCCGGTATGCCTGGCTGCGGTTAAAATAGGCCAGCGCAAATTCAGAATTGATTTCGAGCGCACGCGAAAAGCTGCGGATGGCTGCGGGATAGTTTTTTTCCTGCATCCATACCATGCCTTCCAGGTCGTATGCTACAGATGATGACGGATTTTTCCGGAGCACCTGGCGGATAATTTCGCGGCATTGATTTCCTTCGCCTGCAAGCAGTGAAGCCATTGCTTTTTTCAGCAGCAGTTGTTCTTCATCCGGATTCTTCAGCAGCAGCGAATCAATTTCGTTGATTGCTTTTTCGTAGAAACCGGAAACCAGCCAGTCAACTGTACGTACTTCCCGCAGTTTCATGTCATCCGGGTTGAGGTTAATGGCCTGGCTGATGTCGTCTATGGCACCTTTGTAATCCGCAGCAATCAGCCTGATGCGCGACCGGCGGTCGTACATCGCAGCTGCGAGCGGATTGATGCGGATGGCCTGGTTGTAATCGGCAAGTGCTTCCTGGGTGCGCCCCAGTTTTTCATAAAGTATGGCCCGTTTGGCAAACGCGTCGGCATTGCTGATGTCGGTGGCAATGGCGTTGGTAAAAAGAAAGAGCGCCTGTTCCCAGTTGCCGAAACGCATCTGCACATCGCCGTCGGCCAGCAGGCGCATTGATTCCTGCCGGTTTGTCATTTGCGCTGGCAGCATTGCCGTACTGAACAGGAATAAAAAAAGGAGAGCCTGTTTTTTCATACACCAGGTTTTTGCTGTAAGGAAGCATTTATGCGTGGGGCCGCAGTTTCAACTATAACAAGAAGCAGCAGGAAATGTTTACTGCCCAGCCAACGATTACTGATTAGCGAGGATGCCTGCAGCATAAAGACTTCCGGCGTACGCCTTATTGTTTTTGGCTACCAGGTCGTTCAGTTTCAGCATGGCGTTGAAATAACTCTGCTCACGCGCGTTAACCAAAAACAGGGAGCTTTCACCGATATCAAACATACGGCGTTCTGCAGCTACGAGTTTTTCATAATCCAGTACAGTCCGGCTGTAAAGAGCTACCTGGTCGCGTGTAACCTGGATGGCGTTCAGTTGAAATTCAATCTTGTTACGCAATTCGAGTTGTTTATACTGCAGGTCGTAACGCGTGTCACTGATTTTAAGCCGGGTAAGTGCCAGGTCGCCCCGCTCTTTTCTTAACAGCAGTGGCATGCCCACGGATACGCCCCATTTGTAATTGGTTGGGTTGTATGCGGCTATTGCCTCGCCGGCATTGGTGAGCGGATTATAATTCAGATTAATAACCGGTTTGAGTTTATCGCGTTTGAAACGCTCTTCGAGCACTAGCCCGTCAATTTTGTAATTATACAGCAGCACCGCCGGATGCACCCCGCAGATACTGTCCAGTTGCTGTCGAATCAGTGTGTTTATTACGGGCAGGGCCGTAACTCCTGTGATGCGTTCAGGGGTTACTGAATTACTTAATTCCAGCGGTTCGTTTTTGGGTGTCCACAAAAAGTTTTCGAGTTCCAGTTTTCGCTGCAGTAGCTCCAGTGATGCCTGCTGCAGCATCAGCTGACGGTCCTGCACCTGTATACCGGCTTCAAGTGTATCAATATAAGGACGGTCGCCCGCAGCCGCACTTCTTTTTATACCTTCGAAACGCTGCCGCGCAACAGTGAGCGCAGCGGAATAAACATTGTTATTATTCCACGCCTGGTGCCAGTTCCAGTATGCCTGTGCGGCACTGTATAGCAGTTCGTTCAATTGCAGTTGCTGTTCGGCAGCTGTTGACTGGCGGTAAATCTGGGCCTGCCGCAACGTTTTGCGTCGCTCGTCAATAACGAGCCCCTGGGCAAGCGGGAGCGACACACCGGCATACCACAAACCGGCTGCCGGGGTCAGGTCTTCCGAATCAAGATAAACACCCGTGTTTTGCTCGAACCCGGCTTTAAGTTCAACGCCAAACCAGGTCGGAATTTTAAGCCCGGCACTGAGCTGGTCGTAATAGGTTTTGCCATCGAAATATTTCTGATCCAGTTCTGTGCCTGCTTTCGGATCGAATGCTCCCCGGGCCTTCAGTACCGTTGCATCGCCCTCCTGCCGCAACAATGCCGCCTGGCGTGAAACCGGGTGATCGGCTTTTACCCGTGCCATAAAATCGGCGTTGGTAAATACAAGACTGTCGCCCTGTGCAAACAGGCGGGTAGCCTGGAGTATTGTAAAAAGAAGAATAAAAGGTAAACGGATCATTTCTGTTCTCCTGTCTTTTCTTTTTTCGATTTTTCATCGGCATAATAATCTGCCGGGAAGCCGTTTGTTTTACGCCACAATTCATACCAGATCGGAACATCATTCAGCAGCGTAATGGTTTGTGTACCGGCACCGAGGCGAATGGCTTCGGGCCACTTCGCTTCATTTTTGTCGGGTGCAACAAGCACACGGTATTTGCCGTTGTCGCTGATAAAATTATCAATTGCGGCTACAGAACCGCCATAGGTTCCGTACGATGCGTTCGGCCATCCGGAAAACACGATGGCCGGCCACCCGTCGAACTGTATCCGCACCCGCTGGCCTTTGGTGAGCAGGGGCACGTCTATCGGATCAACATACATTTCAACAGCCAGTTCATACGAGGCCGGCATAATGCTTATTACCGGTGTGCCTTCCTTGATGGTTTCGCCGATGCCGCTGCGGATGGCCTTGGTAATATATCCATCCTGCGGCGCCGTGATGTAATACAACCCGGTGCGGACGGTATAATTCATCGACTGATTCTGCAGTTTGGTAACAGCAATTTCAGCATCGTACATATTTGAGATGGCGGTATATTTTTCCGACTCCGATTTGGAGATTTTGTCTGTATAATCTGCATTGATTGAAGAAAGCTCTACGCGTGCATTAATGGCTTCATTCCGGCTGGTAAGGAGTTTGTTTTCCTGTGCCATCATTTTTGCGAGCGCCTCCTGCATTTTTTGTTTGCGGCCTTCAACTTCGGTCAGCGATTTCAACCCGTCCCTGTAAAGTCCTTCAAACCGTTTGTACTGATCATTGGCAATTTCATAGTTTGTTTTATATGCTATCAGGTCAATACTGTCGCTGGCTATTTTCAGGAACGCCTGTTTCAGTTTGTTTTCCGCCTGTTCTTTTTTAAGTTCACGGCCCTGCAGCATGGCGTCTATCTGGTTGTCCAGTGCACGCACTTTATCCATATATGCAGTAACAGACAGTTCTTTGTTTTTGAGCTGATCGTTGGTACGGCCAATCAGTTGCGGATCAAAATATTCATCTTTGGTTTCCGAGATAAAAAGAATCGTATCTCCTTTTTTCACCCGGTCGCCCTCCTGCACAAACCATTTTTCGATCCGTCCCGGAATTACGGAATGAATGGTTTGCGGTCGCTGATCGGGTTGGAGTGCAGTAACAACCCCGCGCGACTGGATGTTTTGTGTCCAGGGTAAAAACATCATGCCAGTAAGTAAGAGGAAGATAATCGTAAAAACACGGATCACAATGCGCCTGGTGGAGCGCAGTTCGACCCTGCGGAGCGATGCATACGCCGCGATATTTATTTTACCTTTAATCGTATTTGCTGAAATCTGTAACATGATCAGTTATTTGAAAGAAGGTGTTTCATGGTGTTGTAATCGCCTTCGGCGAAAAGAGTTCCGTTTTTCATGGCTACCACCCGCTGGCAATAGCTGGCCATCATGGAATCTGAAGAAACCGCAAGCAAGGTCCACGGACGCTCAGGAGCAGTAAGGTATTGTGTTATTTTCTGCCGTTCATTGGCCTCCAGGTATTCGAGTCCGTTTTCAAGCAGCAGCAGGCAGGGGTTATTTACAATAGCCCGGGCAAGCAGAATTTTCTGAATCGTGCTTTTCGAGAGGTGCTGCCCCTGCGCGCCCAGTTTGGTATTGAGCCCCATGGGCTGATCTTTCAGGAATTTAGCCAGCCCGCAGTTTTCAATGGCATCCATTATGGTTTCAACACCAATGTTTCCACGCCCGAGCGAAATGTTTTCCAGCAGCGTTCCTTCGAATATACGGGCCTGCGAAAGTCCGTTCCCGATTGCCTGGCGAAGGCTCGCAAGGTTGTAGTTTCCCATCGGCAACCCGTTGAAGCAGATGCTCCCGGTATGCACCTGGTAAAGACCGGCAATAAGATAAAGCAGTGTTGATTTGCCGGAACCGTTTCCGCCGATAAGGCACACTTTCTCCCCCTTGCGGAACTGGATGCTGAGGTTGTCAATAATATTCCGCGGGTAGTCCGGGTATGCAAATTCAAGATTGGTTATTTCAATATGAACCGATTTGCTGTCTGCGTTCAGTGAATTGTATGTTTCGCCGTTGTCGGTTTCCAGTTCGAGGTCTGTTACCTGTCCCATTTTTTCAAGTGCAGTAAACACATCGTAAATATTTTCAAGACTGAGAATCAGTTTTTCAACCGACGAGGTGATTAACAGGATGATGATTTCTGCCGCAACAAACTGGCCGATATTCATTTTGTTATTCAGTACGAGCACGCCCCCGATTATAAGCAGACCGCTCACCACCAGTATCCGGAAGATAATCAGTAACAGGTATTGTATCCGGAGAATATGGAAATGACTTTCACGCGCTTCCAGGTAGCCGCTCGTTTCATCGTCGGTTTGTTTTAAAACAAAATCAGGGTTGCCCGATAATTTGAACGAGTCTTTGGTATGTGCAATTTCTTCAAGCCAGTTTGCCACACGGTATTTGTACTTTGACTCACGCATACTCGTATCAAGCCCTTTCCGCGCAGTAAGCCGGAAGATCAGGTAAACCAGGATGATGAGGGCAAAGCTGAATACAATGAATACCGGGTGATAAAAGGAAAGCACAATCAATCCGAAAATAATATAAATCGCTGCCGTTGAAAAATCAATCAGTATTTTTGATAGCCCTTTCTGCACCGAAAGTGTGTCAAAGAAACGGTTCATCAGTTCCGGTGCATACTGCCTGTAAATTGCTTCCAGCCGGATGCGCGGAATTCGGTAAGCAAACTCAAAGGCTGCCCGGGCAAACAGTTTCTGCTGCAGGTTTTCAATAATCCGCATCTGGATGTACTGAAACAATCCGGTAAGCGCTACGCCGATGATAACAACAACCAGTAATATCACCCATGATGTTGACATGCGGCCGGCCTGGATCAGGTTGATGATGGACTGAATGCCCAGGGGGAGGGTAAGGCTGATTAACCCACTGAATATGGCAAAGGCGTATACCTGGCGGACTTCTTTTTTATCCGCCTGCAATAAACGCAGAAAACGCTGTAAAGGAGAAAGTATCATTACCGCGAAGGTTTGATGGTTTTAAAAACGAGATCGGTACAGAAACGGGTAACAAAATCCTGCTTCTGCTGTTTGTTGGATAATGCCGGCAGGTGCTCGGCGAAGTAGTACTGTTGATGTGCGCCTTCTACAATGGTTGAAATGAGCATGTTCGGGTATTTGTAATGCGGGGCAATTTCAGATACAATTGAACTTACCTGCGTTACAAACTGTTTGTAAGCAAGAAAAGCGCCTTCCTTATTTATGCGGTCCACTTCTTTGCTGAGGTACGATTTCGACGATTCGGCAAAAACAATCCGGCCCAGTTTGTCGAGTTCAACACCCCCTGCTTTTTTCCCGGGCGGCAACACTTCGGTTATCAGTTCCAGGGCCAGTTCGAGTCGCTTTTCCGGCGATACAATATTGCTCAGTTTCATCACCAGGCAATATTCCATCCAGCTCCAGTACCACGAAGTGAGGTAAACCAGGAACATGTGTTTGTTCTCAAAGTACCTGTAAACAGAAGCTTCCGGTGAATTGATTTTCTGCCCCAGTTTCCGGAACGTAAATTCATCAAAGCCGATTTTATCAATCAGCGTAATGCCGCCCGAAACAATTTTGCGCCCGAGATCGCTTGATTCCGGATCCTTCAGGTACAGTTTTTCATTAACCTGGATACTGATGCGCGAAAGCAGATTTTCCATGTGTTGTTAATTTATGCAAATATAATAGTAATACTATTATGTTTGCGAATGTAGAACACATGGACGCTGTGTTTGTTTTTACGGAAACGGGAAAGAAGCAGGTTAAGTGCTTAAGTTGTTGAAAAGCAGGGGTTTAAAATTCAGCCATTGCCCAGCCATTCTTTAAATGCCCCGGCACGTTCGCGGCTCACCACCAGTTCTTCGGGCGGTACCGGGAATACAAATGCTTTCATTTTGCCGTTAAAGCCGTGCTGTGCCGAACGCACCGCCTGCACCGATACAATGAACTGCCGGTTGGCCCTGAAAAACCGGGCGGGATCAAGTTGTTTTTCCAGTTCATCCAGTGTATGTTCCGTAAGGTAGCGTTTGCCGTCGAGCGTATGCAGAAAAACATACCGGTCTTCATAATGAAAATAAGCAACCGCATTAACATCCACCGGCAGCATTTCAGCGCCTTTGCTTACCAGGAAACGTTCTTTGTAGCTTGATTTGCCGTAGTCGCGGAACAGTTCGCGGAGCAGGGCAGAGCGGTCGCCGGGATGGCTGATGCGCATTTTGTCGAGTGCAGTCCGCAGTTCGGCCGGGTCAATTGGTTTCAGCAGGTAATCAATGCTGTTTACTTTAAACGCACGCAGTGCATACTCATCATACGCTGTTGTAAAAATAACCGGCGCGCGCAGCGGGAAGTTGTTGTAAATATCAAAACTCAGTCCGTCGCCGAGCTGGATGTCAAGCATAACCAGGTCGGGTTCCGGGTTGCGCTGCAGCCAGTTTACTGTAGCGCCGATGCTTTCGGTATGACCGACAATGCGCGCATCCTGTGCGGCTTCGAGCAGCAGTTTTTCGAGGCGGCGTGCGGCAGGTGCTTCGTCTTCTACAATCAGTACATTCATAGTGCCGGTTGTGTATGTAACAGCGGAAGTGCAACAGTAAAACAATTATCCGCCGCTGAAATTTCAACATCAGAGCGACCGAGCAGCTGATAGCGTTTAATAATGTTTTTCAGTCCGAAGCCGCTTCCGGGTTCCACATGCTGTTTTTTATGCAGCGAATTTTCCACTTCGAGGTGCCCGCGTTTGTCAATGCGGATATGCAGTTCGAGCGGCTGTTCTGTTGCCACAACATTGTGCTTTATGGCATTCTCTACCAGCAGCTGCAGGGCCAGCGGCGGAAGCTGTTTCTGCCGGCTGTCGTCAGGAATGTTTATTTCAGCGCGCAGGTTATTGCCGAAACGCATGTGCAGCAGGTACAGGTACGATCGGATAAACTGCACTTCTTCCTGCAACTGCACGAGGTCTTTCTCACGCGTGGTAAGTACATACCGGTACACGTGCGAGAGGTGCTGCACAAACTGCACCGCGTTTTTCGGTTCTTCTTCAATCAGCGATGTCAATGTATTCAGGCTGTTGAACAGGAAGTGCGGATTCACCTGGCTTTTGAGGCTTTCGAACTGGAAACGGATGTTTTCCCGCTTCAGTTTCTCCGCTTCCAGCAGCGAGGTTTTCCATTTGCTGAAAAAATAAAAACACTCGTAAATTACCGAGATAACCAGCGTTGCTATCAGTCCAACGAGAATGTTTCCGAAGGCATCATCCTGCGAAGGTGAACGGTGCATGATCGTCAGGAAAATTGTCCAGCACATTCCATAAATCAGCAAGCCCGAAATCAGCATGCCCGAACCCATCTGGTAAAGCAGGCGTTTTGCGGTCTGGCGCAAATCCGGAAACCGGCTGCGGAAGTAGATCGTGAGGTAACGGTTGGTTTCCCACACAATAAATGTGCAGCCCGCCGAAATGAGGAAACGCAGCCAGTACGGGTTGGCCTCTTCATCAGCGCAGGGCAGGGCAAAGGTGAGTATTATCGCCAGTGCCGGAACACCAAGCACGCGTACCCATAAATCATTTATTTTTTCTTTTACCATGTCACTGCCTTTGACGTGTGAAAGCTACGCTGTTTTATTTTTCATCAGAAGGTGATGCGGTACATCGGCACAATAAAAAGTCCCATCTGGTAATTTGTTTTCACTGTCCGGGTGTACGGATCAAATACTTCGATGAACACGTTTTCGCGGTTGGTTAGGTTTTGCATATCCACCGCCCACTGCTGCGTGATGTGTTTTCCGTTTCGGGTAAATGCGATTTTCAGATCGAGGCGGAAATAATCATCGTACTTGAAATTGTATGCTTCGCTGTTGATGTAGGCCGGCTGCCCGGTAAGCAGCGACTGCGCTTCATCAATCGGGATATATCGTTTACCGCCGGCCAGTACTACTTTCGAATTGAGTGAGAGCACATTTTTTTTGCCGAGCTGAAATTCTTTTCCGCCGAGTACATTCAGCGTGTATTTGCTGTTAAAAGCCGTGTTGCGCTCCACACCGTCGCTTCCTTTGTATTTCGATTCAAACAGCGAACCGGTGATGAGGTAGTAATACCCTTTGCTGTAAAATTTTTCAACCGTTAATTCCACGCCGTAGTTTTTGCCGGTTCCTTCATTCACCAAACTGTCAATGTTGGTTACGTTAAAATCAGCTCCTTCATTTACACCTGAATACACCGACGGATGACGCGTTACAATCACATCAAACAGGTGCTGGTAATAGGTCTCGGCTTTTATGCGCACATTGCCGCCGAAGTTTTTGTCGTAAGCAAGTACCCCATGAATGCTGCGAGTAAATCCGAGATCGCGGTTGGTTTCGGTATACGTTCCGTCGGCATTAAACGTGCGGTTGAAATACATGAAAATGGGCTGCATCTGGCTGTGCAGGCCGCTGCCGAGGCTCAGCGACTGGTTTTTCGGAAGTTCCACTTTCAGACCGATGCGTGGCTCAACAGCGTAGGAATTATTCAGCAGCAGTTGCTGGTAATGTACACCGCTGTTGAGTGTAATATGATCGGTAAACTTATGCTGCCACTGCGTGTACGCCTGCACCAGCGCGGCATCGCCCGAACTGTTGCGCAGTGTGCGGAAAAACACAGCGCTTTCGCGCACACTGTCTTTCAGTGTAAAACGGATATTTTCGAAAAATACACCACTCTTCAGCGTGTTACGCGTATTGAATTTTTTGGTGAGCGTATAGTTGCCCATCAGCTTGCCCTGCGAAAACAACTGGCCATAATATTTCACAGGTTCGTTGGTTAACGGCGAAACCGAATCCTGGCGTCCTACGGTGGCTGCATACGTGGTGCCGATGGTAAGTTTGCCGTAAGCAGTACTTCCGAAATTGTAGGCATGTGTAATACCGGTGGCAGCCATTTTGGTGCCGTAGTAGGTGTCGAAACCGGCAATGGTAAACAGGTCTTTCAGCGTGGTGTCGCGTTCGCTGTACAGCAGTTCCGAATAACTTTTACCGGCAATACCGAATACGGAAAACACCCCGGCTTTTGCGGTAGGCAGGTGAAATTTGTACGAGAGGTCCTGGTATTCCGGAATGGCTGTACCTGTTCCGAAATTAATGCCGAGCCGGTTAAAAAGACCGAGTGTGGAATACCGGTAATTGAGCAGGTACGACGCCTGTTTGTTTTTTGAAAGCGGGCCTTCGGCACCAACTTCAAAACCGTTGAAGCCGATCTGTCCCATAAATTCGTGTTTCTCATTGTTCCCGTTGCGCATCCGCAGATCGAACACACCCGCCAGCGCGTTGCCGTATTCCGAAGGAAATGCACCGGTCATAAAATCAGAATTGTCAAGTACGTTATTGTTCAGTATGCTCACCGGTCCGCCGGTGCTGCCGAAACTGCTGAAGTGATTGGGGCTCGGGATGTCCATTCCGTTGAAGCGCCACAAAACACCTTGCGGCGAATTGCCCCGGATAATAATATCGTTGCGTGAATCGTTGTTGGCCTGCACCCCGGCAAAGTTCGAAGCCATGCGCGCTGGGTCGCCAAGGCTGCCTGCATAACGCTGCGTTTCTTCAATGGAAAAAGGCCGCGAACTTACGGTTACCATTTCGTTGTTTGGCTTGGTTTTGTCGGCCACAATAACCACCTCTTTTCCTTCCACAATCATTTCTTCCATTTCTACGGCAAGTACTACTTCTTTACCGGCAGTGACAATAACCGGGACCTGGCGTTCGCGGTAACCGAGCATGGTTACCCGCACATTGTGCCGCCCGATGGTTACGTTTTTTAGGCGGAAATTGCCGTTGTCATCTGCAATGGCATTGATGCGGATGCTGTCTGCAAGTACAATGACAGCCCCGGTAAGCGGACTTTTGGTCTGGTTATCGAGCACCTGCCCGCGCACCGTTTGCACAGCAGCCTGCGCCATAGCACTATGACGGAATCCGAAAAACAGGAAAACAATTAAAAGGAAGGATAATGCTTTTTTCATACGGTGCAGTTTTGATGCTGCAAAAATGGACGTGTAATACTGGTTGTCAAAGGTAATAATGTACGAAACGTCAGAAAAGCATCCTGAACCGTATTTTTCACAAAAGCAGTTGGTAAGTTCCCCGTTATCAAACTTATTAACAGCGTATGTTATAATACTAGGGATGCACTTGTTCATAAATCACAAGCCCCGCCATTTGCATCTTTCATCCGGCTCCATTTATTTTGACCCATCGCATTTTGTTTTTGTGTTATACGTAAAGAAAAAGAGCCATGCCCCAGAAAACGAATCACACCCAGGGTGATTTCGAACACATCGTTCACCTCATTTCCGATACCCGTAACCGGGTTTTAGCCAAAGTCAATGAAGAACTCGTAATCCTCTATTTTAATGTCGGGAAAATCGTTTCCGAAAAAGTAAATGCCGGGGTCTGGGGACAGGGAACTGTTGACGGGCTGGCGGATTACATCGGCGAAAAGCTGCCGGGATTCAGCGGATTTAACCGCCGGAGCCTGTACCGGATGAAACAGTTTTACGAGTCGTGGTGTTCCGATTCCAGGTGTTTTTTACTCTGGAAAAACACCCCTCCCGGAACCCCCGTTTTTCAATTTGTGTCGCCACCGGCGACACAATTACAAACCACTGAAAAACAACACATTGACTTCCTCCGAAGCACCCTCGCAAAAATCAGTTGGTCGAATCACCTGGAGATCATTTCGGGCACCAAAAACGACTCCGAAAAACTGTTTTACCTGCTGAAGTCGGCCGAAGATAACTGGAGCAAACTGGAATTGCGCCGGCAGATGCAGTCGAAAGTATACTGGCGCTGGCTGAATGCCCAGGTTACCGTTCCCGCACAGAACAGGCTGCTGCCCCCTGACCTGTTCCGCGATCCCTACTTATTTGAGTTCCTGGACCTGAAAGGAAACTATTCGGAGCTGGAACTGGAACAGGCCATCCTCAAAAACCTGCAGCAGTTTATTCTCGAAATCGGGAAAGCATACACCTACGTTGGAAACCAGGTGCGCCTGCGGGCCGGTATCAGCGATTATAAATCAGACCTGCTTTTTTATCACCGCGACCTCCGGTGCCTTGTACTTTTTGAGCTGAAAACAGAAACATTTCAACCCGAAATGCTCGGTAAAATAAACTTTTACCTCGAAGCGCTGGATGAGCAGGTGCGCCGCCCGGGAGAAAATCAAAGCATGGGTGTTTTGCTTTGTAACGGAAAAGACCCGCAGGTGGTAAACTATGCAATGGCCCGCAACGGCACACCCGCATTTGTGGCCGAATACCATACACGCCTGCCCGCCCGCAGTGGCTGGATTGCGAAGCTGAAACGTATGCTCGAAATTGAATACGGCATAACCGACGCGTCTTAAAAATCGCGCAGTTCGCGGAGGTACAGCTGAACGGTGTTTTCCAGTCCGTAATAAAGCGCATCTGCAATCAATGCATGCCCGATCGAAACTTCCAGCAGATCGGGGATGTGTTGCTTTAGAAAACGCAGGTTTTCCAGGTTCAGGTCGTGGCCCGCATTAATTCCGATTCCCAGTTCACGCGCAACAGCAGCCGCATCAGTGAAAGGTTTTACCGCATCATCGCGGTCGTTACGGTATTCGCTGGCGTAACTTTCGGTATATAATTCGATGCGGTCGGTGCCGGTTGCTTTTGCGCCTTCCACCATCTTCTCAACGGCATCCACAAAAATTGACGTGCGGATACCGTTGCTTTTAAAAAGCGTGATCACATCTGATAAATATTGTTTGTTGGCAACCGTATCCCAGCCATGATCCGATGTCAGCTGACCGGTTGCATCCGGAACCAGTGTAACCTGGGTTGGTTTGATTTCCAGCACCAGGTCAACAAACTTTTTTTCGCGCGGGTTGCCTTCGATGTTGAATTCGGTAGTGATGACAGGCGCAATTTCACGTACATCCGCATACCGGATATGCCGTTCATCAGGCCGGGGATGAACGGTAATACCATGTGCACCAAAACGCTGGCAATCTATCGCCGCCTGCACCACATCGGGCACGTTGCCGCCGCGTGCATTGCGAAGCGTTGCAAATTTGTTCAGATTCACACTCAGTTTTGTAATCATGGGCCAGCTTTATGTGCAGCAAAAGTACAGTTATGTACCGTAAATCGCATCCTGCGCCGAAAAAACGGGCTTACCGGTTATAAACAGTTCGCAGCCACTTATTCACAGATTGAACCCCGGCGGAAGTTTCATCGTATATTTGCATAGTTATCAGTTCAAAAGAATACGGCAAACTTATTGTATGTTTAACCCTTAAAATCACATCACATGTTGGCCTCCGATTTAATCAACGAGGAAATTCCTCCTCTTAAAATAAGCGATACCGGTGAAAAAGCACTGCGCTGGATGGATGAATTCCGGGTGTCGCATCTCCCGGTAGTGGATGGGAATCAGTTTGTGGGTATCGTTTCCGACGACGATATCTACGATATGGATGACCCGTCTTCCGAACTAGCTTCCGGCGGGCTCACCATGCTCCGCCCGGTACTGCATCCGCAGCAACACCATTACGATGCACTGAAACTGATGGCCGAACTGGGGCTGTCGGTGCTGGCTGTTACAGACGAGCAGAACAACTATGTGGGTGCAATTTCCATTACGAACCTCGCGGTGAAACTGTCGAACATGGCAGCCATCCGTCAGCCCGGGGGAATCCTGGTGCTTGAGGTTAATCACTCCGATTATTCCATGGCGCAGATTTCTTCCATTGTCGAAGGCAACGACGCGCGCATCCTGAGTATGTATATCAGTTCGGAACCGGATTCGAACCGTGCCGAGGTTACCATCAAAGTCAATAAAGAAGACCTCAGCCGCATCCTGCAAACCTTTGCCCGCTACAATTATACGGTGAAAGCCACATTCCACCAGAGCGAGTTCCTGGATGACATGAAGGATCGTTATAATCAGTTTATGAATTATCTGAATATCTGATTCTGCCGGGTGATACAGATGTAGTACATTTGCCTGTACATGAAAATTGCACTTTATGGCAGGATCCAGAAAGACCTGCTTCCCGCAAGGCTGACAGTCCTGTTTGAAGAGCTCCGCGCCATCAAAGCGGAACTGCTGCTGCATGAAGATTATCATGCACTGCTCGCTTCCCAGTTCGAACTGGGCGATTTGATTGAACTGCACAACGATTACAATGCGATCCGCGGAAAAGCCGACTTTTTGCTCAGTATCGGCGGCGACGGAACTTTACTCGAAACCATTTCGTTTGTGCGCAATTCCGGCATACCCATTCTCGGCATCAATACCGGCCGCCTCGGTTTTCTCGCTGCGATTTCTTCGGAAGAAGAAATACGGGAAGCGGTGAAAGCACTCAAAAGCCGCAAATACAGCATTGACAAACGCAGCCTGCTGAAACTCACCAAACCCGATAACCTGTTCGGCGATGTGAATTTTGCACTGAACGAACTCACCATCCAGCGGAAAGATTCATCCGCCATGATGACGCTGCACACCTATGTGGACGGCGTTTTCCTTAATTCGTACTGGGCCGACGGGCTTATTATTTCTACACCGACAGGTTCAACCGCTTATTCATTAAGCTGCGGCGGCCCGCTGATGGTGCCGGATGCACGCATATTTTCCATCACCCCGCTTTCGCCGCATAACCTCAATGTGCGGCCGCTGGTGATTCCCGAAGACTCCACAATCACTATTCGTGTGGAAGGACGCAGCAACAGTTACCTCGCTTCGCTCGATTCACACGCACGCTCGTTTACACCCGACCAGGAACTGCAGGTGCAGAAAGAAGATTTTAAGATCAACCTCGTTCGGCTAAAAGACCAGCATTTTTTCGTAACCATCCGCAACAAACTGATGTGGGGGCTCGACCGCCGGAACTGAAAAAACATGCATTTTTTGTGTTCACCCCCATCGTTTTCCGGCCTGTTTTTCGGGGCGGTACAGTAGCGCCTTTTCGGCCGGTTTGCGGGCTTTTTCGGCCAATAAATTGCACTTGTTTACTAAGAAGTTGATTTTCAGTGCTTTTTAACTTTGTTTAACAGGCAACCCGGAGGCATAAATTACGTCATTTCTACAGGTAAAAATGGTATATTTGCCGCTTATCCGGTCCCGTTCCGGAACGCAAGAAAATTGAACAATTACCGTTATTCTGAGATGAAAAAAACAGTATTGACCTCGCTGATCGTTTTAAGTTCCGTTATGGGCTTTTCTCAGATGCGTATAAATGAGCTTGGCCTTTTTCTCGGAGGTTCCTATTACACCGGCGATCTGAACCCGTCGGGGCACTTCAACAGCCTTACCCGCCCGGCCGCCGGACTTATTCACCGTTTCAGCTGGAGCGACCGCTGGTCGCTGCGTAACGGGTTTATGTTTGGTGTAGTAGCCGGCGACGATGCACGTTCCAGTTCGTTCGCACAGCAGCAGCGCAACCTCAGTTTCAAATCGCAGGTGTTTGAAGTGCATTCAGCCCTGGAGTTCAATTTTATGCCGTATGTGATCGGCGATAAAAAACGCATCTTCTCGCCGTACATGTTCCTCGGCATTTCCGGATATCATTTCGATCCCCAGGGGTTGCTCTACAACCAGTGGCTTGCGCTGCAGCCCCTCCACACCGAGGGCCAGACCAAAGCCTATATGCGCACCCAGATTTCGGTTCCGTTCGGGGCCGGTATAAAAACCATGCTGGCCAAACGCATCGGCCTGTGCCTGGAATGGGGACTGCGCAAAACATTTACCGATTACCTGGATGATGTAAGCACGGTATATGCCAACCCGGCCGATGTATTCAGTTATGGCGGTTACAACGGCGTGGCGCTGGCCGACCGCAGCATTTCCAACGATCCGCTCAGCAACGTGGGGCGGCAGCGTGGCAATTCACGCACCAAAGACTGGTATGCATTCGGTGGTGTAACACTCAGTTTCAAACTGAATGAGCGCCAGAAAAAGTGTGCCGGCTACGGTAACGAAAAACAATAACAATGCTTAACGAACGGGCCGGCCTTCCGGTTTACCGCGCGCAATGGATATGAAAAATCAAATAGACCAGACTCGTTTACCCAAACATGTTGCAATAATCATGGATGGAAACGGTCGCTGGGCGCAGCAGCAGGGGCAGATGCGCGTTTTCGGACACCGCAACGGCGTTACCGCTGTTCGCGATACGGCGGAAGCGGCGGCAGAAATCGGCATCAGTTACCTTACGCTTTATGCTTTTTCTACCGAAAACTGGAACCGTCCGAAAGAAGAAGTAAATGCGCTGATGGAATTGCTCGTTCACACCATTCACGAGGAAACCAAAACGCTGAACAAAAACGATATCCGCCTCGAAGCCATCGGCGACCTGGGAAGCCTTCCTGAAAACTGCCGCCGCGAACTGGCCGAAGCCATTGAACAAACCAAGAATAACAAACGCATGGCCCTGGTGCTCGCGCTGAGTTACAGTGCACGCTGGGAAATTACCAATGCCATGCGCGAAATTGCACGCCTTGCTGCTGCCGGAGAAATTGATCCGATGGCAGTTAATGCAGATACGATTGAATCAAAACTGTGTACCGCAAAATACCCGGATCCTGAACTGCTCATCCGTACGAGCGGCGAACACCGCGTGAGCAATTTCCTGCTCTGGCAGATTGCGTATGCTGAATTTTACTTCACCGAAACACTCTGGCCGGATTTCGGAAAAGAAGATTTTTATACCGCCATTGTCGATTACCAGCGCCGCGAACGCCGCTTCGGAAAGACAAGTGAACAAGTTTTAAATCCGCTTACCTGAAATGATGAATCCGATTTTACGCAATACATTTTTTGTTCTCCTGCTGCTGTTGGTTTTGCCCGCAAAGGCCCAGATCGCCATCGGCGGCGATACCAGCAAAGTAAATTACCAGAGTCCGAAAGAATATACCCTCGCAAAAGTGGATTTTGAAGGAACCACTTCGCTTGATAAAAATATCCTGAAACTGCTGTCGGGGCTTTCGGAAGGTGACAAGATTACCATTCCCGGTGATCAGACTGCAGATGCTATTGACAAACTCTGGAACGAAGGCCTGTTTGATGACATCAAACTCGTGATTGAAAAAGTGGAAGGCGAGTACGTATTTCTCAAATTTATCGTGGAAGAAAAACGCCGCATCACCGGTAAAACATTTGTGGGTGTAAAGAAAAGCGACCAGGACGACCTCGACGAAAAAATCGGGATTGTGCGTAACCGCATGTACACCGATTACCTGAAAGCATACATCATCCAGGTGGTGAACGATTATTTTATTGATAACGGTTACCGCAATTGCCAGACGAACATCACGTATGAATTTGACACCGCGCGCACCAAACTGAAAGACACCCTGCGGAGCGGTATCCTGCTTAAAATTATCGTGAACAAAGGCGAGAAAGTAAAAATCCGCGACATCAATGTGGACGGTAACAAACTATTTCGCGACATGCGCATCCGCATGGCAATGAAAGACACCAAACGCAAACGCATCTACAATATTTTTAAAGCATCGAAATACCTGCCCGAAAACCTCAGCAAAGATGAACAGGCCATTGTTGCCAAATACCAGGGCAAAGGATACCGCGATGCGGCCATTGTAAAAGATTGTGTGTACGTGGTTTCACCCAACCGGGTAAATATTGACCTTGTGATAAACGAAGGCCGGCGTTATTACATCCGCAGCATCAACTGGATCGGTAATACAAAATATTCATCGGAAGAACTGAGCAAACGCCTAGGTATCAAACGTGGTGATGTTTACGACAAAGACGATTTCGAATCGCGCCTGTTTATGAATGCGAACAGCACTGACATCACTTCGCTGTACATGGACGACGGTTACCTGTTTTTCCAGCTGAACCCGGTGGAAGTGCGCGTGGAAAACGATTCCATTGATTTTGAAATGCGCATTTACGAAGGCCGCCAGGCCATTATCCGTAATGTTACCATCATCGGCAACAGCAAAACAAACGATCACGTGATCATGCGTGAAATACGAACACGCCCGGGTTACCTGTTCCGCCGTTCGGATGTTATCCGCTCGCAACGCGAACTGGCTTCGCTCGGTTACTTCAACCCGGAAACTATCCAGGTGAATCCGAAACCGGATGCGGCAACAGGAACGGTTGATATTGAATACGTAGTGGAAGAACGGCCAAACGATCAGCTCGAACTTTCGGGCGGCTGGGGTGCAAACCGCATTGTGGGAACACTGGGTGTTTCGTTCAATAACTTCTCGACCAAAAACATTACGAACCCGGATGCATGGCGCCCGCTGCCTTCGGGCGATGGCCAGCGCCTCAGCATACGCGCACAGTCGAACGGATTATTCTACCAGTCGTATAATGCCTCGTTTACCGAACCGTGGCTGGGCGGCCGCAAACCGAACTCGCTTACACTGGGTGTGTATCATTCCGTACAGAGTAACGGTGTTGCCAAATACACGAAGGTGGATGGTGTAAAAGTACCGAACGATGCGCGCCAGGACCTTAAAATTACCGGTGCATCGGTTGGTTTCGGTATGCGCCTGAAAAAACCGGATGACTTTTTCCAGCTTTACCAGGAAGTGAATTACCAGTATTACCAGCTCAATAAATTTTCATCTGTTTTCTCTTTTGCAAACGGTTTTGCGAATAACCTGAGTTACCGCATTTCACTGTCGCGCGATAATACCGATCAGCAGATTTATCCACGCCGTGGTGCCTCCATGCGTATCAGCGGACAGTTTACACCGCCGTATTCGTTGTTCAACAATAAAGATTACACCGACATCACTGACCAGGAGCGCTACAAGTGGCTGGAATACTACAAATGGAAATTCACTTCCTCGTGGTTCACACAATTGGCAGGGAATTTGGTATTGAATACCCGTGTAGGATTTGGATACCTGGGCACATACCAGAGCAAGACCGGCGCATCGCCATTCGAGCGTTTTTATCTCGGCGGCAGCGGACTTACCGGTTTCGCACTCGACGGACGCGAGATTATTGCGCTCCGCGGGTACGATGACCAGTCGGTGCAGGAGTCGCGCACAGGTGCTTCCATCATCAGCAAATACACGTTTGAGTTGCGTTACCCGGTATCGCTCAACCCGAGCGCAACGGTTTACGGACTTGCATTTGCTGAAGGCGGAAATACCTGGAACCGGTTCCGCGATTTTAACCCGTTTGATGTGTACCGTTCAACGGGTGTGGGTGTGCGCGTGTTCCTGCCGATGTTCGGCCTGCTCGGACTCGACTGGGGCTACCGCCTCGATACGTACCCGGGACGTTCGGGCATGCAGCGTTCGCAGATCCACTTCACCATTGGTTTAAACCTGGGTGAGCTCTGATAAATTAATTTTAAAAGAAAATAAATAATGTAACTTCGCCCGATTGTTGGGCAAAATAATCACCAGCGACTATGAAAAAGACGATCATTACTACTATCGCACTTTTCCTCCTTTGTATTGTCCCGGCCAGCGCACAAAAATTTGCGTGGGTGGATACCGAGTATATTATGGCCCAGATTCCGGAATACAAACAGGCCCAGGAAGAACTCAATAAAGTTTCCGTTCAATGGCAGAAAGAAATCGAAGCAAAATACGCCGAGATTGATAAACTGTATAAAAACTTCCAGCAGGATCAGTTGCTGCTGACCGAAGACCTCCGCAAAAAACGTGAAGCAGAAATCGTGGAAAAAGAAAAAGATGCGAAAAACCTGCAGAAACAGCGTTTCGGTGTTGACGGCGACCTGTTTAAAAAACGTCAGGAGCTCGTAAAACCGATCCAGGACAAAGTATTCAATGCTGTGAAGGAACTTGCCGAACTCAAAGGCTACGCCGTTGTATTTGACAAAGCCAGCGACCTCACCATGCTGTACACCAGCGAACGTTACGACATGAGTGACGAAGTGCTCGATAAAATGGGCTACAAGAAAAAAGGAAACTAATCACCACAATTTATAAGCAACCAATCAATATGAAAAAGTTTTTTTATTCCATTCTCGTTTTCGCAGGTCTCGCAATCGCTCCTGCTGCCAACGCACAGAAGTTTGCGCACATCGACTACGATTCGCTGCTGAGCATCATGCCTGAAATGACCAAGGCCAATGAGGATGCAGCTACTTTTTATAAGAAGCTTGAAAACGAAATGCTGACCATGCAGACCGAGCTTGATAACAAGCTGAAAGCATACGATGCCGACAAAGACATGCTGGCAAAAACGCCTTCACTGCTCCAGATGCGCGAAGCCGAACTGAACAGCCTCAATCAGCGTATCCAGAATTTCCAGATGACGGCGCAAACCGATCTGCAGAATGAAGTGGCCCGCCTGAAAAAACCGATCATTGAAAAGGTAGAAAAAGCCATTAAAGATTACGCCAAAGAAAAAGGCTACAAATATGTATTCGACAGCAGCAAATCGGCAAGCATATTGTTGTTTGCTGATCCGGCCGATGATATTTTTGCAGCGATTAAACTGAAGCTGAACATCCCGAACCCGGCACCGAAAGCTCCTGGAACCACAGGCGGAACAGCACCTGCCCCGGGTACCAAACCGGCTGGCGGCGGACAATAATCAACCGCAACACCATACAACAAAGCACCCTGCGGGGTGCTTTGTTGCGTTACAGGCATTCCTGATTCGCCTGCTGCAATGTTGTTTTGAAACATCGCCGTAACTTCGGGGTCGGAATATCAAACGCATATTTATGAAAAACGAAAACCTTCGGGTACTGCAAAGCTGGATGGACAGTTTTAATTCGAAAAACCTGGAGCAGTTGCTTGCGCTATATGATGAGCATGCAGCACATTTCAGTCCGAAACTGAAAGACCGGCAGCCCGAAACCAATGGCTGGATAAAAGGCAAAGACCAGCTGCGCCTGTGGTGGAAAGATGCGTTTGCCCGTTTGCCTGAACTGCATTATGAACCGAACTACGCGGTAGCAGATGACAGCACGGTGTTTGTGGAATATGTGCGCACCGTTCCCGGCGAAGCGGAAATGGTAGTGGGTGAGGTGCTGTTTTTTGAAAACGGGCGGATTGTAAAATCAAAAGTGTTTCATTCGTAAAACGGCACTGCAAACATTAACATGGCATTCCATCCCGTCCGCTGCATTTTGTGTATTTTTGAATGATCCGGATGGAATTATGAATGATCAGAAAAATGCACCCGTCGGTGTTTTTGATTCAGGGCTGGGCGGACTTACCGTAGTCCGCGCGCTGCACGAACTGCTGCCTGCAGAAAATCTTATCTATTTTGGCGACAGTGCACACCTGCCGTATGGTGAAAAATCCATGCCTGAAATCCTGGCATTCAGTAAAGGCATAACCGATTTCCTGCTCAGCGAAGGATGTAAAATTATTGTGATTGCCTGCAATACCGCATCAGCAGCTGCACTGAAGCCGCTGCGCGAAATGTATCCGCAAATTACGTTTGTGGGCATGGAGCCGGCCGTTAAACCGGCAGCAGAAAATTCCGTTACAAAATCAGTGGGTGTGCTTGCAACTACCGCCACGTTCCAGGGCGAACTGTTTGCCTCGGTGGTGGAACGGTTTGCGCAGGGCGTAAATGTATTGCGCCAGCCCTGCCCGGGATTGGTGCAGCAGATTGAAGCCGGTGAACTGGATACGCCGGAAACAGAACGCATGCTGCGCGGGTGGATTGAACCTATGCTGCAGCAAAACATTGATGCGCTGGTGTTGGGATGTACACACTATCCGTTTGTAAAACCACTGATTGAAAAAATTACCGGACCTGCAGTACGCATCATTGATCCTGCTCCCGCTGTGGCGCGCCAGGTGAAACGGATGCTGGAACAGCAGCAACAGCTGGCTGTGGAAGGCAGCGGTCGAATTACGTACACGACCAGCGGCAATGTTGGCGTTTTTGAAAATGCAATCCGCACATTAAAACTGCCCGCAGGAACGATTGCCGGTGCTGCCTGGGAAAACGGAGCACTGAAAAACGCGTAGCGGTTATTCCTTAAACCACGAGGCGTACATCATGTAGTTTGCTGCAATGCGGTCGATCTCGCCGTGAATCAGTTCCTGGTTGATGTCTTTTATTTTTTTTGCAGGAACACCGGCATAAACAGAACCTGCTTCCACTTTGGTGTTTTCAGTAAGTACTGCACCGGCAGCGATAATGCTGTTGCTCCCGATTTCACAGTTGTCCATCACAATCGATCCCATGCCGATAAGCACATTGTCGTGAATAGTGCTGCCATGCACCAGCGCATTGTGGCCGATGGAAACATTGTTGCCGATGGTGGTTTTGGTTTTCTGGTACGTGCAGTGAATAACGGCACCATCCTGCACGTTCACTTTGTTGCCCATGCGGATGCTGTTCACATCGCCGCGGATAACGGCGTTGAACCAGATGCTGCAGTTGTCGCCCATGATCACGTCGCCCACGATGGTTGCATTTTCGGCGAGGTAACAATCAGCGCCGAAAACGGGCGCAATTCCTTTTACTGTTTTGATAAGTGCCATACGTTAATGCTGTGCTGCAAAGGTGTAAAAAAACAAAAGGCAAAACGTACTGTTTTGCCTTTTTCGGTAACAGGGAAAATCAGTTCCCTTTTTTGTCGTCTTTGTGTTCGCCCGGTTTGCATTCCTTTCCGCCCTGGCTCTGGCAGCATTCCGGCAGTTTTTTGTACGCCTTGTTGTCTGCTTTTACGTCATCGGCATCATAACCGATTTTTGAAATCGCAGCTTTAATGGCTTCCGGACTTGTTTTTTTGGTCTGGTAAGTAACCGTAAGCACGCGCGTGGCGAGATCGAGGTCGGCTTTTTTAACCCCTTTGATAAAAGCCATCTCCTTTTCGATGCGTTTTTTGCACATGTCGCACTCAGCAGATGTTTTGATTTTAATGGTCGCTTTTTTCTCGGCATCAGCCGGAGTCTGCGCTTTCATCGTTCCCGAAATTAAAAGAAATACGAGGAGCAGGCCGTTTAATTTAAGCAGGTAGTTTTTCATGGTTGTTGTTTATAACAAAGTGAATTTACAGTTTTTCAGTTAAATGATTTTCGGATACCGAAATAAACCAGGCGTCCGTCAATGGGTGCATAGATTAATGTAGCATCAAAGTCCGGGCCGAACGGGTTGGCCGGATCAATAATCGGGTCATGCTGCATATAGTTTGTGATATTTTCGCAACCGGCATATAGGTCGAACCAGCGGAGTTTTTTGGTTACCTGCGCCTGGAAAATCCAGTACGTGGGCGACGTGGTGGGCATGTGCTGGTGTGCCGGATTGGCTGAAGCAACCGGTACGCGCGCGTTGCCGAACCACTTGGCCGTTGCATCAAATTTCCAGCGGTCGAACGGAAGCGCATACGCCGCGTTGAAGAGCATACGGTGCTGCGCCTGTAACGGGCGCTGTTTTAAACCGTCGCGGTATGTTACCTGCACATCATACCATTTGTAAGCGGCACGTAAATCGAGGCGCTCCACCGGTGTAATGCTGAAATCGGCCTGTGCGCTGTTTGCAAACGAACGGCCCTGCAGGTTGTAAAACAGCAGTTGCCCCGGCTGTTCAAAATCAACCACCACCTGGTTCGTAAAATCGGTGCGGAAAAAGTCTGCATTCAGTGCCGCATCCTTTTTCAGCAGTTTGAAATTCCAGGTAACACTGCCGCCGTAATTCCAGGCCACTTCGGGACGCAGCGTTTCGGTTACAGTAATCTTACGCGAGCTCGCAAACAGGCCGAACTGTTCCACAAACACATTGGAGGTGCGGAATCCCCGTCCACCCGATGCGCGGATGGAGAGGTGTTCGGTAATTGCGTATTTCATGTGCAGGCGCGGCGTTGCGAAAAAGCCCCAGCGGTTATGCAGATCGCCGCGCAGTCCCGCCACCAGCGAAAGACGCGGTGTAACCTGGCCGGTGTATTCCACAAAAGCACCCGGAACAATTTCCTGTCGCCCGAAAGCCGAATCCATAAAGTTTTCGCGGTAATCATCCAGGATAAAACTGGTTCCCGTTTTAAATGTATGGTTCGTGTTATTGATGTACGTCTGGAACAACACGTTTGCATATAAACTGCGCTGTTCGCCGTCATACGAACGCTGGCCGAAATACATGTTCTGTTTATGGTAACGCGAACTCAGCATGGTGCCGATGCTGGTACCGGGCTTTTTGAAAATGAAACCGGTTTTATTAAAAAACTCGTACTGTTTGGTACCGATACCAAAACCGTAGGCCTGCTGCGTTCCGAAATCGCGCGCATAGTCAAAACTGGTTTGCCCGCCCTGGCGTGTTTCATCAATCACGCGGAAACCGGTTTGCCCTTCAATGTTCTTGCCATTGTTCCAGGTCCAGCGGTTCATCACATTCACCTGGCGGTACAGCGGCATGTTCAGAAACCCATCGTTGTTCATGTCGTTGCGCACCTGCAGCTGGCTGTAGTGGGCAAGCAGCAACGTGCCCACTTTGTCGTTCAGCATGTATGCCGCATGTGCGTTTGCTTCTGCACGGCCCTGGTGGTTGCCGTAGAGGTTGATGAAAAACCGTTCCTGTTTTTCATTTAACTCTTCCGGTTTCAGCAGGTCGAGATTGATCTGCCCGCTGATGGATTCGTACCCGTTAACCACCGAACCGGTTCCTTTTGTAATAAGGATCGCTTTGATCCACGTACCGGGAACCTGCCCGATGCCGTATGCAGCCGAAAGTCCGCGGATGAGCGGCAGGTTTTCGTTCAGCAGCTGTGTGTACACGCCATCAAGCCCGAGCATCTGGATTTTTTTGGTACCGGAAACGGCATCACTCACGGCAGCATCAACGGAAGGATTGGTTTCAAAACTTTCCGACAGGTTGCAGCAGGCCGCCTTGAGCAAACCGCGCTGTGTGATGATTTCGGTATTGATGGGCCGCGATGAAATGGTGAAGTCGTCCATTTTATGCACCACTTCAACGGTGTCGCTTACTTTGCTCGCCATCGCTTTCAGCGTGATCTTAACCGGGTCGTTTGATACGGCTTTGAAACGGATGCTGTCTGTTTCGTATCCGAGCAGTTGTATATACAGCATTGCAGGAAATGAATCCGGATACGCAAGCGTAAACCGGCCATTTTCATCGGCAGCGGTTCCGGTGTGCGTGCCTTTCCAGAACACCGCCGCGCCGGGCAAAGCGCCGCCGGGTGGTTTTTCGGAAACCGTTCCGGAAAGTGTTTGTGCTGTGAGCCGCACAGCAGCTATCAGCAGCACTAAAAGAAAATTGATTTTCATGTTCGTTTTTGTTTTCAGAAAATAAAACAAGGAAGTTCCCGGTGATTTACCGGAACAAAAACGAACAATCAGATGCGGTACTGACGGATGCTGTGAAGCAGATCAGATGGCGGTTCAGGAGGTGGCTGAACCAGCGCGATTGGAAGGGTTTGTGTGATGGCCGGAACCGGTGCCGCAATTCCCGGAACAGCATGCAGGGCAACCGGTGCCGCTGCAATCTTTACAATGGCCGTTTGCGTATTTACAAAATGATCAACGGCAAGGTCAACATTGGTGATCTCGCAGCATTCCGCTTTGTAAATGGAAGGCTCCGTGGTTTTGCGGTCGCAGCAGTCTTCTACTTTTTTGTAATCAATAATGGTGTAGCCCGTTTCGAGGCAAACCATTTTTCCGAACGTAAAGCTGCTGCCCGATAACAGGATTGTTACCGCGAGTATGCTGCTGATTACGAAACGGAAAGCGTTTTTCATTGGAATACAAAGGTAAGCCAACTTTTCAGACAACACAAGTTCGCGGATTTACTGCTTGTACGTCAGTCCCCACTTGCGCATGGATTCAATTACCGGGCTCAGTTCTTTTCCCTTTGCCGTCAGTTTGTATTCCACTTTGGGCGGAACCACCGGGTACACTTTACGGCTGATGATGCCGTCGCTTTCCAGCTCCCGCAGCTGCTGTATCAGCATTTTGTCCGTAATGTCAGGCAGCAGTTTTTTCAGTTCGCTGAACCGTAATGTTTCCTTGCGCAGGCGGTGCAGGATCAGTCCTTTCCACTTTCCGCCGATTACACTCAGCGCCAGTTCAACCGGGCAGGTGTAACTCCGTGTGTTTACTTTAAAAACAGCCATACCGAACAAAAGGGTGCTACAGGTGTTGATTTAACACAATACTATACTTTTGGATAGTATTGTACCAAATGGTGCATACTTGCACAAAAGTAAAATTAAATCCAACTTTGTCAAAAAACATAAATCATGCAGATTAAACGCAATGCAACAGCCCGCTGGGAAGGAACCGGCAAAGCAGGAAAAGGAACATTAACCACCCAGAGCGGTCTTCTCAAAGATGCACCTTATTCATTTGTAACGCGGTTTGAAAACGCGCAAGGCACCAACCCCGAAGAATTGCTGGGTGCAGCCCATGCCGGCTGTTTTTCGATGAAACTGGCATTTACGTTGCAGGCCGCAGACATTACGCCTGAAACCATTGAAACCCGTGCCGAAGTGGTTCTTGAAAACGGTGCAATTTCGCTCGTTGTTTTACACACGCAGGTAAAAGCAGCAGGACTTACCGACGAACAGTTCCAGGCCATGGCAAATGATGCCAAACAAAACTGCCCGGTTTCCAAATTATTTAATTGCGCAATTGAGCTCCAGGCTACACTGCTGGCGTAGCGCTTATTTTTTCACCGGCGGATAATCAATCGTATAATGCAGGCCGCGGCTCTCTTTACGGGCTGCGGCCTGTTTGATTATGATATACGCGATGTTGATGATGTTGCGGAGTTCACACACCTGCTGTGAAACGGTGATCTTTTTGTAAAGCGCTTCGTTTTCTTTCCACAGAATTTCGAGCCGGTCTTTGGCGCGCTGCAGGCGGAGGTCGGAACGCACAATGCCCACGTAATTACTCATGATGGTTTGTACTTCCTTCAGGCTTTGGGTAAGTAATACCATTTCTTCAGGCGCTGATGTGCCTTCCGCATTCCAGTCCGGAATGTTATCGGGGAAAGAAAGCTGACCGATTGCAGCAATCGCATCCTGCGAAGCGGTATGTGCATACACCACGGCTTCGAGCAGCGAGTTGGAGGCAAGCCGGTTGGCCCCGTGCAGGCCGGTGCACGAACATTCGCCCACCGCATATAAATTCATGATGCTGCTGCGCCCGGCTTTATCTACCGTAATGCCGCCGCACAGGTAATGCGCCGCCGGAACCACCGGAACAAAATCTTTCGTGATGTCAATTCCCAGCGTGAGGCACTTTTTATAAATGTTCGGAAAGTGTGCTTTCAGATCATCGGCATCGAGGTGCGTGGCATCGAGATATACAAAATCATCGCCGCGCAGTTTCATTTCATTGTCAATGGCACGCGCCACAATGTCGCGCGGGGCGAGTGATTTACGTGCGTCGTATTTGTGCATGAACTCTTTGCCGTCGCGGGTGCGTAATATGGCGCCGTGTCCGCGCATGGCTTCTGTTATCAGGAATGAAGGATGTTCACCCGGGTTGTAAAGCGAAGTGGGGTGGAACTGCATAAATTCCATGTTCTCTACTTTCCCTTTTGCGCGGTAAACCATCGAAATGCCGTCGCCGGTGGCAATGGTTGGATTGGTGGTGGTGGCATACACGTGGCCCGCACCTCCTGTAGCCATCAGCGTTACGCGTGCAAGTACCGTATCCACTTTTCCCGATTCGGTATCGAGTATGTATGCACCGTAACACGCAATATCCGGCGTGCGGCTGTTTACTTCAATACCGAGGTGGTGTTGTGTGATGATATCAATTGCAAAGTGGTGATCAAGAATTTCAATGTTCGGGTGGTTGTGAACCTGCTCCAGCAGTGCGCGTTCAATTTCGTAACCGGTAATGTCTTTGTGATGCAGAATGCGGTGCTCGGAATGTCCGCCTTCGCGGGCAAGATCAAACTCCCCGCTCGGTTTGCGGTCGAAATCAGCACCCCAGGCCGCCAGTTCGTTTACGCGCTCGGTTGATTCGCGGATCACCATGTTCACCACTTCTTCGTTACACAGTCCGTCGCCGCAGATGAGCGTATCTTCAATGTGTTTGTTGTACGAATCGGGTTTATACATCACGGCGGCAATGCCTCCCTGCGCGTATTTGGTATTCGATTCATCTTTATTGGCCTTCGTAATCATGAGCACACTGCCATGGGCAGCGGTTTTGAGCGCGAAGGTGAGCCCGGCAATGCCTGAACCCAGGATGAGGAAATCGGTGCGTTTTTGCATTCGGCTGTAAAAATAGCGTGTTTCGCGCAGGTTTGATAACTTTGTACCATAATTGAAACCACATGGAAACGAAGAAAGCACCTGTAATTATATACGCCGAAAGCACCCCGAATCCCGGCACGATGAAGTTTGTGGCCAACTGCCTGCTCATTGCGGAAGGCGCCACCGCGGAATATAAATCGGCTGCAGATACGGCTGACGCACCGCTCCCGGCCAAACTGTTCCAGTTCCCGTTTGTGAAAAGTGTGTTCATCTCCGCCAATTATATCGCCATTGCAAAAAGCGAAATCGTTGCGTGGGATGATGTACTGCTCGAACTGCGTGAGTTTCTGAAAAGTTACCTCAACGACGGTTTGCCGGTAATCACCACCCTGCCGCAGAAAGAAGTAGCCACCGACAGCAGTTTTAAAACCACCACCACGGTATTTACAGAACATAACATTCCGCAAACCGAAGCCGAACACAAAATTGTGGAAGTGCTGGAGCAATACATCCGCCCGGCCGTAGAGCAGGATGGCGGACTGATTACATTCCGTTCGTTTGAAAACGGTGTGGTAACGGTGCAGATGAAAGGCGCCTGCAGTGGCTGTCCGTCGTCAACCGTAACGCTCAAGGCAGGCATCGAAGCCCTGCTCAAACGCATGGTGCCCGGCGTAAATGAAGTAGTTGCCGAAGCCATGTAACTCACCCGGTTTATCCTGGAGATCGTTCGCAATAAAAACCTGTTCCAGCCGTTGTTCCCCGGGATGAAAAAATCGGTACTGTTTCCTTTCTTATTATTATGGATTACTGCCTCCGCACAAAGCTGGCAGGCGATGCCTGATTTTGCAGGAACCACGCGCGATGATGCAACTGCTTTTGTGATCGGGCAGCATGCGTGGTGTGGCACCGGGCTGCAAACCGGCTGGACTGCCACCCGTGATTTTTTTCAGTTTGATATGACCACCGAAACCTGGAGCGCTGCACCCGCATTGCCTGCAGGGGAAGAACGGCAGTATGCCTGCGGATTCAGTAACGGTACGTTCGGTTTTGTTTTCGGCGGACTGGATGCGGGCGGAAATTACCTGGACGATTTATGGCGGTTTGATCCCGCAAACGGAAACTGGACCGCGCGCACATCTCTGCCTGCGCCGGGACGAAGCGGGGCTGCCTGTTTTGTAATTGACAGCTTTGCATTTATCGTGGGCGGACAACGCACAAACATTATTGCAGCAAACGATGTATGGCGTTACAACATGAACGCCGATACCTGGCAGCAGTGCAATCCGCTGGCTGGTGCGGGCAGCTGGCGCGCAGGAGCTGCAACGTGTAACGATACCGGTTATCTTATTTTCGGAAAAGACACCGCCGGGATTTGCAGCAACGCATTGCTGCGTTACAACATGCAGAACGATTCGTGGACAGCGGTAAGTACGTTTCCGGGCATGGGAAGAACGTACGGTGCAATGCAGGCGATCAACAACAAGCTGGTGGTGTTTGCCGGTGTTGACAGTTCGCAGCTTGTGTATGGTGACTGCTTTACTTTTGATCCGCAAACGTTGCAGTGGCAGCAGCAGCCCACGCTTCCGGCGGCCGCGCGCAAAGGCGGTGCCGCTTTTACAAACGGAACGGATATGTATTACACCACCGGCATTGATCAGCAGAATAATCGCCTGGATGAAACGTGGAAACTGGCCGATGCCACCGGCGTAAATGAAATAATTGCCAATGAAAACAGTACACTATTTCCAAACCCGGCGCATGATGCGGCACAGGTTTTATTTACTGAAACAGATAAAATGCCTGCAACAATAACCCTGCGCGATGTTTCCGGCCACGTGCTTTTGCAGTTTACTTCAATGCAAAGCCGTGCAGTAATAGAAACAGCACCGTTCCCCGCCGGATTTTATTTCGTGGAGGTGCAGCGCGGCGCATCAGTTGTGGTAAAACAACTGGTGATTACACACTGAGATTTTAATACTCCTCCGGGAAATCAATGTACGATGCCGGGATAGCATCCGTAAGCCACACGTTGCTGCTGGAATGGAAGAACTGCATTCCTGCTGCGTGCATTTCGCCTGCGCGGATGCGGAGCACGGCCGGGAAACCGTGACGCATACCGGTAAGTTTGGCGGTAGCCACATCCATGGAAAGATGCACCTGCTGCCGCGAACGTTTTTCAATGCCTTTGCTGCGGATGGATTTGAGGTTGGCCGTAGCTGTGCCGTGGAATAAAAACTCCGGTGGCGTTTCGGGTTGGTAGCCGAGATCCACTTTTACCGAATGGCCGTGCACGGCACGGATCCGTGTTTTGTCGTCGTTAAAAATGTAACGTGCTTTGTCGGACGTGTCGTACACCATTTCTTCCAGCATCTCAAAGGTTACCGGCATGTCGTTTTCGTTCAGGCCTTTGAGCAACTGCTGCACATCGGCCCAGCCGTTTTCGTCAAGCGTAACGTTTGCCGCGCCGGGATTGTGACGCAGAATAAGACTGATGAATTTTCCGATCTGGATTTTTCTTTTGGGATTCATGTTGGGTTTAATAAAAAAGTAATTCACTGTTGGGTTAACAGCGCAAAGATAATTTATTTTGAAAAAACGGCGCAGCATTTTTTTAAAACGCTGCGCCGTTGCAAAATCAATGTGTCTGAACCTGTTCCTGTTTTTGTTTCTGTAATTCAAGATACTTCTGGCTGGGCTGCTGAAAGGCAAGCAACACCATCATGGCGCCGCAGCAGCCGAGCATGATACTCTGGCTGATGGTGTTCTGCCGGGTGAGCGGATTGCGGTAACCCATCACAAAATAGAGTGGCAGAAAAACAACGAAAAATACACCGAAGCCGATGCCCAGCATGAGGTTGCCATAAGGCCAGTGCAGCAGTTTGAAAACACCGGGTACCACCAGCAGCAGTGCGGTAACAAGACTGAGCACCTGCATGCCTTTCTGCTGTGCGCCCGATGATTCGCGGAAGCGGAAAACAAACCACAGGGGAATAAATACCAAACTGAGCAATGTAAATCCAAGCAGGATTAGGATGTTGGCACCAATCCAGTGCTGCAGTTTAAAAAAAACGCCGGCAATGAGTGCAATTACAGCGATTAATCCCGATACAGACATTGTTTTTTTCATGGTTTCGCGGTTTTTATGTGTGAGTAAAAAAGTGGTTTCATCCTGTATTTCCCGGAAGCCGGTTTCGCCGAACAGGTTTAATGTACGTGCAAGTACGGATTCAAAAGGTTCGCCTTCGCGCCATTGTTCTTCTATAATGCAGCAGCAGTGATCGAGCACATTATCGCCCAGTTCCTGCATAAAAATGCCGCGTTCCCTTATCGCTGCAGCAACGCGATCAACTTCCTGTTCGTTCAGCTCAGCCATGCGACAATCCGCTTTCGAGGTCAAACAGGATCTGCATCGTTTGCAGAAAATCGGCCATCTCGCTGATTTTCTTTTTTGCGGTCATTTTTCCGGCCGCGGTAAGTTTGTAATACTTACGCACCCGTTTGCCGATTTCAACCGACTCGGTGGTAACAATGCCTTCCGTTTCCAGCAGGTGCAGCATCGGGTACAGTGCGCCTTCCGTAATCTGAATTTTGTCGCCACTCCGTTCGCGTACCATGCGGGTCATCTCGTACCCATACAGTTTGCCGTGCTCGGCCAGCAGTTTGAGGATAATGCTTTTGAGCGTTCCCCGGATCAGTTCATTTGCATACATAACGCTAATATACATAAGAATATTATGTATATGCAACTTATGTATAAAATATTTTTTGTTTTCGGGCGCTCCGGCGATAAAAAAAGGCCGCCTGTTGAAGGGCAGCCTTGTATAAAAACGGGTTGGTGTTTTTACCGGATCACCGAAACGTGTCCGATCGCTTTTTTCTTTTTGTTGTGCGAATCGGTGTACGTGATTTTCCACACATACACATCCTGCTGCACCAGGTTACCTTTGAATTTGCCGTCCCAGCCTTTGTAAATATCGTTGCTTTCAAACAGCAGGTTGCCCCAGCGGTCGAACACCAGCATGGTAAAGTCATTGATGTTGGTGCCGTACGCCAGGAACATGTCATTCAGTCCTGAGCCGTTTGGTGTAAATGCATTCGGCAGGTAAATGGTTGATTCCGGTTCTACCACAACGGTAATTTCGGTGGTGTCGGAACAGCCATCGTTGTTGGTTGTAATCATGGTAACGGTGTATGTTCCTGCAGCGCCGTAAACGTGCGTAAACGAACCGAGGTTGCATCCCACCAGTGAATCGCCGTCGCCGAAATACGTTACACAGTTGGTGCCGCCGTTCGAAAGATCATTGAACACAGCAGTCGGAGCTTCTTCACTCAGTACCGGGTTGGTTACCGTAAGCGAAGCAACAGGCTGCGGGAATACCGTAACCGCATTCGGAATGGTAATCGTATCGAGACAGCCGGCTGCATTGGCCGCAATAAGTGTTACGTTATAGCTTCCGCCGAAATTGTACGTGTGCGAAGGACCTGCAAGCAGCGAGGTGTTGTTTGCGCCCGATCCCGGATCACCAAAATCCCAGAGGTAACTGGTAGCGCCGGTAGTGGTATTCGTAAAGTTATACGTCCACGGTGCGCAGCCGTTGGGTGATGCCGTGAAGCCGGCCACCGGCGCAGGGCTCAGTGTAATCACTACCGAGTCGGAAATGTTACAGCCATTGGCATCGGTAACGGTTGCATTATAAGTTGTAGTTGCTGTCGGTGTAACACTGTTGCTTGTGCCGTTGGGCAGGCTGTTGTCCCAGGTTACGGTATAAGGACCCGTTCCGCCGCCCGGCGTTGCTGTAATTGTTGTACTTGCACCGGCGCAGATGGATGTGTTCGGACTCATGGTTAACGTGAGCACCGGTGGTTCTGTAATCGTATAGATTTGCGTAGAGGCACAGCCGCTCGAATCAGTTACCGATACCGTGTACGTTCCTGCACACAGGCCGTTCGCGGTTTGTGCATTACCACCCGAAGGTGCCCACGCAAAGGTGAAAGGCCCGGTGCCGCTGTTCACCGTTACGGAAGCAGAGCCGTTGCATTCGCCAAAACAGGTGGCATTGGTTTGCGCAGCAGTAAGGCTTAAGCCGCTTGATGAGTTTACAGTTACAATGGCCGTATCGGGTAGCCCGCATTGGGATGCATCCGTGACAATGCAGGTGTATGTTCCCGGGCAAAGGCTTACCGCGTTCGGTGTGTTGCCCGCTGTTCCGGCAGGGAGCCAGGTGTAGGTGTACGGACCGGTTCCGCCGTTGACCACAACAGATGCGGTTCCGTCGCAGGCATTACAGCTTGCCGGTACCGATGAGGGAATAGTGGCAAGTGCCGTTGAACATTGCAGGTAATCAATAAATACCCCGGAGTCGAGCGAACAGTCGCCGGCGTCAGCAATAGCTATCTTGAAATGATACGTGGAACAGGGAACCATTGCAAGGTTCACCGTGAGCACCGTGGTAAGTCCGTTGTATTGTATCGTAGTGCCTGCGGAATTGTTCACGTAATAGGCGCAGTTCGTACACGGTCCCGTATTGGAGTTTCCATTGTTTACATTATTAATGGAAACGGGTATTCCTCCCGGCAACGTGGCAATGTTCATGTTGGTGTAGTTACCACCAAGCGGATCAGGGCCGGTGATGAAAAAACCAAACGCATCGTTAAACGACGTACCTACAAATGTGGGATACTCTTCCGATCCGAAAACAAAACTGATGGTAAGCTGATTACAAGATGGAATTATGTCAAATTCGAGAATACACGGATCGTTTGTAGCCAGCGGATCAATGGCCATCAGGTCGGGATCGTTTACGGTTGTGCCCACACAATAGGTTACATCAAACCCGGAAGTGCCCGGCGGGTACCCGAGTGAGTCGGCTGAGCCGGTGGTGAGCATAATGCCCCCGTTAATGCCGAGGTTGGTAGCGTTTCCGCCGCTGAAGGTACCATAAGCTGCAGTATCGCAGTTCAGTACCACGTTGCTTACCTGCAGGCCGCCACCGATGAGTGCGCCGAGGAGTGTGTTAACGCTGCAGCCGTTGTTTACAACAAGCTGTGCTTTGCTGCTGCCCGGGGCGGCCAGCAGTGCTGTAATCAGAAATGCAATTGCGTACCAATTACGTTTTGTAAAAACTGTTATCATGTTCATGTTCCCGGGTTGCCCCGTTTTTATCTGTGTCCAGGTTAAACTGTCGCCAAACTGATTCAACCTTCGTACAAAAATAAGGAAAAAACAGGAAAGTGAATTTGTTTAAAGGTGTTTAAATATGATTTCCAAACGATTATGTGAACTCATAAGATGCAAAAACAGGAAACAGCGGTGTGCATGTTTCCTGTTTTCAGTTGCTCGTTTTTGCGTTTATCAGTTTCGCGGCAGGCGCTCCCATGCGGCCCGGTCGGCAGGTGTAATTTCGGGCATACCGGCTTTTTTCAGAGCGGCATTGTATTTTACAAGCGCGGTGTCGTAAAGCTGTTGTGCTTCTTTCGTAACGTCGTCCAGTTCTTTTTTCAGTCCTTTAATACGTTCGGTTTGCATGCTTGTGGGTTTGCCATCATAAACGGCAAGCTGGTAATACAGCATCCCGATTTTTTCGCGGATTTTTTCTTCGCCGGTAATGTTTGTACCTTCAATAGAGGCGACACATTTTTCGCGGATGGTTTGCAGTTGTTTGTGAAGTGTTTTGGCCTGCGCATCCAGCGATTTCTGACGCGCTGCGGTAGCTGTCAAACTATCCTGCACCTGGATGATCCGCGCCACCTGGAATGCAAGGTCTTCCTGCATGGTAAACAATTCCTGCGTTGCCGCTTCGCGGGCATTAAAATCGGCGGCGTTATGCAAACCGGATTCCGGGTAGCGCAACACCAGCTGCTGTTCAATGGTTTTATCGCCCTTCACCAGTTTGATGGTGTAAGTTCCGGCGCGGGCAAGCTGACCTACGAAACCGCTCACATCACTTTTTACGCCTTTGGCAACACGTGGTCCTTTGCTGTAACGCAAATCCCAAATGGCGTAATTGACACCTTTGCGTTTATTCGCTGGAATCGCATTAACCAGTTCGCCCTTGTCGGTGTAAATTTCAATGCGCACATCCCCGGACGAAACACGGTCTTTCAGGTAATAATAAAAAACATAACTCTCCGTACTGTTCGGGCCGGTATAACCGCCTGTGGATGGAAAGCCGCCATTAAACCGTCCGTTGGTGATGGGTGCAACAGCTCCCGGTAAAAAGGCCATTTCTTTGTTCATCAGATCGGCGGTGAGCGCACGAACCGGGCGCAGGTCATCGAAAACCGCAATGCCGCGGCCATGGGTGGCAATAACCAGCGAAGCTGTTTTTTTATCAATCGCAATATCCCTTACCGCAGCCGGTGGAAAATCGCCGGCTTTGTAAAGCACCCATGATGTACCGTTGTCAAAACTGAACCAGAGGCCATATTCGGTTCCGAGGTACAGCAGGTCGCTGCGTTCCGGATCCTGTTTTATTTTATGCGCATATCCTTTCAGATCCGGCGTTGTTATACCCGTCCAGGTTGTGCCCATGTCAGTGCTCCGGTAAACATACGTTTTCATATCGCCCATGGCGTGATTGTCAAACGTTGCGAAGACCACATTTTTATCATACGGACTTGGTTCAATGCTGCTTACCCAGGCAAAAGCCGGAAGCCCTTTGATGGTATTGTTCTTTTTGTTCCATGTTTTTCCCCCGTCGGTGGTGAGCTGGATATTGCCATCATCGGTTCCGACCCAGATCATGTTTTCGTCCAGCGGCGATTCGGCAATCGTAAAAATCGTGCAATGATTTTCCGCCCCTGAATTGTCAACCGAAAGACCGCCTGATTTTTCCTGTTCCTGTTTTTTCTTGTCGTTGGTTGTAAGATCAGGTGAAATGCGGTCCCAGTTTTCGCCTTTGTCGCGTGTGCGGTAAAGGTATTGCGCACCGTAATACAATGTTTTCGGATTTGTCGGGCTGGTAACCACCGGTGTGTTCCAGTTGCAGCGCAGTTTGGGTTCGCCGGCCAGCGGGTAGGGTTTGATGTCTTTGTATTCGTTTGTTTTTTTGTTCACGCGTACAATGTTTCCGCCCTGCGATTCGCTGTAAATGTAATCGCTGTTATCACGGTCGGGCTGCACCCAGAATCCATCGCCGCCGCCGCAGTTTTCCCAGTCGCGGTTTTCAATTCCGTTCGGACTTTGTGACGGCGCATACCATGAACCGTTGTCCTGCAGGCCGCCATACACGTTATAGGGTTCCTGATTATCAATACTTACATGATAAAACTGCGATACGGGCAGGTTGCCGAACATGGTCCAGCTGTTGCCTTTGTCGAGCGACTGGTAAACGCCGCCGTCGGTGCCGAGCAGCAGGTGGCTGTTGTTATTCGGATTAATCCAGAGTGCATGCTGATCGGAGTGTACCCAGCCGCCTTCGAACGATGCTTCTTTAAACGATTCGCCACCGTCGGAACTGATCGAAAGGCTGATGGATGGGCGGTAAATGCGTTGCGGATCTACCGGGTCAACCATGATTACACTGAAATAAAACGGCCGCCACGAAACATTCATTGATCCGCTTTTTTTCTCCCAGCTGGTGCCGCCGTTTTTGGTCATGTAAAGCTGCGTTTTCTTTGATTCGGCAATGGCATACAACCGGTCGGGATCACTGGGCGAAATGGCAAGACAGATGCGGCCGAACTCATCGCCTTCAAAACCCTGCTGTATTTTATTCCATGTTTTACCGCCATCGGTACTTTTCATAAGGGCACTTGTTTTGCCTCCTGAATTAAATGACCAGGGCGTGCGGCGGAATGCCCACATGGACGCATAAAGGGTGTTCGGATTTTTCGGATCAATTACGACATCCGCACAACCGGTTTTTGCATCTGCATAAAGAATCTTTTCCCAGGTTTTGCCGCCATCGCTGGTTTTGTAAAGCCCGCGGTGTTTGCTGTCGCCCCAGAGCGGTCCGGGAGCAGCTACGTAAACCACGTTATTGTTTTCGGGATGGATGACTATTTTGCTGATGTGCTCGGTACTGTCGAGGCCGAGCAGGCTCCAGTTTTGTCCGCCGTCCGTTGTTTTGTAAATACCGTTTCCCACCGATACGCTGTTGCGCATGTTGGATTCGCCGGTACCGACCCAAACGGTTTCCGGATTTTTCTGATCAATAACCAGGGTGCCGATGCACTGGATGTGTTTATCGAATACCGGTTTAAACGAAGAGCCTGCATTGGTCGATTTCCAGATGCCGCCGCCCGCCGAACCGATGTAAATGATCCGCGGCGTTTTGTTCACCGCATCAATGGCCGTGATGCGGCCGCTCATGGTGGCGGGGCCGATCTGGCGCATTTCGAGCGCGCCGATGGTTGACGATGTGATTTTCTGCGCCGGAAGTGAAAACGCAGCCGCCAGGGCGAGCGCAGTAAAAAATGAGTTGATATTCATAAAGAAAGTTGTATAAAAAACAAAGTCAGCCGGGCCAATGACCGGGCTGACTGTTACATGTATTACTGTTTTGAAAATGCGTCAGATCGGTCCATTATTTAGGCATGTCAAAGATGGACTCGTTAATCGTAATGTTGGCTTCAATTTTTTTGAATGCAGTTTCCAGTACAACCTGTCCGCCCGATTTGATCTGCGTGGTGAAGGGCATTTTTACCCCGGCCACCTCTTTGTAATCGCTGTAATAGGTTTCTGATTCCACTTCCGAATCGCCGAATTTCATTTTGGTGGATGATTTAATCGGCAGGTAGGTTTCCGCATCGAGGAAATACTGTTCTACATCGCCGTCTTTTTTTGTGAGTTTTATTTTGATGGTTTCTACGCCGTCTACATCTTCAAGGCCGATCAGTTCGGCCTTGTGTCCTTTGGCTTTGTAATCGGCCAGGTCGTCAATCAGATCGCACTGGTCTTTGGCTCCTTTTTTCTCTTCTTCGTTCATTTTCGCCGGGGTGGTTGATCCTTCGAGCGGGTTAACAGACCATCCTGCCGAATCTTTGAACGCGGAAGTAATCACCATTCCCTGCACGGTAATGTCAGCACGCATTGCCCGGCCCTGGATAACCTGTATGGTCATCGGAAATTCCATGCCCTGCTGTTTCATGGCCCCTTCAAATTTCATGGTTTTGATTTTTTTCTGGGCATCAATTCCGCCTAACGCGGCGGTGTATTTTTTAATAACATCATCAAGCGTGCCCTGGGCGCGTGCAGCAACAGTACCTGCAAGAAGGAATAAAATAAAAAGTCCGGTTCGTAATTGCATGTTTTTATAGTTTGGAACGGTTAAAATTAGGTATTCGGTTATAACGGCAATTGCCGCTCATCATATTTTTGATTTTTTTCGGAAGTAATTGCGGAGGTAAGCCACTGTTTCGTTATTCCCTTCGCGCGTTGCAATTGCAAGCAGGGTGTCGGGAGCCACATCCGCTTTTTGAAGGTCGTACAGCGGCAGCAGTATTTTCAGCTTTCCGGGAAGCACATTGCCGGCAGCATAGTGCAGGGGCAGCTTGCCGTTGCGGTCGCGGGCATACAGATCGGGTTTGTAACGGAGCACCAGCTGCAGTTCGTCATCACTGCCCCAGTCGGCGATGCGGTGCAGCAATGTAATACCGCCGTCAGCAGTGTCGTTCGGGCGGGCACCGGCATCGAGCAGTATTTTCAGTTTGTCGCTTCCGTTTACTTCCTGCACGGGCAGGCGCACTATTTTTTTGTATTTCACGCCACCGGTTGCGTTGTTTATGCCATCGAGGCGGTATTCAATTTCAGGGATATTAAAATCGGCTCCGCAGGCGGCAGCTTTGCGCAGTTCGGCGGTGTTCAGCATACGTGCATTAATGGCGCAGCCCCGCAGGCTGCCTTTGTAGCGGGCAAGGAGGTCGAAAGCGGCTGTGTTTCCGCGTTCGAG
>CALRZN010000030.1:0-61093 GCA_943372645.1 Chitinophaga pinensis | reverse complement strand
TTATAATTTCAAACCAAAAACTTCCCGGGGGTGAGTTCAGCGGCCTGCGCTGGCATGCCGTAGCTTTTGCCCGTAATTTTAAGAAGCCTTGACTTTTTCTTTGGTCCTTTCTTTTGTGTCAAGACAAAAGAAAGGACGTTAAACGAACTATCATTTAAACAAATCTGTTTTTTGCCCCATCTTTTCTTTTAAATTACCAGCTGTCTTTATTGAACCTGGATTTGGAGCGTTTCAGAAATTCTATTTTATCCCGCTATTATTTCCTGTAAGTATTAATTAATTTCAGTACCAATGAAAACACAAACACTCCTGCATCTTTTCGAAAACGCAACGCAGGAAAACGTTTTTGCCTCCATCGCCGACCTGCGCCGTTTCGGTGATGCACATCCGTTTATGAAAACCGTGACGGTTATTGCAACACCGGATGCGGTCACCACCGTTTATCACATTACCGAAACGGCTAAGCTGTTTGGATTTATTCCCTTCCCGGTGCAATACGATGCGCGGGTAACAATTATACAACCGGGAACGGAAGTACATTACGATTCGCAGGTGCAGCGCGGGGTGGTGCTGCACATCTGCTGGAAGGTAACAACCACTGCTACAGGAAGCGTTGTGCTTACCGAACAGATTGACGTGCAGGCGAACAACATCATCGCTGGTTTATTTATACCTATGCTGTGCAAAGCACACCTGCAAACCATTGCGCAACTGAAAACACAGCTTGTTTAACACTTTCCGCATTCCGCCGCGCATAGCCTTTACAAAATGACGGATAACGTTTTTCCTGTGCCTGCGCGCTGAACATTAAACGCATCCGCTTGTTTCGGGAACATGAAGAACAATGTTGTATTGCTGCTGCTGTGCCTGGTTATTCCGCTGACTGTCGGATTTCTTTCGGGCATGGCAACCGTTGAAAGCATCACCACCTGGTACGCCGGTTTAAACAAACCGTTTTTTAATCCGCCCAACTATTTGTTCGGGCCGGTATGGACGCTGCTTTACACACTCATGGGTGTTTCACTGTTCCTCGTGCTCCGCGAAGGGCCGCATCCGCTGCGCAGCAAAGCCATCATCATTTTCAGTGTACAACTCGCACTGAATGCCGCCTGGAGTTTTTTGTTTTTCTATTTTCAGTCCCCGGGCTGGGCACTGCTTGAAATCGGGATCATGTGGGTCTGCATCCTGTACATGATTTTTATGTTCGGCCGGATAAAACGTATTGCCGGGCTGTTACAGATTCCTTACCTGCTGTGGGTTTCGTTTGCAACGTTGCTCAACGCCGCAATTTATTACCTGAACTGAACGTATGCCAGTATATAAAATAGAACGCGAACAATTTATCCCGGCAACACCGGAAGCCGTCTGGAATTTTATGTCATCACCGGCAAACCTGAAAAACATCACGCCGCCGTACATGGGCTTTGACATTGTTTCGGAAAATTTGCCCGAGAAAATGTACCCGGGCATGATCATTCAATATAAAGTGCGGCCGCTGTTCGGCATTCCGCTGGGGTGGACCACCGAAATCACACACGTTACCGAAAATGTATTTTTTGTAGACGAACAGCGCCACGGACCATACGCGCTGTGGCACCACCAGCACCACATCAGAGAGGTGGAAGGCGGTGTGCTGATGACGGACATCGTGCATTACAAACCACCGCTGGGGTTCCTGGGTGCAATCGCAAACACGCTCCTCATCCGGAAAAAGCTGCACGAAATTTTCGCCTACCGGTTTGTGCAGGTGGAAAAATATTTCGGCAGCGTGACAAAATAATTGTCACCACACCGGCAGATGGATTCGCGGTTCAAATTGTATATTTGAAAAAAAGATTCCACATGCAATCCAAAGCCACCACACCCGACGAATACTTCGACTCGCTTCCCGACGACCGGAAAGATGCGATGACCAAGCTGCGCAAAGCCATCAAAAAAAACCTGCCGAAAGGATTCAAGGAAGAAATGAACTACGGCATGGTGGGTTACGTGGTGCCGCACAAAATTTACCCGGCAGGTTATCACTGCGATCCGAAACTGCCCCTGCCCTTCCTGGGAATTGCTTCGCAGAAAAATTTCATGGCGGTGTATCACATGGGCATGTATGCCGATCCGAAATTGTTGAAATGGTTTACAGATGGTTTTGCCAAAGTGTCGAAAAAGAAACTCGATATGGGCAAGAGCTGCATCCGTTTCAAAAAGCCGGATGACATTCCGTTTGAATTCATCGGCGAACTGGTTTCAAAAATGACCCCGGCCGACTGGATTGGGCTGTATGAAAAAGCATTCCGAGGGAAATAGCAGATTTTTTATAGCAGACATCCTTTACCAGATTTGAGATTTTTAGATTTCAGATATGAGACTTGATGCTGTAAGGACCAGATTCATTTTCCCTGAACCAAAAACAGTCTCAAATCTCATATCTGAAAGTCTCAAATCTGGCAAAGGAACAATTTTAAAGAAAACAGGCCGACGTACCATAAACGGCAGTTACACGTTATAAAGGACAAACACCGGATTGTATGCACCGTAAACTGCTCCTGCTTCCGCTCCTGTTTGTTTGCCTCACTTCCATGCAGCAAACAGATGCAAAAAAGAAAATCACCGTAACCTTAACAGCACAGGAGCGTGAACTGTATGCCCAACTCTGTGCCTACCGTGAATCATTACAGCTGCCCAAAATCCCGCTTTCCACTTCGCTTACCTATGTGGCACAGCAGCATTGCAACGACCTGCAGAATAATGTCGGCAAGCTTACGCACAGCTGGAGTACCTGCGATTTTAAAAAAGACGCATCATGCATGTGGCTGAAACCGCAGGAACTTACTGATTACAAAGGCTACGGTTACGAATGTTCGCACTGGTCGTCGGGCATTGCCACGGCAGCTTCGGCCATGAACGGCTGGAAAGGCAGCAAACTGCACAACGATGTGCTGATTAACCAGGGCATCTGGAAAAGTTACCGCTGGCAGGCGGTCGGCATTGGCATTTACGGCAACTACGCCTGCATCTGGTTCGGCAGGGAAACCGATCCGGCCGGAACACCGGAATAATAAAAGATGTGTAAGGAGCCAGGATCGAACTGGCAATCCCGTGCATGGTGTCTGTGGACACACCGGGCCGGCGCTATACCATTTTGCGTATCCCTACAAGTATCCCGCCCGGGTCACGATCCTTCGTCAGGCGGGATTTTATGTGTAACATCGTTCAGGTGACCTTAAGCTGATTGTACAGCCGCTTTACCACTAAGCTACCGGACCGTAGGTTTTATTCTCGTTGAGGTCCGGACCGGGATTGAACCGGTGGTCTGCTGTATTGGGATCACGTGTATGTTTCCACCAATAACGATCAGGCTGAAGCTACTGATACAACACTAAATACCACAATTTATAAAGGTAAGCGTGATGCTGAAGCTAAGGCTTGATCAGTTTATCGTTTGCACAGCCTGTTACAGCTGGTACAGTATGTCTTTAAAAATGAATTGTCGCCGGCACGACGGGAAGCTGCGTATATAAGGCGGTGCAGACATTCCCTTATCGGTTGGGCGACTTTTCATTTTGTTTATTTAATCATTACAGCGAACCGTTGTGCAGGTAATTGAACAACTTGTCCGAAGTCATTTCCGAAGGAACTGCTTCCACGTCGTTGGCCACTTTGAGTGCTTCAATTACTGCAGTAAGCAGTTTCGAACGGCGGCCGAGGATTGCGGCGCGCTCGGTGTGTGAATACTCACCGCTGAACTTCTGGAACGTATAATCGCCCAATTCAATCACCGTATCCTTGGTGGCAATCTGCGGGGTGTACTTGCCACCTTCCACTTTGTCAATGTTCGGATCGGGCAGGATGTACGATTCCTTCATGGTCGATTTCTGCACACCTTCGCGTTTCGACGATTCGTAAATGGCGCGGCCGGTGTACATATCGTTTTCCGATTTGGTCCAGATTTCGTCATCGTTACGCACCGGGATGTTTTCGTACATATCGCGCAGCGTTCCCGATTCAAGCAGCGATTTGAGGCGCAACAACTCCATCGAGGTGAATTCACCGAAGTAGATTCCTTCCACGTTCAGCTTCGCTTTCGCAAGGCCGGTGGCATTCGTCTTCTCCTGTGAAAACAGGGCATCAATGTATTCGCGGGCGTTTTCCTGGAGGTAATCCAGTTTTTCATCCACGGTTGTTACTACCAGCCGGTTCACGCGTTCGTTCGGAAGATCGATCGTATTCGGTTTGGGTTCATAGGTTTTTTTCTCGCCTTTGAAGGCGCCCTGCGAAGTTTTGAAAAACTTCACATAGTCTTCAAGTCCTTTCTTGAAAACTGATGCTAAATGGTCCGTTTTGGCCAATAGCACATTCAGTTTGAATGTTGACATTTTACTACTACTTTAATATAAAAGACGATTTAGGGTTCGTCGGATTGTGGGTTATTTGATGGAGCAAATGTAAAGTGAAAATAAAATACGAAACAAATTTTTTTGCAATTATTTTTTCATGCTGCCGTTTTTTCGTAATCTTACATGACCTTAAAAGCCAATACCAACAAGGGGTTCAGCGCATCGAAAAAAATATGATAAAACACATCCGGCTTACCGAAATCATCCTGTATGTTGCTGACCAGGAAAAAAGCAAAACGTTTTACACGTCACTTTTTCGTTGCGAACCAACGTTGCATGTTCCCGGCATGACCGAATTTTTAATCAGCGAAAACTGCAAACTCGGGTTGATGCCAAACAACGGCATTGCAAAAATACTGGGCGATAAAACACCGCATCCGCAAACCGCAAATGGCATACCGCGCTGTGAACTTTACCTGTATGTGGATGACCTCGACACGGAATACACCAATGCATTGCAGTGTGGTGCAAAAGAAATCAGTAGCATTGAAAAACGCAGCTGGGGCGATACCGCCTGTTATTTTGCCGATGCCGACGGGCACATCATTGCATTTGCTGTAAAATAAAATCCATTCGCAGCGCATACACGCCGCCTGCAACATCGTGTATGGGCAATTAAAAAAACATGCGCAGATTTGCATCAAATTAACGATCATGGAAATCAGGAACCTTGCAGCCACCACACCGCAGCAACTTGTGGAGGCCATCCTCGCCGCTTTCGAAGGCTACTTCGTTCCCATGCCGGCTGATGTAAATTACTGGGTAACCCGTTTCAAAGGCGCACGCGTTGATTTTGAATTATCATTCGGTGTTTTTGATAACGACCAGCTGGTTGCGTTTATCATTCACGGCATTGATTTGCATAACGGCATTAAAACCGCGTTCAACACGGGAACCGGCGTTATTCCGGCTTACCGCGACCGGCAGCTGGTAAGCAAACTGTACGAACACGCGCTGCCCCTGCTCCGCGAAAACGGCATGGGCAAATGCATGCTCGAAGTTATTACGGCCAACGAAAAAGCCATTCGTGTGTATGAAAAAAACGGGTTCCGTAACGTGCGCAAACTGCACTGCTTCCGCGGCACGCTGCACAGCGAACCGGAAAATGTGACGCTGCATAAAATTGGAGTTGAAACCGTTTTTGCAACCAACGAACAATTCCGCAAATGGTATTCGTGGGACCACAGCAACGAAGCGCTGCAAAAAATAAGCAGCAGCTACGAAGCATACGAAGTAAGCCGCGGCAGTGAACCGGCATGCGGTTATTTCATCATCAACCCGCAATCCGGTTACCTCGCACAGTTTGAAATTACCACGCCTGCAAACGATGCCGATTTCGACCTGCTGCTGGGCGGCATTGCACTGCTGAAAAGCAACATACGCACCAACAACCTGGATGCCGCACGCACCGGGCATTACAACGCGCTGCTGCGCAACGGCTGTGAAAACCACATTGACCAGTTTGAGATGGAGCGTATGCTGTGATTAGCTGAAACGCCTGTATTTCCGTATCTTTGGGACATATCACCATGAAACGGCGCTGTCTCTTTTTGTTCTTTGTGTTGCCGCTGCTCGGTTTAATTACCGGCGGGCGGCTGACGGCGGCCGATACTGTTCCTGCTCCGCCGCAGAAAGGCGGTTACCACAACCAGGAAAGCATCCGCAGCAGCGAAGCCCTGCATTCCGTTTCCATCCGCATTACCGAATACAACGCGCCCGCGCGTTACACCTGCAAACACCAGAAAACACATTTTACCGGTGATGCCTCCGCATTTCATTTTGCAGGAGCATCATACCATTCTTTCCCGCTTACATCACACGCAGCTGCTGTTCCGCAACAGCTTCCGCGCTTCCTCGCCCTCCGGCGCCTCCTGATTTAGACTACGGCGTTTTTTTACGGTTTTATTTTTTCAACCCGAACAGTGCTCCGGCCTGCGGGTCAATTATTCATTGTTAAAACATTCCGAAATGGACTCAACCGAAAACAAACCGGGGGACGGTAAAGGCTTTGGCTTTATCATACTCATCATTGGCCTGGTCATTGGCGCACTTGCCGGTGTAAAATACCTTGCCGATATGTAAACCACGTTGCACCCGGAATGACTACGGTTTTCCGGGTGCTCCTGTTTCATTTTATAAAAACGTATTTACCATGAATCCACTCTTTCAACAACTGCTGATCCAGTCAACGATCCGTTCAAAAAAAAAGGGAACGCCGCCTAACCGTTACCGGCAGGCGCGCGAATTTTTCAGGATGCGCATTGCATTAAAACACCTTGCGAAAGATATTTTCCTCATCTGCATCGGTGTGTTTGCAGCCGGATTCGGGCTGAAAGGTTTCCTGCTGCCCGCTTCACTGATCGACGGAGGTGTAACAGGCATTTCGCTGCTCACTGCGGAAATCACGGGGTTCGGCCTGCCCCTGTTGCTGATATGTTACAACATCCCGTTTATTGCGCTGGGCTGGAAACAGATCAGCAAAGGATTTGCCATCCGCAGCATCATCACCATTACGGCCCTGGCGCTCGTAATCGGGTTTGTCGAATTTCCGGTTATCACATCCGACAAACTGCTCGTTGCCGTTTTCGGCGGGCTGCTCATCGCTGCCGGAATTGGTTTTGCCATGCGCGGCGGCGCAGTGCTCGACGGTACGGAAATACTCGCCATTTATCTCGGCAAACGCACGGGCATGAAAGTAGGCGACGTGATCCTGCTGCTCAACATTGTCATCTTTTCCGCTGCCGCTTACATCATGAACATTGAAATGGCGCTTTATTCCATTTTGTGTTACCTCGCTGCATCCAAAACAGTTGACTTCATCATCGAAGGCATCGAGGAATACACCGGTGTAACCATCGTTTCAGCGCACAGCGAAGAAATCCGCATCATGATTACCGAAAACCTCGGGCGCGGCGTAACCATTTACAACGGCAAACGCGGTTTCGGCAAACGCGGCGATAACCTGGATCAGACCGACATTGTGTACACGGTCATCACGCGCCTTGAAATTTCAGGACTGCAGGCCGAAATTGATAAAATCGATCCGAATGCATTTGTGGTGATGACTGCCGTAAAAGACACGCGGGGCGGTATGATTAAAAAACGCATCCTGCATGAAAAAATGAAGAAGGCGGTATAGCCTCTGGATGAAGTATGCAAAACGTTTATCCTTTTTTCAGCTGATCGGCTTTAAACAGTAACGGCAGCAGACTGCTTACACTGTCAATGATCTGCACCGGGCCTGATAATCCGCCGAGGATGATGCGGATGGGTTTACCGTAACGCGTTTCATATTCTGCCATGGCCTGGCGGCAGGCACCGCAGGGCGAAAGCGGTTCGGCAATGGCATACAGGTCGGAGTTGCAGCTCACGGCCAGTGTTTCCACCGCCACGCCGGGATACTGCGCACCGGCCGCATAAATAGCCACGCGCTCGGCGCACAGGCCTGAAGGGTACGCCACATTTTCCTGGTTGTTGCCGGTTACCACCACCCCGTTTTCGAGCAGCAGCGCAGCGCCCACACGAAACTGCGAGTACGGCGCATACGCGCGCACCGTGGCTTCGCGGGCCTGCACGAGCAGGTTACGATCGCCTTCCGTAAGTTCATCGGCCGAAACATATTCGGTCACTTTGGTAACCACTTCAAATTGTCGCATACAACAAAGTAAAGCAATTTTTACCTGCATCTGCCTGCATAACGGCTTCCGCAGGTATACAAAGGCCGAAGGTTGGGCGACAAATTTGTACCGTTGGCCGCAAAATGTGCGGTGATCGGCGGTGTGGGTTTAAACCTCTTCCTATAATTTGCATCTTAGTAGCGGAGGCCGTTCAGCACACCGGCGGAGGGCGTGCATTATTCATCTTTTAAAAACAGGATTGCCATGAACCGTTTTTTTCGTTTTATCCTCTGCTGCATCAGCCTTCCTGCGTTCGCACAAAACGACGGCGATGCCATTTTTAATTCCGCATCCATACACGATGTTTATCTGCAGTTCAGCCAGTCGGCATACTGGGACACGCTGGTTACCAACCACGATTCGGATGTGTACACGCGCTGCAATGTTACGTTCGACGGCATTGTTATAAACGATGTGGGTGTGAAACTGAAAGGCAACTCGTCGTACAACAACATGAGCATGAAGAAATCAATGAAAATTGATTTCAACGAATACGTGGCCGGCCAGGATATTGACGGGCTGAAAAAACTGAACCTGAACAACGGTTTCAAAGACCCGACCTTCCTGCGCGAAAAACTGATGCTCGATTTCCTGCAGCAGCACAACCTGCCCGGTCCGCGCTGCACCTACGCGCGTGTGTACCTGAACAATACCTACTGGGGTTTGTACACGCTGGTGGAAGACATCAACGATAAATTCTGCACGCAGCGTTTCGGCAACAACGACGGCAACCGGTTCAAAGGCGATCCGTCGGGCGATCTGAAATGGTACGGCAGCACGCAGTCCGCATATTACAACCGGTATGAATTAGACAACAACGATTCGCTGAACGACTGGAGCGACCTCGTTCACCTGGTGGATGTGATCAACAACACACCTGCCGCACAGTTTGAAGATTCGCTGGAAACTGTTTTGCAGACCTGGGATTTTGTGTATCAATGGGCGGCCGACATTCTTTTTGTAAACCTGGATTCGTATCCCGGCAGCGGGCACAACTATTTTATCTATCATAACGAATCGTCGGGCCTGTGGCAGTGGATACAGTGGGATGTGAACGAAGCGTTCGGCAACTTTAATATGGGCATGCAGATTGCGCAGCTGCAAACGCTGGCCTGGAATTACACCGGGCAGATGAACAACCGGCCGCTGATTACAAACATGCTGGCCAACACCACCTACAGCGCCAATTACATTTCGGCGTTATGCCACCTCACCAGCGATTTTACGAATGGAAAACTCGATCCGAAAATTGACAGCCTGGCCAACGCCATCCGCACCGATGTGTATGCGGACAATCTTAAATTTTACAGCAACCAGCAGTTTGAAGACAACATTTCAATGGACATCACTGTGCCCAACTCACCGGGTGGCGGAAACATTGCGGGGCTGAAACCATTTATCACGGCGCGGTACAATTCACTCACATCACAGCTGTCGGGTTTTGGCTGTTACACGGGCATAACCGAAACCGGAGCAGTTCCGGGCAGCGTTTTCCCCAATCCGTTTGCAGAAACAGTAACCATTACCTTGCCGGTATCATTCCCGGTTGCTGCCGCAACAATACGTTTAACCGACGCCTCCGGACGCGATGTTTCCGGGGCTGTAATTATGGAGCAGGAAGGCAATTCCATCCGCCTGCAGGCGCAGCAGCTTGCAGCCGGCATTTATACGCTGCAGGTTGGCAGCATTAGCGGGGAACCGTTTTGTACGCGGCTGGTTTGCACCGGCCGTTAAATCCGTTTACAGGCACGGTAAGCCCGTTAATCTGCCGTATTGTTTCATTTACCGGCACATCCCCGCAATTAATCCAAAAACATTATATTTGATGAAAGTTAATATTGCTTTAAACCAAAAATAATCTTTACTTCACATTCACGCGTTTCAAATCAACAAGCAATAAACCTATGCAAACAAATTTCCGGGCTTTACTTCTCACTGCCGTTATTTCAACTGTGGCACTGTTTTCGTGTACAAATGATGCGGGACCTGGTGGCCAGGCAACAATTACCGGTAAGGTACAGGTAAAAAACTACAACTCACTCTGTATCTATACGGGAAACACCTACTATGTTCCTGATTATGATGTGTATATCATTTATGGTGATGATGCATCGTATGGTGATCGTATCCGGACCGGCCCTGACGGCACGTACGAATTCAAATTTCTGCGTACCGGGAAATACAAAGTGTATGCGTATTCCGATATTTGCGGTGCTACAACAGGTCCTTCAACCGAAGCCATCATTAAGGAGATTGAAGTAACCGACAAAAAAGGAACCTATACGGCAGAAGACATTGTTGTAGTTGATTAACAACCGTATTATGAAAAAGACGTTCATCTTTGCCCTGCTTCTTTTCTCCGGAATGGCAGCGGGTCACGCACAGTCGAAAAAGGAAATCAAAGCCCTTAAAATAAAGACTGCCACCGAAACCGTAACCTCCTGGGAAAGCGGGAAAGAAGTGACCTGGAAATCAGAATACAAAGCCTTTGACAAGGAAGGCAATACCACCGAACAGGTTGATTACAATACTGACGGTTCCGTAAAACGTAAAGAGCTGAACAAGTTCAACGCAAAAGGCGACAAAGCAGAAGAAATTATCATTGACAATTCCGGGACTAAAAAACCGGAGGAAGACGATAAATACAAACACGCCGTTTACCGCTACAATGCCAAGGGCGATGAAATTGAAGACCTGCGTTATGATGAAAAGGGAACACTGATCCGTAAAACAGTTACTTCCTACAACAGCAAAGGCGACAAAATTATGGAGATCACGACTGACGGTGCCGGGAAAGTGCTGAAGAAAGTTATCAATTCGTATGATAACAAAGGCCTGCGCACCGAGCGTTCCATTTATGATGCGGCTGACAAACTCCTGAAAAAACATAAATTTACCTACACCTATTAATCCGGTGGCCCTACCCGCAATTGAAGATGTACTGATAAATGACTTCGAGCCGATTACGCTCGAGGAAATGGATCGTGTAAAACTCATGGACCGGGTTGACATGAAATTTATTTTCAACGAAAAAGACCTGCCTGAAATTCTCCGGGAAGTAAAAAACGATTACCGCTCGCTCGAAGTAAGCGGAACCCGGATGAGCAGGTACGAAACACTTTATTACGATACGCCCGATTACGACCTGTATAATAAACACCACAGCGGCCGCCTCAACCGGTACAAAATACGCCTGCGCCGGTATGTGGAATCGGATCTGAATTTTTTCGAGATCAAACACAAGAATATGAAAGCGCGTACCATCAAAACGCGCATCAAAAAAAGCGCGGTTGATCCTGAAATCAACGGCAAATACGAAGAGTTTCTGAACAGCAGCGCGAACATGAAATCCGATGAACTCATCCCGAAACTGTGGGTGAATTACACGCGCATTACGCTGGTTAACAAATACGAGGAAGAGCGGCTTACCATTGACCTCGACCTGGAAGTAAAATCGGAAGACGGCCGCTCACGCAAATTTGACGGGCTGGTAATTATAGAAGCCAAACAAAGTAAACCGCACAAAACCGCATTTATCTCCCAACTGCGTAAACGCCATATCCGCGAAGGCGGGATGAGCAAGTATTGCCTTGCGGTTTTTACACTGGCCGACAATGTGAAGAAAAACAGTTTCAAGCCCGGGGCAATGGCCATTGAAAAATGCTTAAATCAACCAAACGCGTTATGATGAAAAAGTACCTTTTTTTAATCCTCACCCTTCTTTTTGCATTGCCGCAATATTCACTGCTGGCGCAGGGAGCTGCTGACACCGCAAACACGGCCACTGCATTTATTACCGGCAGTGGCGATGAACAGGCAACCACAAAGGAAGACGACAAGGACGATAAAAAGAAAAAGAAAAAAGACGAAGACGAAAAGAAAAAAGAGGAAGAGGCCGAGTTCCTCACCTTCGGGCTGGAGCGTTTTACACTTTCGTTTTTTCTCCGCCTGCTCATCGACCTTGCTTCCATGGTCATACTCATCCGGTTCATCTATTACCCGGTGTACAAAAAGCGTGATTATTTCTTCACGTTTTTTATGTTCAACCTTACCATATTCGTAATCACATTCCTGCTCAACACCAAGAGCGGGTTCTCCATGGGCGCGGCATTCGGGCTGTTTGCGGTGTTCTCGCTGCTGCGCTACCGGACGGAAGACATTTCGGCGCGCGACATGACGTACCTGTTTACGGTAATTTCGCTCGGCCTCATCAGTTCGGTGAATAAAGGCAACGTGATGGAAATTCTCGTCATCAACGGCATCATTCTCGGTGCAGCGTTTATTCTCGACGGTAACGTGATTATGAAAACCGAGTTTGTAAAAACCATCCAGTACGAAAACATCGAGCTCATTAAACCGGAAAATTACAATGCGCTGCTGGCCGACCTGAAAGTTCGCACCGGGCTGAGCATTCATAAAATCAGCATCGGCCGCGTTGACTTTATGCGCGACACGGCAACCATCAAAATTTATTATTACGAAAGCAAAAACCAGGAAGTATAATGAAACTACTCCGTACGCTTATCGTTTCTGTTTCGCTGCTTGCCGGGGTAAGCGCTGATGCGCAGACGCAGGACTTCGGCAGCTGGAACACATTCAGTGTAAATAAAGACCTGGGCAAAAAATTCTCGGCCGGCGGTGACCTCGAGCTGCGTTTCAGTGACAATCTTTCGCGCTTCAACCTGTTTTATATTAACCTGGGCGCAACGTATAAAGTAACCAAATGGATGCGTGTTACCGGGGTGTACCGTTTTATTGACAAATACAAAGAAGACAATTCGTTCGGTATCCGCCACCGCCTTTACGGCGACCTCGTGCTGCGCCACAAACTGCTCGATGAACGGCTCTCGCTCACGGCCCGTTCGCGTATGCAGTGGGAATGGCGCGCAGCCGGTTACGGCAGTGAATCACAGGGCGTTCCTGAAATTTTCTGGCGCAATAAATTTGATGTGAAATACGGCGTTACCGATAAAATTTTTCCCTACGTTTCCCTCGAAACCCGCTGGCAGATCCAGAATCCACGCTTTTCATACAACGACGGCTGCACCTTCGACCGCCACCGCCTGTACTTCGGCAGCGATTACAAAATTACGGATGTAATTACGTTGGGTTTGTATTACATGCGCCAGACCGAAGTGAATGTGGTTGATCCGCAAACGCTCAACATCATCGGCCTGGAGTATTCCATTTCGCTGGACTGATCCGATCGTTTAAAACAATTCGGTTTTTCCTTCGCTGCGCGAAGCTGATGCTGTTAAAGTAAATCCATTTTCAGTGGCAGTGGCAGCAGGCAGTGGCAGTCTACTTATAAACGCTGAAGCACATATTCCGAAAAAAGATCACACCATTATGCTTCGACAAAGTCGAAGCATAATGGTGTGAATAAAAACAAAGGAGACTGCCGCTGCCAACTGCCACTGCCACTAAAAACAGGGCTGTTTTACAAAACCAACAAATGAAAGAGGATTTACTTTAAACGATCTTCTCGATCAACGCCACCGCATACGCATTCACACCATCTTCGCGGCCCACGTAGCCTAACCCTTCGTTGGTGGTTGCTTTGATGGATACATCGCCGGCTTCTACTTCCAGGATCGGGGCAAGTGTGCGGATCATTTCGGGAATATGCGGGTTTATTTTCGGACGCTCCATCGCCAGTGTGGCATCAATATTACCGACGCGCCAGCCGTGCTGTTTCAGCAACGCGACAACGTCTTTCAGCAGGATTTTACTGTCGATGTTTTTGTACTCCGCACTTGTATTCGGAAAATGAAATCCGATATCGCGCAGCGCGGCCGCACCCAGCAGCGCATCACATATTGCGTGCAGCAGCACATCCGCATCGGAATGCCCGAGCGCGCCTTTTTCAAACGGGATGTTTACACCGCCCAGCCACAGCTCGCGCCCGGCCTGCAACTGGTGAACATCGAAACCAAAACCTACGCGGATTTTCATGACACAAAGATACAAGAAAGCACGGCCCGAAAATAAAAACGGCAGACCGTAAAGCCTGCCGTTCCTAGTATGCTGGTATTCAACCCAGGGTAACTCTTAAAAGCTCAAGATTGAGGCGGGTGAAACTTTCGAAAAGCGGAGTCTCGGCTGAGCCGAGATGAGCATTTTCGAAATGAACCCAACGAAGAGATTGAGACTTTTAGAGTTGCCCGCTATTTCGAAGTGTCTTTGTTCTGCGCTTTGAATGCATCAAAGTCAAACGTGAGTGTAAAACGCAATGTGTTTTCGAGCGGGCTGCGCTGCCGGTTCGTGGGAACGAGGTACGCAAAATCGAAACCGAAAACGTTGTAGCGGAGGCCTGCGCCCAGTGTAAAGAACTGGCGGTTGCCTTTCAGCGGGTGTTCGTAGAAATAACCGGCGCGCACAGCAATCCGTTTATTGTGCCAGTATTCCATACCGGTTGCGATATTAATTTCCCGCAACTCTTCTTTTAGTCCGCCTGGTGCATCAGAAAACGAGCCTACGATTCCTGACAGTACAGAACGGTTCGGGTCTTTCCCCGCTGCAATCAGGTAGGAACCATTTGAAGGATTAACAACCGGTGCTCCCGTTGAAGCATCCAGCACATATATAGGAGGTGTAGGTACCAGCAATTTCTTCAGGTCGAAATTAAAAATCCATGAGCCTTTTTTTCCTGAAAAAAATCCGGCTGAATAACCGGCACACAAATTCACAGGCATAAAACCAGGAACAAGCGAATCGGAATATGAAACTTTCGGGCCAATGTTGGAAATATGAATACCAACAGCCATAGGTATATTGCGGTTTCCTGCCTTTACAGAATCGTTGCGCCACGTGGTTGATAAATCAGCTGCAAAGCCGGATACATCATGAAATACCAATCCAGAAACTGGACTTCCGGTTATACCGGAATGAATATATCGCAACTGTGTACTGGCGGCAATATGTTTTGTCACTAAACGGACATATCCGGCATCCATCGCAAGTTCTTTATCTATACGTTGTTCAGACAACTGACCCATAAATTCCCGGGAAAAATAACGTATAGAACCACAGACAACCTGCTTCTCTCCGATCCGATAATGACCACTGGCAGTGCAAAAATAAGAATCGGGATATAAGGCGCGAAGCCATGGAATATAGGAAAACGATAGCAATGCTGGCGATTTTACAAATGCAAGTTTAGAGGGATTCCAGTATGTTGCGTTTTCAGCATGCAGGGATGCTGTTCCGCTTTCACCCATTCCTGATGCAGCAGCATCAGGCGAAATCCTCAGGAATAATAATTCAGGCGTAACGGCATTGACTTGCCCAAGTACCTGCGATGACCCAGAGAGTTGTTGTGCAGTGAGACATGCAGAACAAAAAAGGAAAACGAATATAAAAAGTGTGTGCATGTGGGATTTATTTGCAACTATAAACGACACACAATCTCAAAAAGTATTTCGCAGAAAATTTAAGTAATAAAAAAACGGCAGACCGTAAAGCCTGCCGTTTCTGTAATGCTGTTATCGGAACTATTTCGAAGTGTCTTTGTTCTGGGCTTTGAATGCATCAAAGTCAAACGTGAGTGTAAAACGCAATGTGTTTTCGAGCGGGCTGCGCTGCCGGTTCGTGGGAACGAGGTACGCAAAATCGAAACCGAATACGTTGTAGCGGAGGCCGGCGCCCAGTGTAAAGAACTGGCGGTTGCCTTTCAGCGGGTGTTCGTAGAAATAACCGGCGCGCACAGCAAACTGTTTGTTGTACCAGTATTCCATACCTACCGACGGGTTGAACTCGCGAAGCTCTTCTTTAAATCCACCCGGTGCATCCGAAAACGAACCGAAAATACCAGCAGGAACCGAACGGTTCGGGTCTTTGCCTGCCTCAATTACATATTCCCCGGTATTCGGATCTACTTTCGGGCTGCCGTTGGTATCCAGCGCATACACCGGTGGTGTGGGCACCAGCAGCTTGTTGATGTCGAGGCTAAAGCTCAGGTCATTGTAATCATCCAGGTGCATGGTCAGTGTAGAACCGATGCGCATGTTGATCGGAATAAAATCTTTGTTGGCGGTGTTCGAGTAGGATATTTTTGCACCCACATTCGAGATGTTTAAACCCGCCTGGATGATACTCTTCTTGTCACCAACTTTGATATCCTCATTCCGGTAAGTTCCCGAAAGGTCAACTGCAAACGAAGTTCCCGGTTTGGTTCCTGCACCCTGCACGTTAATACCGCCGGTGAGGTTCGAGTAGATAAAACGGGCTGTCATGCCTCCCGAAAAATTTTCGCCCAGCCTGCGCGCATAGCCGAAGTCGAGGGCAAACTCGTTCGGTTTGTACTGCCCGATCGGGTTGCCTACGATATCAGTAAACGTGATGTTACCGAGCGAAAAATAACGCATGGAACCGCCTATGGCCTGGTCTTTGTCAATCTTGTTATAGAACGACAGGTAAGCCAGGTTGATGTCCGGAACAAGTGCACGCAGCCAGGGCGTGTACGAAATACCAAGCCCCATTTTCTTTTCCGAAAACGCAAGTTTGGAAACGTTCCAGTGAAACGAGTTCACATCAGCCGAAGTGGCTGCCCCTACTTCTCCCATACCGCCCGCGCGCGAGTCCGGCGAAATAAGCAGGAACGGCACCGATGTGGTAATGGTATTGATCTGACCCAGTAACTGATCGGTAGTCAGGTTCTGGGCATATCCGGATACAGTGCACAGTAATGTAACTGCTGCGAGACCCGTTTTTGCTAGTTGATGCTTCATCTTCATAGTAGTCAGAACGACAAATTTAACAATTGACTTCAATTATCTTAGTTTAAAACAACCAATTTTTCGAGTTTTTCGGCGGTTTTGCCGTCCGAACCCCGCACTTTCACCCGGTAGATATACACCCCTTTACCGATTTTATCCCCGAAATCGTCTTTTCCGTCCCACTCAATCGGGCTCGAACGATATCCCTGGGTGTGTACGCGCTCTTCCAGTGTTTTCACGAGTTTTCCCGACACGGTAAATACCTGCACCTGCACATCAAACTCTTCGCAGGCCTGGTTATGACCGAAGTAGAACTGCGTACGTGTGGTAAACGGATTCGGATAATTCATCACATGATCGAGGGCCAGCTCTGCTGATTTTGCCACCACAAATTCGGTTTGTGCAACGGATGAATTGTTAAGTACATCCCACACTTTCAGGCTCAGCGTGTGTGTTCCTTCCGCAAGGTCCTGGAACGGATAGGTAATGCGTCCGCTGCGGAAACTGTTCAGGTCGGCCTGGTAATAATCATTCAGCACCAGCGCACCGTCGTTCTGATTGTCGAGCACCGCAACCACATCGTGCCCGATGCCGCTGCCCACGGTGTTTACGCCGTTGCTGTCGGAAACAATGGCATACAGTTTCGGGCTTTCATTGGTCATACCACCCGAAGCAAAGGTGCTGTCGTTGAGGTACAGCCGGATGATCGGGCCGGTATTATCGGTTGGTGCATTCGGATCGGAACCACCCACCACAAAGTTTTCATACCAGCCTGCAGCATCTGCATCACCGTTGTCCGCATAATAACTGATGCGGCCGATGCCATACTGGTAGGCAATGTCTTTCGGCACCACAAACGTAAACTGGAAGTCACCATTCACTACACTCACCTTGCCTTTGTAAAGCACATTCTTCTGTAATTTGAATGTAAACGGCGGGCTCAGTGAGGTACCGTCATTTGAAAGGGTGGTAATGTTTGTCGCTTTATCAAATACGGTCGGATAAAGTATGCCGTTGTAATTCGTGATTTTATTCCCGAGTGTATCCATCACATATCCTTTGATGGTAACCTGGCTCAACGCATGTACCGTATCGGCCTGCGACATATTTACCGGAACGTTGTTTACTTCGGTTGTTTTTACCCCGTTTACCGGGTACGCCAGGCGCAATGCCGGGTCGCCGAGCAGCGTAAAGTTGCGGTTGTTGGTACTGTTGCCGCTGTTGCGTTTCGTGATGCGGAAAATATCACCGATGGTGGGCATTTTGCCGTTCACCGGTTCAAATGCGCACTCGTAAAACTCTTTGTTCAGGTTAAAGTTTGGCGTGGAATACACCAGGCGCACCGTGGTAAACAGCCCGATGCCGCCCCCGTTCGGATTAAGCAAAACATACTCCCCGGCCGAAGTCCGCGCCGGATCGTCATAACGGCTGAACTCGCAGGTGGCTGTTACAAACAGGGGCAGGTTACAGATGTTCTGCCAGTTGTTAATCTGTGTAACCTCCACTGTGCGTTCGTGCGAAAGGCCCACCTCTCCACCGTGACCGGTGTAGTTAATAATGAGTGATCCTTTCTCCACACGCCGTGTGATGGCTTCATTAACCGCGGGGTAACGGTCGCCGCCCGGTGTCGATTCCTGCTGGTATGCGTCGAGGTAAATTTTATCAATGTTATACTGCAGGTACGTGGTATCAATAAAGGTCGCGAGTTTATCCGACTGGCTGGTGTGAATACCGGAATCTTCATCATCACCGATAAATGAAATCCAGGTGCGCCAGTCACCGAAAGGCGAACAGTCGTCGGTGAGGCACACATTCGTATTTGTAACCGGAGCTTTCTTTTCAACGTAACGTTTTACTTTGTTCAGTACGCCTTTCGATTCATCGTTATTCTGCACCGGAAAACGGCCGATACCGATATCTACATTACCAATATCGTTCGCTCCATCCCAGCGGCCTTCGCTGTTATCGAGCAGGCCAAAGTATTCATCCGACACATACGAATCGGTTGGTGTAAGCGAATTCAGATTCTGAAAGCTGGGGATGTAATTCGTGTTGCCGGGCAGGCGGTTTTTAAAATCGTAGGAACCGTCGCCGTACAGCAGCAGGTACTTCGGCATATCGGCAGCAACCGTGGCGCGGTCGTAAAACATTTTCATGAAATCACGGATCGCGGTTACATCCTGCATGCCCGATGAAAATTCATTATACACCTGCTGCGGTGTTACCACCAGCGTGCGCAGTCCGTCGTTTACCTGGTGCAGCTGCGCAAGTTCGTTGGCATCGGCCAGGAAATTGGGATGTGATACGATGATGTAATCAATCGGGCCGACACCATGCAGATTCTGATTGGCAACGCGCCCGGCATACGTTACGTTATTCGTATTGATTCCGTCGAAAGCCACAAACTGTTTCAGTGTATCAGACGGAAGCGTAAAATCGAACTGCGAACCGTTAACCGTTCCCTGCTGCAGGGTTACGTTAACCGGATCGGTAACATCCCACACCACGGTGTTGCTGCTGTATCCGTTCAGGATATAGTGTGCAACGTTGCCGGTGCCTACCGAATTCATATCGCGGAACTGCAACTGCTGCCCCGCCTGGAATTGCATCTGCCGGCGTGCATTTACTTCAAGAAAATTAATCCAGCCGATGGCCGTAGCCGTTTGTTTGGAAATGGTTACTGTAATATTTGACGATCCGGGATACATCGAAATCGTATCATTGCGGAACGCTGCATAATCGCTGTAATAACTGGTTACCGGAACCGACGTTACGGTAAATGTTCCGACAGCCGATTGTGGCAGCGACTGGATGTTGCGCTGGTAGTAACTGATTCCGCCGTCGCGTGAAATGAGGTTGGTGCGGATGAATGCGGGTGAACTCACATCAATATTCGGAAAGTTAAAACTGAACGAATACGAATTGATGATGTCGAATTTTTCACCGAACCATTCGCGACCCGATTTGATCAGGTTTTCGCGGTCGTCTTCGTGAAAATCATAATCGTTGAAGGAAGTAACGGTGTGTGTCGGCGACAGCGACGAAGAAGCCTGCGGTGCAATGCGTTTTCCCGGTCCGAGATCCGCATTCAGAAAATAATACGTGGTGTCGGAATATTTGTGCAGCTCGTGCTGAAACGCATCCGTAACCGTATCCCAGCGCCACACGTGCGGCGACTGCGCATAAAACAAAACATAGTCGGTTGCATCAAAGGTACCGTCGCTTTCGCCCTGCACCTGGATAGCGTATTCTTTCAGATCGTCGAAATGATTTTTGCTGTTTTCAAACGGCAGCATACCAAAACCATTTCCGTAAATGCGGATGTTCTTCGGATCAACGGCAGTGAGATCGAGGCCGACTGTATTTTTCAGGAACGACTCGTCTAATTTTACAATACCTGTTTTGGTAACACCGATGCGGTACCACGTGCCCGATGCAAGCACAGACGTTGCAGCAAAGTTGCGCTGCCCGTTATTCGCATTGCGTGCTTTGAAACCATCAATGCGCAGTTCAAACCGGTCGAGTTTTTCAATGCGGCCGTTTGAGGGATTGCGGCGCAGCGGCACGAGTTGTATGTGCAGGTACGGTTGTTTGCGTTCCCACGCCACGTATGTTTTCAGTTCAGCAGTTGTTCCCAGTTGCTGTGCGGTATTCCCGAGCACTGCTACTGATGCGGCATCCAGTTCGGAATAAACGGGGTTAAGCAGTTCCGCATTGCCGTCGGTATTTCCGCCGGTGAGCAGGATGGCTTTGGAATAATACGGCAGAAAATTCCGCGCATTATCGTATTGCGCCCCTTCAAAATAAATGAAGCTGCGTTTCTCTGTAAGCGAAAATTGTTCAGTACGCGGTGCCGACCACTGCAGGGTTGTAGCGCCGGCGGCCGTATTTCTTCCGCTGTTTTTCGGCTGCTGTGCAGACAATTCAGCACTTACGCCGAGCAACAGGGCGGTGTAAAAAAATGATTTCAGCATGTGTATTTACCAAAAGTTGAACTTCAAATATACGCATAATGCTATGTACGACAGGAGCAATTACGCGGTTTGTGGCGGGAGAAAACCGGTGTAAAAACGATGTGCATGCCGCTTTATTGCATCGCAGAGCACCTATTTTACAGGCCTTTTTGCATTCCGGGACTTAATGCCCTGAAAACAAACGCATTAAACAAATCAGGCCCGAATACCGGCTCTTTTTGTATCTTATTGATTTTCAATGGTTAATAAATTGCTCATAAAATACAGATGGGTTTTGACCGAAAACCGGCAATTATTTTTAATCGGGCATGTTTTGGTTATGCGGGAATAATTATATAGATTTGTAGTTAGGCTGTAATTCTGCGTGCAGTTGTACGCCGGAAAGCAGCCACTGGCAAACACATTTTACAGGAGTAAGAAGTACCAAACGAAATTGAAGAGCGTTTTGAAACGACGTCCGGTAAAATGCGTATTATTGTGTCTTACTTAACCACACACATCGTTATGCTGAAACGCGTACTGATTGGATTAAGTCTGGTAACTTCTGTATTCTCGAGCGAAAACCTTTTCGCCCAGGATCCTGAATTTACACAGTTCTATGCAAACCCATTGTATCTGAATCCTGCATTCGCCGGGACGGCACGCTGTCCGCGGATCTGTATGAACTACCGTAACCAGTGGCCCGGAATTTCCGGTACGTTTGTAACGTACAGTGCCTCGTACGACCAGCATATCGACGGAATTTCCGGCGGTATCGGTCTGCTGTTCTGGAACGACCGTGCAGGACAGGCTACGCTGAACACCACGAACATCAGCGGGATGTATTCGTATCAATTAAATATTACCCGCGAATTTTCGATGAAAGTGGGCCTGGAAGCCACGTACGCACAGAAGAGTGTGGACTGGAGCAAGCTCAATTTCGGGGATATGATTGATCCGCGCCGCGGCTTCATATACAATACGAACGAGGTTCCCGGCGTTACTAGTAAAACAAACATTGATTTTTCGGCCGGCCTGCTTGGTTACAGCAAACGGTATTTCTTCGGAGCTGCCATTCATCACATCACTGAACCGGATGAAGGATTCCTGGGCCCGAGCAAACTGCCGATGAAGATTACCGGGCACGCCGGTGCTGTTATTCCGCTCGACGGACGTCACGGAAACACCAGCATTTCGCCGAACGTGCTGTACCAGAAACAGCAGGACTTTAACCAGCTGAACCTGGGGATGTACTTTAACAAAGGACCGATCGTTGCCGGTCTCTGGTACCGCAACGCTGATTCGTTCATTATTTTGCTCGGCTTCCAGCAGGACCTGTTCAAGTTCGGTTACAGCTACGACGTAACTGTTTCGAAACTGACCAACGCCACTGCCGGTTCACACGAACTCTCCTTCCAGATGCAGTTCGAGTGTAAGCCGAAGAAGAAGAAATTCCGGACCGTTAGCTGTCCGTCGTTTTAATAATAATTGTTACTTTTAGCCTGCCGGCTGGTTATTCTGGAAAGTAGCCTACTGGTATTTTAAAAACTATTAAAGGAAACCAACACCAAAAAGCAATGAAGAAAGCAGTGAAGCCGTTGTTGCTGATTGCGGGAAGCGCACTGATGATCACATCGTGTCAGAAAGAGCGTTCGAACGTAACCGGCTGGAACTACAACGACCGTAAGAACGGCGGTTTTGAAGTCGTTCCTTACGAAGAGCAGGAAACCGGCCCGGGCCTGGTGTTTATTGAAGGCGGTACATTTACCATGGGCCGCGTTGAACAGGACGTTACATTCGACTGGAACCACGTTCCACGCCGGGTAACTGTTTCGTCGTTTTATATGGACGAAACCGAGGTAACCAACCTGAACTATCTTGAGTACCTCTATTGGACTTCACGCGTTTATAACGCAAACTATCCGGAAATTTACGTCCGTGCATTACCCGACACGCTGGTATGGCGCAGCAAACTGGCTTTCAACGAGCCGTATGTTGACTACTACCTGCGTCACCCGGCCTACCGCGATTACCCGGTGGTTGGTGTGAACTGGCTTCAGGCCAGCGACTTCTGCAACTGGCGTACCGACCGTGTAAACGAATTTATCATGATCCGCGAAGGTATCCTGGAATTTGCCCCGGATCAGCGCGATGGTCAGACCTTTAATACCGACCGCTACCTGGCCGGTAACAAAGCAACTACGCCTTATGTAGGTGCCGTAGTACAGAACATTCCTTCCCTTAACCCGGATCAGGAAACCCGTATGGTGCGCATGGAAGACGGTATACTTTTACCGAAGTACCGCCTGCCCACAGAAGCAGAATGGGAATATGCCGCTTTCGGCCTCATCGGCAACACCATCGGCGAACGTATTACCGACCGCCGTCTTTATCCCTGGAACGGACACGCAGTTCGTAACCCGGATGAGCGTTACATCGGCCAGATGCTTGCCAACTACAAACGCAGCAATGGTGATAACATGGGTACTGCCGGTATGTTGAATGACGCCGGTGATATCACAACCCCGGTATATTCGTACTGGCCGAACGATTACGGTCTGTATAATATGGCCGGCAACGTTTCGGAATGGGTGATGGACGTTTACCGTCCGCAGTCAATGACCGACAACGATGACTTCCGCGCTTTCCGTGGTAACGTATTCCAGACCCAGCAGAAAGCCATTGACGATCCGACACTGATCAACGTAAACGAAGACTCTGTTCTTTACGACCGCGACAGCAACATCGTAAGTATCCCGGGCACCATCCGCATGCGCGAAGTGAACCTGGCTTACAAAGAAGACAAACTTGACAAACGTCGTAACTACAAGTATGCTGACAACATCAGCTATAATGACGGTGATGGAAAATCATCGGTTTATTACACCGACCCGACTGCTGTATCGAACAACAAGCTCATGTATGAATACGGCATCACTTCGATGATTAACGACAAAGCCCGTGTTTACAAAGGTGGTTCGTGGAAAGACCGTGCGTACTGGATGGTTCCGGGCACACGCCGCTACCTCGACCAGAACCAGGCCACAGACTACATTGGTTTCCGCTGCGCGATGACACGCGTAGGCAGCCCGGTAGGACTTGGTAAATAAACCGGTCGAAAACTTTTAAAGGCTTCACACTAAACGCCCCAGGTTACACTGTAACTTGGGGCGTTTTCGCATAACATTAAACTGCGAATTTCTTCGTTGTTTAATGTCATGCTATGTTTGTGAAATACCAGTATGCCAGACCAATGATTACAACAGCACAGCTTTACGAAAATTTCAAAACGCACCCGGTTGTTTGTACCGACACGCGCAACATCATTAACGGAAGTATTTTCTTTGCACTCAAAGGCGCCAACTTTAACGGTAACACCTTTGCGGCGCAGGCGCTTGAAAATGGCGCTGCGTATGCCGTAGTGGATGAAGCAGCGGCCGTGCACAACGAACGTTGCCTGCTGGTTAACGATGTGCTGGAAGCCCTGCAGCAGCTGGCCCGCCACCACCGGAGGCAGTTTTCAATTCCTGTAATTGCCATCACCGGGTCGAACGGCAAAACCACTTCAAAGGAACTTATCAGCACCGCGCTTTCAGCAAAATTCAATACGCTTTTTACGAAAGGCAACCTGAACAATCATATCGGTGTTCCGCTTACGCTGCTGGGTTTAAACGACGCGCATGAAATGGCCGTGATTGAAATGGGCGCCAATCACCAGGGCGAAATTGCTTTGCTCTGCAGCATAGCCGAACCGGATTATGGCATCATTACCAACATCGGCAAGGCGCATATCGAAGGCTTTGGCGGTGTGGAAGGCATTGTGAAAGGCAAAACAGAAATGTACAGCTGGATCCGTTCGCGCAGCGGGATGCTTTTTGTAAATGCAGATGATGCACTGCTGCTCGGAAAAGCGGTTGGCATGCCGCAGAAAACGTATGGCACTTCGCCGGCAGCTGACGTGCATTGTATACAATACACCGCCGAACCAATGGTGCATTTTGAATGGACTGCAAAAGCGGCCGGGCATAATGAAATAAAATCGCAGGTGGTAGGTGCATACAACCTGCCGAATTTCCTTGCAGCTGTTTGCATTGCTTTGCATTTTGGTGTTGCACCCGAAGCAATCAATAAAGCACTTGAAAATTATGTGCCTGCCAACAGCCGTTCGCAGCTGATGGAAAAAGGAAGCAACACCATCCTGCTGGATGCGTACAACGCCAACCCGTCGAGTATGCAGGCCGCGCTGGAAAATTTTGCGCAGATGAAAGCGTCAAACAAACTGCTCGTACTCGGCGATATGCTGGAACTGGGTGATGCGGCGGAAAACGAACACCGGCGGGTGATTACACAATTGGAGCAAAACGGTTTTACCGATTACATGCTTGTAGGTCCGCTGTTTTCAAAAGCCGGTAAACCAGAACATTGTTTCGCCGATGCAAAAGCGGCTGCGGAAAAACTGAAAGCCCGTGCGCTGCAGAACACACTCATACTTGTTAAAGGATCGCGGGGCATAAAATTAGAACAGGTGCTGGACGCATTTGCATAACATAAGCGTACAAAAACAGAAAGGGGAGAAACGCACGGCGCTTCTCCCCTTTTCTGTTTCTGATTTTTTTATTTCATGCCGCAGAGCGCGCAGATGTAATACACACCGCCGCCGATGAGTGCCGATACGGGAATAGTAAGAATCCATGCCCAGAGCAGGTTTACCGTAACGCCCCAGCGCACTGCCGACACGCGTTTGGAAACACCCACACCGATAATGGCACCGGTAATGGTGTGCGTGGTGCTCACCGGAATTTTCAGGTTTTCGGTAAGGAATAACGTAACCGCACCGGCTGTTTCCGCAGCCACCCCTTCGAACGGGGTAACCTTGGTGATTTTAGTACCCATGGTTTTAATGATGCGCCAGCCACCGCTGAGCGTACCAAGTCCGATGGCCGTATAACAGGCCAGCGGTACCCAGGCGGGCATTTCGCTGAAGCTGCCGATATTGCCGTTAGCAATAAGTGCCACCGAAATAATCCCCATCACTTTCTGCGCATCGTTACCGCCGTGGCCGATACTGAATGCGGCCGATGAAAGCAGCTGCATGCGTTTAAACCATTTGGTGGCGCGGGACGCATTGAGGCTGCTGAGCCACAGCGAAAATACCGCGATGGAGAGCAGGATGAAACCCATGAGCTCCCATTTGAAATTATCTTTCGAAATCAGCACCTTCCCGATATGAACCGGGGCAGCACTGGTTGTGGACTTCGCAAACTTGTCGAGCGCTACTGCCATTACAGAATCTATCGCTTTGTTCTGCCCGGTGATAGTAGCAGAATCGTTTACGAGAATAACCGAAAGCTTGGTTTTGTCAGCACGTTCGCTTTTTATTTTCGAAACGATTTTCAGCGGGAGAGGCGCATTTACTGACCGGAGCATCGAATCGAGTTTCGCTGCTTTCGGGTTGGAAGCCGGGTTACTGTTGAATGCCGTTTCGATTGCGGTCCAGTCTTTTTTTATGGTTTCTTCCGAAGCATCATAAACAGGAACCGTTTGCGCTTTCTGTTTTATACCTGCGATTTCAGTCTCTTTGGTTTCAGTTTTTACTTTCGATAGTTCCGGGTGCAACTGCAGCTGCGTGTAAATGGTAAAGATTACACCGGCAATAACAAGACACGAAATAAGTTTGGGTTGCAATCCCTTTTTAAATGAGCCAACCAGCCACGCCGACATAAGGATAGCCATAAGCATACCTACAAACGGAGCGAGAAAAATAAAGCTCATGGTTTTGAGTACCGGTTCCGGCTCGATGGCCGAAAAACCCGCGTGTGCAATGGCTGCGCCCGCAAAACCACCGATGAGTGTGTGCGATGAGCTGGACGGAATGCCGTACCACCAGGTGAGCAGGTTCCAGAAAATAGCGGCAATAAGCCCGGACATAATTACAGCAAGTGTAATGTAGTCTTCTTTTACCGTTTTGGCTACCGTGTTTGCAACACCGTGGTCTTTGAAAATAAAAATAGCGGCGAAGTTAAACAGCGCTGCCCAGAGTACAGCCTGGAACGGCGTAAGCACCTTGGTTGAAACAACCGTGGCGATGGAATTTGCTGCATCGTGAAACCCATTGATAAAATCGAAAATGAGTGCCAGTGCAATTACGATAATGAGCAGTGTCATGTCCTGTCAGGATAAGTTGAAGTGAAACGAAATATGATCAGGACTGTTTTACAACAATTCCCTGGATTACATTGGCTGCATCTTCACATTTATCCGTAGCTGTTTCGAGTGCCGAAAGGATTTCTTTGTATTTGATAATTACGATTGCATCTTTTTCATTATTGAACAGATCTGCAATGCCACGGTTGAACAGGTCATCTGCCTCGTTTTCCAGGCTGTTGATTTTTACACAGGCTTCTTTTACCGCATCCACGTCTTTCATGCCGTGCAGGTTACGGATGGCGTCGTGCAGTTCCACTGCGCCGTCATGAATGCAACGTGCAAGTGCAGGGATCGTTTCACCCATGTTTTCGATTTTATAGAGGTCAATCCGTTTGGCTGAGCCGTGCATGAAATCAATTACATCATCCACCGCGCTGGCCAGTGCATGAATATCTTCCCGGTCAAACGGGGTAATGAAGTTCTGCCCGAGTTCATTATAAATCATGTGCGTGATGTTGTCGCCGGAGTGTTCCAGGTGTTCAATATCACGGATGTATTGCTTCCGTTCTTCAGCAGATGCAGTGGTGGTGAGTTTAACTAGCGTTTCAGACGTTTTCACCAGGTTTTCGGTTGCTTTTTCGAAAAGCGGTAAAAACTTTTTGTCTTTTGGCGTAAGGAACGAAAGGAAGCCCATGCGAGTAAGATTAAATGAATGTTATGTTAACTGAACGCAAATGTAAACCGCCACGGCCGAACGGCAATAAACTAAACAGTCGTTCAATGTTAAGAAATTATTAACATTGACAAGCGGCTGTATATAAATGAGTTATGCCGCTCCGGAACATCCCGGAACGGCATAAAAAAAGAGGTGTAAATGTGTTTAGTTTTTCTCGCCGTGCTTCAGCACCTTGGCTTCGATGAAGAAAATAATTTCTTCGGCCACGTTTTTGGTCTGATCACCGATGCGTTCCGTTTTGCGGACGATGGAAAGCAGGTTGAGGAAATGCAGGTGATCGGGGTGCTGTTCGCGGATGAGGCGGAGTGCCGTTTGTGTGGCGCGCCGGTTGATGCTGTCGAGCACATCGTCTTTCTGAAACACTTTGCGTGCAAGGGCTGTATCTTCCTGGATGAATGCCTGTGTTGCATCATCAATCATCGAAAGCGTGGTTTCATACATCTGCTCCACTTCAAATAGTTTGAGCAGTTCGGGATCTAACGGGCGATCGAGATCGAGAATGTAACGGGCAATGCCTTCGGCGTTGTCGCTGGTGCGTTCGAGGTTCGTATTTATTTTGAGTGCTGCCAGGATAAAGCGCAGGTCAATGGCCACCGGGTTAAAAAGCGCCAGCATGTTTTCACAGTCGCGGTCAATTTTCAGCTCAAGTGCATTGATGTATTTTTCATTGGCAATGACTTCGCGCGCGAGATCGGTATCAAACTGAAAGATCGCGTTGCGGCACTTGCTCACCTGCATGCGAACATGGCGTTGCATTTCAATGAGTTCTTCCTTGAGGCGGTGTATCTCTGCGTTGAGGTGTGACATACAAATGTGTTTTTAAACCGGGTCTAACCAAAACGGCCGGTGATGTAATTCTGCGTCCGCTGGTTCTGCGGATTGGTAAAGATATCTTTTGTGGAGCCGTATTCCACCAGTTCGCCCATGTAAAAGAACGCCGTGTTGTCGCTCACGCGGCCGGCCTGCTGCATGTTATGCGTAACAATGATGATGGTGTACTTTTCTTTCAGGCTGTAAATCAGTTCTTCCACTTTCGCGGTCGAAATCGGATCGAGGGCCGAGGCCGGCTCATCCATCAGCACCACCGAAGGCTGCGTGGCCAGGGCGCGTGCGATGCAGAGGCGCTGCTGCTGTCCGCCCGAAAGTGCGAGTGCCGATTTTTTCAGGTTGTCTTTTACTTCATCCCAAAGCGCGGCCGATTTCAGTGAATCTTCTACGGTCTGGTCGAGTACTGTTTTGTTATTGATGCCCTGGATGCGCAAGCCATACACCACGTTTTCGTAAATGGTTTTCGGAAACGGGTTTGGTTTCTGGAAAACCATGCCTACTTTTTTGCGCAGTTCTTCCACGCGCACTTTGCGGTCGTAAATATCCTGCCCGTCAATAAGTATTTCGCCGTCTTTGCGGAACCCGTCAATGTAATCATTCATACGGTTGAGCAGGCGCAGGAATGTTGATTTGCCGCATCCCGAAGGGCCGATGAACGCAGTTACCGTATTGGGCAGCACATCCATGTTCACACCTTTGATGACGTGATTTTCACCATAAAAAACATCTACCTTTTTTGCTTTCAGTTTATATTCCATGTGCTGCGGAGTATTACCATTTTACTTTTTTCTGCCAGCGCTGGCGGAGGTAAAGCGCTATGCCGTTCATCACAAAGGTAACCGCAAGCAGCACAACAATACCTGCTGCCGCATTTACCAGGAACGCTTTCTGCGGGCGTGAAACCCAGTTGAATATCTGTATCGGGAGTACCGTAAAATCATCGCCGGGCGATGTCGGTACCGAATCAATAAATGCAAGTGCGCCCACAACAATCAGCGGTGCGGTTTCGCCGATGGCGCGCGAAAGCGCAAGAATAACACCGGTAACAATACCGCCTGATGCGGCCGGCAGTACCTGCATGCGAATGGTCTGCCATTTGCTGGCGCCCAGTCCGAACGAGGCTTCACGTATGGTGCGCGGCACGGCCTTGATGGCTTCGCGGGTGGCCACAATAATGATTGGCAGGATGAGCAGCGCCAGTGTGCTGCTTCCCGCCAGCAGGCTTCCGCCCATGCCCATGATGCGCCCGAATATTTCGAGTCCGAGTAAGCCGTAAATGATGGAAGGTACACCTGCCAGGTTGGCGATGTTCACTTCGATGATGGATGCAAGGCGGTTCTTTTTGCCGTACTCTTCCAGGTAAATGCCTGCGGAAATGCCCAGCGGAATAGCGATGATGGCGGTGAGGCCGAGTACCCAAAGCGTTCCTGCCAGTGCCGGAAGTATGCCTGCTTTTTCTGCTTTGCGTGACGGACCGTCCGATAAAAAATCCCAGTCGATGCGGCCGATGCCTTCGCCAACAATATCTGCCAGGAAAATGCCCAGCATCACCAGCCCGAATAAGGTGCAGGCTATACCGAACCATTTGAAGGCCCGGTCAATGATCCTGTTTTTGGTTGCGCTATTCATATTTCTGCTGGAAACGGCGTTTGATGCGGATACTGATGTTGTTCAATATAAGTGTAAACACAAAAAGTGTGAGTCCTGCAGCGAAAATGGTCTGGTATTCCGGTGTACCGCGGGCCACATCGCCCATACTTACCTGTACAATGTAAGTTGTTATTGTTTCAATCGGCACGGTGGGGTCGAAGGTGAGGCGGGGCTGCTGTCCGGCAGCGATGGCCACAATCATGGTTTCGCCCACGGCGCGTGATATGGCAAGAATAACAGAAACGATAATGCCCGATGAAGCCGAAGGCACAAGTACTTTGAACGCGGTCTGGAAACGCGTGGCGCCCATGCCGTACGAAGCTTCGCGCAGTGATTTGGGAACTGCATACAGTGCATCTTCACTCATGGATGAAATGAGCGGAATAATCATGATGCCCATTACGATGCCGGCTGACAGCGCGTTAAAACCGGCCAGGTCGGGATAAATTTTCTGCAGGAACGGTGTAACAACGGTAAGTGCGAAGTAACCGTAAACCACGGTAGGAATAGCTGCAAGAATTTCGAGCAGTGGTTTAATAACCGCACGGAATGAACGCGGCGCATATTCGCTGAGGTAAACCGCAACAGTAAGACCAACCGGTAATGCAAGCGCAATGGCAATGAGCGTGGTGAGCAGCGTACCCGAAAACAGGGGCATGATGCCGTAATGTTTATCCGCAAAAAGCGGGGTCCATTGCGTATCGGTTAAAAAGTCCCAGACCGATACGTGCGAGAAAAAACCGACGGATTCGGAAAGCAGTACCCAGATGATCCCGATGGTGGTCAGGATGGTAATGCCTGCCGCAGCAGCCAGAATTATTTCAATTACTTTTTCCTTTTTACGCACGTTTATAGGAGATAAAGAACCACCTTAGCACAGCTGCATCGGCAGCGGGCGCTAAGGTGGTTAAACCAAAACACTGTAAATTTATGCGAATGTTATTTTTGTGGTGCAAGCGACTTAACAAAAGTGTCAAATTTTCCCTTTTCGGATGCAATTTCTTCGGCAGTCATCGGCACATAACCCACTTCTTTTGAAAGCTCCGCGGTATTATCAAGGTAATAGTTTACAAAAGCCTGCACTTCAGGGCGTACAGCGGCTTTGCTGCTCACATATATAAAGAGCGGGCGGCTGAGCGGGGTGTAGGTTTTGTTTTTTACGGTTTCGATGGACGGTTTTACTGCGCCGTTACCGTTGTCGATGCCCACGAGGTGCAGATCGGCCTGGTTGGCTTCGTAATAGGCCATCCCGAAAAAGCCGAGTGCGTTTTTATCGCCTTTGATGCCCTGCACCAGCACGTTGTCGTCTTCGCTGGCGGTATAATCACCGCGACTTGCTTTTGCTTTTCCGCAGATTACTTCGGTAAAGTAATCAAACGTACCGCTCTGCGAACCTGCACCGAAGAGGTGAATCTCCTGGTCGGGCCAGCCTTTGCGTACCTGGCTCCATTTCATGATTTTGCCTTGTGCAGCAGGTTCCCACAGCATTTTGAGTTCGGCAACAGTCATGTCTTTACACCAGTCGTTTTGCGGGTTTACCACTACCGCAAGTCCGTCGAATGCAACCAGCAGTTCCTGGTAGCCAATGCTGTTGGCTTTGCAGAGGCTGTCTTCGGTCGGTTTAATCGGGCGTGATGCGTCGTTGATATCAATTTCGCCGCGACCGAATTTTTTGAAACCGCCACCGGTTCCTGATTCGGCTACCGCTACTTTAACTTCTTTGTTTTCGCCGCTGAAGTCTTCTGCCACAGCTTCTGTAATCGGGTAAACGGTGCTTGATCCGTCAACGGAAACCGTTCCCGATAATTTTGATGTGGCTGAATCGCCTTTGCCGGCTTCTCCGGTTTTGCCGCCGCACGAAGCCATTAAAGCCAGTGCCGGAACGAGCAGAATTGATGCAATATTTTTCATGTTTTCTTATTTATCTTTTTACAGGCACAAAAGTCGCACTCCAATGTTACTTCAATATTAACGCGACAGGTCCGCAGTTTACCGATGTGTTAAAAATTGAACTGCATCTGCAGGCGGAGCAGGTTGCCTTTCTGGGCATTCTGGCCGGCAGCTTTATCAACTGTAGTACGTTCTGACATGGTGTACATGGCGGTAAGTTCCATGTATTTGAAAATCTGGTATTCCACCCCCAGCTCGTATTCACGAACTACGTAGCGGCGCGCATCGGTTTCTGCTTTTTTCGCACCATTAAAATACTGGGCACGGCCAAAAGGAACTACAACCATTTTGTTTTTAAAACGGTGGAGGTACGATACAGTGATTGCACCGCCATTCAGATCATCCGTAATAATGGAGTCGTTTACCGCTGAAAAGGCGGGTGTTTTGCCAACGTTGTATTCCGCAAGAATACCGATCGGTTTCGGGATCAGGATAAGTGATGCCGCAGCACGTTTATCATCGTATGTTAATGTTTTATTGGTCTTCGTTCCGGAAGTCAGCTGGTCTTTGGCAATTGTAAACTGGCCGGTATACGCCTGGATGCCGGGCTCGATAATCTGGCTGCCGATCTGGAACGGGTAACTTAAACGCGCTACCATGTGCAGGTTGTTGTTCAGCTCCGGTTTGTTTGCGGTCTGACCGTTAAATACACCGAATGCAAAAACACCATAATCACCCGAACCTTTCAGGCCATCATCAACAAGTGATTTAAAACGGTCACGGATTTTTTTCGGTGCATAATAGAAAAACGCACCCAGGTCGCGCTCATTCGGAACAGCACTGTTCATTGCATCGTTACGGTCGAGGGGCAAACGGTTCTGGCTCGACTGCAGGTTTTCGAATCCATAAGGCACTTTGCTTTGCCCGAAACGAATACGGAATTCTTTGTTTTTGTCAATGGAATAATCAAAATACGCATCACGCAGCTGTGCAAAATGCAGGTTTGTGGACGATGCCGAAGAAGCCAGGTCGGGCTGGATATAAATGTACAGGTGGTCGCCGATATTGCCGCTGAAAATAAGGCGGGCACGACGGATAAAGAAGCCGCTGTTATCGCCCCACGATTTATCGCACTGGTCGCATTTCAGTTTCGGATTGGTTTCGAGCAGACGGTTGTAGCGGATCTGCGTGTAGCCGCGCAGGCTGATTACTTCGTACCAATGTTTTTTCTTTTCTTCTTTTTGCACCGAATCGAGTACCAGTTCTTTACCTGGTATTAACTCTTCCATAGCATAGGGTGAGTTATTGCCTGATGTGAAAGGCTGTACTGATTGCGCCTGCAAACTTAAGCCTGTCAGGGTTGCAAGGGATGCAAGTGCGAAAATCCGTGTTAAGAACATTTTGATTTGTTTAGATTTTGATTACTTTACCGTTACCTAATTTTTACATGGCAAAAATGGCAGTATCGGTTTAGTGCAGCGTTACTCCAATATTAAGTTTATGTTAACATCGGAAAAGCACTGAACAAACGGGGGATTCCGGTGCCATTCCGCCAGGCACCGCCCGGAATCATTATTTATCCCGCTTTATCGCCGGCTGCAGGTGCTTTTTTACACTAATTTTACCCTGGCAAAACACAACTACATGAAAAAAACAGCTACCCTCCTGTTGCTTGCGGCTGCATTCGGCCTGCACGCACAATCGAAAAAAGTGCTTTTTATCGGCAACAGTTACATTTACACGAACAACCTGCCGCAGGTTTTCCAGAACCTGGCACTGGCCAATGGCGACAGCATTGTGTATGATTCCAATACCCTTGGCGGCTATACGCTGCAGATGCACAGCCAGGATGCAACTACCATCTCGAAAATTTATTCCCAGCCCTGGGATTATGTTATCATCCAGGCACAAAGCCAGGAACCTTCGTTTGATACCGCTTACGTTGCCGCCAATGTGATGCCTTACGCACACAAGCTCGACAGCATGGTGCATGATAACGACAGTTGCACCCAAACGGTTTTTATGATGACCTGGGGCCGCAAAAACGGCGATGCCTCCAACTGTGTGGCGTATCCGCCGGTGTGTACCTACGCCGGTATGCAGGGCGAACTTCGCCGCAGGTACATCGGCATGGCCGCGGTTAACGGCGCAATGGTTTCACCGGCAGGGCTCGCCTGGCGTGATGTGATTGCAACCAACCCGGCATTCGATTTATACTCGCCCGACGAAAGTCATCCTTCGCCACATGGCTCGTATCTTACGGCTTGTACGTTTTACAGTTCACTGTTCCGGAAACCGGTTGCCGGTGCCTATTACGGCGGGCTGCCGCAGGCCGAAGCCGTATTGCTTCAGACGAAAGCCAGCGCCATTGTGCTCGACAGCATGGCTGTGTGGAACACCGAAGTGTATCATCCGCATCCGGCATACACTGTGGCCGGCAACGGACTTACCGTTACGTTTAACAATGCGTCCACCAACAGCACGGGCTGGCAGGTTGATGCAAGCGGTGTAATTACACAACCGAACTTTACTTATACGTATACGGGTCCGGGAACGTACCCGTTTACGTTTGTCGCGTACAACAACTGCCTCAGTGATACCATTCACGATACGGTTATTGTACCCCTGTTCACCGGGCTTCCCGAATACGGGGCAGCTGCGGCAGTTACGGTTTCACCGAATCCGTCGGCCGGACATTTTGAACTGCAGTTTGCAGAAGCCAGCACCTATTCCGTTACCGTTTTTGATGTGCGCGGGCAAACCGTGCAATCGCAGCAGTTCCGGGGCAGCCGCATGCCGCTCGATCTGCGCAGCGTGGATGCAGGTGTGTACGTGGTGCGCATCAGCAGCAGCGACGGGCGGATATTCCGCACGCGGCTGATAAAACAATAACTTTGCGGCAACGTGATCAACATTCCCTACTGGGCCGATTTATTTGCCGTGATGATGTTCGCCATTTCGGGCGCGCTGGCTGCGTCGGACCGGAATATTCACCGCGATTTTTTCGGCGTAACGTTTATTGCGTTTATAACAGCAATCGGGGGAGGCAGCCTGCGCGACATCATGCTCGGGGTGCATCCGCTGGCATGGATCAGTGATGCGAACTACCTGGTGGCAATCGGTATCGGTGTATTGCTTGCCGTTGTTTTTGAAAAAGGACTCGGGGGTTTGCGCCGCACGCTGTTCCTGTTCGATACGGTTGGCATCGGACTCTACACCATCATCGGGCTGCAGAAATCGCTGGCGCTGGATGTGAACCCGATTGCAGCCTGCATCATGGGCATGTTCTCGGCCATTTTCGGGGGCGTTATCCGCGATGTGCTGCTGAATGAAATACCGCTTATTTTCAGGAAAGAAATTTACGCCACCGCCTGCCTCGCCGGTGCAGCAATTTATCTTTTACTTGTGAAAGCCGGTTTACACGTGCAGGCCGCGGGATTAATCAGCATGAGTGTTATTATTGTGATACGCGTGCTGGCCGTGAAATACAAATGGGCACTGCCGAAGATCGGGAGAACGGACGATCGTGTAAAATAGTGCTGTAACAAACTTTTGTTTTTTATAAAATAGTTCCTGCACCAGTTTGCAATTTGCAGTTTGCAGTCTGATTTGTTTTTCAAGGAGAATGATCCTACTTCTTGCTTCACGCAAACTGATTTTTTCGAGGAAAACGATTTTGTTATTTTACGAAAAGCAAAACTGCAAACTGCCAAATTGCAAATTGCCAACTAATTCCAGGATTTTTGATTTACAGGATCGTTTTTCAGCGCAGGCACATTGTCACATACGTAATCTTTTTCCCTTCGGCCAGGAAACGTTTTTCGTAGGTGGTCTGAATTTCAGTAAGCAGCGGATCGAGTTTTTCTTTATCGCCATACACATCGGCGCTGTGCATGAGCACCTGCTGGTTTTCGGCGGCGGCGGTTGCGAGGGTGGATTCGTATAACAGCACACTGTCTGTTTTCACATGTAAAATGCCGCCCGGTTTGATGATGTTTTTGTAACGGCTGAGAAACAGGGCTGAAGAGAGCCGTTTGCGGGGCTTATGCGGTTGCGGATCGGAAAACGTGGCCCATATTTCGTCCACTTCACCAGGTGCAAAACAGCGTTCAATAAAATCAATGCGGGTGCGGAGAAACGCAACGTTATGCAGGTTGTTTACGGTTGCATCTTTTGCACCGTACCACATGCGTGCGCCTTTGATATCAATACCGATGAAATTTTTATCGGGGTAACGCCGCGCAAGCCCTACGGTGTATTCGCCTTTTCCGCAGCCGAGTTCCAGTACAACAGGATTGTTGTTTTTAAAAAAATCAGCATGCCATTTGCCGCGCATCGGATGCCCCTGCTCCACCTCGTAAAAGCCAAACTCGAAGGTATTGGCAAAGGTTTTCATTTCTGCAAAATGTTCAAGCTTGCGTTTTGCCATGGCTGCGGCAGCAAAAAGGTGAATGGTTATCGGGGCGGTCGGCCGGTTTGCTGTTCACCGGGAGACAAAAGAAAAGCCGCTCCCGGAAGGAAACAGCTTTATAACGATAAACCGCCTTTATAAACTAAATGAGCGTGTTTTCTTTGAGTGCTTTTTTGTTGTAGTTGATCTGCATTCTCATCCATGCTGCGAATGCCACAAAACCAACTACGATAAGCAGCTTGTTGATCAGGATGGTGTCGTTTGCCCATTCCATGCCGCGGAAGTAGGTGTAAAAAGCATCACCTACCGAATACCAGAACCCGTCGTATGTTTCCATAATAACTTGTGTTTTTTTGAATGCGGCTCAAAATTACAAATTATATTCACATTCGCAATCCATACCTTTGCAAAAAACAGGACTGTGTTTATACGCGCTTCCCGCACCCATTCGCCGCTAGCTATACTGGCCATCGCCCTGCTGGCGGCGGGTCTCTGGTCGCCGGCGTTCCTGTTTGAGTACACCCCGCGTCCGCAGGTTCACATGCCGTTTTATGCACTCCTCGTACCCTTCGGCGAACAGTCGCCGGTGGCGTCGCGCGCGGTGGCCTTTCTGCTCCTGCTGCTGCAGGCGGCCGGACTCAATTATTTTATCCAGGCGCACCAGGTGCTCACCAAACGGTCGTACCTGCCGGCCCTGTTTTTTGTGGTGCTGGGTTCCTGCACCCCGGGCCTGCTGCGCCTGCATCCGGGCCTGGTGGCCAATACGTTTCTGCTGCCGGCGCTTTACCTGATGTATGATACGTACCGCAAGGACACAGCCTACAGCAACGTGTTTTATGCCGGGCTGCTGGTGTCGCTGGCGTCGCTGTTTTATTTTCCGGCCCTTGTATTTGCCCCGGCCATGCTGGTGTGTCTTGTCATTTTCCGTCCGTTTATCTGGCGCGAATGGATCATCCTGCTGCTCGGCCTGGCGCTCCCCTACCTTTACATGGAATCGTGGCTGTACCTCACCGACCGGCCGTTCATTTTATGGGATCAGTTCATCATCAGTCCGATCCGCAGCCGCGACTTTTTCCTTGCACTGCCGGTAACGGCTTACCTGCTTACCGGTGTAATCAGTCTGCTGCTGCTTACCGCGGCCTTCCGTTTTGTGGCGGGGGCGGGAGCAGCCACGCTTAAAACGCGCAAAGGGGTTTCGGCGATGCTGTGGCTGCTGCTGTTTGCCGTTACGGCCACGCTTCCGGCGCAGGATTTCGGGGTTTCCGGATTCTTTTTTGTGGTGGCGCCTTTTTCACTTTTTATTTCCAATTACTTCCTGCTTGCACGCCGCATCTGGCTTGCCGAAATCATTTTCACACTGCTGCTGGCCGGTATTGCCGTGGCGTACTGGCCATTAATCAACAAGTGATCAACAGCCCGGAAACGTTTCCGTTTTTCCGTATCTTTGCGGCGTAAAAAATCCATCACCATGAAGTTTGGCGTTATCGTTTTCCCGGGATCGAACTGTGATCAGGACATGATCTATGTGCTTCGCAACATTATGAAGCAGGAAGTAGTTGAATTGTGGCACAAAGACCATGACCTGAAAGGGTGCGACTTTGTAGTGCTGCCCGGCGGGTTTTCCTTCGGCGACTACCTCCGTTCCGGCGCCATTGCCCGTTTTTCGCCCATCATGGAATCGGTTATGGAATTTGCGGCAAAAGGCGGATATGTATTTGGTGTGTGCAATGGTTTCCAGATTCTCTGTGAAGCCGGCCTTGTTCCCGGCGCGCTGATGCACAACACCGAACGCAAGTTCATCTGCCGCAATGTGCACATCAAAGCGCAGACTTCAGACACACTTATTACGTCAGCTGTTCCGATGGACCGCGCACTTAAAATTCCGATCGCACATGGTGAAGGCAATTATTTTGCGGATGCCGATACACTGAAACAGCTGAATGCAAACGGGCAGATCCTGTTCCGTTATTGCGACGAAAACGGCAACATCACCCCGGAATCGAATCCGAACGGCGCCATTGAAAACATTGCCGGTGTATGTAACGCAGGCAAAAATGTATTCGGCATGATGCCGCACCCGGAACGCGCCGCAGACAACTCACTCAGCAACACCGATGGCCTGTTCCTGTTTAAGTCGCTGCTGAGCCTCGTTACCAGTTAAACACAACCGTTTTTTTAACGCGCTTTTTGGTTTGCATTTTTCGCACGAAAAAATGCATCCGAAACTTTTTGCATTTTTTTTCGTTAAATACTTGACTTGTATTACAAAAGTGTTCTATATTTGCCACATGAAAACAACAAAGACATATTTATCCAGTTATTCGCTAAGCAGCCTAAGTACCCGCTTGGAGAATGACGGTGTGTCTTCACGATAGTATTAATATACTTCTGAAAACCCCTCAAACCAAGCGTTTGAGGGGTTTTCTGCTTTTATACCCCTTTCCATTTCAGCCTGATTTTTTGATTTGCCCCCTGGATATCCGGGCCCCGGATCGGTGTGAAAAATGTGTTTAAATAACTTCCCGTTTTGGGAAGATTAAATAACCTGCAATACAATTTCGTATTGCACCGGGCCGTGCTTTGTCGTTACGGATTGGAGTGTGTAGTGATTCTGTTCTTTATTTTTTATCCGCCTGTAAAGTCCCAATTGGCAGTGGCTCTGGTCTCAGAAACCAGGTAGTACAGGTTCGAATCCTGTCAGGCGGACATTGTATCGTTCTTTTAGTTCCCATCTGTAAGCCTGCCTGCAGATGTGCAGACAATAGCTGGCAGGCATACGGAAGAATGACCGAGCGGTAAGGTATGCGTGTGCTAAACGCACGTCAGGGTAACACCTGCACAGGTTCGATTCCTGTTTCTTCCGCTTTATTATCCACCCGTAAGTTCCAATTGGCAGAGACTACGGTTCGAGAAGCCGTGCAGTGCAGGTTCGACTCCTGCCGGGTGGACAAGTATAGTAGTAGCGTTCTTTTATTATCCGCTAGTTAAGACCCAATTGGTAGAGGCTCTGGTACAGTAACCGGGTGTTGTGCGTTCGTCCCGAAAGCTTTCGGGACGCATCTGGCGGACATTTTATCGTTCTTTTAATTATCCACCTGTAAGTCCAATCGGTAGCGACTGCGGACTCAAACCCCGCGGATTGCAGGTTCGTCCCGAAAGCTTTCGGGACCTGCCAGGTGGACGGCGGATTGTTTTTTTAATTCTCCGCCTGTAAGTCCAAATGGTAGCGACTGCGGCCTTAAACCCCGCGGATTGCAGGTTCGAATCCTGTCGGGCGGACATTGTTATCGTTCTTTTAGTATCCACCTGTAAGCCTGCCTGCCAATGCACAGTCTGCGCGTCGGCAGGCAGGTTCCAATTGGAAGCGACTGCGGCCTTAAACCCCGCGGATTGCAGGTTCGCCCCGAAAGCTTTCGGGACCTGCCAGGTGGACCAAACGGAGAAGTAGCCTAATTGGTAAGGCACCTGTCTTGAAAACAGCTGGGGTAAAACCCGTGGGGGTTCGAGTCCCTCTTTCTCCGCAAAGCGGGCAGCCGCGAGGGTTACCCGCCCGCGCTGCAGGCAGATCAGGATGCAGGCAAAGCCGGCAGAATGCAAACGCTTCTGCGCCCTGCATCCTGGAAATATTTTAATGGGAAGGCGGCTGACGTTGGAGTGTCGCGTTCGACTGTAAATCGAAAGCCTTCGGGCATAGTGGGTTCGAATCCCACCTTTCCCACAAGCATTTTCATGCCGGTGAAACCGGTGTTTGAATTTTTCGCAGGGCGGGCGAAAATATTTTCTTTTTCGCCTGACCGGAGAAAAGTTCAAACGCGTAAAACATGAAAATGCTTGTATCCCCCTTCCGGGATCATGCGGTGAAACCGCGTAATCCCAATCTTATCTTTTCCATGCCGGCGATAGCCGGTGTTTGCAACGCATTGATTATTTCCCTCCTTCCGTTTCATACGGTAAAACCCGTAATCGCTGTACAGACGCGATTTTGCAGCCAGACACATACTTAGGAATTCGTACATTCGTAAAATTGGAAACAAACGCATTTCAAAAAATCCATTTTATGATTTTATCCCGTCCCGCCATTCGTGTTTCATTTGTTTCGCTGCTGGTTCTGCTCTCTTTTTCCGGCCATGCGCAATCGTCTTCGTTGTTTTTCAACACCAATTTCCAGGCGATTAATTCGGAATCATTTCAAACATTTGCAGGCGAATACAATGCGTTTATGTCATCCGACCTGACGGAAGATCTGAAGCCGAAGCCGATGGGAATTGGCTGGGGACTGGGCTGGAATGTAGCATCAGAAGAAGGCCTGCTGTTCGGAATCGAGTATAACAAAGTGAGGAGCAAAACAAGTGCAACGTTTAACGACGGGGCTGTTCGTGAATTTAAGTTGTCAGACGGAGGCTTCCGGTTTATTTTTGGATATACACCAATGGATATGGATGATAATTTTTATCTGTATCCTTTTTTGGGAGCTACGCTTGGTAAAAACCGGCTTGTGTCTGCTTATACACCGGGGTCGAATAATTTTACAGGGGAAATGCTCACCGGCAATTACAGCGAAGGAAGTCTGAAATTCAATCTCGGAGCCCGTGCAGCAATTGGTTCTGAAAAGATAAAACTGCTGCTCGGCCTTGAATACATTGCCAATGTGATAACCACTAATCTTGTTGATGAAGAAAAACGTACTGCCAATCCGTTTACAAGCAGTGTCGGTACCGATTACGATGTGTTTGCAAACTCGCCTGAATTATATCTCGGCAATTATGTGGATACAGATTTCAAAGGCGTGCGGTTTTCGGTTGGTTTAACGTTTGATTTTGGACTTTAGGGTTTCGCATTGCATTAAACCGCAATCATAACTGTTCTACTGATTCCGGATTTTTCAACCCATAAAAAAAGCGACTGTCTCCTGTGCGGAAACAGTCGCTTTTAATTTATTACGCGGCCTATTTACTCACAACAACGCGCTGGCTGCTGCGTGAACCGTCAGCAGTAATAACAGTAATCATATACACCCCTGCAGTATCGATGTTGATCTGCTGCTGCACCTGCGGGTTGAGTTTATCCGCTGCAACAAGCTGACCGATGGCGTCATAAATATATACGTCTGCCATTTTGTTTCCTTTCAGCTGCATGGTAAATGTACCATTGTTCGGGTTCGGGAAAAGCGAGAACGTTGCATTAGCTGTTGCATCTGCATTTACGCCCAGGCAGATTTCCACCTGGATGTTTGCTGTGCTGGTTGCCGAACATCCGGTTACCGAATCAGTGTATTGGTACGTGATGGTATGCAAACCGCTTCCTGCGGCAGCTGGTGTAAATACGCCGCCGCTTACACCCGCACCGGAATACGTTCCGCCCGAAGGCGATCCGCCGGTGAGTGTCATGGCCGGTCCATTCATGCAAACGGTGTCCATGGCAAGTGTAAATGTCACCACCGGTGCACCCGGATCGGAAAGCGCTGAAGTAACCTGTGAGGTACAACCGTTTGCATCAGTTACGGTGCAGGTGTACGAACCGGCTGCAACGCCTGAAAGATCTTCTGTTGTTGCTGCATTGCTCCACAGGTAGGTGTAACCGGAAGTTCCACCCGAAACAGTAACATCAATACTGCCGGTTGAACTGCCGCACGATGTCGGATCAGCAGGCGATGCAGTTACTGCAAGCGCTGCGGGCTGCGTGATGTTAAACGTTTGTGTGGTCGAACAGAAATTTGCATCGGTTACGGTTACAGTGTACGTCATTGCACCCAGGCCGGTAGCTGTTGCTGCTGTTCCGCCCGAAGGCGACCATGCATAGCTGTATCCGCTGGTTCCGCCCGATGCAGTTACTGTTGCGCTGCCGTTCGAGCCGCCGTTACATGAAATGTTGGTCTGCGATGTCGCTGATGCAACAAGTGCAGTCGGTGCAGTGATATTGAACGTTTGTGTGGTTGTACAGTTGTTTGCATCCGTTACAGTAACGGTATAAACAGCCGCAGCAAGTCCGCTGGCAACAATAGATGTTCCGCCCGAAGGTGCCCACGAGTACGAGTACCCGCTTGTTCCACCCGAAGCAGTTACGGTTGCACTGCCGTTTGAACCGCCGTTACACGAAACGTTGGTTTGTGCAACTGCTGTGGCAACCAGTGCCGACGGCTGTGTGATATTAAATGTTTGTGTAGCCGTACAGTTGTTTGCATCGGTTACAGTTACCGTGTATGTTGCCGGGGCAAGTCCGCTGGCTGTTGCAGCAGTTCCGCCCGAAGGAGCCCACGAATACGAGTACCCGCTTGTTCCGCCCGATGCAGTTACTGTTGCACTGCCGTTCGAGCCGCCGTTACAGGAAATGTTGGTTTGCGATGAAGCAGATGCAACAAGTGTTGACGGTGCGGTGATATTAAATGTCTGCGTGGTCGAACACGAGTTTGCATCGGTAACGGTACACGTCCATGTTCCGGAAGCGAGTCCGCTTACGCTTGCTGTTCCGTCACCGGCTGGATTGCCCGGTGTCCAGTTGTAGCTGTAGGATGATGTGCCACCGCTTACTGTAACGGAGGCTGTACCGTTGCTGTTTCCGCTGCAGGTATTGTTGGTTTGTGCGGATGCAGCAGCAACCAATGCCGTTGGCTGAGTGATGCTGAGTGTTTGTGTACCGGTGCAGGAGTTTGCATCCGTAATCGTAACGGTATAAACCCAGGCAGTAAGGCCCGAGGCCGTCGGTGAAGTTCCGCCCGAAGGTGCCCACGAGTAAGTATAACCACTCGTTCCGCCCGAAGCCGAAACCGTTGCACTTCCGTTTGAACCGCCGAAACAGGAAACCGGCGTTGATGAAGATACTGATGCAACAACTGCTGAAGGTGCAGTGATGTTAAACGTTTGCGTTGTTGTACACGAATTTGCATCGGTTACTGTACACGTCCATGAACCGGCTGCGAGGCCGCTCACACTTGCTGTGCCGTCGCCGGTTGGATTGCCGGGTGTCCAGTTGTAGCTGTAAGAAGTAGTACCACCGCTTACAGTTACCGATGCAGCACCGCTGCTGCCTCCGTTACACAGGTTGTTGCTCTGCGACGTAGCGCTTGCAGCCAGTACTGCCGGTTGTGTGATGTTGAATGTGCGTGTGGTTGTACATGAATTCCCATCGGTAACCGTGCAGGTCCATGTGCCGGGTGTAAGTCCGCTCACACTTGCTGTGCCGTCGCCGGTCGGATTGCCGGGTGTCCAGTTGTAGCTGTAAGAAGTAGTACCACCGGTTACAGTTACAGAAGCGGCACCGTTGGCGTTGCCGTTGCACGAAATATTCGTCTGCGAAGCTACGTTTGCAACAAGTGCGGTGGGTTGTGTAATATTAAATGTACGGGTGGAATTACAACCGTTCGCGTCGGTTACTGTAACCGTATAAACGCCTGCTGAAAGGCCGGAAGCAGTTGGTGCAGTTCCGCCGGATGGTGTCCACGAATAAGTAAAGCCACCGGTTCCGCCGGAAGCACTTACCGTAGCTGCTCCGGTTGAAGCGCCGTTACAAAGGAGATTGGTTTGTGAAACCGCCGAAGTCGAAATTGCAGTTGGTTGCGTAACGGTAAATGTTTGTGTGGCAACAAGTGAAAAAGCATCGGTTACAGTTACCGTGTACGTTCCGGCAGCGAGGCCGGAAGCTGTTGCAGCTGTTCCACCTGAAGGCGCCCAGGAATAGGTATAAGGAGCTGTTCCGCCCGAGGGCGTTGCCGTTAACGATGCCGTCGACTGTCCGAAACACTGAATGGTTGCGCTTTGTGCAACACTGGCTGTATAACTGATAACAGGCGTAATAGTAATTTGTCCGTTACCGAGGCGTGCACCTGCAGTGTGAACAACAGAAGTAACGCCCACGGTTGCAGTATAGCTGCTTCCGCCGCCGCCGCCTTCCCAGGCCGATGCGCCGCCACCGTAGTAGCCGCCACCGCCGCCGCCGCCGGTTTGACCTGCGGGCGCGTTACCGCCCTGGCCCAGTGCTCCGTTGGGCGCACCACCTGCGCTTTGGGTAGCACCTGCGCCGAGGTATGTTCCGGTAAGACCGTTTGCACCGGTAAGGCCGCCGCCATCTCCGCCCCTGTTTCCAGAGGAATAGTTAACACCTGTTCCGCCACCGCCTGATGCAATAATAACGCGGTTGCTGAGTGCTGTGCCGCCCTGGCGGATATCCGATGCACCACCGCCACCGCCGCCGCTGCGTCCGCCCGACCAGCCGCCGCCCGTGCCGCCGCCGTTGTAACCGGCTGTGCCGCCAACGGTAGTTCCGCCGGCACCACCCTGGCCGCCTACGTAAATGTTGAGTACTTCGCCCGGTGTAACTGCAAGTGTAGCCTGAACGCGGCCACCCTGGCCGGCACCTACACCCGGAACGGCATAACCGAAGCCGCCCTGTGCGCCATACGCATCAACGGTAACCGTAAATGCACCGGCAGGCACGGTGTAGGTTTGCACCCCGCCCGTGTAGTTGAAAGTTACCTGTGCAGTACCCTGCGTAAACGCAAACGCACCCAAGGCAAGCAATTTGAATTTTGAAAATAGTTTTCTCTTCATCGTGTTTGTTTTTTGTGTTGGGTCAATGGTATGTATATGCTGCCTAAATCTATAAAAAATAAATCAGAATGACCAAAGGAACGGCCATTACTTTGCAGAATCGCCGGCAGCGAATAACCTGTTTAATGGTTTTCATCTAAAAGCCAGTCCCGGCAAAAAAACAACGGCTGTTTTCCCGATAACGGAGAAAACAGCCGTGCTTAAAAATTGCAGCGTGTTGGTTATTTGTTCACTATCACGCGCTGGCTGCTGCGTACGCCGTCAGCAGTAATAACAGTAATCATATAAACACCTGCTGTTTCGATGCGGAGCTGCTGCTGCACCTGCGGATTGAGTTTATCTGCAGCTACAAGCTGACCGATGGCGTCATAAATAAATACATCCGCCATTTTGGTTGTGGTCAGCTGCAGTGTAAAGGTGCCGTTGTTCGGATTCGGGAACAGGATGAAGTTCTGATCTGTTTCTGCCACATCATTTATTCCAACACAGGCATTAACAACAACAATATCAGTCTGTGTTCCGATGCATCCGGTTTGCGAATCAGTAAACGAATACGTGATCGTTTGTGATCCGGTACCTGCAGTTGTCGGATTAAACGATGTTCCGGTTACGCCCGGGCCCGAGTATGTGCCGTTAAGGGGCGAACCACCGGTGAGTGTATAAACGCCATCCGTAACACATACCGTGCTGAATGCAAGTGACAATGTTACAGTTGGTGCAGCCGGATCAGCAACTGATGTTCCGAGCTGGGTAGTACAACCGTTTGCATCTGTTACTGTACACGAGTAATTGCCTGTACCGACACCAGTGAGATCCTGTGTTGTTGCAGAATTGCTCCACATATACGTATATCCGGGTGTTCCGCCGGTAACGGTAAGATCAACACTGCCGTTTGTTCCGCCGCAGGTAGTAGGACCTGTTGGTGTAACTGTTGTGGCAAGTAATGCCGGCTGCGATATCACGATGGTTCCGCTGTCCTGGCAACCGTTTGCATCGGTAAGAATTCCGGAATACGATCCGGCCGGAAGACCGGTGAGGTCTTCTGTTGTAAACTGCCCGCTGTTCCAGTTAAACGTGTACGGACCGGTTCCACCGGTTACAGTAAGATCAATTATACCGTTTGCTCCGCCGAAACACGACACATTGGTTTGTGCAGCTGAAGTGGAAATTGTTGCAGGTTCAGTTATGGTTTCGGTTATCGTAGCAGTGCAACCGTTTGCGTCAGTAACAACAAACGTATGTGTGCCTGCTGCAACGGTATAAGGACCGGTTCCGGTATAGGGCGATGTGCCGCCGGTGATGTTCAGCGTTACTACTGCAGAGTCGCCGTTACACAGGATTGCAGTTGAAGATGCAACGCCGCTGAGAACCGGCGGCTCGGTGAGTGTAAATGTTTGTGTAGTTGAACACATGTTTGCATCCGTAACAGTTACGGTATATGAAGAAGCAGCAAGACCGGATGCTGTTGCAGCAGTTCCGCCCATTGGCGACCACGAGTATGTATAACCACCCACGCCGCCTGATGCAGTTACAGTTGCACTGCCATTGGTACCGCCATTGCACGAAATATTGGTTTGCGCTGTTGCAGAAGCAACAAGTGCGGCAGGCTGCGTTACTGTAACCGATTGTGTTGAAGTACATCCCTGCGTATCGGTAACGGTATAGGTGTACACACCGGCAGCAAGGTTGTTGATTGTTGTGGTTACTCCACCGTTTGACCAGGTGTAAGTAAAGCCCGGTGTTCCGCCAGATGTTACTGCTGTTGCAGTTCCGTTTGCTCCACCGTTGCACGAAATGCTTGTTGATGAAACCGATGTTGCAATAGCAGTTGGCTGTGTAACAGTGAACGATTGGGTGGTTACAAGCATTGCTGCATCTGTAACGGTTACCGTATAAGTTCCTGCAGCAAGACCTGAAGCCGTTGCAGCGGTTCCGCCCGAAGGTGCCCACGAATAGGTGTAAGGAGAAGTTCCGCCGTTAGGTGTTGCTGTTAATGATGCGGTAGATTGCCCGAAGCACTGAATGGTTGCTGATTGCACCACCGTTGCAAAAAAGGAAATCACAGGTGTAATAATAATTTGTCCGTTACCGAGGCGTGCACCTGCAGTGTGCGTAACCGAAGTTACACCAACAGTAGCGGTATAGCTGCTTCCGCCGCCGCCGCCTTCCCAGGCCGATGAGCCGCCGCCGTAGTAGCCGCCGCCGCCGCCACCGCCGGTTTGTCCTGCGGGTGCGTTACCGCCCTGGCCCAGTGCACCGTTTGGAGCACCGCCGGCACTTTGTGTTGCACCGGCTCCGAGGTACGTTCCGGTGAGGCCGTTTGATCCAACAAGGCCGCCACCGTTTCCACCGGCATCACCGGAAGAATGGTTTACGCCTGTTCCGCCGCCGCCTGAACCAATAACTACGCGGTTGCTCAGTGCTGTTCCGCCCTGGCGGATATCAGATGCACCGCCGCCGCCGCCGCCGCTTCGTCCGCCAGCCCAGCCGCCGCCTGTGCCGCCGCCGTTATAACCAGCTGTGCCACCAACGGTAGTTCCGCCGGGACCACCCTGGCCACCTACATAAATATTGAGTACTTCACCCGGTGTAACGGCTACTGTTGCCTGTACACGGCCACCAAGGCCGGGCGTAACAAGCGGAACGTTGTAACCAAATCCGCCCTGTGCACCATACACATCAACGGTAATCGTAAATGCACCCGGAGGAACCGTGTAGGTTTGCACCCCACCGGTGTAACTGAATGTGGTTTGTGCAATGCCCTGCGTAAACGCAAATGCACCCAAAGCCAGCAGTTTGATTTTAGAATGTAGTTTTGTCTTCATCTTGTTTATTGGTGTTTATGTGTCAGCTGATTTGCTTGTGATGCCTAAATCTAAAAAAAATAAAGGTGCTATCTCATTTTATTCGCAAAAAAACTGCGCAGCATTTTATTTATCCCCCGTCCTGATGATCTTCGTCATGCCGAACCGTTTGTGTGTTCGTTTGTTGTTCTATTAAAAAATGAGTTATGCTTCAAACCCTTGAAAACCTGTTTACCGGACTTACCGTTGGTGATGCCTACGGTGCAGGACTTGAATTTCAGGATCGGAACTGGATTCGCACACATGTTGATTTTACAAAATTCATCAACCGGCGGAACGACATCAATACACCGGACAAAAAACTGTTTACGATTGATTACCACGACTGGGATTATACCGATGATGCGGAAATGACGATTGCGGTAACCAAAGCAATATGCAGCGGCAAGCCGTTTACGGATGAACTGCTCGTCAATGCATTTGTGGATGAATACGAACTTGGCTATCAGCAGAAAGGCTATAAACGGAACGGCCACGGGGCCATGCGCTGGTATTTCAGCGGTGAAAAAACCATTGCCGAAATACGCGATATGCAGCGCAACAAAACATACCCGGGCAATGCACCACCCATGCGCGCAAGTCCCATCGGGTTGCTGCCGGAAGCGTTGATTGATCAATATGCAACCGTAAACGCCACGTGTACACATCCGCATCCGAAAGCCATTGCTTCAAGTATTCTGATCGCACGTGCAAGCCAGGCAATGCTTGTGCTGGCTATTGCACCGGAAAAACTGCTCACACATTGCAGCGGATTTATTTCGGATGAAGAAACGATTCGTTTGCTGCAGCTGGCCGACGCACTGCCCGCACCGGATACGTTGCAGGAAAATGATTATGTCATTTTGTGCGGACCACAGCCGCTTGATAAAGCCGGTTTTATTGAAGGGCTGTATGGCTTACCATCAAACGCAACTTATACTGCTGTTGCTGCATTGTATGTGCTCAAACACAGCCGCAGTGCATTTGAAGCGTTGCGGCACAGCATTAACATAGGTGGTGATGTGGATTCGCTGGCTTCGATAACAACGGGTATTGCAGCGGGGCGTTATGGAATAGGAAGTTTACCTGCTTACATGCTGGAACATACCGAGGGCATGGCGTATGTGAAAACGGTGGCGGGGGAGTTTGAGATGTATCTGCGATCACGCTGATCACTTCGCCTTCCCGATCAAAACCGAAGTCATCGTAAACGATCCACCCACAGCCACATCATTAAAAAACGAAACGTCATCTTTTTCGTTTTTGGCGGCGAGGCTGTACAGCAAGGGTAAATAATGTTCGGGCGTGGGGATGGCCAGGTTGATGGCTTTGCCCTGGTTTTTGTAATTGATCAGCGATTTGTGATCGTTCGTATTAATCCAGTTTTTGAATTTTGTATTTGCTTCGAGTGCCCAGTCGTGACCGAATGGTGCGTTAAAATCATTTCCTTTCATAGCCACATAACCGAAGTTGTGTACCATGTTTCCGCTGCCGAGTATGAGCACGCCTTTGTTGCGCAGTTTGGCTAACTGTTTTGCAAGATCGTAATGGTACTGTGCATCTTTACGCTGATCGAGGCTGAGCTGGATCATCGGGATGTCGGCTTCGGGAAACATATTCCTGGTCACACTCCAGCACCCGTGATCGAATCCCCATTTCTGCGAATGTTCCACTTTTACGCTGGTGATGCTTTTTTCGGTTTCGGTGGCCAGCCATGCGCTTCCCGGTGCGGGATACTGTACGTCAAACAGCGCCTGCGGAAAACCACCGAAGTCGTGAATCGTCGGTGGTTTTTCCTGGCCTGTTACAAACGTACCGTTGGTTTCCCAGTGCGCAGAAATGCAGAGAATTGCTTTCGGCCTCTGTATTTTTTTGCCCATCGCTTTCATCTCGCGCGAAAACGCATTGTCTTCGATAGCATTCATCGGGCTGCCATGGCCAACAAAAAGCACGGGCATGGTTTCCGTATTTTCCAGCGAATCCGAAAAATGTTCGAGGGCACTCAGTTTATTGATTGCACCTCCGGCAAAAGGGAGCATCGCCATAGCTTGTAGGAATGATTTGCGGTTCATGGGCACACGGGTTTCGTGTTAGCTCCACAAAGTTACGGAATTTTCAAATTATATGTTACAACATATAATTTAAGTCAGCGAAATTTCTGCCGCACGTTTCAGCGTACCGACCCATTCTTTTGCCTCGTTCATCGAAGTAAACATACGTGTAGGGAACACCGGTTTGTTAAACTTGAGGAAAAAGTTGATGATGATTTTAACCGAAAGCGAATTGCATACAATTCCGCATGCCCTGATCTTACCTGCATCAGGATGTTTCGCTGCATAATCACGTACTTCATTCGCTGACGCGATAATATCGGTAGCGTCAACTATGATGTAATAGTACTCGGACGCGGCAACACGACGAACAGCCGAATAGATATGATCAATATCAGTATTCTCCAGTTCAGTTTCCGGTGCGAGAACAAGATGAATAATATCTTCCGCACGGAACACCCTGCCCGCGTTGATTTCCTGCTGGTCCATAAATCCCCCTTTTTATTAAAAAATGAATCGCCACATCAAATGTAGAAAACCTACTTACATATCCCAGTATCTGTTAAAAAGTAATAGCGGGCAAAAATAAACCTTACATTTGCATTCAACGTTTCGGAGTCTGAACCAATCTGAATAACATCAGGCACGCACCGGAACACTGAACCAAATTAAAAACTATTACATGAAGGGTGTTTCATTCGGGAACAGCAACGTCGCATTTACCATTTCACTGAAGAAGCGAGTTGACGAATATTTTGCTTCCCAAAAAATCAAATTCACAGGAAATAAGAAATTATACTGGAAAACGGGCATACTGCTGTTTACCGCAGCGGCGCTTTACACGGCACTCGTATTCTTTACACCGGCATGGTGGCTGTCGTTACCACTCTGCGGGCTGCTCGGCTTTAACCTGGCTGCCATCGGTTTTAACGTAATGCACGACGGCGCACACGGCAGCTTTTCACAACGCAAATGGGTGAACGAACTGATGGCCGGCACGCTGAACGTAATGGGCGGAAACGTTTACCTCTGGAAACAGAAGCACAATGTTAATCACCACAACTTTACCAATATCGAAGGATTAGACGACGATATTGACATCAAGCCGTGGATACGCACGAACGCTGCACAGAAAAAACGCTGGTATCACCGTTACCAGCACATCTACTGGATTTTCCTGTATACACTTACTTATTTCATCTGGGTGTACTCCAAAGATTTCCAGAAATACTTCACCGGCAAAATCGGCGAAACCAAATTCAAGAAGATGAAACTGAAAGAACATTTCGTTTTCTGGTTTGGCAAACTCGGTTACTTTGCGCTGTTTGTTATGCTGCCCATTATGAATGTCGGTGTAATTGATTTTATCATCGGGTACGCGGTGCTGCTTGCCGTGTGCGGAATCACACTGGCTGTAGTATTCCAGCTTGCTCACGTGGTAAACGAAGCTTCGTTTCCCGAGCCGGTTGCCGGCAATAAAATGGAAGACGACTGGACCGTTCACCAGCTTTCAACTACCGCCAACTTCGCCATTAAAAACCGTGTACTCTCGTGGTTTGTGGGCGGGCTGAATTTCCAGGTAGAGCATCACCTGTTTCCGAAAATCAGCCACGTGCACTATCCGAACCTGAACAAAATTGTTCGCGATGTGTGCAACCAGTTCAATGTAAAATACATTGAATACCCGACCTTTTTCAAGGCCCTGCGTTCGCATGTGAATTACCTGAAAATGGTAGGAGCCAACTAAGCGGCAACAGCTGTTTTACTTTTCGTAGAAGTGCATTTCCCGGATGTATTCCCATGCAGCGGGCGGCACGTAATACCGTACATCTTTTTTGGCTTTGATGGCTTCGCGGATAAACGTGGAAGAGACTTCCACATGCGGGGCACTTACTAATTTTACGTGCGGATGCGCGAGCAAAGGACCGCCTTCGTTTTTCGGCCGGGGATACACCAGGATGTTAAACTGCTTCAGAATTTCCTCGTAGTTTTTCCACTTGTGCAGTGTCGCCAGGTTATCACTGCCCATGATGAGGTGAAACCGGTAATCCGGGTGTTTTTCCTGCAGCGTTACCAGCGTATGAATGGTGTACGAAGGCTGCTTCATCTTAAACTCGATATCGCTCGCCTTCATCTTGTTGTTATCGCCGATGGCCAAGCGCACCAGTTCGAGGCGGTGACGATCGTCGAGTAACGTTGCTTTGTCTTTCAGCGGGTTGTGCGGACTCACCACAAACCACAACCGGTCGAGGCCGGCATACGCCAGCATGTAATTGGCAATGATCATGTGTCCTGCATGCACAGGATTAAACGATCCGAAATACAGTCCTACATTCATCGCGGGTTAACGGATAAAGTCGCTTACCAGTTGTTCGGCAATTTTAAGCGCACGTTCGAGTTTGTCGTTCAGGATAATTTTATCAAACTCGGTTGCAAACTCCAGTTCACTTTTGGCCTTGGCCAGGCGCACCTGTATTTTTTCTTCGCTTTCTGTTCCCCGGCCGCGCAGGCGGGCTTCGAGTGCGTCGATGGAAGGTGGCATTACAAAAATGCTGAGTGCACGTTCCCCGAATTTATTTTTCAGGTTCAATCCGCCTTTCACATCCACATCAAAAATAACGTGGTGGCCTTTGGCCCAGATGCGTTCCACTTCGCTGTGCAGCGTGCCGTAAAACTGGCCGGCATACACTTCCTCCCACTCCACAAATTCATTGCGTGCAATGCGTTCACGGAATTCATCCGCTGAAAAAAAGTAATAGGCTTTGCCGTGTTCCTCATCGCCCCGGGCAGCGCGGCTGGTGGCCGAAACAGAAAACTCAAGCTGGGGATACACCTCCAGCAGGTGGCGAACGATGGTTGTTTTACCGGCACCCGAAGGCGCAGAGAAAATGATCAGCTTCCCTTCACTCATTACAATACGTTAAGCAGTTGTTCTTTTATTTTTTCCAGCTCGTCTTTCATCTCCACCACGTGTTTCTGTATTTCGGCGTCGTTCGATTTCGAACCGATGGTATTTATTTCGCGGCCGATTTCCTGCGCAATAAAACCAAGTTTGCGTCCCGATGAATTTTCTTTCATCGTTTTCAGGAAATAGTCACAGTGCGTTTTCAGGCGCAGTTTTTCTTCGGTGATGTCGAGCTTTTCGAGGTAATAAATCAGTTCCTGTTCAAACCGGTTGCGGTCTATTTTATCGGCCGGGATAAACTCATCGAGGTTTTTCGAAATGCGTTCGCGGATACCGCTGATGCGCTGCGGATCGAGAATAAGCACCGTTTCGAGTTTGCCGAGAATCACCTGGATGCGTTGTTCAAATTCCGCTTCCAGCACCGCGCCTTCATCATCACGGAATTTATTGAACGCTGCCAGTGCTTCTTTAATCACCTTGCGCACCGCTTTCCATTCTTCTTCGCCCACTTCCTGTTTTTCCTGTTTCAGCACATCGGGCATTTTTACGATGAGCGGCAGGTACCCGTTTTCCGGTGTTTCGCCGATGCGTTCCGAAAGTTCGGTAAGTGCTTTTTTGTAATTGAGCGCAAGCGGCATGTTTACACTCACCAGCCCGGCATCGCCCGTATGTTCAACGTAAATGGAAAAGTCAAGTTTGCCGCGTTCGCAGTGGCGGGCCATTTCGCCGCGCAGTTCCGCTTCGCGGTCGCGGTAGCCGGGAAACATACGGAAATTGAGGTCGAGCTGTTTGCTGTTCAGCGAACGCATCTCGACAGTAACTTTTTTTTGCGGCAGCTCACCAACAGCTTTGCCGTAACCGGTCATGGATTTCATGCCCCAAAGGTAAATTAATTCACGTGCGATACACTAAACTCCCGCTCCTGGTTTTTTGGCCACCGGGATGCTGGTGAGATAGACCCCGGTAAAAATGATGACGGCCGAAATAATTTTCAGCGCGTTGATTTCATCTTTCCCGAAATAGAGCGCAATAGCGGCCGCCATAACGGGCTGTGTGTAGATGTAAGCACTTACAATGGCCGGACTCAATGTTTTTAATGCAAAGGTGTTCAGCAGGTACGCGATAAACGTAGTGCCCAGCACCACCCACAGTGCACTGAACCAGAGCGTGTGATCAAACGTGTTCCATTCCACCACCGCCAGCTGGCTGAAACCGAACGGAAGCACCAGCACGAGTCCATAGGTAAACGCCCAGCGCAAAATGGTAATGGTGTGGTATTTTTTCATCATCGGTTTTACAATCACGAGGTACGTGCCCCACGAAAGCGCATTAAAAAACACCATGAGGTCGCCCACCGGGTTGTCGTCGCGCGCATCCGTTGCACTGCCCCCGAGTATGAGCAGCAGCGCACCACCGAACCCCAGCAATATGCCGGTGCCGCGCACCCACGTGATGCGTTCTTTGAGCACAAAACTGCCGATGATGAGTACAAGAATAGGCGTGGTAATCATCATAATGGCTGCGCTGATGGGCGAGGTGAGGCTGAGTCCTTTGATGAACAACATCTGGTTGATGGCCACACCAAACAATGCAAGCGGAATCATGCGTAGCAGGTCGGCTTTCGCCACACGTTCGCGGATAAAAAGCAGGTCGGTAATCCAGAACAGCGCCGAAGCACCGATAATACGAAGCAGCACAAAACCGAATGGGGCAATATGAACCGGGGTAACGTTTTTTGCAATCGTAAAACTGGCCGCGTAAATAACCATGGCTGTAATGAGCGCAATATGGGCAGCCGTTGTTTTATTCATACTTAAAGCGCGGCCTTTGCAGCAGCAACTGTTTTGGGTGCATTGCCCACAAAAATCTGTTTGCCGATGATAATCACCGGGCGTTTCAGAAACGTGTATTCTTCGAGGATGTATTTGCGGTAGTCTTTTTCCGTCAGCGTCATGGTATTCAGCCCGAGTGCGCGATACTTCAGCGCAACGCGGCTAAACACCGCTTCGTGACTGCCGGCCAGTTTTACAATTTCATCCAGCTGCGCCGGGGTAATCTGCTCTTCTTTGATGTTCTGAAAAACAAATCCTTTTTTCTCCAGGCCAAGTTCGTTGATGATGCGCTGGCAGGTGGTGCAGTTGCCGAGGTGGTAGATTTTTTTCATGCGGGGCAAAATTACATAAATGATTGATTACCGGCCTCGATTTTTATACGCTTTATGATCCAGGCATTAGTCATCAGGCATAAGGCTAAACCCAATGCCTGATGACTGATGACTAATGCCTGGTGCCCGGATCTTAATTTAATTCGGCGCGGCAGCGATGAAATTTTAAACGACACGTACCGCTTTTGCAGAAAAATAGCGTCATTTGCAGCACTTATCTGCTATCAACCATGAAAGACGCATCCAACTACAAATTCGGTACAAAAGCCATTCATGCCGGACAGGAACCTGATCCGACCACGGGCGCCATTATGACCCCGATTTTCCAGACTTCGACCTACGTGCAGGAGTCGCCGGGAAAACACAAGGGGTATGCTTACGCCCGCGGGAAAAACCCGACGCGTGTGGCACTCGAAAAATGTATTGCGGCGCTCGAGAATGCGAAACACGGCCTGTGTTTCTCCAGCGGCATGGGCGCTACCGATGCGGTGATTAAAATGCTGCGCCCCGGCGATGAGGTAATTGCAACCGACGACCTGTACGGTGGTTCGTACCGCATGTTCGAAAAAATATATGCACCGTTTGGTATTAAATTTAACTACGTGAATATGCAGGACCTCGACGCCATGCGTGCCGCGGTGAATGCAAACACCAAACTGCTGTGGGTGGAAACACCAACCAACCCCACGATGAAAATTATTGACATTGCCGCCTGTGCAGCACTTGCCAAAGAGAAAAACATTTTGCTGTGTGTGGACAATACGTTTGCTTCACCGTATTTACAAAACCCGCTTGACCTCGGTGCTGACATCGTGATGCATTCGGTTACAAAATATTTAAGCGGACACAGCGATGTGATTATGGGTGCGCTGTGCACCAATAACGACGCGCTTTACGAACAGCTTGCATTTATACTTAACAGCTGCGGCGCCAACCCCGGCCCGATGGATTCGTTCCTCGTATTGCGCGGTATAAAAACACTGCATGTGCGCATGGAACGCCATTGTTCAAACGGAAAAGCCGTTGCCGAATACCTGAAAGCACATCCGAAAGTAGATAAAGTATATTGGCCCGGATTTACCGATCACCCGAATCACGAAGTGGCGAAAAAACAGATGCGTGGTTTCGGCGGCATGATTTCGTTTACACTCAAAGGCGACGATATGGCCGAAGCATTCCGTGCTGCATCATCGTTTAAAGTATTCTCGCTGGCCGAATCGCTCGGCGGTGTGGAATCGCTGATCGGGCATCCGGCTTCGATGACACATGCTTCTATTCCGAAAGCCGAGCGCGAACGTTCAGGTGTTACTGATTCGCTGCTGCGCCTGAGCGTGGGCATTGAAGATATCGGCGATCTGCTTGCAGACCTCGAGCAGGCCATCGGCTGATCATACCAGTTGTAATCCGATATTTACAGGAATACGAGCGCAAAAATGCCGGTTCAAAGCATTAACTTTGTTGTGAACCATGCATATCTACTACATTACCGGAACCAGCCGCGGGCTCGGACAGGCGCTGGCACAGGGCCTGCTGAACAACCCGGAAAACCGTGTACGCGGAATCGGGCGCACAAATTCCATTGTGCATCCGAACTTTCAGTTCACGGAACTTGATCTTTCGGACCTGGATGCCGTTGCCGCATTTCATTTTGTTGAACATCACGGCGTAAAAAGCATCACATTGATAAACAATGCAGGCATTGTCGGGCACATTACACCTGCCGGAAATGATACTGCTGAAAATATCCGCCGCATTTATGCCGTGAATATGGTTGCCCCCGCCCTGCTCTGCAATGCGTTTATAAAAACATATTCCGAAAAAGAAGGAAACAAACAGATCGTGAATATCAGTTCCGGGGCCGGTAAAAATCCGATTGATGGCTGGAGCAATTACTGCGCCACCAAAGCCGGGCTGGATTTGTACAGCCGCACGCTGGCCGAAGAATTTAAAATTTATGACCGTCCTGATTTCCGCATCTGGTCTGTTGCTCCCGGCATAGTTGACACCGCCATGCAGGAAGAAATACGGAATGCAAAACCCGGCCATTTTTCAAGGCTTGATCAGTTTATCACCTATCATGCCGAAGGCCAGCTGGCCAGTGCGGAAGTTGTTGCCGGTAAATATTTTCGTATTTTTGAGTCTCCCGCAAATTTTCCGGATGTCGTTATGTCGGTTAAAGACATCGAAACTTAACGTTTAACCTGAACAAAACTTTATGCGTATTTGTTGACACGCATAACATCCCGAAGCAAAATCGTTTTCACCAAATACAATTGCACGAAATGAAACGTACCATTACCACCATGCTGTTGTTTACGGCCCTTGCTACCGGGTCGTTTGCACAGCACGACAACCATTCCGACCACCTGCTCTGCGGCACCGATATGATGATGCAGAAGGTATTTGCGGAACATCCGGAACTGAAAGCCGACTTTGAACGCCGCGAAGCCCAGGCCGCAGAAGCCGACCGCCTTGCCTTCCTCGAAGGTTACCGCGATCAGTCGCGCGGCATGATGCAGACACCGATCTATACCATCCCGGTGGTGTTTCACATTATTCACGATTACGGCAGTGAAAACATTTCCGACGCGCAGGTGCGCGATGCCGTTCGTATTATGAATGAAGACTACAACAAAGACAACGCCGATACGTCTTCCATCGTGCCTGCGTTCCAGGGCATTGCTGCTGATGTACAGATTCAGTTCAAATTAGCCAACCTCGATCCGAACGGCAACTGCACCAACGGCATTGACCGTATTGTGTCAGACGAAACCTACATCGGTGACGACGGTTCGAAACTGAACGGCTGGCCGCGCAGCAAATACCTGAACATCTGGGTGGTGAAAACCATTTCGAGCGGCGCAGCAGGATACGCTTACCTGCCGGGCACAGCACCGAGTTCGGGTGTTGACGGCATTATCATTCTTTCCACGTATGTGGGCAGCATCGGTACCGGTAACTACACCACCGCCCGCGCACTCACCCACGAAATCGGTCACTTCCTGAACCTGCTGCACGTGTGGGGCAGTTCCAATAACCCGAACGTGGCCTGCGGAAACGATAACGTTTCGGATACGCCGTTAACCAAGGGCTGGACGAACTGCAACCTGACCACAAATGATGTATGCACGAACAACGTAGAAGAAAACGTGCAGAACTTTATGGACTATGCATACTGCTACCGCATGTTTACCACCGGGCAGAAAACCCGTATGCACAATGCACTCAACAGTGGCATGGGGCAGCGCAGTTCGTTATGGACAACCACCAACCTGAATGCCACCGGCGTTAACAACAGCCCGCCGAATACCTGCGCACCGAAAGCCGATTTCGGTCCGGCCTATTCGATTTCCATCTGCGCCGGATCGTCGGTTAACTTTACCGATCTTTCGTGGAACAGCGATGCTACTGCCTGGTCGTGGAGTTTCAGCGGTGGAACACCGTCAACGTCCACATTGCAGAATCCGACCATTCAATACAACACGCCCGGCATTTATGATGTAACACTGACTGCAAGCAACACGAGCGGATCAAATTCAAAAACACGTACTGCGCACATCGTAGTGCTTCCTGCAACTGCCACATACAACAACACCTTCTACAGCGAAAGTTTTGAAAACAGCAGCCAGGTAACAACCGACTGGATCATCAACAACCCGGGCGGCGGATCGGCATTTCAGCAAACAAGCACAGCGGGTTACACCGGCGTGGCGAGTATGAAGCTGAACAACTACACCACCACTACCGACGGACTGGTTGACGAACTGATTACACCTTCCATTAACCTGTCTGCCATTAATTCGCCTTCGCTCACATTCCGCTGGGCGTACAGGCAAACGGCAACTGCTGATGCAGATAAACTGCGCCTGCTTGCTTCAACCGACTGCGGCCGCACCTGGGTGCAGCGCTGGGTAAAAAGCGGCGTAAACCTGAATTCCGTTACCGGCACACAAACGTCTGCATTTACACCGTCCACAGCACAGTGGGCCCTGGCCACAGTCATTGTTACCACGTACGCCAACGAACCGAACATGCGTTTCAAGTTTGAGTTCACCAGCGGCGGCGGAAACAGTGTGTACATTGATGATGTAAACATTACCGGCCCGGCAGGTCTTGCAGACCTCACCAACGGCATTGAACAGTTTATGGTATTCCCGAACCCGGCTACCGAGCAGGCCACCATCAGCGTAACGCTTGCAGAGAAACAGGACCTCGAACTGCAGGTGCTTGATATCACCGGCCGTGTAATCAACTCATTCGGCGGCGGTTTACAGCCGGCCGGCTCGCACAATTACCAGCTGAATACGGCCGCACTTCCGGCAGGTATTTATTTTGTACAACTGCAGAGCGGCGGCAAAACCACTACGCAGAAACTGATCGTACAGTAACAAAAGCATACGTAAAAAGCCTTCCGGCGCTTCACTGAAGTCCGGAAGGCTTTTTCGTTTCTATGGTTTTCCTTGTACTTTCGTAACGCATGAAATTTCCGTTTGTTGAGAAACATCACCGTATTCTGCTTTACGTGGTGCTTCCTGTTATCCTGCTTGTGATGCACCTGCGCATATTCACCACGCCGCTGGTGGGTGTGCATGTATGGCGGCAAACGCAGACGCAGCAGAACATCGAAAATTTTGCCAACGAAGATTTTAATATCCTCAATCCCCGCCTGAACAACCACGGCAACGAAAGTGCAGTGCAGCGCATGGAGTTTCCGCTGATGCAATGGAGCTTTGCTGTTTTTTATAAACTGTTGGGCGATCACCTCCTCATCACGCGTATCCTTTCGTTTATCATCGGCCTGTTTTCCGTTTGGGGCATGTTTGCCCTCGTTAAAAAACTAACCCCCGATCCCGTGGTTGCGCTGGCCACTGCGTGGTGTTTTGCATTTTCGCCGCTGCAGTATTATTACAGCCTCAATCCGCTTCCCGATAATATGGCGCTCTGCCTTGCGATCTGGGCACTTGCCGCTGCGCTCAATTACGCCCGCTCCCGTTCCATGCGCGATGCTTTTTTTGCGGCGCTGCTGCTCATGGGTGCAACGTTATGCAAGCTGCCGTTTATTGTTTTCGGAGGCGGACTGCTGGTGCTTTTTTTGCGCGATGTAAAAAAACAACCGCGCATGGCATGGCGTTTTGCCGGCATCACAACGGTTGTATTTATTCCTGCCATCGCCTGGTATGCGTGGGTAATGCCGGGCTGGGAAGGCAACGGTGTGCTCACCGGCATACTGGATAACGACCGCAGCCGGTTACTGGAATACCTCTGGGGCAATTTTTCGTCCACACTTCCTGAGCTGCTCTTGAATTACGGTGCCTGTTTGTTTTTTGTGCTCGGGTTCGTGGTGTTTTTCAGGCGCAGGCTGTGGCAGGATGTACGCTACCGCGTGCTGCTGTTTGCGGCATTCCCGGTGCTGGTGTATTTTATTTACGAACTGAATATGATTGCCACCGTGCATGATTATTACCTGCTGCCGTTTCTGCCGTTTTTGTTTCTGCTGGTGGGCGGCGGCATTTACCTGCTGCTGCGAAGCACAACAAAAGGATTGCATGCGCTTGCGGTACTATTACTGGCGGTGCTTCCGCTTACTGCATTTCTGCGCACCGACAGCCGATGGGATGTGGAGGAACCGGGCTTCAACAAAGACCTGCTGGTGCACCGCGAAGCACTTATTAATGCGGCACCTGCCGATGCGCTTTGTATTGCAGGCAACGACCTTTCGCAACGCATCATGTTTTATTACATCAAAAAGCGGGGCTGGAATTTTATGAATGAAGAAATTAATGCTGCCAAACTGCAGGAACTTATTCCCAAAGGCGCACGATACCTGTACAGCGATTCAAAGCTGACTGTATCCGATACAGCAATACGTAAATTTTTCCGGAAAGAAATAGGAACATTCGGCAGCATACAGGTGTATGAACTGAAAACCGCCGCCGAACTGCGCTGAACATTTTTTGTTTTACAACTGTCTATAACAATATTTTGAACCGGGAACTTTTCCGGCCTCTTAAAATTCCGGTGCAAAACAAGGCGTGCGATGGGTAAAGGCCGGTGGTGTTTGAGCCCCCGGTTATAATTTCAAACCAAAAACTTCCCGGGGGTGAGTTCAGCGGCCTGCGCTGGCATGCCGTAGCTTTTGCCCGTAATTTTAAGAAGCCTTGACTTTTTCTTTGGTCCTTTCTTTTGT
>CALRZN010000029.1:0-63586 GCA_943372645.1 Chitinophaga pinensis | reverse complement strand
AACGGGATATTAAAAGACGAACATGGGCTTGATAGTAATTTTAGATCAAAATCAGAGGCAATAAAAGCTGCAAAACAGGCTGTGAAATTGTACAATGAATACCGATATCACTCCTGCCTGAACATGCAGACGCCTGCCTCCGTGCACTTTTGAACGTTATGAACAAATAAACAGATATTAACAAAAGAAAAAAGTAGCAAAAAGAAAAAGTCACATCATCAATTAATCTGTCAACCATTTTCAGGACGAGACATTTAAATCAAAAATTAAAAATCAAAAATCAACAATCGTTACAAACCGAAGCGGAAAACGAACGCCGCGGATTCCTTACATTTACGTCTTAACCAATCTTTTTTATGGCCTTTGACATTTACACCGCCACCGATTACGGGCAGCTTCCGGATTTTAAAGCCGATTCCACGCTGAACGATCCGATGCTGTATCGCCCCTCGCCCGCCCTGCAGAATGCGGTGAACGTGGCCCTCAACCTCGGCAAACCGTTACTGCTCACCGGCGAACCCGGAACCGGCAAAACGCAGCTTGCAGCCAGCATTGCGGCGCGCCTCAACCTCGGCGAACCGCTGGTGTTTAATACCCGCACCACCTCATCGGCTTCCGATTTGTTTTACCGCTACAATGCCATCGCGCATTTTCAATATGCCCAGCAAAAACAGGGCGCGCTGCTCAGCAACGACGAAGTGGAACAGCAATTCATCCGCTACCAGGCGCTCGGTCAGGCCATACGCAGCGGGCGGCGGCAGGTGGTGCTGATTGATGAAATAGACAAAGCGCCCCGTGATTTGCCGAACGACATTTTGAACGTACTCGAAGACATGCAGTTCGAAGTGCCGGAGATTAACAAAACCTACCGCGCAGCTTCGGAACACCGGCCGGTGCTTATTTTAACGAGCAACTCCGAAAAAAACCTGCCCGACGCGTTCCTGCGCCGCTGCGTGTTTTTTCACATCCCGTTTCCTACGGGTCCGGAACTGGAAGCGATTCTTACTGCGAAAATTAAACACGACGTTTATACACCCGATGTGTTGCGCAACATCATCATCCCGCATTTTCTCGACCTGCGCGAACGCATCCAGCGCAAAAAACCGGGCACGGCCGAACTGCTCTACTGGATTGCGGTGCTGCTGCGCATGCGTTTCGATCCGTACCGGCTGCAGAATGTGATGCACCTGCCCCCGCAGGATCGTGCTACGCTGCTGATGTCGTACCACGTGCTGGCGAAAAACGAATTCGATTTATCCATCCTGCGCAACTTCCTCGGCTTCGCCTGATGCGTTGCTGACGCCCGTTTATGCACTCGTTCCCGCCTGTAACCTATCTGCAGCATCCGCTGTACCTGCCGCTCACCACGCTCACGGGCGACCTGCAGGCGCACGGGTTTGTGATTGGCGTGGACACGTGGGAAACCCTGTTCCGCCTGCTGCAACAGGTTGATTTTAACGAAGCCTCCACACATCCCGACCGGCTGAAGGGCCTGCTGTGCCCGCTGTTTGCAACCAATGCGGAACAACAGAAACTGTTTTATTACCTGTTTGATAAACACATGGCGGCGCATTACGGGCAGGCTGCTGCGCAGGAAAAAATACAGGCCATCCGCGAAATTCACAACGACAACCAGGAACTGAAACAGGTGGGCACGTATTTCCTGATGGCGTTTGCTGTTATTGTACTTGCATCTATACTCGTGTGGGCCTGGTTTGAATTTCGTCCGCTCGAAGAACGCATTGCTTTTAAACCGCAGCAGCCGCCTGCGGTTCAGCCGTCCATCCCGCCTGCTGATGAAGACGCGCCGCCGCCGTCGCCGAACGATAACGTAAATCAGCTGCCTGAAAAAAACGAACCGCAATCTTCTGTGTTTGTGATACAGCCGCTGTTTGATCCCGATCCGACGTATTTCAAAATGAACGATTTCTGGAACTACCGGTTCAAACTGTTTCTTGTAAAAGCCGGCGTGTGGGTGGTGGTGGCCGGGTGCGGACTGTGGATCGTGTTCCTGCTCTACCGCCGCAAACGCAACCGCCTGCTGCAGCGTCATCATAACAACCGCGAAGCGCTGGCCTACTGGCCGGTAAAAAGCGACGAGCCGCTGCACGTGCAATTGCCCGCCCAGTTTTTCCAGGCGGCAAATGATATGCGCCGCCGCATCAATTATACCTCGCCCCAGCTGGATGTTACGGCCAGTGTAAAAGCCACCATCAACAACGGCGGACGTTTTGTGCCGCAGTTCCGGCAACGCTCGCGCCCTGCGGAATATTTGGTGCTGCTGCCGGTGGATCATCCGAACAACATGTTTGTGGCGTACCTCGAATATTTGTTCGGCCTGTTTGGCAAAACAGATATTGTATTGCACCGGTATTATTACAGCAACACACCCGACACTTTCCAGGCAGCGCCCAAAGACAAACCGCTGAACATCGCGGGCCTGTTGTATCACCACGCCAACGCGCGCCTCATTTTGGTAATGGATGCCGCAGTGCAAACACCGCCCGAAGTGCTGGCGGAGCAGTTCAGTCAGTGGAACGAAAAATCGGTATTGCTCATACAGCCCGATTACGTGCGCGCCTGGGCGGAACATTTTACAGCGGCGGATTATTTTGTGGCCGAAGCCGGGCTGGATGCCTTGCAGCGTTTAATCGCTTACTGGGAACAGGAACAGCAGGGCGATGAAAACGATGCGATTAATTACGGTGTGCCCTTCAGTGTAAATGCGCCCGATATAAAAACAGAACTGCTGCACTGGTTCACACTCACCGCGCCCGGAACCGATCCCGTAAAAATGCTGCAATGGCTCACCGCCTGCCTGCTGCTGCCTGAGCTGCACTGGGACATTTTATTAGCCACCGGAAAAATTCTTGCCGAAGACGATACACGTTTGGTTTCGCTGGGCAACCTCGAAGCGATATGCCGCCTGCCCTGGCTGCGCAACGGCGATGTACCCGTAACCGTGCGCGAACAATTGTGTTACGACGACAACCTGCTTTCGCCGCAGCAGAAACAGTTGCTGCTGGAACTGCTGATTGAACTGCTCGGCAACAACCTGCCCGATGATCCGAATACCTACGTGTACGATCAGCGCAAACTGCACATCGCGTTCCTCGAAGCGCAGTTGCTCGAATCAACGCGCAGCCGCAGCGAACGCATACGCACGCTGAAAAAACAGGCGCAGTTCACCGGGCAGTTTCATCCCACGGTAAACCTGCTGCTGAACAAAACAACGGTTTCGCCCCTGGCGCGTTTGCTGCCCGACGGTCTCAAAAAAAACGTGTACGAAGGTGGCGAACCCTGGCGCGGCTGGAAACCCATGTGGGGCACGCTGGGCGTGGGCGCGGCATCGCTGCTCATTTTGTTTTTGCTGAACACCACGCCCAAAATCGGCAACTTAGAAGCGTACAACAGCAATGTGTTTTTCATAAACACACCCGAAAAACAGGCCGATTACCAGAACCACAAAGCCGCGTTTTATTACAACCCCTATTTCGGCGATAAAAACTTTAAGTCGGAAAAAGGCAGCCAGGAAAACCGCCAGGCCTCTGCCCTGCTGGATAGCGCGCTGCAGGTTGCGCCATTGCATGCTACTACGTATATGAATTGCCTGATTCGTGATTATAATTATGCGTTGCATGAGTTGCAGAACAACAAAACACTTACCACGGGTGTGCAGCGCAATGCGCAGCTGCGGCCGCTGCAGGCGCGGATGGATTTTGCGGAAACACTTGTAAACAATGATAGTTTAACTGGTAGGCTCAATACTGATAGTTTGCGTACACACTTTCTTAGGCTGAAGTCGCAGTTTTATTTTGTAAGGTGGGTTTGTGGAACGGGGGTTGTTACTAAGGAGGTTGGGGATTTATATAGATCAAAGGTGGATACGAATTTGATTGAGGTTGGACAGCGCGAGGTGTTTGCAATTCCACAGAAGCGCAGATAACCGGATGTCATGAACCAGCGAACCGCGATTGCGCTATCCATCGTATTTCCGTTGTACCTCGTGGTTATTACGCTGACGAATTTTTCCCTGACCGGTTTCTGGACTGATCTTGTATTTTCCATCGCACTTTCAATACTTGCCATGCTGCTGGTTTTTAAATACAAAAGCACTAAAACCGGGCTGACCATTGCCGTACGCATAACAAATATGGCTTGCGTTCTTGCTGCTGCCGGTTTTCTGCTGCTTCGTTTAAACAATCCGTTTATTGCAGACACATTTAAGTTGCGCAGCTTTTATTTTCAAACGGTGGATGGCAGGCTGTTTAATGCGTATTTCAAACCGGTTGGTGCTTATTCTGGTGGCGAAGGCAATTTCTGGATAACCGAATCGCCCATGTATTTTCCTATTATTGAATGGCCGGTTTATTATGACCGTACGGTGCATTGGAATTTTCGGGAAGATATACAGGAGGGTGTGCCGGCGGATAATTATGCGGTGGTGCGGAGGTATATTCGAGAATATGTTATTGAAAAAGGGAAGTAGCGGTTTTGCGTTACGCAGAGTACAGCAATTGGCTTATTTATAGATATTTATTAACAATTATGAGGATTATTATATTGTAATACCGGTTATATTTATATTTTTGGTGATGGTACTGCCATTTTTTCCTAAAAAAAACCTAACCTGAAAGGTGCGCATGTCTGGCTGGTTTTAGTTGGATTGGTGAACCTTTTTTGGTGAAAGGTATGCATATAAAAAATTTAGCGGACATGCTATGACTACAGTGCAACATCAAACGACAGAAATTAAACAAAACAAAAAACAATAACTATGGCAATATTTGGAGCAGGTTCAAACTGGGACGGAGACGAAATGAAAGACGACTTTTTCAACGATGACAATTTTGTTATTGGTTGGGACTATAATCATGCAAAGGATTTGTATGATGCCGTTTCATTATTGAAAGCAGGAGACATTGTTTACTTAAAAGCAAATCAAGTAGGCTCTCGGACAATTAGAGTAAAGGGGATCGGTATCGTGACACAAACCTTTGTGCATTGTCTTATTGAAAAGGGACTGACAAAAGAAACTATCGCTGACTGGAATAGCTTTTATATAAAAATAAGATGGATTGTTAAAGATGAATTTTATATAACTATACCCGATACCGAGGGCAAACTGACGAATGTTAGAGCAGCAACATTTTATGAAGAAAATTTGCCTTTTGTTCAAAAAGAAATCATCTCAAAGCTCTTCAAAATAAATTTATAAAAAAGCAATCATGGCTAAAACAGAAATCTTCGGTATGCCTTCAAATTTTCAGGCATTAGAATATGAAGCAAACTTTAAAGGTCCTTTAGTAGTTCTAAAAGGACTAACACCAAATGATTTTCATCTGGTCGCAACTCATGAAGATGAAAACGCATTACTAAATCTGACAGGCTCTGCACAAAAACTGCAAGTTGACCTGACAACTTTTCCAAATAGAATTAATGGTGAAGCTTCATTTTTTAGTAAGGACGGACAAAACTGTCTATTCTGCACATTTAGTGGTGTCTCAACTGAAAAGCCGGAAGACCAAGAATTTCAAGACGCATTTGTTCATGTAGTTTTTACTGGCGGGACAGGACGGTTTAAAAATGCTACTGGTTCGGGCATCGTTGAAGCAGACTTGTTTGCTCATAAAGGTTTTTCACAGGGGACAATCAAAGCAACTGTATTTGTTCCCTACGAATAAAGCACGAACCGCTTGCAGCACATTTGCAATAGACGGGATTTCGTGTTCCGCAGGCAGTTTTGTGGTAGCTGAAAATTTTGTGCTCCGCATAAACATTTGTGGTAAAAATCCCGCCAATCGCAAATCGGCAAACCGTTATAGGTCACAAGCGCAACGACAGACGAACAAAAATAATTTATGGCAAAGACAAAAATTAACACAAAAGCATTAAAAGGTTTTCAAGACAAAATCATTAAACGCAAGACAAGTGTATCAAAGGACGAATTAGCTGCCTTCGGCATTGACACCTCTATTTCGGCACAGGAGTTTGGAAACATCCTTTTAAAAAAGGACTTTTTGGGTTTATGGGAAATTTCACTAAAAAATACACTGCATGATCTTGATGGAAATCCAATCAGCGAAAACAAAAAACTTTTGCAAATAGTAAAAGCTCATTTTGAAAGCAACAAAAAAGAAATAAGGTTTGAAGAGTTATGGAATTTAAATATTTGGACTCCAAAATCTGAACTTAAACTTGGTAACTTCCGTTTGTATTCATTTTTAAGTTCTTATTATAATATTGAGCTTATAGACAAAAGCAAAACGGTCGACAATCTTTGGATTGATAGCGTAATCGACAAAGACAAAGTGTTTGACACCATCAATAAGTTCCATATCCTTAAAAAGGACTTAGAAAAAATGAAAGAGTTTGACCTTAATAAAAAGCTTGAAGAACATTTTAAGCAATATTTTGCTACAGTTAAAAAAAATGGGACAAGTAATAAAGGTTTGGTTGATTTAATTCTTGGCGACAATAAATTTGGCATAGAACTTAAACTTGGCAAAGAATTAAAAAAGACTGATCAATCTGATAGAGCAAACGGACAAGCGGAACGTTACAAAGAAGAATTTAAAAATAATTTCATGCTTTTAATAGCTGGTTCTGTTGACGAAAAGAAAGAAAAAGCGTTACAAGACCTTCTTAAGAAACTTAAAGACAAAAATATTTTATATTATTACATTGAAGCTCACTAATGAGAACAACGTGAATAAAACAGTGTTGCGCTTGCAACCGATAACAGGATCACAAAAAAGTTGGTGGTTAAGTGGTTAATTGGAGCTTTATGCGTCGCATCTAGTTCAGTACTGGCAGACAATTTACGGTTTCAAAAGCCCACCAACCCAAAGCCAGAAACAATAATGTGTTATTTTTAATAAATAAGATGACAATACCTTCACCTAGTATATTTGAACTTACTCTTATCGACAGTCGAATTCATACAATTTTCGACATCTTAGAAAGTAAATGTATTGACAAATTCTGTCATCCTTTGACAGGCAATCAATATAAAATTTATGTGTTGGTCGACACTAAAAATATATTGTATGTAGGAACGACAAAGCTCTCTATTAAAAACAGACTTCGCTACGGCTTAACCGTAAACGGACAAAATGGATATCACGGCTATAAATGGAAGGGTTTCCCAATAGTTCGACTATTTGTTTGGTGTTTTGAGGAACTCGACAAAGAGGCAATTGAAAGTATTGAAGCTGAACTTGTTTATCTGATTAGAAAGAAAAGTGGCAAATGGCCGACCTCTCAAAATGAAATTCATTTTAATAATTCGTTTGTGCCCGCAGGACAACTAATTGCTGAAAAAATATACCGACAACTGGTAAAACGAAAAGAATAAAAGCCTATAAAATGGTACAAAAGCCATGCGGTGCTTGGGTCTGAAAAAACACTTCAGTTTTTCAGATATTTTTCACAAAATCTTGAACTTAGTGCATTGAAGACCGTACTGCTTCTGAACCGATAACGTTAATAGCGATGAGAATAATGTGCGTTTTAACAACAAAGACAGGAAAATAACGACAAATGAATAATCAAAAAATCAGAGAAATCATAAAGGGTTATAAGCGACACTTTAACGGCATTCACGGGGAAGAGATCTATAAGTGGCGTGCTGTAAAATGCTTCCAAGATAATTGGAACATAAATGCTCCGAACTTTGTCCAAATGCTTGATGCCTCCTTTGCATTAGCCAAGAACCTTCTCGACTCCGGTCTTTATTATCCCAAGAGAATGTTACACCATTATACATTGAGAGAGCCGGAAAATGTCAGACAACTTTTCAACGGCCTTTACAACGAAGAAGAAAACCTCATTGATCGAATAACTGTATTTCAAGACGGAATAAAATCAATTCATAAAAAATATTTTCCGGCCAAAAATGATTATCAGGATAAGAGAGCCGTTTTAGTTTATCTCTGTTTGAGATACCCAGACAGATATTACCTCTATAAATACAACATGTTTAAAGGGTTTGTAAAACTCGTTGATTACCCTTTTCACCCAAAGAAGGGCGACATTCAAAACATTTTAGAGTATTTATCTCTTTGCGGCATAATAAAAGCGGAAATAGTTAAGGACCACGAATTGATTGAACTACACAAGACAAGAATTAAAGCGCAAGAGTATTTCGATAATTCATACAACATTTTAACCCAAGATGTTATATATGCTTCTGTTCAACACATTGACAAATTTGAACAGGGCGGTAAACAGGAACCGGCAACAAAAAGATTAATAAAAGTTGACCGTTCTATTTCATCAGAGAAAGACAGTGTAATACTTAAAGGTTCTTTCACCAACTATATTGAAAATGAAAAAGAGAAAAAAAGAATTGGCGACCTTGGTGAATTACTTGTTCTTCAGTACGAGCAAGAGAAATTAAAATCGCTTGGGATAAATAAAACGCCTGAACATAAATCTAAATCTGAAGGCGATGGCTTGGGGTATGACATATTGTCTTATGACGAGACTGGTAAAGAAATAAACATTGAAGTAAAGACTACTACAAATAAATCGGACGTTCCTTTTTTCATTACCAGAAACGAACTTATCAAGAGCCAACAGAACAGTGAAAAATTCGTCCTTTACAGACTATATGAATTTGATGATATTGAGAACAAAGCAAAATATTACATTCGAAAAGGCGACCTGACAGAGTTATGCACTAATCCAATTTTATTTAAAGCTGTTGTAAACGAACAATAAAAATACGGATAGAGAAGAGCCACTGACTCTAGTTTTAATCCAACCGGGTTGACAAAAAAAGATTTAATCCGCTAACTTTACTGAACTGAAACAACAATTTTTATTTCAAATTACACCATGCCCGCCCTCTCCAAAATCCAACTCCTCCAATCCCTCTCCAACAAACAAGTAGATTGCTCAAAAATCTTCCAAGCCCTCTGCGAAAACGGCTCCTGGAAATACGACACCGAAGAAAGCGACATCGTTTTAAGTTTTATGCGCACGTGGCACGATGAAGGCATTATCGCGTTCCTGGTGTTGGAAGACGGCATCTGCGCGCCGCCGGATGGGGAGGTTGGGGTGATTGAACGCATCGTGGTGGGGCGTTACGACAAGGCGCAGTATATACCCATACCGGAAGTAACGGCCGACATCGAAAAAAACGACCTGCTGTGGTACAAACAAACCTACGGCGATCCGAACTGGGAACTGGAGCTGGATGAAATGCCGCTGGAGGATGTTCCGGAAGCGGTGTTTGAAGAACTGTATGCGGATATTACCGGCAGTGTGGTTGTGATGGATTGAGGAACTGTGCTATCACTTCGCTAACCACAAAGCCCACCCACTTGCCCGCTCACCCGCAATCACGCAAAAAGGCGTGAGCACAAAGCACACAACGGATTTCATCGTGGCCATTGTGCATGCCTTCGTGGACTTTGTGGTTAAAGGAGTAAGATTGATTAAGTATCCACTTCGGCAACCAGTCTCATCCCTTTTTTTGAAACAAAACAGGCGTTCAGATTGTTTCGCTGAAATAAACCGTAAACAATAATGAACGAAACGAACATCCAGATACTGGAAACCCTGGTAATTGGCGGGCTTTACGTCCTTGCTTTTGTGGTTACCAAGTACACCATAAACAATGCGTTAAAAAGCGCACATCTGCAGCGCGCCCGGCGGAAGATGATTGTTAAAGCGGTGCACCTGTTTACAACCATCGCTGCCGTGCTATTAATTGCCGGTGTATGGGGTTTAAAACAACATGAGATCGCGGTTTTTGCGAGTACCATCCTTACGGCGCTGGGCATTGCCTTTTTTGCACAGTGGTCGTTGCTTTCGAACATTACTTCCAGCATTATCCTGTTTTTTAATCACCCGTTGAAATTGGGCGATACGATAAAAGTGCTGGACAAAGATTATCCGTTTGAAGGCGAGGTAACTGATCTGACTTACTTTTTTGTTCACCTGAAAACAAAAACGGGTGAAGTGATCACCATTCCGAATGCGCTGGTGCTGCAAAAGTCAATCGCTGTAGTTGAAACGGCTTCCGAAAGTTAATGGGTGTGGTGCGGTGATTCCGGAAAATGTGGTGGGTTAATCCAATTGCGATTGTGGAGCTGTGCTATATCTTCGCTAACCACAAAGTCCTCGCCCACATTCCTTCGCGCACACAAAGGTTTACACAAAGCACACAAAGGGTTTCATCGTGGCCTTTGTGCATGCCTTGGTGGCCATTGTGGTTAGTTGAGTAAGAATCTACTTCGGCAACCAGTTATACTTGCGCCCGGCGATTTTGCGGCGGCGGGTTTTGTCGGTTTTGCCTTTGGCGTTGGTATCGCCGTTTTTCACGGTGGAGCCGTTGCGGTTGTCGCTTTGTTTCTGGATTTCGAGGAAATTGAAACGTACCCCGAAGTTAAACGCTGCATCACGCACGCCGAACAGGTCGTCTTTGCCCTGGCTGGTCATGCGTACTTTAAACTCGCCGAAACCGTTGAAACGTTTCCCGAAATCGTGATTGAACCCGAATCCCATATTGGCTGCAATCCAGCTGTCGCGCAGCACGAGCCCGTAGTAGTAGGTGTTGTTATCGTTCAGTGAAGGACCCACATACGTGCCTTTCCAGTCGAGCATGCCCACGCCGAGAATGGCGGCAAACTTCAGATCGCTTTCACCCACCTGCATAATAAAATGCGTGTTGAGGTCGGCATTCCACGCTGTAATGTTATCCAAAGCCGGTGCAGAGTTGTGGCGTGCATGGGTCGTAAATTCGCCCGAAAGTGCAAAAAACGGGCGCGGATTATAAATGAGGCGCATATTAAAACCGGGCTTGTAGGCCCCGCGCACTTCTTTCACGTTGTTGATTACCGCATAATCAAACGAAGCCCCTACGCCGAGTTTGGTTGCAACCGGTTTCGATTGCTGTGCCTGTGCGGCCAGGCTGCCGAGCAGCAGCAGTGCAGAAAAAAGGTAGCGTTGTTTCATTACCGAAAAGTACGATAAACTTTGACTGCTCCGCAACCGGTTTTGCATGGAATTCTTAAAACATGGTTTAAGTGGCCGGAATAAATGCACAATTGGCGGGAGGGGGATTGTATTACGATACAGAAGATGATTTACTTACTGCTAATGTGCTGGTCCATTTGTGTTCAGGTTTAAATTTTCAATTCTCAACTATTTCAATGCTCAATTTTCAAGTGAACACAGGGCGTGTTTGAACATGGAGATGCTGGTTAATTTACTCGCGGGGCTCGTTGGTTGTTTCTTGAACTGTCTGATTATCTCGCGGGGCTCGTTTTATGTTTTTTTAAATACTTGAGCATTGAACATTGAATTTGAAAATTGAGAATTTAGACCATATCTGATTCGGGAACAGCAAGTGTTTTCTGTTTTTGATCCCAAAAAGCAGTACGTTTTCCTTAAAAAAAACGCTCGTCTGTTTTTGAACAATTCATATAAAGAGCAGTTCCTGTACTATTGTTTTGCGGTTCACTCGTATTCCTTTAACTTACTTTTTTGCTTGGCCAAAAAAGTAAGCAAAAAAGGCCACCACGAACGAAAACCAGCACGTGCACTGGCATTACTTGTATCTTTTCGTTAACCATTTACCCGATCCACACATCCATGCTTCGCCTTCATTCGCACACGGGCACGTACTGGTTCACACCGTTCGCGGCCGGTCTCCCCGCGTGGTTCATTCATGTATGTTTAAAATGGTTGAGCATTGAACATTGAATTTGAAAATTGAGAATTTAGACCATATCTGATTCGGAAATGAGATTATTGTCCGTTATTAATCCAATTCGGAAAATATTAAAGGTTCTATAAAGCAGAAAATCCTTCCACCAAACTGGTGAAAGGATCTCTGTTTAAGTCGGGGTGAGAGGACTCGAACCTCCGGCCTCCACGTCCCGAACGTGGCGCGCTAGCCAACTGCGCTACACCCCGATTCCGACTTTACGGGCTGCAAAAATACAATTTTGGTGAAAATACAAAAGAAATTATTCAATCAATTTTATTTCGCGGCGGTTTTGCAGCAGCTTCACCTTATTTTTCTCAGCAAATACGGCCTGTTCAGCGAGGAAACGCGAAAGTGCTTCGTTTTCATTTTTTTCGAGTTTGCGGATTAATTGTTCGTAACGGGGTATCAGCAGGTCGTTCGGATCGAGTGTATCGGCGTCCGTCAGTGTGTCGGTTACTTTGGCGGTATCAACGGCATCGGGGGTGTAAAGAATGCCGATGAGTGCAGTTTGTTTCGCCGCTTCGGTTTCGTACACGCGGAACAGGTTTACTGCTGCGGCGCGCAGATTCGTGTCGCCGCGCCAGTCGGGCAGCGCGTCCACCGAATCGCGGAACACGGCGCAGCGGGTGCGGAAATCTTTGATGGCGCGGGAAACGGCGCGCTGGTCGGGGTTTTCAAAAGCCTGTGCAATTACATCCTGGTAATACAGCAGGCTGTCGTATTGTGTAATTATAAAGTCGTTGTAGGCGGCTGCATCGGGAAAACGTTCTTTTTTAATCACCGGTTTTTCCGGTTCACTGCAGGCGGTGAACAGGAACAGTGCGGAACAGGATAACAGCAGCGAACGCATGGGACAAAGCTACGCGGAATTCCGTTTGCTTTTTTCAAGTGCTGCGGGTTTGCCGTATAGAAAAAAGTGTATTTTTGTTCGATAACGTAACCAAACAAATACTATTCTGAAACAGCGTATGAAAAAAACGTATTTCAAGCCGCTCCTCGCAATCACAGCACTGGCTGTTACTTTTACAGCATGCAGCAACGGTGGTGATGCCGGAAATTCCGACTCGGTAGGTGCAAACGATTCTGCGCCTGTGAATGATTCGGCAGTTGTGCAGCAGTTTGCCCAGGTGCCTTCACCGGGTGAAATGTTCAGTTTTATGAAACTGGTGGGCGCGCAGAATGCCAAGGGCGATGTGCTGAACCCGGTTGAAAATCAGAAAAAGTATGAAAGCAAAAAAGCGCAGGGCCTCAACTTCGGGGTGTATGCTGCTGATATGCTGTACTGCAGCACCTTCGGCCTCGGTCCGCAGGCGCTCAAGTATTTCGCCACGGTAAAAACCATGGGCGATAAACTGCAGGTGGCCACTGCCATTACCCCGGCCGATGAAGACCGCATCAACAAAAACCTCGGCAATTCCGACACGCTCGCAGCCATTTCAAACGACAAATACTATTCTGCTTTTGCCAATATGGAAAGCAACCAGCGCGGGGCCGACCTGTGCCTGATGCTGGCCGGTGGCTGGATCGAAAGTATGTACCTGATGAACACGATGGTGAAGGATTTTGAGAAAGACAACAAATCCGTAAACCGGATTGCTGATCAGAAATATGCGCTTGACAACCTGGCCGAGTACATGAAAAAGTACGAAAGCAATACGGATGTAAGTGTAACCCTCGAACAGATCAGCAGCCTTAAAACGCTGTTTGATGGCATCAAATCAGAAGCCGGTTCGGGCGGACTTACCAGCGCCAACGGCAAGAAAACACTCGGCGGCGGCTCAAAACTGAGCATGACCAAAGAACAGTTTGAAGCCATCAAAGCCAAGGTTGCTGAAATCCGCACCGCCTTCATTTCGGCACAGTAATTGAAATCCACAACACATCACCAGCATATCACGACCATGAAAAAATTCATCATCGCAATAACCGCTATCGTTGCTTCGGTTTCCATGCAGGCACAGGATTGCGCAGGCTACCATAAAAAAGGATGCAGCCAGGCTTCTGAAGCGGGCTTTATGTACAACTCGCAGTCGAAAAGCGGCGTTTTCGCACCCGGCACCAGCTCGAACATGAAAGTGGTGTTTTACAGCGGATTTGATTATTCCATTTCCGTGTGCCCGGATAAACTGCTCGCCAACGGACTTGCATTCAAACTGGTTGACAGCAAAACCGGCGAAGTATTGTATGACAATGCAACCGATAACAAATCCACACACATGGAGTTTTCGTGCGAAACCACCCGCGCGGTAACCATCCAGGTTACAGTTCCCGGTGCTACCATTAAAAAAGGACAGTCGGTTGACGGCGCCTGCGTAGGCGTACTCATCGAACAGAAGCCTACTCCGAAAGTTGGTTTCTAAGCTTTTTATGAGAAAAAATACATGAACGGGGCCCTGACATTGTCGGGGCTCTTTATTTTTGTTCCATTGCATATCTAAACCAACGAATGAAAAAACGTACGCTTCTTCTCTTACAACTTGCCGCCCCGCTGTTACTGGTGGCGCAGAAAGCACCGAAATGGGATGTAAACAACCCGCCCGGTAATTACAAAAACGTAGAATTCACCACCAACGAAGGCACGTGGATGAGCCTGGACGTAAGTCCGGACGGTAAAACGATCGTATTCGATCTGCTCGGCGACATCTATTCCATGCCGGTTACCGGCGGCAAAGCCACGGCCATACAGACCGGCCATGCACTGCAGCTGCAGCCGCGTTTCAGTCCCGACGGGAAAAAAATCAGCTTCACCAGCGATGCGGGCGGCGGCGACAACATCTGGACGATGGATGCCGACGGCAAAAACGCCAAACAGGTAACTACCGAAAGTTTCCGCCTGCTGAACAACGCGGTGTGGAGCACGGACGGGCAGTACCTCATTGCGCGCAAACACTTCACCTCTACCCGCTCGCTCGGCGCAGGCGAACTGTGGATGTATCACATTACCGGCGGCGAAGGCATACAGCTCACCGCCAAGAAAAACAGCCAGCAGGACCTCGGCGAACCGTGTGTAAGTCCGGACGGCCGCTATGTGTATTACAGCGAAGACATGTATCCCGGCGGGTATTTTCAATACAACAAAGACCCGAACACCGAGATTTACCAGGTTCGAAAACACGACATGCAGACCGGTGAAATAACCCCGATAACCGGTGGCAATGGCAGTGCATTCCGTCCGCAGATCAGCCGCGACGGTAAAACACTGGCGTTTGTGCGCCGCGTGCATGAAAAAACGGTGCTGTTTATGATGGATCTCGCCACCGGTGAAGAATGGCCGGTGTACGACAAATTGAATAAAGACCAGACCGAAGCCTGGGCCATTTTCGGGGTGTACCCGAACTTCAGCTGGCTGCCGGATAACAAACACATCATCATCTGGTCAGGTGGCAAAATTCAGAACATTGATGTTACATCAGGCAAAGCCACCGAAATTCCGTTTACGGCCGATTGCAAACAGCGCGTGTATGATGCACTGCGTTACCGCCAGGAAGTAGCACCTGAAAAATTTACGGCGAAAATGATCCGCCATGCAGTAACCTCGAACGACGAGCGCTGGCTCGTGTTCAACGCGGCCGGTTACCTGTGGGTGAAACCCTTGCCCGATGGAACGCCGTACCGTTTAACACCTTCGACCGATTTTGAATTTGAACCTTCGTTTTCGCCTGACGGCAACTGGATTACCTACGTTTCGTGGAACGACGAAAACATGGGCGCCGTGATGAAAATTGAATGGGCAAAAAAAGGCGGCAAGCCGGTGAAAGTAACTTCAGAAAAAGGCATTTACCGCAATCCGCATTTTTCGCCGGACGGAAAAACCATCGTGTTTGAAAAAGAAGGCGGCAACGATCACCAGGGATTTGCATTTTCGGTGAAGCCGGGCATTTACACCATTCCTGCTGCAGGCGGTGCAATGACATTCCTGTTTGAAGAAGGTGCTGATCCGCAGTTTTCGGCCGACGGTAAAAAGATTTTCTATTTTAACTATGCCGCCTCGAAAGAATTTAAAGCATACGACCTCGAGAAAAAAACGAACATGGTGCTGGCCACGGCCAAATACACCTCGGAGTTTGCCGTAAGTCCGGACAACAAGTGGATTGCGTTTACCGAGTTGTACAAATGTTATGTGGCGGCCTTCCCGCTCACCGGCCACACGCTTGAATTAAACGGAAAAATGGATGCTGTTCCTGCAGCACAGGTGGCGCGCGACGCAGGCCAGAACCTGCATTTCAGCAGCGACAACACCAAAATTCACTGGACTGCCGGCGAACAGTATTTCACCAATGAACTGAGCAAACGCTTCACCTTCCTCCCCGGCTCGCCCGACAGTTTGCCGCCGATGGATACCACCGGAATAAAAATAAACCTGGTGCTGAATACAGATAAACCAGCCGGCGTTGTGGCGTTTAAAAACGCTCGCATCATTACCATGAAAGGCGATGAAGTGATTGAAAACGGCACCATCATAGTAACCGACAACAAGATTACCGATGTGGGCGCGAACGTTTCCGTTCCTGCAAATGCCAAAGTGATTGACTGCAGCGGCAAAACCATTATCCCCGGGCTGATTGATGTGCATGCGCACCTCGGTACATTCCGTGGCGGAGTTTCGCCGCAGAAACAGTGGAGTTATTATGCCAACCTGGCCTTCGGTGTTACCACCACACACGATCCGTCATCGAACTCGGAAATGGTATTCTCGCAGTCGGAAGCGGTAAAAGCCGGCAACATGGTTGGTCCGCGCATCTTCTCTACCGGCTGGATTTTATACGGTGCCGAAGGCGATTACAAAACGGTGGTGAACAACATTGGCGATGCACGTTCGGCCATACTGCGCACGCAGGCACTCGGTGCATTTTCGGTGAAGAGTTACAACCAGCCGCGCCGCGAACAGCGCCAGCAGATGATTGCAGCCGCACGCGGGCTGAACATGATGGTGGTGCCGGAAGGCGGTTCAACATCGTGGTACAACCTTTCGCACGTGCTTGACGGGCATACCACGGTTGAACACAACCTGCCCATTGCACCGCTGTACAACGACTTTGTACAGGTATGGAAAAACAGCGGCACCGCCTACACGCCCACGCTTATTGTGGCTTACGGCGCGGTGAACGGTGAATACTACTGGTACCAGCACACCAACGTGTGGGAAAACAAACGCCTGCTGAACTTCACCCCGCGCAGTGTGATTGACGGCCGCGCCCGCCACCGCACCATGATTCCGGATGAAGAATACACCAACGGGCACATCCTCGTTTCGCAGAGCTGCAAAAAATTAGCCGACGCCGGCGTAAAAGTAAACCTCGGCGCACACGGCCAGATCCAGGGCATCGGCGTTCACTGGGAACTATGGATGCTGCAGCAGGGCGGTATGACCAACATGCAGGCCCTTCGCTGCGCCACCATGAACGGCGCGTGGACCATCGGCATGGACGACCAACTCGGTTCGCTCGAAAAAGGCAAACTGGCCGACCTCGTGGTGCTTGACAAAAACCCGCTCGAAAACATCCGCAACAGCGAAAGCGTACGTTACACCATGGTAAACGGCCGCCTGTATGATGCTGAAACGATGAACGAGATTGGCAACTACAACAAAACACGTTCGAAATTCTGGTTCGAAAATCCGAAGTATGGTTCGGGCTTTGATTTCCATGAGGCTTCGCACGGACATGGTGATGGTGATTAGTCCCCCAAACGTAACGTTACAAAACAAAACCCGGTTGCAGCCTTGCTGCAACCGGGTTTTGTTTTTGTAGTGCGTTGTTAAGTGCGGCTGCCCTGGGACTTTGTGGGACACGCGGGACGCATAAAAAGCCCTGCAGAGGTGTCACACAAGGTCAAAGGCGTCCCAGAAGGCCGCGCAGTAACACAAAAAAAGCCCGGCTGTTCTGAAATAAGAACCAGCCGGGCTTGGTATGAAATACACTGTTTTTTTTACCGCGAAGAATAGTTCGGCGATTCGCTGGTAATAACCACATCATGCGGGTGGCTTTCGCGGATGCCGGCGCTGGTGATGCGGATGAATTTGGCTTCCTGCAGGGCGGCGATGTTTTTGGCACCGCAGTAGCCCATGCCTGCGCGCAGGCCGCCGATGAACTGGTACATCACTTCGGCAAGCGAACCTTTAAACGGAACGCGGCCGGAAATGCCTTCGGGAACGAGTTTCTTGATATCGTCTTCCACATCCTGGAAGTAGCGGTCTTTCGAACCTTTCTGCATGGCTTCGAGTGAACCCATGCCGCGGTAGGTTTTAAATTTGCGGCCTTCGTAAATAATCGTTTCTCCCGGCGATTCTTCCACACCGGCAAACAGTGAACCGGCCATAATGCAGTCAGCACCGGCGGCTATGGCTTTCGGCAGATCGCCCGTGTAGCGGATACCACCATCGGCAATAACCGGAACACCTGTTTTTTTCAGGGCGCGGGCCACTTCATTAACAGCGGTAAGCTGCGGCAGGCCCACACCGGCCACCACACGGGTGGTGCAGATGGAACCCGGACCGATGCCTACTTTAACCGCGTCGGCACCGGCTTTTACGAGGGCCAGTCCGCCTTCGGCTGTGCCTACGTTGCCCACGATCACATCCAGTTTCGGGAATTTTTTCTTCACCAGTTTCAGCATCTCAATCACCCCTTTCGAGTGACCGTGTGCCGTATCAATGGTAATCGCATCCACACCGGCTGCCACCAGTGCGGCAACGCGTTCGAGTGCATCGTGTGTAACACCCACCGCTGCAGCCACGCGCAGGCGACCGAAATCGTCTTTACAGGCCGAGGGGCGTTCTTTTATCTTGATGATGTCGCGGTACGTGATCAGTCCAACCAGCTTGTTGTTCTTGTCAACCACCGGCAGTTTTTCAATTTTATGTTCCTGCAGAATCTGTTCGGCTTTTTTCAGGCTGGTGCCTTGCTGGGTGGTGATGATGTTTTTGGAAGTCATCACTTCGCTTACCGGGCGTTTCATGTTTTTCTCAAAACGCAGGTCGCGGTTGGTAACGATGCCCACGAGGCGGTGTTTTTCATCCACCACGGGAATACCGCCGATTTTGTTTTCTTTCATCAGCTTCAGCGCGTCGGCCACAAGGGCGTTGGCGTGCATCACCACCGGGTCCTGGATCATGCCGCTTTCGCTGCGTTTCACCTTGCGCACCTGGTTGGCCTGTGCCTCAATGCTCATGTTTTTGTGCAACACCCCGATACCGCCCTCACGCGCAATGGCAATCGCCAGTTCGTGCTCGGTTACCGTATCCATAGCCGCCGCCACGATGGGCGCGTTGATGATGATGTTGCGGGTAAATCGTGTTTTGATATCGACTTCGCGTGGAAGTACTTCGGAATAGGCCGGAACAAGCAGTACGTCGTCGTACGTTAATCCTTCGCCCAAAAGCTTTTTGCTGTCCATAGTGAATTTTATACTGTAGGATAAAATTCGTGCAAATGTATGCTTTTTTTGCTCCCGTGATTCCTCAGCAGGTTAAATATTTTTAAATGCGTGTTCAGATATCAGACTTTTAGATTTGAGATTTGAGACTTACAGATTTCAGATTTGAGACTTACAGATTTCAGATTTGAGACTTTGTTTTGTTGAAACGGTTGATTTTTGTCTCATATCTCAAATCTGTTAGTCTGAAATCTGGAATAACGTTCCTATAAAGTCCGTATTTTCACACCATCAATTTACGCACGCAACCAATGAACAAACCTGTTATCGCCCTGCTGCTGTTTTCAGCGGCCTTTACTGCAACTTCTGCCCAGTATAAAAAAATTACGCTCGACGACATCTGGGGAAAATCGGTTTTTAAAACAGAAACCGTATCCATGATGCAGTCCATGAAAAACGGCGTGGAATATTGCGCCATGAGCGACGACGGCCGCCTGCTGCGTTACGATTATGCCACCGGCAACGAACTGGGCGTAATCTTTAGTAATGCCGACATTATCAACACAGACGGTACCACGCTGAAGTATGATAATTTCACCTTCAGTCCGGACGAAAACAAAGTGCTGCTGGCCACCGCCACAGAGTACATTTACCGGCGCTCAACGATTGAAGAAAATTTCATTTTCGATATCGCCACCAAAACCACGAAACGGTTATCGGTAAACGGCAAACAGCGCCTGGCCACGTTTTCGCCCGACGGCAAACACATTGCGTTTGTGCGGAACAACAACATTTTTATCACGCACCTCGAAAACGGGCAGGAAGAACAGGTTACGCGCGACGGGGAGAAAAACAAAATCATAAACGGCGGCACCGACTGGGTGTATGAAGAAGAATTTGCACTTACCAAAGGGCTCGAATGGTCGCCCGACAGCAAGAAGCTCGCATTCTATAAATTTGATGAAAGCGCCGTGAAGGAATTTTCGATGACCATGTACGGCACGTTATACCCCGGCGATTACACCTATAAATATCCGAAAGCCGGCGAAACCAATTCTACCGTTTCTATACACATTTACGACACCGATAAAAAACAGATACAGCCCGTGGATGTGGGCCCGGAAAAGGACCAGTACATCGCCCGCATCAAATGGACCAACAACCCGAACCAGCTTACCCTCTTCCGCCTGAACCGCCTGCAGAACAAAGGCGAACTGCTGCTCGTAAATGCGGCTACCGGAACAAACGAGGTAATACTGACCGAAACCAGCGACAAATACATCGAGGTTGGCAATGAACTTACGTTCCTGGCCGACGGTAAAACCTTTATCTGGTCAAGCGAACGCAGCGGGCGCAAACACCTGTACCGCTGCTCGCTCGACGGCAAAACGATGACCCAACTTACCAGCGGCGATTTTAACGTAATCACATTTTATGGTGTAAACGAAAAAACAAAAACGTTTTATTACCAGTCGAACGAAGAAGGCACGGTAACCCGCACGGTGTACAGCCAGCAACTGAACAGCAGCAAAAAGACACGGCTCTCGGAACGCCGGGGCACCAACAGCGCGCAGTTCAGCCGGGGCCTGAATTTTTACATCAATACGTATTCGAGCGCCAATGTGCCGAACTACATCACGCTGCACAATGCGTCGGGCAAACGCATCAAGATGCTGAAATCAAACGCCGATCTGCAAAAGAAAACGCAGGAATACGGGTTTGTGAACAAAACGTTTTTCACCTTTAAAAACAGCACCGGCACCGAACTGAACGGCTGGATGATGAAACCCGCCGATTTCGATTCCACGAAAAAATACCCCGTGTACATGTTTGTGTATGGCGGACCGGGGCGCACCACCGTAAACGATGCGTGGGAAGGCGCCGATTTTTACTGGCACCAGTTTCTTACACAGAACGGTTACATCGTGGTGTCGGTTGACAACCGCGGCACCGAATACCGGGGCACGGCGTTCAAACAGGCCACGTACATGCAGATGGGCCGCGCCGATGTGGACGACCAGATTGATGCGGCGAAATACCTGGGCACCTTACGGTATGTGGACAAAACCCGCATCGGCATACAGGGCTGGAGTTACGGCGGCTACATGAGTGCCATGTGCCTCATGCGCGGCGGCGAATATTTTAAAGCCGGTATTGCGGTGGCCCCGGTTACAAACTGGCGTTATTACGATTCCATTTACACCGAACGTTACATGGGCCTGCCGAAAGACAACGCCAAAGGCTACGACGAAAACGCCCCCACCGGCAACGCGAAAAACCTGAACGATCCGTTCCTGCTCATTCACGGTACGGCCGACGACAACGTGCATTTCCAGAATTCGGTGGAGCTGGTAAACGCGCTGGTGAATGCCAACAAGCAGTTCGACTTTTACATGTACCCGGATAAAAACCACGGCATACGCGGGGGCAACGCGCGCCTGCACCTGTACACGAAGGTGTTTGCGTTTATCCAGCAGAACCTGTAACTGATTTTCGATTTTGGATTTTTGATTTGCCAGCCTGGGTGTATTACTACGTCGTCAGACTGAGCGGCAGTCGAAGGCGACGTGTAAATAAACCCAATCAAAAATCGAAAATCAAAAATGGCCTTCACGCTCCGGGTAAAAACGATAACTTATTGATAACCAACAAACCAGTTAATATAACAATCCCGCTCCCGGCAAAGTAAAAACGACCACGTATCATCGTTTCCGGGAATAAATAATATATTCGCAACAAACTAATTAAAAACCAATGACTGAACAAGCAACCAAAGGGCACCCGAAAGGGCTGTACGTGCTGTTTGTAACTGAAATGTGGGAACGTTTCAGCTACTATGGAATGCGCGCCATTTTTATCCTCTTCCTTACCAAGGCGTTATTATACGACAAAGAGTTTTCTTCTGAATTATATGGCAGCTATACCGGGCTGGTTTACCTTACCCCGCTGATCGGTGGTTATGTGGCCGACCGGTACTGGGGCAACCGCCGCTCCATTATTGTAGGTGGTGCGTTAATGGCCATCGGCCAGTTCCTGATGTTCCTCAGTGGCAGTTTTTATCAGTCGCCCGGAACTGCTTCGGCATTTATGTTTGCAGGTCTCGGTTTCCTCATTTTCGGTAACGGTTTCTTCAAGCCGAACATTTCGACCATGGTGGGGCAGCTCTATCCGAAAGGCGATTCGCGCGTTGACTCTGCGTTTACAATCTTTTATATGGGTATTAACCTGGGCGCTTTCTTTGCACCGTTGGTTTGCGGTGCGCTGGGTGAATCAGACGATCCGGGCGACTTCAAATGGGGTTTCCTTGCAGCGTGTATTGGTATGATCCTGAGCCTGATTCTCTTCATCTCGCTTAAAAACAAATACATTGTTACGCCGGAAGGTGAAGCTATCGGCGAAAAACCGAACAAACAACGCGAAACCGCTGACATTGATACCGTGGCGGAAGTGAAACAGGATTTCAGCACCAAAAACATCCTCATCTGGCTGGGCATAGAAGCAGCCCTGTTTGCATTCTTCTATTTCGTGGCCGATTTCGACATCATCGGTTCGTTCATCTTCTCGCTTACCATTGCTGCTCCCGGATTTATTCTTTCTGACGATTCGCTTACCAAAGTGGAAAAACAGCGCATCTGGGTTATTTACATCGTTGCGTTTTTCGTAATCTTCTTCTGGTCGGCATTTGAACAGGCCGGTGCTTCGCTCACGTTCTTTGCGGATGAGCAGACCGACCGTCACCTGTTTGGCTTCAACATTCCCGCTTCGGCATTCCAGTCTATTAACGCCGTAGCCATCGTAATTTTTGCACCGCTGTTTGTATGGCTCTGGTCGTCGCTGGCCAAACGCAACAGGGAGCCTGCATCGCCTTACAAACAGGCCATTGGTCTGATGATGCTGGCGCTCGGTTACCTCGTTATCGCTATCGGTGTTAACATGTATGGTCCGGGTGAAAAAGCAAACATGATCTGGCTGGTGATGCTGTACCTGATTCACACTTTCGGTGAACTGTGCCTCTCGCCTATCGGTCTTTCGATGGTGAACAAACTGGCGCCGGTAAAATTTGCATCGCTGCTTATGGGTGTGTGGTTCCTTTCTACCGCTTCTGCAAACAAATTTGCCGGTATGCTTTCGTCGCTTTACCCGGAAGACATCAAAACCAAATACGCTTTTGTAGCCGAAGAATTTGAATACACTTCGGTTCCTGCGCACGACAGCGTGCCGGAAGTAAAAGCAAAAGTGAAAAACGACAGCGCCTTCATCGTGGCCAGCGTGGCTGAACCACGTGTGATGATGAACACCATGTTCGACATCAAAGTGGAAAAACCGGGCGACACCATGCTCGTGCTCAAGCCGGGCATGCCTACCTGGTCGTTTGATTCGGCCACCGTTAAAAATGCCAAAGGCAAAGACGAACTGGTGCTGAAAGGACTGAAAAACAATTTCGGCAAAGGCGGTTACACAATCCCGCTGTACAAAATGAAACAGCTGGTGAAACTTTCATCGGATGACGAAATTCCGACCGATGCCAAAAAGTTAGAGAAATACAATGCCCGGATGGTTTCGGGCAAAGACGAGCGCTGCGCCATGGTTACCTTTACCGACGACGGCAAATATGTTGCTGTATGGTCAAAAGGCGAAGTGAAACTGGTTACACTTACACCGGATAAACCGTCTATTCTCGGCATGGAAATCACCGGCCTGTACGAATTCTTTATGGTGTTCGTGGTAATGGCCGGCATTGCATCGCTCATCCTCTTCTTTGTGTGCGGTCCGCTGCTGCGCATGATGAACGGCGTGCGTTAAGCAAGAGCAAGATCATCTTTCAAACGGTCTTCCGGCAATCCGGGAGACCGTTTTTTTTTCGTACCTTTAGCAGGTAAATTTTTGCCGATGAAACGTATCACGATTCTCTTATTCGTAAGCGCAGTTGCCTTTGCAGGAACCAGTTTCCGCAAGGCAGAAAAAGCCGGTGAAGGCGAAAGCCTTGTAAAATGGTACACCATTGAGGAAGCCGTTAAACTGTGTAAAAAAGAGCCACGTAAAATTTTCATGGATGTGTATACCGGCTGGTGCGGCTGGTGCAAGGTGATGGATAAAAACACGTTTAACAATCCCACCATTGCGGCGTACATGAACAAAAATTATTACCCCGTGAAATTCGATGCGGAAACCCGCGACACCATTAATTTCAACGGGCAGAAGTTTATAAACGATGGTCCTCCCGGCCGCGGCACGCACCAGTTTGCTGCCGTAGTGCTGCAGAACCGGATGAGTTACCCCTCGTTTGTGTTTATTGACGAAACACAGCTCAACTTCACCATCATGCAGGGCTACCAGAAACCGGAAGAATTTGAACCGTACCTGCACTACTACGCCGAAAACAAACAAAAAACGGTGGATTACCAGGAGTACCTGAAAACATTCAAAAGCGAACTGCCGAAATAAGTATGGAAGCCAAGCCAAACGAAGAAACGACGCATTTTGATTTGCCGGCGAACCTGAAAGAACGCATCGTGGCGGTGCTCAAAGCAAAAGATTTTACCTACCAGGAGCTGGTAAACTACCTCGGCACCACCGAAGAAGTACTTGACAAAGCCCTTGAAGAAAGCTCCATTGAAATACGTACACTCGAACAGATATCGAAAGAGCTGCGCATCCCGCTCTACAGTTTCTTCCGCGGTCCCGTTAACGATGAAGGCGATGAACAGGCGTATTACAATGTCAACATCTGGGCTCCGGCCGAAATCCAGTTGCTCACCGAAAACGAACACCTCCGCAAGGAAATAGAAACGATCAAACTCGAACTGGCCCGCAAAGAACTGCTCATCCAGTCGCTGGAAGAACAACTGAAAAAACGCATGTAAAAATTAAGCATCATGAAAAAATTCATCTTTCTCCCGTTTTTTGCACTTACCCTCACACTTACCTCCTGCGGCAGCAAAACCGCTGAACCGGCTTCCGATTCGGTAATAAAAAAACTGCCCGACAGCACCGCCACCGCCTACGTATGCCCCATGGGCGACCAGTGCGGAAACGGCAATGCGCCAGGTAAATGTCCGAACTGTGGGATGGAGTTTATTAAACGGAAATAGCATACAGACTTTAGACTTTTAGATTTGAGACTTTTAGATTTCAGACTATTAGATTTGAGATTTGAGACTTCACTTCCTGAGACTTCATACTTTTTAGATTTGAGACGGGTTGCATTTTCATACCCGGACTTTGGTAATTTTAATTTAAAACGACTGATGCGATGCTGATACGTCTCCTTCTGCCGGCAGTACTGCTGTTTTCAGGGTTTGCTTACGGGCAGGATTTTACGAGGCCCGATTCGGCTGCTGTTATCCGCAACAAAGTCAAATCCGTTTCGGTGTATTTAACCCGGAAAAACCAGCAGCATTCACTACACAGTGAATTTTTTTATACCACCTCCGGACAAATGGAACGTGAAGCGAAAATCGGGGAAATGTCCATATCCTATTTTTACGATACACAGGGTCGGGCGAATAAAAGTGTTTACCGGCAATACAATGGTGCAACTATTCAAACCAATCAATTTGAATATACTAAAGGGGGAAAATTTGCACGACATCTTATGTATGTTAACAACGACACCATTTATCCATCGTATGTATTTAACCTAGACAGCACAACAGGCAGGTCCATTCAGACAGAATCCTACATAAGCGGCAAACTGATCAATTACCGCAAAACAAAATATGATGATAAAAATGAACCGGTCTGGACATACGATTCACTCGTTGGTAAACAGATTCAGGAACACCGCAACAAACAACTGATACGATATACGGCTCTTTCACAGCAGGGAGAACGGCTGCAACACTGGACGTTCAGCTACAACAAAGAACAGTTAATTACAGGTGCCAGCTTTAAAAGCCCTGGAGGCAAACCGGTGAAATACACGATACAATACACTGTCCCGCCTTACACTTACCGGGTTATGGCTGCCGGCCAGGGTGTAGATACTGCAGCAGCAGTTCACCAATTCAAAACGGATTTCGGTTACCTCCTTCCGCGGGTAAATTTAGAAGGCAATGATGAAGCCGTTGAAGAAATTGTAGAAACCTCTATCGAGCCGAAACACAACCTCATTTACGATTCCAAAGGCAATATAATCCGGGATGAAATCAACTACCCGCCCGGATCGGAAAACCGGAATCGTGTTTATGAATATGAATACACGTTTTACTGAAACAAAGTAGGTGGAGTTTAAAGCGGAAGTAGCAGGTTGTATGCCTGCGTAGTGATCGTTTAAATTATACATCCTTGAATAGTGGCAGTGGCAGGCAGCAGTGGCAGTCGGCAGGTATTTCAGAAGATGAATCTGTTACTTACGAAAACACGACTGCCACTGCCAACTGCTGCTGCCACTTATTACAGGTTCTATTTTACGCTGAGCGCAATTATTCCTTGTGTCTATTTCAAAAGATCAATAAAAAACCCGCTCTCGGAAACGAAAGCGGGTCTATTATTATTCAGAAGGCATTGACTTCCGTTATTCCCCGGATTCCTCTTCTTCGCCTTTTTTCTTTTTCGTTTTGGGTGCTTTTTTCTTTCCTTTTTCGGCGCCTACGAAGTCGTAGTGTTTTTTCACCTTGCCTTTTTTATCAATCAGTTCCATGTAGCCTTCAATGCCGAAACCATCAACTGTTGCAACAATTTTCACTTCCTGGTCGTTTTTGTCTTTGGCAATGGCTTCCACCTCGATGTACGGTGTTTCTTCGGTATCGCCATCCGACACGTAAGCCGAATCAACCGTAAGTTCATATTTAACGCTGCCGAAGCCCAGGTTATCAATCACCGTGGTGCTTTCAATTTTCCCGTTGCGGAAGCGGATCTCGTCTTTGGACGGTTTTCCGGATTTTCCTTTTTTGCTTTCGGTAACGGTAACCGCATAAATTTTACCGTTCAGGTTGTCTTTCGTTTTCTTTTGTGCAAATGCAGTGGAAACGATCAGCAGGCACACACCGGCCAGCAGCACTTTTACGTTTTGCGTGATCATAATTGGCAAAGCTGTTTTTTGTTGGTTTTACAAATGTAATGATTTCGGGAAAGAATTTGCATTCCCTTATCTTTGTCTGAATCAATAAACGTACCATGCAGGCCTCCGCGCCCCTTGCCGAACGGCTCCGCCCGACCAATCTTGACGACTACATCGGCCAGAAACACCTCATCGGTGAAGGTGCCATGCTGCGCAGGGCCATGGAAACGGGCGTTATTCCGTCCATGATTTTCTGGGGACCGCCGGGCGTAGGCAAAACCACGCTGGCACACATCATTGCCGGTTACCTCAAACGTCCGTTTTACGCACTCAGCGCTATCAATGCGGGGGTAAAGGACATCCGCGATGTAATTGACAAAGCCAAAAGCCAGTCGTTTTTCGGGACCAACCTGCCGGTGCTGTTTATTGACGAGATTCACCGTTTCAGCAAGGCCCAGCAGGATTCGCTGCTCGGTGCGGTGGAAAAAGGACTCGTTACATTGATCGGGGCCACCACGGAAAACCCCTCGTTCGAAGTCATCTCCGCATTGCTTTCGCGCTGCCAGGTGTACGTGCTGAAACACCTTGAAAAAAGCGACCTCGAAAACCTGCTGCAGATTGCGTTGCAGAAAGACGAACTGCTGAAAAAACAAACCGTAAAACTGGAAGAAACGGAGGCCCTGCTCCGCATTTCGGGCGGTGATGCGCGCAAGCTGCTGAACGCGTTCGATCTTGTGATACAGTCGCTGCCCGAAGGGGAAAAGGTAATCACCAACGAAGCCGTGATGCAGGTCATCCAGCAGAACCTGGCGATGTACGATAAAAACGGCGAGCAGCATTACGACATCATATCCGCGTTTATAAAAAGCATCCGCGGCAGCGACCCGAATGCCGGCCTGTACTGGCTGGCGCGCATGCTTGAGGGCGGCGAAGACCCGCTGTTTATTGCACGCCGCCTCGTTATCCTGGCTTCGGAAGACATCGGCAACGCCAACCCCACGGCGCTGGTGCTGGCCACCAACTGTTTCCAGGCGGTGAACATGATCGGTTTTCCCGAAGGGCGCATTATCCTGGCGCAGTGCGTAACCTACCTCGCCTCCAGCCCGAAAAGCAACGCCTCGTATGTGGGCATCAACAGCGCCATTGACATGGTGAAACACACCGGCGACCTGCCCGTGCCCCTGCACATCCGTAACGCGCCCACCGGCCTCATGGAAGAACTCGGCTACGGCAAAGAATACCGTTACAGCCACAGTTACGCCAACAACTTCGAAAAACAGGAATACCTCCCCGAACAGCTGAAGGGTGCCAAACTCTACGATCCCGGCCAGAACGCCCGCGAAAACGAACTGCGCGCGTACCTGAAAAAGTGCTGGGGGGAGAAGTATGGGTATTGATGGGAAAATTTAAAACCGCGTAACTTCCTCTTCCTCCTCCGGCCGAATCTTGTCCGGAATAGGCTCATAAACGAACATATAAACCAGCCCCACGAGCGCGCCGCCCACGGTTTGTTCTACCGGCTGCCACACGAGGTCGAGCAGCAGGTCCTGCATACTTTCATCGCGGCTGAAGGAAACGCCAGCCACCAGCACCACAAAATAAACGATCACACCCATGGCAAAACCGGTAGCCATGCCACGCAGCAGGGGCTGGCGCGAAATACGGTCGAGCAGCTTGGAGATGAAAAAGCGGGTGATGAGCAGCGAAATGAAGAGGTAAACAACGGCCGCCGCAGCGAGGAAAATGCCCTGCGGGAAATGCATGATCTTGTAATCGTTCAGAAAAATGCCGTGCCAGAAATACGACAGGCCATACATGGCAAGAGCCGATGTTAACCACGCAGTCCAGAAACGCCTTCCGTATTTGATCATATAGCTATTGAAGTCGTGCAAATATACGCACTTCTGTGCGTTGGGGTTTCATAATCGTAGTCCTTTGTATTTTATTACCAAATCCGGTTGGTGGAATTAGTGGCAGTGGCAGGGGGCAGTGGCAGTCGGATCCATTAAGTTTAAAAGTACCTGGTCCGTGCATTTGCAAAAGCAGCTTCGCTGCTTTTGCAAATGGATTGGGAAGATTGTAGAAGACTGCCACTGCCCCCTGCCACTGCCACTAATTGTAGGATCATAAAAGTGTACCAATCGCTTATTTTATACGCTGAACGGGTAAGAAATAATAATTTTAATTCCACTCCCCTGCTCTGGCGCAAAACTTATTGTTATTTTTACTTCACATCAGATCCGGAACACCGTGAAAAAAATCATTTTACCCCTGCTCTTGGCAACAGGAACGTGGCTTGCCGCCGGCAGTTGCCGCCGCGAAGACACCAGCTGGGATGCAGGCCTGCTCTTTCCCGTGGGCAGCACCTCGCTGTCTATTGACAACCTGCTGGCCGACTCGCTTACGCAGACCAATTCCGACCAGAGCATTACGCTGGTTTACAACAACAGTTTTTTCGATTTTACGGCCGATTCGCTGTATAATATTCCCGACACCACGCTCAGTTACATTTATTACGTGCCATTCGGTTCGCTCGGGCTTGCGCCGGGAGATGACATAGTAACCGGCTCGTTGCAGCAAACCACGTATGGCATATCGGGCATCAGCCTTACAACGGCCATCATCCGCAGCGGCAAAATGAAAATGGAACTGCGGAACGACCTTACACAGCCGATTACCCTGCGTTACGAAATTCCCTGCGCCTCGCTGAACGGTGTACCGTTTGATACCACATTTGAAGTACCTGCAGCCGTGAATAACACACAATCGTTTTTCATGTATGCAGAAATTGACCTGAGCAATTACGTGGTTGATTTTCGGGGTGTGGCGGGCGACCGGGTGAATACGATCACTACCCGCTATTCGGCCGAATTATCAGTCAATGCCACCGCTCCGGTTACGGCTTACCCGGCTGACTGGGTGGGCGTAAACAATACGTTTACGGGCATTCTGCCCTACATGGTGCGCGGCTATTTCGGCAACAGCACGTTTAACGTGGGCCCGGAAGAAACGGACTTCAGCGTGTTCAGCAAAATAACCGACGGCACGTTGCAACTGGAAGACCTGAAACTGACCATTGAAATGGAAAACAACGTGGGCATGGATGCGCGCGTGTACATCAACAGCATTTATTCGAAAAACACGCGCAACGGCAACGTGGTGAACCTTACCGCACCCATCGTGGGCCAGCCGATTAACTTCAACCGCGCCAGCCTCACCAACAACTGGCTGCCGATTGTTCCTTACAATTTCAGCTACACGCTGGACAACAACAACTCCAACGCGCGCCAGCTGATTGAAAACCTGCCGGACAAAATCGGGTACAACGTGCAGATCATTACTAACCCGCTGGGCAATATATCGGGCAGCAACGACTTTTTCTTCGTGGATTACCCACTGAAAGCCAGCCTGAACATTGAACTTCCGCTTTCGTTTATCGCCAGCAATTTAACGCTGACCGATACGATCGAAACCGATTTCACTTCGCTCGAAAACAAAGAGCAGATACTGGACGGCACGCTGACCATTAATGCCAACAATGGTTTTCCGTTCTCGGCAGGTGTAAAAATGTACCTGCTGAACGACCTGATGCAGATTACCGATTCGCTGTTGTTTCAGCCGGGCAGCATCCAGTCGGCACCGCTGGTACTGGCTAACAACACTTCGCCCAACCCGACGTGGAAAGCGCAGGGCCAGAAACGCACGTATGTGGATCTGAAACTGAATGAAAGACAGACCCAGGCCGTACTCAACTCCTCGCACCTGCTGCTGAAAAGTGTGTTCGACACCCATTCGGGTCCGGAATACACCCGCATCTACGCCAGCAACAAACTCGATCTGCAGGTTAAAGCAAACTTCAACTACAGGGTTCAATTCTGATAGCCGGAATCATTTATGCGCATTTTACTTTTCAGTACGATTACCTTGCTTGCAACCGTAAACCTGCAGGCCCAGTCCGGTTTCCCCGCACGCCCGCTGCTTTTCGATCAGCACGATTCGTCTCGTTTTGAAGCCGGTGTATTGGGCGGATATGATGCCGCCTCCAACGGCATTGATAATGCCTTTGCAGGCAAACTGTATTTCGGCGGCCACATTGATTCGGCGATGAAAGCACACACCTATGGCTTTCTGTACGCGGATAATCATGCCGGTGTAAATTTAGAAACCGGAGCCTGGTTCCGCTGGCGGTGCAAAACCGATTCGGCCGGCCGTCATTTCGTGAGCCTGCGCAACCGCATGGTGGGCAACGGTGCTTTCACATCCGATCTGTTTCAGTTTGCATTTTCGGGCAACGCACCGTTTAAAGGCGACAGCATTGACTTTGCAGGCACCAATGTAAACTACTACGCCTGGAAACAATTGCAGTACGGGTACGAATGGAACTACACCAGCAGATCGCAGACGCAGTTCCGTTTCACCGGTGCGCTTTCAGTGCTGGCCGGTTCCGATTTCGCAGAGCTGGATGTAACCAGCGGCCGCCTGTTTACCGACACCGGCACCTACAACCTCGACCTGAAAGGCGCATACACGCTGCGCACCAGCGACACCACGCACACCGGTATCGGTGCATTCAACGGCTGGGGCGCGGGCATCGATCTCGGCATGAAAATGAGTTCCGCCCCGGGCAGCAGTCCGCTCGGCGACCGCATCACCTTCGGACTTAGTGTAACCGACCTTTCGTTTATTGCCTGGAACAGCAAAAGCCGGTATTACAGCCAGGACACCAGCCTGAAGTTCACCGGTTACACCTTTGACCTGGACAACCTGCAGGATTCCACATTCAATACGTTGAATATTGATTCGATAAGTCCGGATGCCCGTTACGAATCGTATATCAGCAAACTGCCGTGGACAATCACACTGGAAGGCTACAGCTATTACAGCCTGAAAAATAAAAACAACACGTGGTTTACCGGTGGCGGTGCACGTTTACGGCAAAATGCGAACGCCAATGCCGAGTTATTTTTCCGCCAGGGCTTTATGCGCAAAAACAGGTTAGGCATAACAGCCGAAGCCGGTTACGGCGGCTACGCGCGCCTGTTCGTGGGCATTGATGTGCAGGCCGATGTGTATAACGGCTGGTGGATTCACGCCGGGTGCAGACAGCTTTCGGCTTACGTAATGCCCGCGCAGTCAACCGGCCAGGGCGCATACGTTCAACTTGTTAAACGCTTTTAAACAACCGGCATGAAGATGATACGCAAAACGGTTATTACCGCACTGGTGCTCCTCACCTGCCTCACCGCTGGCGCACAGTCGCCCACCATGTTTAACCAGGTGTTTGGCGGTCCGGGATACGAATACGGCTACAGCATTAAACAGACGTGGGACAAAGGCTACCTCATTGCAGGTACAACGAGCAGTTCCGGCAGCGGGGCTACAGACGGGTACATTATAAAAACCGACAGCCTCGGCCTCGGTGAATGGCAGAAGATTTACGGCGGCCCGAACATTGATATTTTCCAGTCGCTTATTCTCCTGCCCGACTCCGGTTTTATGATTGCCGGTTACACCAACAGCAAAGGTGCGGGCGGTTACGACGGGTGGATGGTGCGCTGCGATAAAAACGGCGACACACTGTGGACCAAAACCGTGGGAACAATTGACTGGGATTTTTTCACCTCGGTGGATACACTGAAAGACATGCCCGGTTTTATTTTCACGGGCAGCACGTTCGGAAAAGGCGCCGGTGATGAAGATTTGTATGCCGTGAAAACAAACCTGAACGGTGATACCATCTGGACGCATACCTACGGCGGAGCAAAACAGGAAATCTCGCACCAGGTGGTGTGCGGCGGCGACAGCGATCTGACGGTGATCGGAATGACGCGCAGCTACGGCGATTCGCTGGGTGATATTTACCTCGTGCGCATCAACGCTCTTACCGGTGATACGCTGTGGACACGACGCGATGGCTCTGCAGCGCATGCCGATGAAGGCTGGGGCATTGCTGACAAGCCGCTGTTTGCACGCATGCATATTACCGGCAGCGCCAACCAGACCGGTGCAGGCGACCAGGCCTATGTGAATGAATACAATTATGACGGAACCGAAGTGAACGGCGTAGAACTTACATTCGGCGGCACCGGTGATGATGTGTTCCGCTGCGCAGCCAACCTCCGCGACGGTGCAACTGCTTTTGCAGGAACCTACGCCACCACCGGCGGCATGGATGACATGTATTACTTTGTAAACTACCTCTGGTGTTTTACCACCTTCGGCACCTTGCAGATGGATGAAGCATACAGCATGACGCCCACCAGCGACAGCGGCGCGGCACTTTGCGGTTACACGCAGGGTTTTAACAGCTTTCTGCCCAACCTGTATGTTGTAAAAGTGAGCAAAGGCTGTGCATCTACCCAGGTGATTGGCATTCATGAAAATGGCGCCACAACCGGTTTCGGCAATGCGGTTGAAATTTACCCGCAGCCGCTTACCGAACAGAGCCGTGTACTGATCTCCTCGCAAAACGAAATGATGCTGGACGATTTCCGGTTCGACCTGTACGATATGGCTGGCCGTTACCTCGGCAACTATGCGCACAGCGGTTCGCTGGAACAGGCCAGTCCGCAAACGGCCACGTTCCTCATTGACCGGAACCAGCTTGAAGCGGGTTGTTACCTCTATCACATTTCATCCGGAAACCGCATTGTGGCCGCCGGCAAACTGCTCGTTTCCGGCCGGTGAAAAACAAACCCAAAGACCTGCGCGATGATCCCGACCGGCTGCCCGACTGCAGGGCGCTGCTTACGTTTATCGCCGCAGAAAAAGGCGGACGACGCTCACCCGTAACATCTGGTTTTTCGGCCATGTTCGATTTCGTTAATGAAAAACGAACGCCGGTACTGCAAACGTTTGATGATGAAAGCCCCGTGTATCCCGGCGATACCGTACCCGCCGCACTTACGCTGCTTGATGTGGTTCCGGCAGGAACACTGTATGGGGGACGTTCATTCGATTTTTACGAAGGCGAGAAAAAAATAGGCACGGGAATTATCACCGCCCTGGGCTGATTCAATGCACTCATTTATGAACGACGCCTCCCTCCGGCCGGAACAACTGGAAATTTTGCAGCGCCTGCAGCAACTGGCAGAAAGCGACACCGATGCGTATGAAGACGCGCTTCTTGACATCGAAGACAAAGCGGTATTAAAAACCATCGGGCAATACATCGCAGCAAATCATGCTGCATCAGCTGAACTGGTAAAAGCAACGGGCTCGTGGCTTGGAACAAACAAAGTAGCCGCCGAAGCGCTCGTGCTGCTGCGCATCGCTGTTCAACTTTTGCCGGGCAACATCAATGTGCAGGACGACCTGTGCCACGCACTTTATGATAACGGCAATTACGCCGAAATGCTGGATACGGTTAACGGTATGCTTCCCGGCCGTGATGATACGGACCACGCGCAGAAACTGTACTGGAAAGCCAACGCATTGCTCGCGCTCGGCCGCACCGCCGAATCCATCGCACCCGGCCTCGAAGCCGTGGAATACTGGTACGATAACCACTGGCTGCTGTTCAATCTCGGTTATGCGTATTACACGCAAAAGGAATACGACCGTGCCATTCATTTCTACAACGAGTGCATCCGGTACAAACAGGATTTCCGCATGGCGTACCTGAACAAAGCCTGTGTGTATTCGCTTACCGGCCGTTACGAACACGCGTACATCTGCCTCATGCAGTTATACGATATGGACAAACCCTACTTCCGTTCGGCGCGCGAAGACGATGAACTGGAAGGCCTTTTCAAATCCGAATTCGGCAAAGAACTGCTCGACCTGATTGAACATCTTCCGGTTGTTCCGGATGATGAGCTGCGGGAGGAGGATTAGCGGCAGCAATTACTTCAATACATCAATTTCTTCAGCCGTGTATTTTCCATAATCCTGCGTTGCGAAAAAAGCACTGTTTGGTGTGAATAACCGCTTGCTCCTGTTTGCCTGGTATCGGCTCACTCCCTCACCAGCATCACTATCAGTGCAGCAATCAGCAACAGCAAAAAGACGATCAACCAAAAGCACCATTTATAGGAGCGTTTCGGTTTCGTTCCCGGCATTACAACAACAGGTGGTCTTCCCGGCTGGCTGATTACTACGCCTGGCGCATTGCCGGATGCCGGATCGTGCACGACCGTTACTCCATAGGAGCCGTTTCCTTCATCCTTCACTGCGCCGCTGACGATCACAGATCCGGGAGCCGGCGTGAGTTGTATCGCATCCGTGCGGCCGGGGCCGACCATGTTGCCGTATTTGTCTCTCGGCGTAATCGTGATGCGGATGCGTTGTTTTCCATCCGGCAATGTGCTGACGAGGCGTGTGCCGATCTCGCTGCGGGAATTATCTATACCGGGAAAAACGTTCACCGACCAGCTAATCTCACGCGAGCCGGTACAACCGTCGCCCCATTCGGCAACAGCACGGAAAGTATAATGGCCTTCATGCCGGAACAAATCCTTAAGGTTGAGGCCGAAGATCCCGTCGGGTTCCATCGCGCCGTCAGCAGGCAAACCGATATCGAGCAGTTCGACAACTTCTTCTGAATAAGTGATCAGCGGTTTTCCCTGCAGCGCGCTTTCCATTTTTTTCAGCGCGTTGAATCGTGCGGGGATGTCATCGCCATCGATCGTTCCGGCAACATTTTCATACGGCTTTTTGGAAAGCAGGTTGCCTGTGCCGTCTTTCGGTTTTGTAATGTAGAGCTTGACCCGGCCATTCGGCGCACGATACCCTTTTTTAGTTGCGATCGCCACCATCGGGTTGTAATCGTCGCCGGTATAATAATGGTCGCGATATGTTTTGAGCACTACGATAGGACCGTCTTTCGCCAGGATGTTCACGAAATAACGGACATCGGTGGAAGGATTGGGAAATTCGCCTCCTCCTTTTATACGATCCACGTACACGTTCCACGTACCGTTCTGTTCGCCGTTGAACGGAAGATCAATGCGTGCGAAAAGCCAGTTCTGTCCTCCCGACATCGTGATGCCGTGCGCAGGCAGTACGATGAACGCGCCCGAAGGCAGCTGCAGCCGGAAGTTGAGTGGCTCTGCAATTTTGTTCCAGCCCAGCACAACCGTGATCGCGGTTTCTTCGCACACCTTGAACGGGATCGGGTCCGCATGAGCTTTGGCTGCCGGCAGCAGGTAATCCGGATCCATCAGTGTGCCGGCTTCGAAAATGTTGCCGAACGTGAGCGCGAAGAATTTCATCAGCGACAGCCCATCGCCGGCGCGCAGGTATAAGCCATTGTGACTTTGTGCGATCTGCGTAAGCAGGTCTCCGTTCAGTCCCGCTTCCGTACCATAACCCACCGCAAACACGTCGGTATTGATCAGTGTCGTGCTTGCGCTTTCGGCACTTGGAAGCGTATTCTGGAGTCCGTCGGTCAGCAGAAAAACAGTGCGTTTATTAGTACCCAGCCCGTGCAGGTTCATCTGCTCACGTGCTGTGGCCAGTCCGGCACCGATACTCGTGTTGCCGCCTGCCATAATACCGCCCACGGTTCCGCCGGTAAACGGTGAGGGGCCGATGAGCGTCGTTTTATTCCCGGCGTTTGCGTCGGCAAGGTCGAATACAGAACCAGCTGAAGAGCTGAACGTAACGAGACCTACCTGATCGGTGCCTCCTGTACGGATGAGCTGGATGAAAAGTGCGGCAGCGTTTTTTGCCTCCTGTAGCTTAGTGAGCCCGGTATCGGTGATTTCCGACATGCTGCCCGATTTGTCGAACACCAGCACCACATCCCTTGCGATAGATGCCGGCAAGGAGGCTGTGAGGTGATTCAGAATTTCTTCCGACGAAGCATAGCCGATTTCGCATTCCGGGTTTTGCTGGGCAACGATAACCGCGAAAGGACCGCCCTGCCCCGAGGAAAGCACGCCGCAAAAACGACCTGCCGTATCAAAAAGTCCGGATCCCGATGTACCACCCGACACATCGAACTGCGTTTTAATGTGTCCGCTCGTGCCTGACGATGTTACCACGGCAAACCCATCGGCCTGCCAGGGAGAAACTTTTTTCACCGCGCCGTTCGGGTGATGAATACCGAACACTTGTTCGCCCATCGGCGGGCGCGTGGCGCGCATGGGAATAGTCGGTAAGCCCAGCCCGCCCGCCGGCGTTTTTACCCGCAGCAGCAGATAGTCAATGTTACTGCTGCTACCCAGCGGGCCATGGTTGATAACCTGGATGATCTTGTGAAAAACGGGCGAATAACTATCGGGGGCTCCGCCACCGGGCTTCGTCTCATAGTTAAAGATCACACTCATTGAGGCGGTGTCGCTTTCCGCGTCGATGCAGTGCGCGGCGGTGATCACGAGGTCGTCGCCGATGAGCGTGCAGGAGCATGTAGACACGTGAGCACCATGTACAGATACGAGCATGCCCACGCTGTGCGAAACTTTCCTCCGGATGTCGGCATTGGGCAACGCGGCCACATTTTCCCAGTGGGGAGGGTTGTGGCAGAGCCAGAACGGATCGTAGTCGGGCTCGGTATAGGTACCGGTGGTCAGAAACGGATCTGAATTTGAAAAACTGTCATGCGACCCGCCCGGCACATCTTCTTCATGCCGCTGCCCGCGCGCATAACCGGTGATCTGCACTCCGCCGCCGGCACCGTCGGGAATAAAGGAGATCGGAATATTCCCTCCCGCCAGGACCGACACGTTAATCGGTCGTGTCCAGAAATCCGTCCCGTCGGCCGAAGTAAAAATGTCGATCTCGCCGCTCGTATAGCCGAGATTCACTTCCAGCCGGCTCATACCGGGGAAACTGGCGTTCTGGAAATGCAGGATGATGAATTTGGTTGGTCCTTCCCCGGCCGGGGGAGCGGTGTGCGGGAAGTTTATGTTGTTGGGCGCGCCGAAGGCCGGGCCGATTCCCACGGGAGACCCTCCCAGGGAAATAAAGGTTCCAGTTGCATGTGACATGGCAAAGTTTTTTTAGTGCAGGTAAAAATTTTGATGTTTTTAAAAATCCTTAAATAGCCAACAATAAAAAGGGAACTATATACAAACCGCTTCAGCGGATTTACTTACAATTACCTCCCCGCTCCTGTAATCGAAATGAAATTTTTCGTATTTTATTTTTATTCAACATTATAACATTTACGCGATAAAATCCACAACCTGTTTATAACTTATTTTTAGTCCATTACCTTTTTTTCGATCGGGATGAATTGCTGTTTATTACGAAGCCGAGCCTGCGCGGCACAATAATCCTGAAACAGCCAAAGGCCGGAAAACCAATACCGTGTTAAGAAACAGCAAAGGGAAGTTAACGAGGAAGATGTTACTCAGGGAAGTGAAAAAAAAAGGAATCCGCGTGGTCTCCACGGATTCCTTTTCGTTTTGTCCAGGTTACGATTGTGTATCGTCTCCAATAAAAATGATCCTTATTCCGCGATCACTTTCGCTGTTGCCACATTTCCCGCTTCATCAGCCACACGCACAAAATAAACACCTGCTGCCAGGTCGCCGCGCGTGATGCGGATGCTGCTGCTGTTAAATGTTTCGCTGCGCACGCATTTGCCGCTGTAATCAAACAGCTGCAGCGATTTGTTTCCATGCGCATTTTCAAGTGTTACCACAAAATCGCCGGTAAACGGATTCGGCTGGAGCTGCAGCACAATTGCAGGTGCAATATGCTGTTCAATGCCATTCGGCAGGCAGGTGGAACACGGCCCCACCCCACAGGAGGTAACTGACAATGCCATTACACCGGTGATGTCGGTCATCTGGTTCGGAGTGGCATCACACACATCCACCGTACCGGATATTGCACCGGTGTTGAGCAGCATGGCGCTTACGCAGTAACGGCCGCCCGTACCGGTGGCATTGTCGCCGTTAATAAGATTCATACACGCAATGCTGCCGTCGTTCAGCATATCCTGGCCGATAATCATGTTCTGCCCGCAGCAGATGGAACCGGTGCTCCTGTTCCAGGTAATGCCCGACTGTACAAAATCATTCGTCAGGTTTATCGAACCGCTGTTGTACGTGGTATCATTGGCTTCACCGGCGAAAAAACCGGCCGAAATGTAACCTGCGTTGTTAAATACATCGCAACCAAAAATGAGCGAATCCTGCCCGGTGGTATTCACCAGCGATTTGCCGGCATTTACTTTAAACTGGCTCTGCGGTGTAATGGTGATGTTCTGGCTGAAGGTGACATCGGTATTCACAATTATAATATTATCCGATGGTCCGGGTACACCGGCCGGGCTCCAGGTGGAAGGGTTGTACCAGTCGCCGTTGGCAACCGAAGTACGGGTTTGTGCTGTTGCAAAAGAAGCAATGGCCATTCCGGCGATTACAAAAATGGAGTAAGCAGTTTTCATAGGTTGTATTTTTTAGTTGTTTCGGAAAAGCATAACAAAGGTGTGTCCGTTTCTGTCATCCGGAAAACGAACATGCTCCCCATTATTTATATTTTAATACCTATATTAGCCCACTAAATATTGTTTTTCAGTATATTACAATAAATTATATTTATTATTTATGACTGAAAGTAACGCCCTTTTTGACCTGATTCAAACGCTTGATGCGGGCGAAAAGCGGTATTTCAGCCTGGCCGTTTCGCGTTACAGCAAAAAAGAAAACAACAGCCTGCTCCTGTTTAATGCCTTGCAGCAGATGCCCCGGTATGACGAAAAGGTACTGCAGCGGAAACTGAAAAACACGCGCCTGGTAAAAAACCTGGCAGTTGAAAAACACCTGCTTTTTGAACGCCTCGTGGACACCCTTGTTTCGTATAAACAGCACCAGACGGACAGCGGCAAACTGAAACAACTGATTGACAGTGCGGAGGTCCTGTACAGCAAAGCCATTTACCCGGCCTGCCTGAAAAAACTGAAGGCGGCCCGTGCGGTGGCTGCGCAGCAGGAAAACATGCAGAGCCTGCTGGCAATCATTCAGATTGAACGGCGGCTGACCAATGACGGCCTCATCAAAAAAACACTGGAAACACTTTACAGTGAAGAACTGTTTGCCGTAAATGCCCTGCACGAGACACAACAGCTCGATCTGCTGAACCATGCCTTTTTCTCGCTGTGGCGAACGAAACTCGTTCGCGATAAAAAGCAGCTGAAAAAGATGGAAGAGGTCATTTTAAAAGTAAAGGCATTTGATCCGGACAAACTGCTGACCACCAAAGCCCGCGTTATCTTTTACGGTATTATGCTCCGTTACACGCGCGCCATCGGCGACAATCCGCAGCAACTGCATTATTCACTGCGCTCGCTGGGGCTGCTGGAAGCGCAACCGGAAAAAATTGCAGCGAACATCAGCGGTTACGTCTCGCGGATGGTGAACACGATTATAAGTTACGGCGAAAACAACCGGTATGCCGATGCGCTGGACCTGCTTGAAAAACTGAACGGGTTACCGGAACACTACCCGCAGGCTGTTACCCCGCAGATCCGCATCAACATTGCATCCACTTACTTCGGACTGAAACTCGAAATGTGCCATATTACAGCCGATACAGACACCGGGCTGTCGCTGGTTCCCGCATTTGAAAAGTGGTACAGCAGCGAAGGCAAACAGCTCGACCGCAATCATTATATGGTCATCTGCATGGTGATTGCCAACCTTTATTTTCTTGCCGGGCAGTTCCGGAAGTGTTTGCAATGGCTGCGCACCGTCATTAACGAAAACGAAGTCGGTTTCCGCGACGACATCCAGGCATTTGCACGCATTGTGCTGCTGGTAACCCATTACAAAATGGAACACAGCGACCTGCTGCCCGCACTGTTACGCAACACCTACCGCTACCTGCTGAAACGGGAAAACCTGTTTGCGCTCGAAAAGGAACTGCTGCGGTTTATCGCCTCGCGCCTGCGTCCCGATGCCCACGCTCTGAACCTGCACACCGCCATGGAAAAACTGCTGCACCGCCTGCAGGAAATCGTGCGCGATCCGGTGGAGTTAAAAACACTCGATTATTTCGACCTCGTCAGCTGGCTCGAAAGCGAAATCAGCGGCAAGCCGTTTGCGGAAGTTAAACGCAGTAAAATAGCAGTTGTCCGCTGAAACAGCAACGGCAATACCCGGGCAGAGGGCTTAAAACCGGAACGGCACTTCTGCCTGAAAAAAATCAGGCATCCAAAAACACAAATCAATTCGTAACTTTACAGCACGTTCAAAAACACATTACGCATTTCCGACTATTATGGCAACCGAACACCCGGTTATTGATCTGGAGCAGGAACGCAAGGAAATCCTGAAACGTTACCGGGCTTTGCTGAAAGCCTGTAAACGCCGCCTCGAAAAAGGCGACAAAACACTTATCCGCAAAGCATTCAACGTTTCGCTGGAAGCGCATAAAGACATGCGCCGCAAATCGGGCGAACCGTATATCTATCATCCCATTGCTGTTGCACAGATCGCCGCCGAAGAAATCGGCCTCGGTACCACCTCCGTGGTGTGCGCGCTGCTGCACGATGTGGTGGAAGACACCGACATTTCGCTCGACGACATCAAGGGCATGTTTGGTGAAAAGGTGGCCAAAATTATTGACGGGCTCACCAAAATTTCGGGTGTATTTGATACGCAGACCAATTCGCTGCAGGCGGAAAACTTCCGCAAGATGCTGCTCACACTGAGCGATGATGTGCGCGTGATTCTCATCAAACTCGCCGACCGCCTGCACAACATGCGTACGCTGGAGTCGATGAAGCGCGACAAACAGCTGAAGATCGCTTCGGAAACGCTGTACCTCTACGCGCCCCTCGCCCACCGCCTCGGCCTCAATGCCATCAAAACAGAACTGGAAGACCTTGGGCTGAAATTTACCGAGCCGGAAATTTTCAACGACATTGAGCAGCGCCTGAAAGACACCGAACCGGAACGCAAAAAATTCATCGCACGGTTTATTCAGCCGATCAAGGAAATATTGCAGGAACAGGGCTTCAAAGCGCGTGTGTACGGCCGCCCGAAATCCATTTTTTCGATCAACAATAAAATCCGTCACAAAGGCGTACCCTTCGACGAGATTTACGACATCTTTGCCATCCGCATCATTATTGATACGCCATACGAAAACGAAAAAGCTGACTGCTGGCGCATCTATTCCATTGTAACGGATTTTTATCACCCGAGTCCCGACCGCCTGCGCGACTGGATCAGCACCCCGAAAGCTAACGGGTACGAATCGCTGCACACCACGGTAATGGGTCCCGACGGCAAGTGGGTGGAAGTGCAGATTCGCACCAACCGCATGGATGAAGTGGCCGAAAAAGGCTACGCGGCACACTGGAAATACAAAGACGACGGCACCACCACCGAGCGCGAAAACCAGCTCGAAGACTGGCTGCGCCGCATCCGCGAACTGCTCGAAAGCGCCGATCACGATGCGCTCGATTTTATTGATGACTTCAAACTGAACCTGTTTGCTGAAGAAATATTTGTGTTCACGCCGAAAGGCGAAATGAAAACGCTGCCGGTGGAAGCAACCGCGCTCGACTTTGCATTTGAAATTCACACCAAGGTGGGCGAACAGTGTATCGGCGCAAAAGTGAATCACAAACTGGTGCCCCTGAGCCACGCGCTGAAAAGCGGCGACCAGGTGGAAATTATCACCTCGTCGAAACAGTCGCCGAAAGAAGACTGGCTCGGTTACGTGGTTACCGCCCGCGCCAAATCGAAGATTAAAAACGCGCTGAAAGAAGTGCGGAAAAAAATCGCCGACGAAGGCCGCGAAATTCTCGAACGCAAGTTCAATCACATCAAAGAAGATTTTACCATCCAGAATATCCAGGACCTCGCCAACTGGTACAAACTGCCGAGCAGCCAGGAACTGTTTTACCGCGTGGCCGTTGGCAACATCGGGCTGAAACACGTTAAAGACTGGGTTAAAAACAAAGACAAACCGGCCAAAACCGGCAAAAGTGAGCCTACACTCGAACAGGTGGTGAAACAGGTGCGCGGCGACAAGGGCGGCGACACACTGGTGATCGGCGAAAACCTGACGAAGATTGATTACAAGCTGTCACCGTGCTGCAACCCGATTCCGGGCGACGACGTGTTCGGTTTTATCACCATCAACGAAGGCATCAAAATTCACCGCGTTACCTGTCCGAATGCGGTACAGCTCATGTCCAACTACGCCTACCGCATTGTAAAAGCGCGCTGGCATGGCCAGGAACTCATTTCGGTACTTGCCGGTATTAAAATCACGGGCATTGACGAAGTGGGCCTCGTAAACAACATCACGCGCATCATCTCCGGCGAACTGAACGTAAACATGCGTTCCATCAGTTTCGATACGAACGACGGTACGTTTGAAGGAAACATCATGGTGTTTGTACACGATACCAGCCACCTCACGGAACTGATCAGCAAACTGCGTAAGGTGCCGGGGGTATTGTCGGTGAAGCGCATCAATCCGGCTTAGTTTTTACAAAACGCCTGCGGCGTAACTCCACATTCAAGTGGCAGTGGCAGGGGGCAGTGGCAGTCATTCTACGATCTTCACAATCCATTTGCAAAAGCAGCTTTGCTGCTTTTGCAAATGGACGTAACCGGAACATCCAATGGAAATGGATCCGACTGCCACTGCCTGCTGCCACTGCCACTGATTCTACTAACCCAAACAAAATACAATCGCATTCTTTATGCTGTCATTAATAAAACCAGCATCCGCATTCATTTGCTAAAACAATTCGTAAATTCGGGCGATATGGCTTCGATACACGAGGTGCTGAAGGAATACTGGGGTTACGACCGGTTCCGGCCGCTGCAGGAAGATATTATCCGCAGTGTGATGGACGGGCGTGATACGCTTGCGCTGCTGCCCACGGGCGGGGGCAAATCCATCTGTTTCCAGGTACCGGCCATGGCCATGGAAGGCATCTGCATCGTGGTGTCGCCGCTCATCGCGCTGATGAACGACCAGGTGGACAACCTGAAAAAACGCGGCATCAATGCCATTGCAATAACGTCAGCGTTATCGCGGCGCGAAATTGATATTCACCTTGATAACTGCATTTACGGGAAAGTAAAATTCCTCTACCTCTCGCCTGAACGGTTACAGAATGAAATGGTGCAGATCCGCATCCGCAAAATGAAAGTGAACCTGTTTGCGGTGGACGAAGCACACTGCGTTTCGCAATGGGGGTATGATTTTCGTCCGCCCTACATGCAGCTCATCATCCTGCGCGAACTGCATCCGCACGTGCCTTTCCTGGCGCTCACGGCTACGGCCACACCGCCCGTGGTGAAAGACATCCAGCTGCGCCTCGGCTTCCGGAAAGAAAATGTGTTCCGCAAAAGTTTCGACCGCAGCAACCTGTCGTACATCGCGCAGAAAAGTGATGACAAACTCACACAGCTGCTGCGCCTCGCTTATGCCAATGCGGGCGGAAGCGGCGTAGTGTATGTGCGCAACCGGAAAAAAACGCGGGAGATCGCACTTTTCCTCCATGAAAAAGGAGTTTCGGCCACGTTTTATCATGCGGGCCTCGATGTGGCTGTACGCACCGAACGCCAGCAGCAGTGGCTGAACGGCAATGTGCGCGTGATGGTTTCCACCAATGCGTTCGGCATGGGCATTGACAAACCCGATGTGCGTTTTGTGGTGCACATGGACCTGCCCGATTCGCCCGAAGCGTATTTCCAGGAAGCCGGCCGCGCCGGGCGCGATGAAATGCCCGCCACCGCCGTAATGCTGTGGAACGATGCCGATGTGAAGGAACTCGAAAGCAACCACGAACGCAGCTTTCCCGATCTTGCCGAGATACGCCAGACCTACCAGGCCATCGCCAACTTTTTTGAAATACCGGTGGGCGCCGGCGAAGGACAATCGTACATTTTTGATTTGTACAAACTGTGCGACCGCTACAACCTCGACCGCCTGATGGTGTTCAACAGTGTGCGTTTTTTAGAAAAAGAAGGCTACTTCGTGGTATCGGAAGCGGTGTACCAGGCGCCGCGCATTTACATCCCGGTGAACAAAGAAGCACTGTATAAATTCCAGGTGGCGCAGCCCATGTACGATGAGTTTATCAAACTCATCCTCCGCTCCTACCCCGGCATGTTTGAACAGTTTGTCAAATTTTCCGAATACGAACTGGCCAAACGCGCGGGCATTTCCATTGAAGAAGTGGTGCGCCGTTTAAAAGAACTCGAACAGTACGGGCTGATGACCTACATTCCGCAAAGCGACCGTCCGCAGATGACCATGCTGATGCCCCGCGCCGATGCGAAAACACTCTATATCTCGCCCGAGCACCTGAAACACCGCAAAGCCATCGGCCAGGAGCGTGTGAATGCCATGAAAGAATACGTAAGCAGCACCCACCGCTGCCGCAGCCGCATGCTGCTGGCGTATTTCGGCGAAGAAGATACCGAAGACTGTGGCCGCTGCGATGTTTGCAACGCCAATGCAACCACTCCGAAAAATTACACCGATGATGAACTTACGGAATTGTTATTGAATTACATTGGCCACAGCCCCATGACACCGGAGCAGCTGGCACAGCGCAGCGGCATAAAACCGCAGGAGCGCGTTACCCAACTCATCCGCTGGATGCTGGATAACGGATTGGTGACGTTAACAGATGGGCAGAAATTGGCGCTTACAGCACCGTGACAATTCCCGGTGAAGACGATTTTACCCCGTTCAGTCTTTCTTAAAAACAACTTCGCGGTGTTTTAATCCCCACTGGATTACAAGCGACATAAATGTTTTAATGGATGAACCGTGTTCGGTAAGCGAATACTCAACAGCAACCGGTGAAGTTGAAATCACTTTCCGTTCTACGATCTTGATATCTTCCAGGTAGCGCAGCTCTTTCGTCAGTGTGGATGAGGTAATCCGGCCTAAATCTTCCTTCAGCTCGTTAAAACGCATGGGCTGGTCGCACAACCGTGCAAGTATCTGGCCGCGCCATTTGCCGCCGATCACATCGAGTACATCGGCCACAATTTTTATGCCCGCCTTTTTGTCTTTTTTCATCGGTAACCGGTTGCAGGTATCCTGAAAACTACTTGTATTTTTTGACTACTAAGTAGCAAAAATATACTTAGTCGGGTACATTTGCAAACGTATTCATCCGAAAGACAAAAAACATGCACCGCAAAAACAAAATGCTCACTGGTGTTGGTTCTGCAAAACAGGGCGACACTGACGTAGCAAAATACAATCCGGTAACGGCTTTGCAAAACGGAGCACTGTTTTGTATGCATTTTTTTAACACACGATTCTAAAAAACAACATGATGAAAACAATCCAGTACACCGCATTCGGTAAATCCGATGTAATCACTATCGCAGAAGTTCCGTCACCGGAAATCAGCAACGAAAACCAGGTATTGATCCGGGTAAAAGCAGCCAGTGTAAACCCGCTGGATATGAAAATACGCATGGGTTATATGCAGCAAATGCGCCCTGTTCAGCTGCCGTTTATTCCGGGCCTTGATGCAGCAGGCATTGTGGTTGCTACGGGAAGTGCAGTAACCCGTTTTAAAGTGGGCGACGAAGTAATTGCAGCATCCATGGGCAACGCCTATGCCGAACTGCTGAATGTACCCGAGCCATTTGTTTCAGCGAAACCCATTAACACCACCATGGAAGAAGCCACCTCGCTGGTGGTAAACCTGGGCACCGCTCAAACCATCCTGTTTAAGGAAGGCAAGCTGGAAAAAGGACAAACCGTGCTCATCCAAGGTGCTGCCGGTGCCGTGGGTGCAACCATGGTGCAGCTTGCCGTAAACAGTGGCCTGCACGTTATAGCAACAGCATCCGGCAAAGGACTGGAACTGGTCAAAAACCTGGGTGCCGACCAAGTGATTGACTACAAAACACAGGATGTAACTGCGCTGGTTAAAAACGTAGATCTGGTGGCCGACTGTGCCGGCGGTGAATCACAGGCCCGCCTGTTTGAAGTGCTGAAACCGGGCGGTAAATTGCTGAGCATTGCCGGTATGCCTTCGCCCGAACTGGCGAAGCAATATAATGTAGAAGCCCGTTTCGTTTCGTCCGACTTTTCGGCCGCCAACCTTGCAAACGGACTTGCACTGGTGGCTGAAGGAAAAATCAAACCGGTTGTTGCAAAAACATTTCCGCTGGAGGCTGCCGCCCAGGCCCAGGATTTTTTATCGGCCGGTGGTGTAAACGGAAAAGTGGTATTGCTTGTCAACTGAAAACAGGAAGCAGATAAACAGGAGGTGGTATAATATGCCGCTCAGGAAATGAGCTGCGTATTATACCACACCACATACACCATTCCATACGTATTCAGTAAGCGCTGCAGCAGTAATTCGCTGCCGTTTTCTTCGTCCATTTCGCGAATACCCAGTTGGGTAACAATGCCATTTTCAACGATACCGTAACAGGTCATTGCATCGCACTGCAGTACAAACGCATTTTCAACATAACCGGGATAACGCTCAAACTGCAGGCTTCCGGTTTGCGTTACGCCAAGCACCTGTTTAAGCGAATCAAACGGAATGTGCAGGTTGGGTTCGCCGATAATTTCGCGCATGTAACATTTGCTGAACATGGGCATGGTGGTGTCGCCAATATTCTTACGGTGTTTGGTCCACACTTCGCGTATTTTTTTGAATTCGGCATCAATGCGTTTCATGGCTTCCGGCAAAAGTAATTCGCACTGCCTCCAGTCGTCTTCATGAAATGAAAAAACAAAATCGCTGAAGGGCGGGTGCTCCACACGCCCGGGCAGTTCTTTCGAAATCGAGGGCAAAATGAAATTGATGTCGCAGATATTGATTTTTTCCACTTTCCGCATTTTCAGCGTGAGCCGGCCACTTTTCCGGAATACGGATGCAAACATCGGATCGGCTTCCTTCACAATCCAGTCGCCGCTGCCGATGTGCATGGTGGTTTCAATTTCAAACGATTCCGGCAACTGGTCCGGGCGCAGATCAACGGTTTCCAGTTCCTGCCCGGTGGCCAGGTCAATAAACGTAACCCGTATTTTATCGTTTTTCCCGAAAATCGTGTCGAATAATCCCATACGAAAAGGCGTTCATTTCAAATATACTTTTTTTGACGAAAGGACCTGCAAAATCCGGTAACCGTATGCCTAATAAACTGAATAAATGCATGTTATGAAATTCCGCGAATTGTTTATCTTTGCATCGAACAAAGATGCGATTACGTCGAATTTAAACTATGTTAGCTGATATATTACTGACAATCCTGTTAGTCCTTTTAAATGCCTTTTTCGTTGCTGCCGAATTTGCTTTAGTTAAAGTCCGCTCTTCCCAGATTGATCTGAAAGCCAACCAGGGCAGCTCGCGCGCAAAAATAGCACAACACATCCATGCCAATCTTGATGCCTACCTTTCTGCATCGCAGCTCGGTATTACGCTCGCCAGTCTTGCATTAGGCTGGATCGGCGAAAGCGTGGTTACACAAATCATGCTGGGCACTTTCAACAAGGTTGGCCTTGTGATGCAGGAAGCTACAGCCCATAAAATTGCCATTCCCATTGCGTTTACGCTTATCACCGTCATGCACATTGTGCTGGGTGAACAGGCACCGAAAACCTATGCCATCCGCTACCCGCTTGCAATGACATTATGGGTGGCGTACCCGCTGCGTGTATTTTACCTGGTGTTCCGTCCCTTCATCTGGGTACTTAACGGGCTTTCGCACGTGGTGCTGCGCCTCATGGGCCTCAAAAAAACGAGCGAAGACCACGACATCCACTCCGAAGAAGAACTGCGCCTGCTGCTTACCGAAAGTGAAGAAGGTGGCGCTATCAAACAGTCGGAACACGAACTCATCCAGAACGTGTTCGAATTCGACGACCGCGTGGTAAAAAACATCATGGTGCCGCGTACCAAAATGTCGGCCCTCGATGTGGAAATGACACCCGACGAAATGCTCGATACCGTTATTACGGAAGGGTATTCGCGCATGCCGGTATTCCGTGATACGATTGATAATATCATCGGCGTCATTTATACGAAAGACCTGCTGAAACTGATGAAAAACAACATGCTGACCAAAGCAGGCATTGACAGCATTGTGCGCCCGGCGCATTTTATTCCGGCCAACAAACGGGTGAACGACCTGCTGCGCGAACTGCAGCGCCTGCACATCCAGATGGCCATTGTTACCACGGAATATGGCGGCACTTCCGGACTCGTTACCATGGAAGACATCATGGAAGAACTGGTAGGTGAAATCCAGGACGAATACGATGAAGAGAAACCGAAAGTGGAAAAGAAATCGGAAACGGAATTCATCGTAAACGCCATGGTCGGTATCAGTGATGTAAACGAACACATCCCGGTTGCCCTGCCCGAAAGCCCGCACTACGAAACGGTTTCAGGTCTGATGAACTATATTTTCGGACGCATCCCGGCGGTGAATGAAAAGAAAACATTCGGCGGCTACCAGTTTACGATCCTGAAACGGTTCCGCCACAGTGTGGAGACCGTGCATCTGCTCGTACTCGATCCGAGTTTTGAAACGGAAGAGTCCGATGATGACGACAACTAATTAATTTCCGCACTGAATTATGGCGGCCGCACTCCCTATTTACGAAATCCTGGATGCGGTAAAATCCAGTCTTGCACAGCACAACACGCTCATCATCCAGGCGCCTCCCGGTGCCGGAAAAAGTACGGTGCTGCCGTTTGAACTGCTGCACGAACCCTGGCTTTCCGGAAAAAAAATACTGCTGCTCGAACCGCGGCGCCTCGCCGCACGTGCGGTGGCGGCCCGCATGGCCGAACTGAAAAACGAAGAGGTGGGCGAAACCATCGGCTACCGCGTGCGTTTCGAAAACCGCATCGGCCGCAGCACACGCATTGAAGTAGTTACCGAGGGTATTCTCACGCGCATGCTGCAGAACGACAATGCGCTGGAAAATGTGGGCATGATTTTGTTCGACGAGTTTCACGAACGCAGCCTGCACGCCGACCTCGCCCTGGCCCTTTGCCGCGAAGCGCAACAGGTGCTGCGCGAAGACCTGCGTATTGTTATCATGTCGGCCACGCTCGATGGCGATGCACTGGCCGCGCTGCTGCACAACGCGCCGGTGATTACCAGCACGGGCCGGCAGTATCCCGTAGCGGTGCGTTATTTTCCGCCTGATACACAACTGCATCTTTCGGAACAAACCGCACAGGCCGTTAAAAAAGCCTTGCAGGATGAAACCGGCGATGTACTTGTTTTTTTACCCGGCGCCGGCGAAATAAAACGCACACAGGACCTGCTGGAGCAAACCGTAAGCGCGGTTATGATTTACCCGCTGTATGGCGATCTGCCGCACGGCGAACAGCAGCGCGCCCTCCTGCCCGATCCGAACGGATTGCGCAAAGTGGTGCTGGCCACGTCTATTGCCGAAACCAGTTTAACCATCGAAGGCATCGGTGTGGTCATTGATTCCGGCTATGCACGTGTGCCGCGGTTTGATCCGCGCTCGGGGCTTACACGCCTCGAAACGGTACGCCTGTCGAAAGATGCGGCCGATCAGCGCGCGGGACGCGCGGGACGACTTGGTCCGGGTGTGTGTTACCGTTTATGGAGCGAGGCCGAACAGCGCCACCTCCGCAGCCACCGCACCCCTGAAATACTGGAAGCCGACCTCGCCCCCGCCATGCTCGAACTGTGCAACTGGGGCGTTACTGGTATTGAACAGATGGCCTGGCTCACCCCGCCGCCCTCGGGAAACCGGCAGCAGGCGCTCGCCCTGTTGCAATTGCTGGGTGCAGTTAACACCGAAGGAACAATTACCGCCCACGGCCGCGCCCTGCTGCAGCTGCCCACGCATCCGCGTATTGCGCAACTGCTGCTCGAAGGAAAAAAAATAAATGCCGCGGCACTCGCCGCCGATGTGGCCGCCGTGCTCGAAGAACGTGACCCGCTGCCAAAAACCGAAGGCACCAGCCTCGCCCTGCGCGTGGATGTGCTGCGGCGCTGGCGCGATAAAAACCGCGTACAGGCCGACACACAGGCACTGCAACGCATTGCACGCCTGGCCACATCGTGGCGCAAACACCTGGGCTGTAACGAAGACAATACCTTGTTTGCCGACGAACTGGCCGGGCACCTCGTGGCTGCTGCCTACCCGGAACGCATTGCGAAAAAACAGGACAGCGGGCGTTACAAACTCGCCAACGGACGGCAGGCGAAAATGGCCGACATGGATCCGCTTTCGGACCGGGCCTGGCTGGCCATCGCACAACTGGATGCAGGAACCAGTGAAGGAAAAATATTTCTAGCCGCGCCCCTCAGCGCCGACGACATCATAAGCACCGCCACCGAAAAAGAAACCATTGCCTGGGATTACCAGAAAGGCGAACTGCTGGCGCGCAAAGAAAAACGCATCGGCGAAATTGTGGCGGCTACTGCACCGCTGAAAACTATTCCGGAAGCGCTGTATAAACAGCTGATTACCGAAGTGGTGCAGCGCGAAGGCCTGCGCCTGTTCGATATCAGCGACGATACACAGCAATGGCTCCTGCGCATCACCAGCCTGCGCGCGTGGCGCAGTAACGAAAACTGGCCCGATGTTTCGGAAGTACAGTTGCTGGCCACTGCCGCTGAATGGCTGGTGCCGTTTCTGAAAAACATCCGCCGCCGCGACGATTTCCGCAAAACAAAATTGCAGGAACTGCTGCCCGGCCTGCTCGACTGGAACCAGCAGCAGCAACTCGATAAACTCGCTCCGGCCACCATCGGCGTGCCCAGCGGTTCGGCCATACGCCTGCAATACCAGCCCGATGCGTCAGCACCTATACTTGCGGTGCGGCTGCAGGAACTGTTCGGGCTTACGCAAACGCCAACGGTAAACGAAGGCCGGCAACAGGTCATGTTGCACCTGCTCTCGCCCGCCATGCGCCCCATGCAGGTAACCCAGGACCTGCATAGCTTCTGGCAAAACACGTATCCCGAAATACGGAAAGAGTTACGCATCCGTTACCCCAAACACAGCTGGCCCGAAGATCCGTGGACTGCACAGGCTATACGTGGCGTGAAGAAAAGAGGGACGTAGAAAGCGAATCGTTTTACAAACCTGTTTTTTTTTTAAGCAGTGCCTGCTTCAGTTTGCAGTTTTGCCCGTGTTCAAAACAACGATCATGTTCCTTACGAAAATCAAACTGCAAATTGCAAACTGAACAACTGCAAACTTTTTTCACCTCCCGCATAACTTTTCACCCCGCACTGCGTTATGGATTAAACCGCGCTATGAAACAGGAGTACTTAAAACGTTACGGCCTATGTCTCTCCACACCACTTCTGCCCGCGTTGTGCTTGCCTGTTTGCTCCTGTCCGTACAGGTGTATGCGCTGAACGACAGCACCACCATTTACCGCATGTATGCCCGCCGCCAGGGCAGTGCCTCGTACCAGGTGCTTCGGCTTTACTCCGATCATACATACGATTACTGCCAGTATACGCGCAAAAAAATTAACCGCGATACCGGTACGTTTGTGCTGCGCCGCTCGAAACTGCAGTTGCAGTCGGCCATGAAAAAGAATTCGTTTAACCCGTACCTGCGTAAAACCATTTTTGTGTCGGAAGCCGGGCTGCACCGCAAACGCATTGATGCCCTATTCAAAAAATCGCCGATGATAAAGCCGGAACCGGATACCGAAAAGTATGCGGACTGGCACTATAATCCCGCAACAAAAGGCCGGCCAACAGAAACCGTTGCGGCAGCAGTTACGGAGAACACCGAGCCTGCAACACCGGTTTCCACCTCCACTACGCCGGTAAGCAATTACAAACCGGTTTCGTACAAACCGGTGCTGCCCGAAGTGCGTGTAGCTCCCACCGAGCCGGGCACATTTGCAAAAAACTATTACATCGCGGTGTGTTCCACTTACACCACCGGCTACGACAAGGTGCTCGAAAAAGCGTATTGCGGTCCCGACTGTTATTACAGCGTAATTGACGGCAAATGGGTAAGCTGGAATAAAGACACGGCGGTTTCGGGATTGTTCGGCAGTATTGAAACGGTAATCCACGAATCGGTGCACCACTTCAACGGCCGCGAATACCTGGTTGTTCCGGAATTGTCCATTAACGTTCCGTCGAATAAAACGTACCACAGCTGCGCGGTAAAAGCCATTGCACCGAAAGATGCGATTTCCAAAATTTTCCGTTACGAAACGTACATCGGCGACAGCAGCCGGGTGAGCGCAAACGTGAGCGGCATATTCGGGCTGCTGGATGAATTTTCAGCATACAGTCATGGCGTACGTTTTTGTGTGAAAGCTGCCGAAGGAGCCATGGCCAAACGCGACACCAGCCTGGCGCGCGCATTCCTGTCGCAGGCCACCAGCACCAGCGAAGCGTATTATGAATTCAAACTGTTCATCGGCTGGTACATGCATTACGCCAAAACCAGCGAACCGGAAGTATATAAAGAAACGATGGCGAATACCAACCTGCGTGTAGCCTACACCCTGCTGGAACAGGAATTTGCCGCAACCAACAAACGCCTGCCCGAACTTGCAAAAATGGCAGGCAATACCTGGGGCTTTTCGCACCTCGAAGGAGACGGAAACAGCTACATGGCTCCGCTGATTAAAGCCGAACAGCCGTATCTGGATGCGTTTAAGATAAAAGGGGTTACGAAGGCGAATTACAAATCGTTCCTGGCAACAGAATAAGAGGCGGTTTAATGTTTACAGGTTCGGAATAAACACATCCGGGTGCATTTCGGGAATCACGCCCATGAGCTGCGCTTTGTCAAACAACACACGCACCGCCTGCCGGCCTTCTTTGCCGAGATCGATGGTGTAATCGTTTACATACAGGTCAATGTGTTTTTTCATCACCGCTTCGTCCATTTCCTGTGCGTTTGCTTTTACAAATTCGCGGCTGTCGGAGGGCGATGAAAACGCATGCAGCACACTGCGGCGCATCACGCGTTCGATTTTCTGTTTCAGTTCCTCGTCAAAATCGCGGCGCACCACAATGCCGCCGAGCGGGATGGGCAGGTGTGTCATGTCTTCCCAGAACTCGCCGAGGTCAATGATCTTTTTCAGTCCGCGCTGCGCGTAGGTAAACCGGTTTTCGTGGATGAGCAGCCCGGCATCTACTTTTTCGCTGAGCACGGCTTCTTCGATGGACGAGAACACCATTTCTTCTTTCTGCATCGCCTCGGGAAAAGCGAGCCCGAACAGGAAATTGGCCGTGGTGTATTTTCCGGGAACTGCAATTTTCAGTTTGCCTCCCGCCACTTCCTCGCGGGTGATGGGGCGTTTGGAAACCAGCAGCGGACCACAGTTGCGGCCGAGCGCAGAGCCGGTATTCAGCAAAATGTATTTGTCGGAACAATACGCATACGCGTGGTAACTGAGTTTGGTGATGTCGGCCTCGCCCGCAAAGGCGCTGCGGTTGAGTGTTTCCACATCTTCGAGCTGCATTTCAAATTGCAGACCCTCGGTGTCGATGCGGTGATGTACCATGGCATCGAAAATAAAACAGTCGTTCGGACAGGGCGAAAATCGCAGTTTCAGTATCATTGGCTTAATTGATCGAACAGTTGAATAAGTGTTTTGTTTAACGTTGCAATGGCTTCCGGTATTTTCCAGCTTTCGCGGTTACGCGGTCCGGTATAATTGGAAACCGATCGTATTTCAGCAAACGGTACATTTTCTTTCAGGCAGGCATAAAAAAAGCCGGCGCCTTCCATGCTTTCCAATTCTTCGAAACGAAAATCTTTTTTCCGGCGCTGTTCTGTTGCTTCCGATCCCGTAACGAGGTTTACGGTCCGCCCGGCAATTGTAAGCAACTCCAGGTCGCAGATACATTGCGGGATGTGCATGTTATGCAGCACACCATCGCTGAACGGTTTTTCATTATTTCCGGGCAATTGCATTGCATCCAGCGAAAGAAATGCGGTTCCGTCTTCGGCTCCTACTTCCGGCAGGCGTTCACTGGTTACATGATACACATCTGCCAGGTGAATTAATCGCGCGCCATTACTGCCGCCACCGATACCCGCATTGATTGCCAGGTCATAGGTTTTAGAAGCCAGCGCGCGCGTAGTCGCATACACCGTGGGCACCATGCCGATGCCGCTGATGACCACATCCAATTCCAGTTCGCTATCCGGTAAGCCATAAAAAAGCGTTTGGGGCAGTCCGCCCGCTTTGGGCAGTTCCATGCCGCCCAGGTGTTTAAACACCGGCTCTACTTCACCTGCCGTAGCTGCTACCAGCAAAACCTTCATGGCGCAAAATTACAACATATACGCGTTTGAAAACCGTATATTTGCAGCCATTTATCACCACACCATGATTTACATCACACGCCGCGAGCGTTTTAATGCCGCCCACCGCCTGTTCCGTGCCGACTGGAGCGAAGAAAAGAACAAAGAAGTGTTTGGCGGATGCGCCAACCCGAACTGGCACGGGCACAACTACGACCTGTTTGTTACGGTGAAAGGAAAAGTGAACCCCGAACTGGGCTACCTCATCAACCTGAAAGACCTCAGCACCATTATCCGTACCGAAATCACGAACAAGCTGGATCATAAAAACCTGAATGTGGACGTTGATTTTCTGCAGGGCATAATGACGAGTACAGAAAACGTGGCCATTGCTATCTGGAACCAGATTGTGCCGCAGGTGAACGCGCTGGGCTGCCAGCTGCACTGTGTGAAACTGGTGGAAACCGAAAACAATTACGTGGAGTATTTCGGGAAATAAGACGCCCCGCAAAACATTCCGGTTACTGCTTTGTTTCTTATTCTATTATTCCAAAAACAGCATCGTATGATGGAGAACGAATTCGGATACGTTAAGATTGACAAATACAACCGCGAGTCCATTGATTCGCTGGCCGGCAAATACAAACTCATTCTTTCGGAAGTGGGTGAAAACCCCGAACGCGAGGGCCTGCAGAAAACACCGGAGCGCGTGGCCAAAGCCATGATGTTCCTCACCCACGGGTACGACCTCAACCCGGCCGAAATTTTACGTTCGGCCATGTTTGAGGAAGATTACAAGCAGATGGTGATTGTAAAAGACATCGAAGTGTATTCCATGTGCGAGCACCACATGCTGCCGTTTTTCGGAAAGGCGCACGTGGCCTACATCCCGAACGGGCATATTGTGGGTCTGAGCAAAATTCCCCGCGTGGTGGATGCGTACGCGCGCCGCCTGCAGGTACAGGAACGCCTCACGAACGAAATCCGCGACTGCATCCAGGAAACGCTCAACCCGATCGGTGTGGCCGTGGTAATGGAATGCCAGCACCTGTGCATGCAGATGCGGGGCATACAGAAGCAGAACTCGGTAACCACTACTTCGGCATTTACCGGCGAGTTTCTGAAAGACACCACGCGCTCGGAGTTTATCCGCCTCATCGGTTCCCGATTACATTAAAATAAAACGAGGCGGCTGTGCGACATCCCTTTATGATGCCGTTCCGCTTCCCGGGGTTAACAGGATTTAACAACGATTCCGCAGTGGAAAAGCATCCGGAAAACCGGTTTATTTTTGTACCTTTACATCATTAAATTTAAACGCGATATGAACAATTTTAATCAGCAAAACGATCCCTACAACATTTCGGGCGACGTGCGTGCCGCAGAGGCCTCCCGGGTGTTTATTTCCAACGTATTCAGTTGGATGACGGTTGCACTTGTACTTTCCGGCCTTGTGGCCTGGATTTTCGGCAGCAACTTTGAACTTTTTAAAGACGTATTCCTGCGCTACGATCCCGCCACCGACATGTACAAACGTTCGATACTCGGCTGGGTAATCATGTTTGCGCCGCTGGCCTTTATTATTGCGCTGCAGGCTGGTTTTAACCGCTTTTCGCGCATCGTGCTCATCGGCATTTTCATGGGCTTTGCGATGGTGATGGGGTTAAGCTTCAGCTACATTTTTATTGCTTACACTGCTGCCTCCATTGTTAAAGTGTTCCTGATTTCGGCGGGCATGTTTGGTGTGATGGCGGTACTCGGTTACACCACCAAAGCCGATCTTACTTCGTTCGGACGCATTATGATGATGGGTGTTATCGGCATCTTTATCGCCAGCCTGGTGAACCTTTTCACGCAGAGCAGCACCATGTCGTACGTCATCAGCTTTATCGGTGTGGCTGTATTTACCGGGTTAACTGCTTATGACATGCAGAAACTTCGCAAGATGGGCGCAGAAATTGAAGCCGGTTCAGAAACGGCCGGTAAACTGAGCCTGATCGGTGCCACCACATTGTACCTTGATTTCATCAACATCTTCCTGTTCCTGCTCCGCATTATGGGCGACCGGAAGTAATCGGATAACCAATTAAAAAGCCCCGTCTTTGTATTTCAGAGACGGGGCTTTTTTGTTAAAAAAAGTGTGATGGGGGTTAAATATTTACATAATGTTTTGTAAATTTGGGGAAAGGATAGGTATAATGAAACCGATACAAACCCCCATAGCTGATTTTATCGTTTCGTATTATATTAATAATGCGGGCACATCACTTAATACCGCACAGGATGAAGCGGTGCGTGTTTATATCGAATCATTGATTGCCGGCACCAGTTCAAACGGTGTTGAACAAACCATAGCAACCACTTCCCCTGCCCTGTTTGATCTTAAAGTGGCCCTTCTGCCGCACTTTCCCGCAGATGCGCTCGTTGTAGCCGAACCGGAAGAGCACTATCGCCAGCCTGCCGATCAGTTCTCCGGAAGTAACGATTTGCTGCTTATCCTTGATACCATTTCAACGCCGGCTGCAGGCTACGGAACACTTGCTGCTGATGCATTTCCCAATACGTACCAGGCGCTGATGTCGCTGCTGGCACTTGTTCCAAAAAAACTATCACGCGATCTTACTGAATTTCTGAACCAGGTTCTTGAAATTGACTGTGCGCTCATTATTCACCGGCTGGTTCGTTACAAGCGTATTCCGCTTCCTGACAGCGAGCAAAAAAAACTGGTGCACTTACTCAAACAAAAAAGCGAAACCCTCACCATTTTTGCCCTGAAAAACGGCCTGCTCCCGGTTTCCGGCAAAGACCTCTGCCAGCTTCACCGCAATGCCAAAATACGATTGGCCGCAGAGGAATTAAAAGAAAACAAGGGACGCTTTGTTTCATCAGACGAGCTTAAAACGCTGCTTTCGGCCTGATGCATTTTGCATTTTCAAAACAGTTTTTTGCTGACGTTGAACTGCTGAAAAGTGAACAACCCAAACTGCTCGCCAAAGTATTTGAGTTAATTGAAGATGCCGGAAACACACCTTTTAACGGCAAAGGCAAACCCGAACCGTTGCGTGGCAATCTTGCCGGTTACTGGTCGCGGCGGATTACCGATAAACACCGGCTTATTTATTCGTGTGAAGGTGCTGTTATCCACCTTGTTTCGTGTTACGGGCATTATGATGATTAATAATACTGCCGTTTAAAAATGAGCAGTTGATGACACCGTAATTTTTGCCGCAGATTCCTATCTTCGCAAGCAGATAAAACGCACCTTATGAAAAAAGCATACGTATTCCCCGGCCAGGGTTCGCAGTTTGTGGGCATGGGCAAAGACCTATACGAAAACAGCGCCATGGCCAAAGACCTGTTTGAACAGGCCAATACCATTCTCGGGTTCCGCATCACCGATATGATGTTTGCCGGTACCGACGAGCAACTGAAACAAACCAACGTTACACAGCCGGCGATATTCCTGCACTCGGTAATTCTTGCTGCTACCCTCGGCGACAGTTTTCAGCCTGACATGGTGGCCGGTCATTCGCTCGGTGAATTTTCGGCGCTGGTAGCCAACAAGGCGCTGCGTTTTGAAGATGCCCTCGTGCTCGTGAGCAAACGCGCACAGGCCATGCAGAAAGCGTGTGAGCTGAACCCGTCAACCATGGCGGCCGTGCTCGGTCTCGACGATCAGAAAACAGAAGAAATATGTGCTTCCATTACCGACGAGGTGGTGGTTGCCGCAAACTACAATTGTCCCGGACAACTTGTTATTTCCGGTTCCATTGCAGGTGTAAATAAAGCCTGCGAACTGCTGAAAGCGGCCGGAGCCAAACGTGCGCTGGTGTTGCCCGTGGGCGGCGCCTTCCACTCGCCCCTGATGGAGCCGGCACGCATTGAACTGGAAGCGGCCATACATGCCACCATGTTCAGCAACCCGATCTGCCCGGTGTATCAGAACGTAAATGCAATGCCGGTTAGTGATCCGGAACAGATCAAGAAAAACCTGGTTGCACAACTCACCGCACCGGTGCGCTGGACACAAACCGTAACCAATATGATTGCCGACGGTGCCACACACTTTACGGAAGTAGGTCCGGGCAAAGTACTGCAGGGGCTCGTGAAAAAGGTGAACAATACGGTGGAGGCAGTTAGCGCGTAATATGATCTTATAAAATAACTACCCGGTTAAAAAAGTTCCTGCAAAATAGCTCCTGGAATAAGTGGCAGTGGCAGGCTGCAGTGGCAGTTGTGTTTTCGTACGGAACAGATTCATTTTCTGAGATACTTGCCGACTGCTACTGCTGTCTGCCACTGCCACTTATTGTAAGATGCCTGCTATTAATAATCGTTTTCTCATCCACAAAAGGGTTGATTTTAAAAGATCAACCCTTTCTTTTTCTTCTTCACTGTATCTGCTTTTGCACGCTTCGTGCTGTCTGCTTTCAGCGAATCATTTTTCCTGATCGTATCGTTGCTGTTTCCCGGCAGCGGCAGGAATTGTTTTTTGGCGGGCGGAGGCAACAGCGGTTTAATGGTATCGGCGGCGGGTACGGGCTGCGATGGTTGTGCCGGGTTTACAACCGGGCGTTCGGGTTGGCGCACGGGTATTGTTGCCGGTTCGGTGGTGGTGCGGAGGTAAATAAACACAATGGCAGCAGCAACAATACTTCCGAATACGATACTGCCCAGCACAATTTTGCCGGTTACCGAAAGTTTGGCCAGCAGTGGTTTGGAAACGGCAGCAGCCGAACCCAGCGCAAGCGCGCCCTGCATCCGTTTCCAGTGCTCCCCGTTTTCTTTTACTTCGATGCGTTCGTAATTGGAACGGAAAAACGCATCGAATTCGTCAACGTTGCTATCCATGTTGCAGATTGATTATCTTTTCTTTTAATGTTTTGCGCGCACTGAACAGCAGCCATTTTGAATTGGCCACCGAAATGTCGAGCGCATCGGCAATTTCCTGGTGCGAATACGATTCCATCACATACAGGTTAAACACCAGCACCTGCTGTTCAGGCAAACTGCGGATGAGTGTGATGAGCTGGTGCTCATCGGCCACGTAGTGTTTTTCTTCGTTGTTCCGCTGGTTCATTTCTTCGGCCGCATGCCCGATTTCCACCTGCGGACGCGTTTGTTTAAGCCGGCAGTGATCAATGGCTGCGTTGATGAGTATGCGTTTCATCCAGCCCACAAAATCGCCGCTGCCTTTGTATGAATCCGCTTTGGTAAAAATGCGGATAAACGAATCATGCAACAGGTCGGCCGCATCGTCATACGATTTTGTATAACGCAGCGCCACTTTCATAAACTCCGCATAGCAAAGTTTATAGATCGTTTCCTGCGCGTGTTTGTCCCTGCGCCGGAAACCATCAATGACCTGTCTGCTGATTTCGGTTTTAAGCATGATCAGAAATAGTAGCTGCAGCGGATAGCTACATTCGAATACCTGTTCCTGACAAAAGCGTTGCTTACCACAAGCCCGTTGCTGTTGAAGTAATAAACGCTGGTCCGTGGGCGAAAACTGCTGATCATGGGCTCAATGCTCCACCCGGAATTGCGGTCGGGATTGATGCGGAAACATACGGATGTTCCGGCTACAAAACCGTTCACTGCATCAATATGGTATTTTTCGCGATACACACCGTAATTTTCAAAGTCGGCATAACTGTGCAGATACCCGGCATGCACGCCGAGCAGCGTGGACATGCGCCGGTTTTGTGGTTTACCGGAAATTCGCATCCGGCCTTCAGCAACTGCAGCATTAAGGATGGTATGCCAGCTGTAACTGTTGTCATAACCGTAATTGACATAGAACCGCTGGCTGTATCCTTCGCTATGCTGAAACGATCCGCCGAGAAACCATTTGTTTTTAAACGAATAATAATAGCCCAATCCGAACCCCAGTGACGGCCCCATCGGATCGGTCATTTCCTGGAACACTACACCCGACAGGAATGAAACCTGGAACACATGGGGTTTGAAATTGTATTTCGCTTCACGTTTCGTGGTGTCAGCAGCTACGGTTTGTTTTGCCGGGCGCTGTGCTGTTGATTTTACCTCGATGCGTGTAACTTTCGCAATGTCTTCCAGTTTTACTGTAATCGTATCATTTACCGCCGGCCGGTAAAGTTTCAGGTCTTTGCCGGGGCGTTGTTCTACAATGTAACCAAGGTATTGATAGCCGTTATTTAACGTAATCAGGCGCTGATCGCCGTTCTGCTGTGCTGCTGCGTGCGGCATACCGAGCAGCAATAATACAGCGGTGAGAACAACTGCAAGGCGGGAATATATCGTGCTGTTTTTCATTGGTCGTTTTTTTAAAAGAAGTATCCGATCCGTATTCCGAATGTGGTGAGTTTGTGCCTGCTGCTGATGGTTGCTGTAAGTCCGGGCTGTCCCTCATAATTGTTATAAGTGTAGCGCGCCATCGGCCGGCAGTAGGCTACCAGCGGCTCAATGGTAAAACCGGAATTGTTATCGGGATTAACCTTAAAAGTGAGTGAACTCTGCACGGTAAAGACATGGCCTCCAAGGTACATTTTCGGATGGGTCGTATAACCCATAACCGGGTTTCCATTAGTTGACGATATAGCGGTATATTCATACCATGTGCGATTGTATTCAATAACCTGGTCACCTGCCGCCACTCCCCAAAGAGCTGTAAACCGTTTGGACTGGTTTCGGCGCGAAAGCCGGACTTTAGCCTCAAGCATCATTTTAAAACTGGCCCAGAAATCCGCATAACGTGAAAAGGTTTCATCGGCGAAGTACGATTTTTGCAGCTTAACAAGCAGCGCCATTGAACCACCCACAAAAAACGTATTCCGGATGCTGCGCATGTAGCCGAATCCGAGGCCGGATGGTACGATGGTATAATCCGGATAACCCACCGTATCAGGCTGCGCAACAGCACGCAGCGGGTGCATTTCGTTATAGTCGATATTCCAGGAAATAGAGTACACGTTTTTCTTCGTGTTAAACCGGCCGGCCTGCAACACCGTATCCTTCGGGGTCACCTTTTTCTCCGCGAAACGGCTCATCTCCACCACGGCTATTTTTTCAATAGAATCCTGCAACAGCGTGAGTGTATCTTTTTCCACGGCACGGTACAATTTCAGATCAATGCCCGGACGTTGTTCAATGATTTTGCCGAGCAGCTGGTAGCCGCTGGTCATGGTTACCAGGTCCATCGGTTCCGACCGGTGTTGGGCCTGCAAAGGTTGAGTGCCCGTTATCACAAACAGCAGGAACAGGTATTTTAAGTTTATAAGCTTCATAAACGGAATAAATTGGTTTGCTTTAATCCAAGGACGGCATGCCCGCTGAAAGGTTAGAAAAAAACAGGAATTTTTTATTTTTTTCTGCTTCCAGACAGCAAATCCTGCCGGAAAGCGGCGCAAACCTGCAATAAAAAGGCATTTTCAGGGGCCGGTCAACGTTATCAACAATACCTGTTCAAGAAATCGCGTTTTATACCCGGGAACGCCTTGCGCGTATTCCCTACCTTAGTTCTTTCAAAATCCACACGATGAAACGTTTTATCATACTGACCGTCCTTTTTGTAACGCTGTTTTCGGCGCAACACCTCCACGCCCAGTTTTTCCAGGGCTGGGGCATTATGGGCGGTTTAACACTCGGCAACCAGAAATGGAGCAGCCCCACGCTTGAACTGGCCACCCCGAAAACCAAACGCCTGCTGCGTTTCAACGGGGAACTGTTTGCGGAGTTTATCGACAACGATCATTTCCGCTGGGTAACTGAAGCCCAGTTTAACATGAAAGGCACCAAAACCGATGGGTTCGGACAAACGGTGAAATACACCAACAACATCATCGCCTGGAACAATTACCTGAAAATACGCCAGGAAACCTACCGCTTTATCCCTTACCTGCTGGTTGGTCCGCGCCTGGAATACACGCTCAGCTCGCCCCAGGATTTTACAAAATTCCATGTAACCGGTTCTGCCGGCGTGGGCACCGAAATCGTGAGTTTCGGCAAAGTAAAATTTCTTACCGAATTGCATTACGTTCCCGATTTCACCCGCTCCTTCGATTCGGAACCGCTCGACATCAAACAGAAAGTATGGGAACTGCGCGTGGGGCTGAAGTTTACCATGGGAGGAGAAAGCTGCCCGCCTGTTTATAAATAGTGGTTCATTTGTGGTTCGACCTTAATGGTTTAACGGCGCATGTTTTCGGTTCATTATTGATTTTGTCCAGTCCTGAAATAGGTTGACACAAAACCAGTCAACCAATGAAAACCAAACTCAAAGACAACCGCATCGTAAAAAGTTACAGCGAAGCCTTCAAACAGACGGTTTTGCAGAGTATTGCATCAGGACGTTATACCAAAAGTGA
>CALRZN010000028.1:0-67135 GCA_943372645.1 Chitinophaga pinensis | reverse complement strand
AAAGTTTGGGACTGCTGCGACCTGCGGGACTTGTGGCTAATACTTTATTACAAAACAAAAACGTACAACAAAACACCTAACTTTTCATACCTTTATACAATCCAATTCCCGCGGGCAAAACATGAACCGTTTCGCAGTTTTGTTTTTTATGGCGTGCACCGGCTTTGTGCTGGCGTTTGATTCCTGCAAAAAAGACCCGCCACCAACTGTTGATCTTGGCCTGGATTATTTCCCTGCAAATGTTGGGCATTACGTCGTTTACGAAGTGGATTCAACCGTGTATGATGACTTTAACCACGACACCGATGTGTATCGTTACCAGGTAAAAGAACTGATCGAATCGGAGTTTACCGACAACGAAGGCCGCCCCGCATTGCGCATTGAGCGCTGGATTAAAAACTACAACGATACCATTCCATACAGCAACATGCCGTGGACACTTTCGCGTGTATGGTATGCGGTGCGCACGCTGAACCAGGCCGAGCGCGTGGAAGAAAATATCCGCTACATCCGCCTTGTTTTCCCGGTAAAAGAAAACACCACGTGGAACGGCAACGCACAAAACACAATCGGCGAATGGAGTTACGAATACGAAAACGTGGACGAAGCGTTTCACGCAGGAAACATGCACTTTGATTCAACGCTTACCGTGATTCAAAAAAACGAAGTCAATCTGCTTGAACACCGTTTTTACCGCGAACGCTATGCACGACATATTGGTCTTATTGAAAAATCAGTAATTGATGTGCGCGACACGGCACTCGTTGTGGGCGTGGCCGTACTCGACCGCATTGTAAGCGGTTACAAACTCAATTACACGTTTGTGGAATCAGGAAATTAATTTTTATACCGCATGAAAAAACAACTACTCGCGTTTACCTTACTGATCGGAACACTGGCGGCTGAGGCGCAAAACAAATACTGGATTCAGTTTACCGACAAGGGCAATACCTCCTACTCGTTTTCGAATCCGTCGGCCTACCTCAGCACACGCGCCATCCAGCGCCGTACCACGCAGAACATTGCGCTCGACAGTGCCGACATCCCGGTAAACGCAGCGTATTACAACGCCGTGGCCGCAACCGGCGTGCAGATGCTCGGCAAATCGAAATGGCTGAACGGGGTTATTATTTCCACGAATAATCCGACCGCACTCGCTACCATCAACGCGCTTCCTTTTGTGAATGGATCAGTTGATGTAGGCATTCGCCCCTTAAACGATCCCATTAAAAAATGGGAACCGCTTCCCGGCGATGACAATGCAGCAGCGCGCAGCGGTTCCATGTCGGTGCAGTCGCTGAACTACGGGCAGTCGTTCAACCAAATAAACATGCTCGGCGGCGTGTGCCTCCACAACCAGGGCTTTACAGGCGCAGGCATGATGATCGGCGTAATTGATGCCGGTTTTTCCGATGCCGATACGATGATTGCTTTTGATACGCTGCGTGCACACAACCGCATTCTCGGCACCTTTGATTTTGTACAGAACCAGGTGAATGCATACGGCAATTCATCACACGGTACGATGGTACTTTCGTGCATGGGCGGCAACCTGCCCGGTCAGCTCGTGGGCACTGCGCCTGATGCATCGTACTGGCTGCTGCGCAGTGAAGAAGCCGCTACTGAATTCCTGATCGAAGAATATTTCTGGTCATCGGCTGCTGAATTTGCCGACAGCGTGGGCTGTGATGTCATCAACTCGTCGCTGGGTTACAACCAGTTTGACGATGCTGCACAGAACCACGTTTTTGCAACGGATATGGACGGCGATCATTGCCCCTCTTCCATTGCGGCTGATTATGCGGCTGCAAAAGGAATTGCCGTGGTGGTAAGCGCAGGCAACTCGGGGCAAAATTCATGGCGCATGATTGGTGCACCGGCTGATGCGGACAGTATTCTTACCATTGGTGCGGTGGATGCCGCTGAAAGCATTGCCGGTTTCAGTTCACACGGTTACAGTGCCGACGGCGATGTAAAACCGAACGTGTGTGCACAGGGCGTGGCCTCGGTAGTGGCTGTTCCCGGCGGTGGTGTAATTACCGGCAATGGTACATCGTTCGCTTCACCGATTACCGCCGGGCTGGTGGCGTGCCTCTGGCAGGCGCATCCGAATGTGAACAACATGACGTTACTGAGTTTTATTGAACAGAGCGCCGACCGTTTCAGCACGCCCGATACACTTTACGGGCACGGTGTTCCTGATTTCTGTACGGCAACACTTACGCTGGGCGGAAACAGCGGCTCCTCGTTTAAAGAAGAAAACGCGCTGGTGGAATTTGGCCCGAACCCGTTTACCGAAAGCATTTCGTTTTCGTATTTCTCGGCCATTGATCAGCTGGTAACGGTAGAACTGTTTGATGTACGCGGCCGCATGCTGATGCAGGAAAATCTGCAGGCCAAAGAAAATTCGCTGAACAAGTTTACCATCCGCGAACTGACAGCGCTTGAGCAAGGCATTTACTTCGTGCGTATTGCAGACAAATCGAACCGGTTTACGGAGAAAGTTATCAAGCAGTAAAACGCTTCGCGTGGTTTTCAGGCATTAGTCATCAGGCATTAGGCATTAGATAATCTTGATATGCCTAATGACTGATGACTAATGACTGATAAACTTCAACAAAACCAATAACAAGCTGTGAACCTTAAACTTTAGTGAACCAATAAAAAAAATGAACCCCGTTCAGAACGCCTTACTCGGCCTTGCAGTGGGCGATGCGCTTGGTGTTCCGGTTGAATTCCGGAGCCGCGCGGCGATGAAAAACGATCCGGTTACGGATATGCGCGCATTCGGTACACACCGGCAGCCTGCGGGTACATGGAGCGACGACAGTTCACTTGCGTTCTGTCTCGCCGCCAGTTTGTGCGACGGCTACAACCTGGAAGATATCGGTAAACGTTTTGTGATGTGGTACGATGATGCGTACTGGACTGCGCACGGTGCGGTGTTCGATATCGGTATTACCACGCGCAATGCCATTAACCGCCTGCGCCTCGGCCAGCGCGCTGATTTCTGCGGCGATTTTGACGAACAGGCCAACGGCAACGGATCGCTGATGCGCATTATGCCCCTGCTGTTTTACATCAAAAACAAACCGCTAAAAGAGCGCTGGGAAATTACACGCGATGTGTCGCGCATTACGCACGGGCATATCCGTTCGTGCATCTGCTGCTTTTTTTACCTGGAATTTGCAGGCAAACTGCTTGCGGGAAAAAAGGCGGCGGAAGCACTCGCTGAAACACGGAGCGAAGTAAAAAAATTCCTGGTGGATAACCATTTTGCCGCACGCGAAATTGAACTGCTACAGTTTGTATTTGAATCGGACATTTCAAAAATGCCGGAAAACGTAATCTCCGGTAGTGGCTACGTGCTGCATACGCTCGAAGCATCGCTCTGGTGCCTGCTTACCACAAACTCGTACAAAGACGCCGTGCTGAAAGCCGTTAACCTCGGCGAAGACACCGACACCACCGGCGCAGTAACCGGCGCACTGGCCGGGTTGTATTACGGCGCGGAAACCATCCCTGCGGAATGGCTGGAGGTGCTGGCGCGGCGGGAGGCGATTGAGAAGCTGGGGAGTGCGTTGGCGGAAAAAATGAACGGTTAAACCGGTTTGAGGAACTGCGGTTTTCTCAATTAACCACAAAGTCCCGCACACCTGCCATTGCACACACTAAGGTTTGCACGATGTACACAAAGAACTTTTTTCATCGGGGCCTTTGTGCATGCCTTCGTGCCCCCTTGTGGTTAAGTGTATCGGATTTTATAGAAAACAATCAATCCTATTTTCAACACCCCGAAAAAAAACACTCCGCCACCCGGTAACGCATCTTGCTGCGTTTGCGTGAAAGTTTGCGCCACTTGTGACGAAAATCGCGTTTGAAACTTTTCCAGTTGCTTTTGAGATTGAACTGCGGGCTTTTTTTCAGCTTCCCTCCACCCGATCCGCCGGAGCCGCCGGTTTTAATTTTCGGTAAGGTTACTTTCGGCAGGTTGATTTCAGGCAGTTCCACTTTGTTTGCTTTTGGCAGATTGATCTGCGGCGCCTGCATCTGAATTTGCGGCATTTCCACATTCACATTTAAGTTGCCGCGGTTGTTATCATTATTCAGTTCGAATACAAATTTCTGATTGCCGCGTGTAACGTTGATCGGTTCGTTGTTATCATTTACGATGGCCTGCACCGGGATGGTGTTGGAAAGAATCGGATTTACATTGATGTTGATCGGCATCGGGTTACCCACTCCGTTTGGACCATTGGGTCCGCCACGGTATTGCACCGGTTGCGCAATCACACCAGACACATTCGGTCCGCCGATAACCTGCTGCCGTTGCGGTGCCGGGTTAGCAGCACGCACCGGCTGAACAGGATTGGACGGGCGGCGTTGCGGCGGCGGGTTACCGGTATTGGGCCGCGAAGCACGAACCGGTGTGGCTGCCTGGCGCGGCGGGGTTGTCGGTCGCGCCATTCCGTTCGGGCCATTGGGCCCGCCACCTTGTGCCGGAACAACCAGCACATTCGAAAGTCCCGATACATTCAGCAACAGTGCCGAAGGCTGCCGCGATGAATTGCCGTTTGTGGCACGTTGCGGACTTTGTACCGGTATGTTGGGAACCTGTTGCAGCGTATTGGTCGTGTTAAACTGAATGGTTTGCTGTGCGCTTAACAGCGTGGTTGCAAAGGCGGCGGCAAGCAGCGAGGAAGTGTAGCGGTTATTCATGCGGCTGATATTTTGTACAACATTACTGCACCCTGCAACACCAGTCAAGCCACTTAAAACTCTTTAACGAAATACATGAAATGCGTGCTGTAATTTGTTAACGAATGCTATTTGCAGGCGCAGGCGGTTCGGGCAGAAAATGAAACACACTTTCATCCAGCGGTGTCCACAGCCCGGTATTGATACCTGCATCGCGCAGCGCATTACCTGCCCACACATTACAGGTTTTAAACAGGTTGTAACGGCCTTTTGCTTCGTAAAACGCATCGGTATAACCGTACGGTTTAGCGTGGATGTGCATCGTGGAGTTTGTACTGTCGCGTTCAAATGTTTGCAGCACGAACGCACACAGTCGTTTGTATTGCTCTGCAGAAATAACCACGCGGCGGCATTTCGCGCCCGGAATTGGTGCGGCTTTGCGCCAGGTTACGTGCATGGCCGATGTGCTCAGCCAGAATGCAGCGTTCATTGCCGTAGATGTTTTCAGATCGGCCCAGGTGGGTGTGTTGAGGTAAAAGCCTTTATCGCCCCACCCCATCGCAACATATTGAAATGCTGTGTCGGGACGCAACACATGTGCCGGAGAAACAATTGTTGTCCAGTTCATCGTTTCATGCCGGGCGGGGAAAACAAGATCGGCATGCACCCCGTTTGATAACACATAAATGGGAATGCCACCGGGTGATTCTTTAAAACCGGTGTGCGAAGGCGTATGCATCAGCACAACAGCTGCGGTAAAATAAAGGAACAGGAAAATAAAAACACCGGAAACGATGCGTCGCAACAAACGGAAACCGAAGCGCAGGTAAATCATCTGTCACGAAATTAGCGGATTTGCATTTCGGCCCGGTGTTAATTTTTTCAAAATGAGCAATCCACCTGCGCCTGTTCCTGGCCAGCTGCATTTCGTCCGTTTTAAAAAACCTTTTGTACCTTCATGCTTTCAATCCCGGAAATGCCTATGCGGATCATCTGTTTTTTACTGGCACTGGTAGCAACAACAGGAGTTGCAGCGCAAACATTTGCGAAAAAAGACCACGTGATTCAATGGAACAACGGATTTCACGTTGTGAATTTTTTCACTCAGCAGCAGGACACACTCAACACTATAAACGCTGATGCGGCCAGCCGCCACACCCACCTGCAATATGAGTTTGCTGTTACAAACTGGCTGGGCATAGGCTTTTCGGCAGGTGCGGTAAATTATTTTGCGGAAACAGATACCAGCGGAGCCCGACCGAATATCAAAAGTAACGACATCGGATTGCTCATCAACGGGCATTTTGCACCCGGCCCGAAATTCGATTTTTCAGGGCAGCTTTTTCTCGGCAACAGTAAATTTCATTTCCGCAACAACCTGCCCGGCGATGCTTACAACACCTACAACGGGCGCGGCACCGTGGGCAGCCTGCGGATAAATGGCCGCTACTATGTAAAACAACTGCCGTTTGCCATCGGCCTGTATTACGGCCTTACGTTTTACAATTACAAAAACCTGGCAGACCGCAAAGAAAACAGTTTTAATATCAACGGCAGAGGGCCTGACCTGGGTGTTTCACTCAGTTTGCGCCTGCGCCCGAAAACGAAATAGCGCCTTTATGGCCGGACAGGAAGAAACACCCGTAATAAAAAACGATCCTTTTGCTGCACTACGCAACCGCGACTTTACCCTGTTCCTGCTTACCCGTTTTATTCTTACGCTGGGTGTTCAATCGCAAAGCGTAATTGTTGCCATCCAGATTTACCAGCTCACCGGCAGTTACCTGAAAATGGGCATGATCGGTCTGGCAGAAGCTGTTCCGTTCATCGGGCTGGCTTTGTTTGCCGGGCACATCGTTGACAAATTTCCGCGCAAACTCATCATGGTACTCAGCCTTATTTTCCTGGTACTGGCATCAGTGGGTTTGTTACTGATAACCATGAAACCAGGCTACCTCACGGCGGATAATACGTGGCCACTGTACGGCATTATTTTCTGCACAGGCATAGCGCGCGGCTTTCTCGGGCCTTCGTTCCCCGCCTACCTCGCACAGCTGGTGCCGCGATCGTTGCTGGCCAATGCGGGCATCTGGCAGAGTGCGGCGTGGCAGACCGCTTTTGTTACCGGTGCGGCAGGCGGCGGAATACTGTTTGGTTTTACACACAGCATTAGTTTTTCGTATGCATTCAGCACCGCATTAATTGCCGCGAGCCTCATCACGCTGCTTTTTGTAAGCAACAAACCGGTGCCGCCGCAGGTGAAAAAAGAAAACCTGGTAAACAGCCTCACCGCCGGTTTCCGTTTTGTATTCAGCAACCAGGTGATGTTGTCTGCATTTTCGCTCGATCTGTTTGCAGTGCTGTTTGGCGGTGCCGTGGCCATGATACCCGCTTTTTCACGCGAAGTGCTGCAACTCGGTCCGTGGGAAGAAACCGGCATCGGTTACATGCGCGCAGCCCCGGCGGTGGGAGCAATAATTATGGGACTGCTGCTTGCCTGGAAACCGCCCACGCGCAAAGCCGGCCGCAACATGTTTATTGCTGTCTGCGGTTTTGGTGCATGTATCATTGGTTTTGCACTGTCCGAAAATTTTTACCTCTCGCTTTTTTTCCTTGCCTGCAGCGGCGCATTCGACCAGGTAAGCGTGGTGGTGCGCACCACCATCCTGCACCTGTTTACGCCTGATGATATGCGGGGACGCGTGAGTGCCGTGAACGGTATTTTCATCGGTTCATCCAACGAAATCGGTGAATTCGAATCGGGTGTGGCGGCGCGCGTGATGGGGCTGCAACACTCCGTAGTGTTTGGCGGCTGCATGACCATACTCGTGCTGGTTATCACCTACATTTTTGCTCCGAAACTGCGGAAGCTGAACCTCGACAAACACGTCTGAAAACCGTATTAAACAAAACGAATCAGGTGGATCACGAGGCGGATGAAATTGTACAACGGATAAATACCTGCAAGCGCCAGTAACAGGATGCCGCGTTTTTTACTGCCGTAAATCGGTTCTTTCTGTTTTTTTAGTTCAAGCAGTCCAAGCACAGCAAGCGTTCCGCCGATTAAAACAGCAGCAAAAGCAAGCCGGAAAAACATATTCAGGATTATGCTCAGCAGAATCGGAAAACTGAAGAACAGGAACGCATTATTCAGCAAAACCAGGAGTGTTAATGCCAGGATAAAACCGGCCCCGGCAAGAATAAAGATACCCGCAGCTTTCAGTTTCGGATGCAACGGTAGTTTCGGTTCTTTTTCTTTTTCGGGCTGTCGCTTACTTGTTTTATTTTCCGCATTGGTTTTATCTGCGTTGTCAGCTGCAACTGTTTTTGTACCTTTTTCAGCAACCGTTTTATCAACAACTACAGCCGGCTGTGCCTGTTCCGTATTCGTCTGAAATTCGCTATTAACAGGGGATGCGGAGGCTGATCCCGTTTGCGGACTAACGGATGCGGTTTCTGAAAGGGGTTCTTCCTTCAAAGCCGTTGCCTTTTCCGGCGGGGTTGTTTTACTTTTCCCGGAAGGGTGCTGCACAAAAAAGCCGGGGCGGTAGATGCGTTTTTCCATGGAGCAGGAAGTGATGAGTCCTGCAAGCAGCAGCAAAGCAACCGCCGAAGAGGTGATTTTTTTTATTCGTTGCATTGATTTAGTTTTTAAATTATCTAAACCTATGACGAGGAAGGGTTAAAAACGTTAGAAAAAACAACCAGCAGCTGTGTTAATTTTTGCTAATGCCAGGCAGATTCACAACCGACAGGCCGTGTTTAATGCGCTGTATCAGTCCGCAAACAGAAACACAATTCCGGTTCCCAGCAATAGGGAAAGTCCGAGCATGATAAAGCCAAGCAGGTAACCGCCGAAACTGGCATCATCGCCCATTTTGAGTTTAACCAGCCCGACAGCACTTAATCCGAAAGCGCCCAGCACGCCCAACACAATTAATGCAAATCCGAGGAGCAGCATACCGGCGGCACTGCTCAGTGTTGTGGCTGCCCCAATTGAACTGAGCAGGAGTAATCCGCCGATGATTCCGAGTGCAAGGCAAACACAGGAACCGATAATGTACTGATGAACCGGTTTATCTGCTGCGACGGCGGATTTCTTTTTCACCAACTGTTTGATGGCCTTGCGCGATTGCCGGTCTGCTTTACGCACTGCTTTTTTATCCTGTTTTGTGGTTTGCACCGCAGCTGTTGTTTTTGCATTTGTAGCAGAACGTGCAGCTGTTTCAGTGACTACGGTTAACGTTTCAGCATCAGCCGGCAAGTTAACCGATGTGGTTTTTGCTTCGGCCGTTGCATCGGCCGTTTGCTGCGGCACATTTCCCGGGGGTGTTTCCCGACCCGGTTTACCTGCATTGGATTGCACAAAGAAACCCGGACGGTAAAGGCGTTTCTGAAAGGTGCACGATGAATTGAGCAGCAGCAGCAAACCTGTGCATGCGAATAAACTTAAACGCAACATTCGTTTCATAAGGAGCGGTATTTTCCTGCTTTCCGTTTCGCGGGCAAAAGTTGGGTCTTGCCTGCAGCAAAGCATTTGGTTATGCAAGATAGAAAATACCGGCAACGTGACAATTATTAGCCGTGGCCTGCTCCCTATTCTGTAAATTGGAAGAAAAAGGGTTCCCTATTGACTTAACCGATTTCGTTCCTGTTTCCCGGCTGCACCATAAAAAACAGCAGGGCCAGCACAGGCAGTTGCAGCAGCGAAGGATGAAAAACCACCAGCAGCAGGATGACCAGGTATCCCCATTGTTTACGCGTGAGGCTGTTCATATTAAAAGCCGCAGCCCCCATCCATAAAATCAAAAAGCCACCAGATTCCGTATATAATAAGACCGAGCACGGCCAGTGCAGCAAGGGCCTGGAGGATGTACCAGCCTATAACAATTGCCTTCAGTACAAAAAGCGGATCGCCGATTGAATAGCCGATTATTACAAGTATCACCAGCAAAATAATACCTCCGATAATAGCAAGCGTGTAGCCCTGGTCTTCGGTAATTTTTGCGCTCGACCACGTTTGCTTTTTTACAATCCGTTTACGCAGTTGTTTCGGCGCAGCCACAATGCGTTTGAGTACCGGTGTATTTTTTACCGCAGCGGTTTCCGCTGGTTTGTGCGTTGCTGTAGCTGGAGCAAATTCCGCAGCCGTTTTAACCGGCAGTTTGTTTGCTGCAACAGTGTTGTTGCCGGGTGTGATCAGCACCATTTTTTCTGTTTCTGTTTCTCTTTCCGCTCTCGCTGCTGTTTCTGTTTCTGTTTCCGCATGCGCCGCCTTATCCGAATGCCGCTCCACATAAACCCCCGGACGGTAAAGCCGTTTCTGCATCGTACACGAAGACAGCAGGAGTACCAGCAGCAGCAACGCAACAACGAGCAGGAGAAGCGTGCGTGATTTAACCGTTATAATTTTCATGGCTTTATTTGTAACAGCTTTTTTTACGGTGTTATCGTTCCCTGCGTTAGTGGCCCCATCCGATAAACAGGAAATCCATACAGCTACTGCCCTGGGTCATACGCATCGCGCGTTTTTCCGCTTTCGTTTTTTTTGTTTTTTCTTTTCCCGGTTTTGATGCCGAATTTGTTTTGACCTGTTCCTGCATTGCAGTCTGCGTTAACCCGTTTGCTGCCGGATAACCCGGATTTGTCATTTGCTTCGCATTACCTGCAGGAGCAAAGCATACAAGGGCGAGCAATGTTAATGCTGCGAACAATACGGTACGTAATTTTATGGTGATCGTTTTCATGACTTTTCGTTTTTAGTGTTTATTTTTTTGAATGTTTCTTTTTACTTGTTAAAAAAAGCGGCCCCGGTTTTTCCCTGCGGAATCGCCGGGACCGTTTGCACGGGTCATGCTTCATACGCATAGTGCGGGAGCATGGGAGAACAGCTATGGCTCTCCGGGTGCATTTTCAACAAACCCATTTTGCCCGGTGTTTATTTTTGAGTTCCAATAAGTGGGCATCTCTAAAAACCGCAAGATTGAGGCGAGCGAAATTTCGAAAAGCGGAGTTTACTCGGGTAAATGAGCATTTTCGAAATAAGCTCAACGAAGAGATTGCGTTTTTTTGAGGTGCCCTATAATAGTTCTTCGGTCTTTGCAGGTTCAAGGTTCAATTCAACCGACCGGAGAAAATTCAGGTTGTACCGCTGGCGTGCATACAGCAACTCCAGCTGCATGTTCTGTGACTGCACGTTGGTTGCTACGGCCCAGAAGAGCATCAGTGCCCGTATAATCATCCGGTGCGGCAGAATGTGCAGCCAGCTTTTGTGAAGTATGTTCCAGCAGTAACGCATGATCTTTTTGTTTTTTTTAAAATGCTACTCCGACGGTAAATGCGAATCCGTTGCGATAGGCCTGTGTTTCATAAGGGAAATAAATCCATTGCAGTTTTACAAGCGCCGAATTGGATTTACTCAGCCGGCAGATTCCGGTTCCGATGGCTACATCCGTTGCGGGATAGGGTTTCATCAGCAGCAGCATCGCTTCTCCCTGGAGCTTCCATTTGCGTTTGCCATACAGCAGGCCGCTGCCAAGCATTATGCCGTTATCTGCGGTGTTCGCATTGTAATCCCTGTTGCGGCGAAGTCCCGAACCAAATCCGAACCGCGCTGAGGCAAGCAAACGTTCTTCACCGGTATTAAAATAACGCTCATAATTCAGCCCGGCACCGCGATAAATATCACCGACAGAAAATGTTACTGCATTCATCGCCTGGTTTGTTTTGCCGCTGTTGGCGCTGCGCTGCTGTGCACCAGCCGGTAAGGCAAGTAACACAGCAGCCAGCATATTTATGATCGTTTTCATCGCGTTATCGGTTTTTAAATGTGTTTCCGGAATTATTTGTTTTTACGGTTACGTACATTGTAACCAAGCGACAATCCGAAACGTGCACCATCGCGGCCGGGAACGAAGTAGGCATTCACCGGCATGTTCAGGTTACCGAAACGCATGGTTTTACCGATTGCGAATATGAAACTCGGGTGAAACGTTGCGTTACCGCGGCTGTCGAGGCGACGCTCAAACACGGCCGGGGCGGTAAACATACTGTCGTTCCATTCGCTTTTGCGGTGCCACACGCCTTCTTCGTAAAAGCCTTCGCTGGTGGTTACCACGCTGAAGGTGGGACCGAACGCAAACTCAAACCCGCTTTTGTTCGAACGCAGTCCGTTCATCAGCGTAACACTCGGAATAAATACCCCCTGCTCCAGGCCGGTCATCATCGGCACAAATTCAAACAGCGCCTGCATGTTGCCCGAAGTGAGGTATTGTTTTTCAAACTGGTAACCGAACTGGAACATTACAGGAGCAGCGTTAAAACCACCGGTTACTTTCTGTTCGCCCAGGATGGTCGCTGTTTTGCCGGTAAAATAAGTCGCTCCCCAGCGCGGTCCGTCAAGACGAAGGCGATCTACCTGCGGGGCACGGGTATTGTCCACAAAGTTGGCGGGTTTGATAAACTGGCTTTCCACCGCCGGGTTGATGGGCAGTTTAAACAGGCGGCGCAGCGACATATTCACCATGTTCTGCGTTTCGTTCGGCAGGTTCAGGAACTCGGTAACTTCGGTACGCTCAATGGTTTCTGATTTCACATCCACCAGGCGCAGCGTAAATACGAACATGTCGCCGTAACGCTCTGCGCTGCCCGAAACCAGTTTGTCCACTTTCAGTGCTTTGCCCGCTTCCACGAGGCATATTTTGCCGTAACAGTTGTCGATGTTCAGTTTGTTTTTTTCAACCATATACGCCACATCGTAACGGTCCATTACGGTAAACGTATCCAGCTTTTCCAGTTCAAGGCGAACCAGGTTGCCCATTTCAGTTGGTTCAAGACCTACGTTTTTGGTATCAATGTGCAGCACAGCGGCAGTTGCTTTGGTTGCGGCCGGCTGCTGGGCTTTCAGATTACTGTACATAAAGAAAAATGCAAGCACCACCAGGATGAGTGCAAGGCCCTTGCCTTCGTTTTTTTCGGTTTTCATATTTTCGTTGGTATTGGTTGTATTATTGGATGTCGTTTTCATGATTGCTCATTTTTTGTTGGTTGATGGAGCAAAACTACAGCCAGCAATACGGGTAACGAAACGGCATTCTGCGGCCCATTTCTGAAGCGGGGCATTAAATCCCAATCCGGGCAAATAGATTAGTTAGTGTTCCGGTTTTTTGCGATTTTTGCAAAAGAGAGTCCCCCGTTTGCAGTTTTTGCAAAAATTGCAAATCCCCGTTGGGGCTTTCCGCTACACAAAAAACATGGCAGAAACCGCTAAAACCGCCCAGACCAACTTTATTGCCCGCATCCGCGAGGTAATTCCCCCCAACCATTCGCTGGTGGACGAACTGGCCGACGTGCTGCATATCAGTAACGACAGTGCCTACCGCCGTATCCGCGGGGAAACATCACTTACCATTGACGAGGTGAACATCCTTTGTTCGCACTATAAACTGGCGTTTGATGTAACGGGCAATACGCTCAGCAGCAGCGTTACGTTTAATTACCACCACCTCGAAAACGATGTTTCGAAGTTTGAAACATACCTTACCAATATCCGCGACGACCTGAAACGGATCAAAGGCACCGAAAAGAAAGAACTGATTTTTGCAGCCGAAGATGTGCCCGTATTTCATCACTTCCGCCATCCCCTGCTCTCGGCCTTCAAGCTGTTTTACTGGAACAAATCCATCCTGAATACGCCGGAACTGGAAGGAAAAAAATTCGACCCGGCTTTTGTGCCGCCTTCCCTGCCCCCGCTGGTGCGCGAAATTTATGCGCTGTATATCGAAGTGCCTTCCGTGGAAATCTGGTCGGATGATACGATGAACAGCACGTTCAAACAGATTGAGTACTACGTGGATTCCGGCTTGTTTACTTCCAAAGAACAGGCGCTTGCCGTTTGCCAGGATGTGGAGGCCATGATCACCGATATTCAGAAACAGGCCGAACACAGCTGCAAATTTCTCGGCGAAAATCCCGCACCGGGCCAGGAAAACAACTACACGCTGTACAACAGTGAACTGATGATCGGCAACAACTGCATACTCGTAACCATGGGCAGCAGCAAAGCGGTTTACCTTTCGCACAATACGTTTAACTCGATGGTAACCATCAATCCCGCGTTCTGCGAAGAAACCGAGCGCTGGCTGAAAAACCTGTCGAAAAAATCAACGCCCATCAGTGGTGTATCGGAAAAACAACGCTACCGCTTCTTCCGCCATTTCCTGGATAAGCTGGATCAGCTTCGGGCTCATATTGAAAAAACACTTTGAGCAGCATTGCATTTGACGAAAAACAGGTGCACGTTTTCCGGGAATTTCTCGATGAAAAAGTGGACCTGTATAACCGGGTAACGTTTATTACAACTGACCCGGTTAGCATTCCGCATCGTTTTACAAAAAAAGAAGACATCGAAATTGCCGGATTCCTGGCCGCCACCATTGCCTGGGGGCAGCGCCCCACCATTATCCGCAACGCGCTGCACCTGCTGGAACTGATGGATGATGCCCCGCACGATTTTATAAAACATGCCGGTGCTCGCGAACTGAAACGCCTCGACGGGTTTGTGCACCGCACCTTCAACGGCACTGATGCGCGTTGTTTTGTAACGGCGTTGCGGCATATTTACAAAAAACACGGTGGACCTGAAACCGCATTTCAAAACGGGCTGAAGCAGGGCAATATGCACGAAGCCATTTCGTACTTCCGCAGTTGTTTTTTCGAACCCGCGCACCCGCAGCGCACCGAAAAACATGTTTCCGATCCCGCGCAGGGTTCGGCCGCGAAACGGATACACATGTACCTGCGCTGGATGGTGCGTAACGACAAACGCGGCGTTGATTTCGGCCTGTGGAAAAGCATTTCCCCCGCCCTGCTCTGCTGCCCGCTCGATGTGCACAGCGGACGCGTGGCCCGCAAACTGGGGCTGCTGCAACGCACCCAGGACGACCGCAAAGCGGTGGAAGAACTCACCGCCAACCTGCGCCTGCTCGATGCGCGCGACCCGGTGAAATATGATTTTGCATTATTCGGGCTGGGTGTGTTTGAAAAGTTCTGAACCCGGCTTAACTTGCGCGCTCAAACACAAACATATGGCCAACCGTTCGTACCTCTACTCCATTTCCGAAGCACAGACACAGCAGCTGAAGGATGTAAAAATCCGCAGCCTTTCCGAATACAATTACGGCATTCCGGTTGCACACAAACTCATTATGGCGGCCAATCCGCAGCTGGTGCATTCAGCCGTTTTCGGGTATGAAAAGCCGATTGCGATTGTGGCTGATTTTGCGGGCGGATACGATTTACTGAAACGTTTTCTTTTGCGCCTCAAGCAGGTGCCTGCACTGGTTTCGCGCAGCGATTTTGAAGCGGATATGGAAGAAACCTTCGAATTCCTCGACGATCCCGATAAACAACTGCCGTACCTGCTGCTCGAAGCCGGTGAAATTTACGACATGTCGGGCAACCTGCTCGAAGAAGATGCAGGCGACACGCTGGATGAACTGGAAGTAATCCGCGAAGAAGCCGAAGCACTCATTGCCTCCACGGAGGCCAATCCGTTTGCCAAAGCACGGCATTACCAGCTGGAGAATCTGCACACGCAGTGGCAGAAAGAACTGGGCATTGACTGCTGGAGCGATGTGCTTTATTTTCAGTTTGAGAAGAACGCTTAACAACTTCCTAATTTCCGCCCCGGGAATTGGTTTCACGGCGTGAAATTTGTACTTTAGTCCGACAAATCAATAAAGCAGGATGCGTTACCGCTTGTTTTTCCTGTTCCTCTTTCTTGTTCCGGCAGTCGCCTGGGCTGGTAAAGCATTCCCTTATACCGATGGTGACGGGTTTAAAAATCCCGGCGAAGGTATTGATGGTATAGAGCGCACCGAAACCGGCACGGAGATTTCGTTACCGCTGGGTTTACCGCTTTCGTATGATAATCTGACGCCTTCGGGCAGTGATAATAATTACATGGGCGGGGTAACTCCTGCGCCTGCTTCCGGCAGTTCCGGCGGATCAAAAATAGTTTACCGCGTTGATTTCCGCGATGATGTGGGTCCGCCTTCGTGGCGCGAAGCACAGGCCGCACTGCGCCAGGCCCGTTTCATGAAAGCCGATGTGATCCTGATTCACATGAATGGTTTTAACGGCTCGCTCGAAACTGCAGACAACATCCGCCGCAACCTGCTTGAGTTTGACAAACCGGTGATGGTTTATTTAGACAAACCAACCACGGGCGCAGGCACGCTCATTTCACTGGCAGGCGACAGCATTTATATGAATCCGAAATCGCGTCTCGGTTCAGCAACCTTAAAAGACAAAAGCGGCCGCCCCGCGCCGGGCAGCTACCAGCGCTACATGCGTTCGCTGCTGCACCACACCGCCGAAGCTACCAGCCATAACCCGGTTGCAGCCGAAGCCATGAGCAACGGAATGACCAGCCAGACGCTCAACGCCAGTGAAGCACGGCAGAACAATCTGATTGAAGGACAGGCCGGCAGCGTGGATGATGTGCTCCGCCTTTCGGGTTACGAAGACTATAAAGTAATCCGTTACACCCCCGGTGCGTGGGAACGCCTCATCAGCCTGCTGCTTACGCCGGGTATGCGTTTCCTGTTGCTGTGCGGTATGGCGCTGTGCCTGTTCCGGTTTGCATTTACACCCGCAAACAAAGCCTGGACCGCGGTGCTGCACCTGCTGCTGGCGGTACCATTTTTCGGGGCGCTGTATGAAGATGCCCGCGCCGATTTTATGGAAATCGGGATGTATGCTGCCGCTGCACTGTTGCTGCTGTTTGCGCCGCTGTTCCCGGCACGTGTTCGCCGCATCGTTGCATTCTCCCTGTTCGCTGCCTGTGTCTATCTGCTCAGCGCAGCACATGTTGAAACACACGCCGCATTCGATCCTGCCGCACTTTATTCCACCGGCGAGTTGATGGAAACAGTTTTGTTTACCGGAAGCGCATTTGCCCTCGCCTGGTTTATCCGCTGGTTTGCACCACTCCAAAGACTTGCTGCTTTTCTGCGGAGCAACGACCATTCGGGGGAAACCATCGAACTGTTTGCTGCGGTAAAATCGGGCTCCGATAATTATCATCGCGGGAATTAAACAAACATAACCTCGTTTTATTTGTTTTTATCCCAACTATTTTCCTGTGGACAGCAACACCATTATCACCACGCGCTGGAATATGTTATTCCCGCAACACGAAATCCGGCAACTGCAGTTTCTTCAATCGCTTTTAACGGCATATAGCGAACCGGATCGTTATTACCACACCGCCGCACACATTGCAGCCATGCTCCGGCATAGTGATTCGTGTGCGGAGCTGTTGCAGGATAAAACGGCAACCGACCTCGCAATTCTGTATCATGATATTGTTTACGATGCATCGTGCAAAGACAATGAAGAAGCCAGCGCTGATCGTGCTGCTGCAGAATTAAAAGAGCTTGGCGTAAACGATGAACAGATTACCCGTGTTGTACAATTGATTCATGCCACCAAACACCATACGGCTGAAAGCGAAATCAGTGACGTACATTACCTGCTTGATTTTGATCTGAGTGCGCTGGGCGGTGCACCGGAAACCTATGATGCGTATGCTGCCGGCATCCGGAAGGAATACAACATGTATCCGGATGCGTTGTACCATCCCGGACGTAAAGCAGTATTAAACCATTTCCTCGAAATGGATTTTATATACAAAACGCCTTTTTTCCGCGAACGTTTTGAAGCCCAGGCGCGGGTGAATTTACAACGGGAACACGACAGCCTCTGAAAAGAAAACAGTATCATTGCAACACATGTTACTACTCATCCGCCCGGAAGCATTTGGCTTCAACAACGAAACCGCATCATCCAACACCTTTCAGCAGCGCAGCGCGGCAGCAACAAGCGCTGCAGCAACTGCACAGGCCGAATCTGATGCGATGTGTGCTCAACTCGCAGCAGCCGGCATTCCGTTTAAAGTAATTGCCGATACGGCCGAACCCGTAAAACCGGATGCGGTTTTTCCAAACAACTGGATCAGTTTTCACGACAGAAAAACCATCGCGCTGTGGCCCATGCAGGCGCCCAACCGCAGGCTGGAACGGCGGAACGACATTGTACAAATCATGCAGCAGGAATTCGGTTACACCGATGTGTTTGATTTGTCGCACCACGAAAACGAAGGCCGTTTTTTGGAGGGTACCGGCAGTTTAGTGATTGATTATGAAAACCGCATCGCGTATGCCGCCCTCTCGCCCCGCACCGATCCGGGTTTAGTGCGTACAGCCTGCCGCCACCTGAATTACAAACCGGTTTCGTTTCGCACTGTTCCGCAAAACGGGCAGGCTGTTTATCACACCAACGTGGTGATGGCCCTGCATCCGAAACTGGCTGTGGTGTGCACCGAAGTTATTTTGCCTGACGATCGCAAAATGGTATTAACGATGCTGCGCGAAAGCGGCCACGAGCTGCTTGAAATCAGTTTGAAACAGATGAATGCGTTTGCCGGCAACATGCTCTTCGTAAAAAACAGCAGCAACACCTGGTGCTGTGTGCTTTCCGAAACGGCACGCAACAGTTTTACGCCTGAACAGCTCGGCCTGCTCGGAAAATACGCCATTCCTGTACCCTGCGCCATCCCGGTTATCGAAACCATTGGCGGGGGCAGTGCGCGGTGTATGCTGGCAGAAGTGCGGTAGTTTCCCTAAATTTGCACACCAAACCAAACAAGCAACTGTACCATGCCCAGTTTCGATATCGTAAGTAAAATTGATGCGCAGACCCTTGATAATGCGATAAACACCGCCCGCAAAGAGATCCTAAACCGGTTCGATTTTCGCGGAACGGCCAGCACCATTGAGCTGGACAAAAAAAACATGTCGCTGAATATTCATACCGAAGACGATATGCGGCTCAACTCCATCATTGATATCATCCGTTCACGCATGGTGAAACAGGGCATTGATCCGCGCTGCCTCGATGAAGGCAAGGAACATTATGCGTCAGGCAACATGGTGCGCAAAGATGTGAAAGTGCGCCAGGGCATTGATAAAGATACCTGCCGCAAAATCATGAAAGACATCAAGGATTCAAAACTGAAAGTACAGGCCCAGCAGATGGACGACCTCGTTCGCGTTACCGGGAAAAAGATTGATGAACTGCAGGCCATTATTGCACTTATGCGCCGCGGGGAGTATGATCTGCCGCTCCAGTTTATAAACATGAAATAATCGGGTTTCCCGAAAAGAAAATCAATCAGCTTTTACCACACGCGCTGTTTTCACCAGGCCCGCGGCAGTAGTTGCCCGCACAGTATAAAGTCCGGGCGCAAGTGCTCCCGTGGCTGTGATGGTGGCCGAGTTTCCTTCACGTACCATGCGTCCGGTTACATCAAGCAGTTGCCATGCGGTAACGGCTTCGCCTAAAAACAAGTGTTCATTAAACGGTACCGGGAACACGCGTAATGCATTTACGGCCGCTGTGGCAGCCACGCCCCCGGAACCAAATGGCAATTGTGTGGCATCAAGTCTTCCTACAAATCCATCACCGAGAAACATGTTGGTGGATTGCATTACACCTGAAGGTGAAACCGGGAAATCAAGGCTGTACGTGCTTCCGGCGAGGTACAGCCACATGTTGGCATCCACCACAAGCGCATTCGATACATCCGAGCCGATGCCCCCGTAAAAGCTGCCGGAGATGGGCGTTCCGGCCGTGTCCATTTTTACGAAATAACAATCGGTCTGACCTGCAAGGCTGTCCTGGAATGCATTGGCACTCACCAGGAAATCGCTGCTCATGGTGTTACCGGTAAAATAAAGGAACGAATCGCGCACCACGAGTCCGAAGGCATAATCATCCTGCTGTCCGCCATAAAACGTGGACCATTGCGGCCAGCCTGCATTGCTGAATTTAATCACACAGGCTTCCATATTTCCACCCGGTAAGTTCTGGAACGACTGGCCGATCATCGGTAAATCGGTGCTGTGGGTTTGACCGGCAACGTAAATATTTCCGGCAGCGTCCGCATCCAGGCCAAATGAATCTTCATCGGCCGAGCCACCAAAACGGGTTCCGAAAATACGGTTACCGGCCGAATCGAGTTTGATGAGGTAAATGTCCGGAATGCCGCTGGTGAGCGATTGGTATGCGCCGGGGCTGGTCGGGAAATTGAGACTGAATGTACCGCCGCACATGATAACGTTGGCGCTGTCGTCCACCACTAATGAGTGTACATCTTCGCTGCCGGAACCGCCATAGTACGTACACCATTGCGGAATACCGCTGCTGTTGAATCTGGCGATCCATGCATCCAGTGCGCCGCCGTGCGTAGTCTGCCAGCCGGTGGTTGCAGTCAGCGGTAAGTTTTGCGAACTGGTAGCTCCACCCATATAAATATTCCCGGCGTTGTCCACATCCACATCATAGGCGAAGTCGCCGCCATTGCTTCCGAAAAACGTTGACCAGATCTGCTGCCCGCTGCTGTCGAGTTTCAGCAGCCAGCTGTCGTAACTGCCTGCGTTTGCGGGTTGCCATCCCGCGGTATCTACAGGCAGGTTTGCGCTGCCCGAGGCACCGGCCACATAAATTTTATCACCGTAAATGGCACCGTGATACGCCACATCATACGCACTGCCCCCGAAAAAAGTGGCCCATACGCGGTTGCCCGTGGTATCCATGCGCATAATTACAGCATCATAGTTACCGGCATTGCTGTCCTGCACAGTGCCCACACCCAACGGAAAATTGAGGCTGCCGGTAAAACCGGTAATGAGCAAATCACTGTTTGCAAACTGTTCGATCCCGGTAAACTCATCGGTATCGCTTCCGCCCGCGAACGTACACCAGAGAATGATGCTGAATGATTCCGGGGCAGTTGGCTGTGCCGAACGCACACGGATGTGGTTGGTGGTGGCATCCGCTTCTGTCCACATATTAACGGCAGCAGAACGATAACTCCCTTTTTTCGATTGATCGGGCGCGATAAACAGCGGGAATGTATTTTCAATTTTTCCGAGCGGCGTGTTAATGCTTACGCCATACGGATCGCCTTCCACAGCTGCACCGTTTACGGTAAAACCGATATCAGCAAGCGATGCCCCTGCTGCAACGTCATAACGCAGCTGGGGTTGCCCTGCAACAAACGTGAGCTGCAGATCAATGCCTGGTGAAACGTTATGGTAAACAATGCCATGAAACGTGTTGCTTTTGCCACCGGTTTCGTAGCGTGTTACATTTTTTTCGGGTTCAATGCCTTCGGGAAGTGCTTCGCTGTTTGTAAAAGCGAGATCGGTGCGGTGCGCCTGCAGTGTTCCGGTAATGGCATCGTGTTTTGATACAACCAGGCTTATTCCGCCCTTACGGGCAAATACCGCGATGCCTTTGCCCTGCCCGTCAAAATACACCGATGCACTGTCGCCTGCAGCGTTCCCGGTTTCGCGGAACGCAGGCTGAACATGATACTGCGCCTGCAGCAGCAGCGAAAATAAAATCCCTGTGATTAATGCAACACGTTTACGCATGGCTCATTCGTTCGTAAATAAAGAAGGGTTCCCCTGAACAGGAAACCCTTCTTGCAGGTCAGTGAATTTTACTTTATCATATTCACGTTGCCGATGTACTTGTGCATGGTGCCTGTGCGGTCTTTGCAGGTAATTTTCCATACATAGGTATCAATCTGCGCGGTGTTGGATTGTCCCTGTACTTTTCCGTTCCATCCTTTGTAAAGGTCGTTCGACTGGAATATCAGGTTGCCCCAGCGGTCGTAAATCCACATCTGGAAGCTGGCCGGATCAATACCTTCGCCATAGGCCTTAAACTCGTCGTTTATGCCGTCTTCATTTGGCGAGAACGCATTCGGAACATAAATGATGTAATCCGGAATAACAACAATATTGTCCTGCGCCTGGTCAACACAACCATATTGTGTATAAACAATCTGTGTGATCGGGAATGTACCGGTGTTATCAAACGTGTACTGGAACTGACCCATGTTGTAAATCGTATCGCCGTTTACAAGGTAAATAATCGAATCGGCCCCGATAGCAGAAGGTGTTATCACACCAATCGGCGAAAGGAAGGTTACCGTATCGGGTGCAGCATTAAAACCGGCAACCGGATTCGGATGCACTGTGATCAGGTTGGGCATGGTAAGTGTGGCTGCGCAGCCGTTACCGTCAACAACACTCAGCGTGATCGTGTAGGAACCTGCAGTATTAAAACAATGCGAGGTGCTGCATCCGCTGCCTGTTCCGTCGCTGAAATCCCAGTTACACGAAACGCTTGCGCTCGGTGCAGCTGTGCCCACAAAGTTTACACATACCGGGCTGCAGCCGCTGGTTACATCCGGTGTAATGGTAAGAACCGGTACCGGATGAACCGTTACAACAACCGAATCAACAGCAACTGTTGAACCGCAGGCATCGCTTACTGTAACAACATAGGTTGTGGTTACTGTTGGTGATGCCGTTGCGCTGGCTGCATTGGTTGTACTCAGACCGGTTGCAGGTGCCCAGCTGTAGGTATAGATACCATCACCGCCGCCTGCTACTGCACTTACAGGTGTGCTACCTCCCGGACAGATCGCAGCTGCATTGGATGCCACAACAGTGAGCGGGGTGTACAGGTTTACAACAATCGTATCGGTGTTTACACAACCGTTGTTATCGGTACCGGTAACAATATATGTTGTGGTTGCAAGCGGATTCGCAATCGGGTTTGCAATGATATCGGATGACAGACCGGTATTCGGTGTCCATACGTAGGAATTACCACCGGTTGCATTCAGTTGTGCCCCGTTGCCGCAAATGTAAACATCGTTTCCTGCATTGATTTGCGGAAGCGGGTTCACGTTTACAACCATCGTATCCGTATCAAAACATCCGCTCGGGTCAGTTACCGTAACAATGTATTGCTGCGTGCTGGTCGGATTTGCCATCGGGTTGCTCATCGTATTGGTTGGCGAGAGCGCTATGTTCGGCGACCAGGAATAATTGGTTCCGCCGGAAGCATTCAGCTGCGTCTGTTCACCGAAACAAATAGTAAGATCAGCACCTGCACTAGCTACGGGTTCAGGCAATACTACAATTTCAACACTGTCAACACCGGTACAGCCATTCTGGTCAACCATATTAACCGTATATGTTCCGGTTACTGTTGGTGTTACCGTAGCGTTGGCTGTGTTTGGATTTGTAATTACACCCGGTCCTGTCCACGAATAGGTATAGGAACCAACGTTAAATGGTGTCGGATTGAGCACCGAAGTGGCTCCCGGACAAATACTGTCTGGTACACCGGCATCAGTCGGTATATTCGGATTGAGCGTAACGGTAACAGTGGTTGAATCCACACAGCCGCTGGCAGAAGTTCCTACAACCGTATAAGTAGTTGTGGTATTCACAAGCACTGTCATGGTATCTGTTGTTGTTCCGGTATTCCAGAGGTACGAGTTAGCACCACTGGCCTGCAGGAAGGTCGAAAAACCAGCACATACCGAAGGTGCTGACGGTGTTACAGCCATTACGGGTAACGGGTTAACCGTAACTGTAATCGGCGCTGTACCGGTACAGCCAAAACTGTTGGTTGCAGTGGCTACATAACTTTGCGTAGTGGAAGGGCCGGCGTTTACAATATCGCCGCTTCCGCTGCTCAGTGTGGATGAATTCGACCAGGTAACACTGCTGTAAGGTCCGGGTCCGCAGGTGAGCGTAATCGAATCACCGATACAGATAGCAGGTGATGCTGGTGTTACAACAGGAACGGGATTCGGGTTAACGGTAACCTGTACCGTACGTGTGCCGGTACAAACGCCGACGGTGGAACTGACGGTATAAATCGTAGTAACCGTTGGCGATGCTGTTACGGAAGCGCCGGTAGTACTGCTCAGGTTAGTTGCAGGCGACCATGTGTACGTTACACCGCCGGATGCGTTAAGTACAACACTTTGTCCCGCACATATACTCGGGTTGGCCGGCGTTATCGTAAGTGTTGGTGTTGGCAGTACCGTGACACCAACGGCAGGAGAACTCACCGATCCGCAGTTATTGGAAACCACTGCATTAAAGTAGGTGGTACTGTTAACTGTGTAAGTATATGGTGATGTTGTTCCGCCCGGTATGGCAGTCCACGGACCGTTTGATGCCGGCCCGGATTGCCATTGTATCGATCCGGAATACCCGTTAAGCGTTAAGGTAACGGGCTGTCCGGCGCACACGGTTGTAGGAGCAACCACGGGCGTACCGGCAACAGGGTTTGCATTAACAGTAACCGTTACGGTAACCGGCGGAACCGGGTAACAGCTGAGAAAACCACCGGTTGCTGTAACCTGGTAGATTGTTGTCTGAGATGGAGTAACCGTTACCGGATTCCCTGTAAATGCGGGGCCTGCCGGGCTGATGGCCTGCCATGTAAATACCGGGGTGCCACTTCCGCAGCCGCCGTTGCCGTTTACTGTGGCGGTAAGCACCGACTGCTGACCGGCACAGATCGGCGTGGGAGCCGCTGATGCAGTTAGCCAGAAGTTTGGCGGTGTTCCCGGTGTGGTAAAGGTAAATGTCGCTGTCCACGGACCGGCGCTGTTGTTTCCGCACAGGCGCTCGCGGGCGCGCAGTACATACGTTGTACCAGCACACAGCGAACTCATCGGGATCGAAATAGGTGTGTATGGTTCCAGCACACAGTTATCCGGCCAGCCAGACGCTGCATTGTAGTTGGGTACATTCAGCAGCGAACGGTAAAACGGGTACGTGTTCCAGACACCATTACAGGCCGGGATGGTAGTTGCGAAGTTGGCCGGACTGAAACAGGCCAGCTGCACTTCCATGTAATACGGCCCGCAACCGCAGGTTGACGGATCCGAGTTTGCATTCACGATTACGTTTGAACCAACTACTGCAGCCGCAAAGCCGACGAGTGGTACACCGTGACATGCTTTTGCCTGCTGCACGTTTGCCAACAATGCAGAAAAGGCGAAAAGAGCTAAGAATAACTTTTTTCTCATGTGTTCTGGGATAAAATGGTACTGTTAAAAAGAACTGAATTCATGTATTTTGCCAACAGTAAAATTAAGGCAAAAACCGATCAGCACCATCATTTTAGCCTGTTTTTTTCAACAAACTCAGACAGAAATCGTATGCCATCGACGAATCAGCCCTTTTGCCCGACGAAACAACGCCTAACACGATAAAGAAGTCGTTCAGAATAGTTTTTTGAACAACGGAATCCCCACTATTAACACCCCGCAGATCAGTGCGCCTATCGAAACCACCAGGACCGCACCCGCAGCAATATCTTTCAGCTTGCCGATACGCGAATGATGCCCCGGTGAAACAACATCGGCAAGGTATTCGACAGCGGTGTTGATCATTTCCATACCGATAACGGAAACGATACAGATTGCGAGGATGCACCATTCAGTACCTGTAATGCCCAGCCATGCAGCGAGTGCGACAACTGCGATGGCCGCAACAGCATGAATACGTGCGTTACGTTGTTCCCTGAAAAAAAAGTAAATGCCCCGGAAGGCATTCCGGAAACTGTGCAGCAGGTTCGGGGAATGAAGATTTTCAGCCATGGTTTACAGGTTGGATGTCGCGTTTCATGAGCGGAGCAAAACTCCACCAGGCAAAGGTGAGAAATAATGCGTACAACCCGGTCATGCCCAGCGCACGCGGACGGGTGAACGAGGCAAAAATATCCGCCAGCAGCTCGAGGGGCTGTGTTACAATGTCCCAGCTGTTCCAGCGCCCGTAGCGGCCAAGATATACGCCGTAAGCGCACAGCAGCAATCCCAGCGGGACAAAATAAAACGCAAGCCGTTTGCTGAAACGGAATTCAATCCAGAGCTGGATGCGTTTCAACGTCCACATGCCGAGCAGTAAACCCGTCCAGCCCGAAGTCAGCAGCACCAGCCAGTCGTACCAGATCGGTACGTGCATGTCCTGACGGAGGTGAAAAAGGTCCGTAAGAATGTACGGCGCATTCGGCAGGAACAGGATGCAGAGTGCGATACAGGCCACTTCTTCGGGCGCGATTTTTTTGCCTGCGGGTTTGCCCATAAAACGGATGGCGAGTACAGGAATCCAGGCCAGCAATAAATTCCACATCAGGAACAGGTAATGATACTGGTGGTAAAAAATCGCGCGTGCAATTACAAGGGCCGAACAGAACGCCGTTGCCAGCAGCAGGTATTGCAACGTGGTGCGCGTGGTGATGTATGTGATGAGTTTGTTGTCTTTCATCGGTATATTATTTTGATGGTTTATTTTCGATAAAACAATTTGAGGAACTGCCTTTACCCGATTTAACCACAAAGGCCGCCCCACATACAACCGCACCCACAAAGGATTACACAGAGGGCACAAAGAAAATTTTGTTCATCGTGTCCATTGTGCATGCCATTGTGGCCTCGGTGGTTCAGTTTAATGCAGTACAGTAATATGAACTATTGAAAATAAAGTATCGTTTATTTATAATTGATTCTTCCGGAACATGCGGTAACTGAACAACACCAATCCTGCAGTTGCAAGAAAAAATCCGGTTAGAAAAACGAGCCAGTTAAATTGTTCCGGAACGTAGGTTAATGCTTCGCTGAACAACGAAGTATCACTCGAAAGCGTCCATATCCCCTGCCCTGCCGGTTGTTTTTTCACGAACTGAAAATAATCCCACATAAAAGAAAACAGCATCACCACGCAGCCGGAAACGAGGAACAGTTTTTCTTTCCAGTTCGTCTGCCCTTTTTTCCCGGCGTGTTGTGCAAGCAAAGTGATCACCGCAAATGCAATCATGCCGCAGGCCACCAGGCAGGGTGCAAGTACCGGCCCCACCCACGGCACAGGAATGAGGAACAGGATGTCCCAGGTAAAAAGCGATTCGGGCCAGCCGAGCAGCACGTATAAAAACACGTAATAAAAAATATCCCACACTGCGAAACAATAGAGAAAAAGCACAAACTTTTGTGTGCGGTTTTTCCCGGCCATGTATCCTGCACCGAGTAGCATTACAATGGTTGCGGCTTCGCGCCAGAATTCAGTAACCGCAATTTTACCGGTAACCGGTGTGAGCGGAAAATTGAATCCGCCGGGATAATACAATTCGCGGAGATACACGACAACCGATGTTTCGAGAAAACCCATTGCAATGCTGAAGGCCGTAAGCCAGCCCAGCGATTTCCAGAGCGAAGGGATAACCGATTTTTGAAGTGCAATACTATTCATAGCTGACAAACAGATTGGGCAGCGCCTGCTGCAGTTTTTCAATTTCTTTCGGATTGTAAACCGCGGCATTCAGATGAAGTGTACGCAGCTTTTTGAGGTTGTATAGTGGTGTAAGGTCGTAATGCTGGCCCTCTCGTGTTCCCGCGCAGATATTGAGGTCTTCGAGCGCAGCAAGGGATGCAACTGCATTGATGTCTTTCAGCGGATTGCTGGCAATGTTCAGCACACGTAGCTTGCTGAAATTTTTCACCACGCTGATGTCGGTTTGTCCGCACCCTTCTATGTTCAGCGTGGCGATGTCGCGGAATGCAGGATAATACACAAATGGTTTTTCCAACTGCAGTGCAAGGTTCAATTCTCCGCCGGAACCAAGCGGTTTGTTTTTCAGTTGTTCCGCTACAAGCTGCCGGTTGCGGCAATACGACTGCCACGAAACATTGTCCGCATCGCTGAAAAGCAGGTAACAGGAGCTCAGAAAAATGAGGTCGTTCTGTTGATATTCAAAGTTCCGGCCCAAATACTGCCCCGAATCTTCCAGTAGTTTCTTTCGGTTCACTTCGGCCAGTTCCGGGTACGCATTGTATGAAAGTGAAGCGAGGTACGAAAAATCGGTATGCTTTGCCACCAGTGTGTTGTAACGGATAATGATGCTGTCCCAGTTTACAAACGAAGCAATTACGAGTACGCCGAAATACATCCAGCTGTTGCTGCGGAACAGGAACGCATTGGTTTTGCGGCGAAGCAGTTTCACCGCAACAGTTGATAAACCGATGAGCACCAGCAACAGGTAAACAAATACGCCGATGCGTTTGTAAGTCAGTCCGTATTCGTGAATGTAACCGTAGTTGCGGTACGCAGTGGAAACAAGCATCAATGCATTCTGCACTATCCAAAGCAGCGCGAGGTTGCGCACGAGGCCTGTGTTCTGTTCAAAATGCAGGCGGCCGCGGAAAAAATAAAGGATGATAATCATTGCCGCGATGATGGACGTGATGAGCATACCCACACCCTGGTGCAGGTATTCCGTGTAGGTAACGCCTGCGGGCAGGTGCTGATCGCCGGCCATAAAAGCTACATCAACACCGTTCACCAAAAGCAGCAGTAGGTTAAGCAACCCGAACAGCACGAGCGCGGCAAAACGTTCGCTGCTTACTGACATCAGTTTATCGAGCCACGATTGTTTTTCCATATCAGCAGGCTGCAGCGTGAGGCGGTGGCCGCTATCCCACCCCGCCACGTCGCGCATGATGCGCTGGTTGTAGAGTCCGTAAACAAAAAACGCTCCTGCGCCGGTAAACAGCAGCCACGGAAGGGAAATAAAATCGAGCGAAATGTTTTTTGTGAGGTCGTAAAACAAAACGTTGGACGAACGATACATAAAAAAGAACACCAGTACCACCACCAGCGCAACCAATACGATTACGATGCGTTTGCCCTGCGATTTGTTTTTCGGATCGGAAGGCCCGCGTTTTTCGAGGCGCGCAATGCTGTCGATGATCATTGAAACAAATGAAATGCAAACGCTGAAAGTCGTAATCACCATGCTGATGATAACCGAACCGCCCGCATAACTGCTGATACCCGCGAGCAAAAGTACCGCGAGGGTATCGGCCACAATTGCGAGTGCGTTACCATAATAAAACACAGCAAAACCCGCCGCCAGTGCGCCTGCTGCAGCCAGCAGCCAGCTGCGTTTGCGAATTAATCCCGGCTGCATCCCCGCTGTTCCGGCGGTGAGCAGGATGGAAAAAAGAAAGTAGTTGAGCCCGCTGTCCTGGCGGTAAAACAGGATGCTGAATGCCAGCACCGTGAGTAAAAAAATCCAGTCGTTCCGTTTCATGTGTCAGTTGTTGGTGGTGTGTTGTTCCGGGCGAAATCCGTCCGGGTTGATTTGATTTTGACCGGGCTGTTCCGTCCGGTTAAAGCGTTTGTAAAAAGGCAGGTAAATGGCAATGCCCCAGGCGAGGAAAAACCAGGCAAAGCCGATTTCTTCCGGGAATTCACGATACGCCTGTGAAAGCGCACCGAAAATGCCGAGGCCGAGGAAATACACAAAAACAAGAATCCAGTAAATGGAAAGTCCGCGCATGTTTTTTTTATTCGTAAGCGCGGTTACGGTCAGCACCAGCGCAAACACCAGTTCGACGAGGCCCACAAAAAATTGCAGGAGGAGCAGTATTATTACCATGTCTTCAGTCGGGCTCGACACCATGCCGGCGCCGTGATTTAAAATGATCATTGGTTTTTGTTTTTTTTAGTTTAATTCCAGGGTTTGCAGGCCACATCCAGTTTTTTGATTTTGTGCAGCACGAGCAGCAGCGGCAGCGATCCGAACACGCCGAACGAACAATCAATAAGCCGCCAGAAGAACGGGATGTCGCGCACACTGCCGCCGATAAACGCAAGCGGAATAATACCTATGCAGGCGATGAGGCCGATGCGGATGACCCACGCATTTTGCACCGGATTTTTATACACGCCGATAAAAAAAAGTGCAATCACGATGTGTGAAAAGGCCAGCCAGTCGCAACCGTAAAATACCTGCGGAAACGTGCGCATCGTCTGATCCACGTTGGTGGCAATGTATTCCAGCCACTGCTGCATGATGCCCGGCAGGGGCAGGTAATCGCGGAACTGCATAAAAAAATGCAACTCGGTTTGGATCGGAAATGCGGTAACGCCGCTCCCTATAAGTGCGATCATAAAAAACACAATCCACCGCCGGATGCTGCGCAGTTCGCGCTGCTGTGCAGGTTCGCTGAATGAAATGGTTTGCTGCATGGTTATTTTGATTTGGTTATTTGTTTTCAGAAAATCCGGAAGAAGCACCGGCTGCGGAACAATCAGCCGGGCTTCTGAGTCCCCGGACCGGGGTTAGCCGGTGGTTACAAATTGTGTTGCGGTATGTGTTTGTTCAAGGGTTAATGGCAGCAACAGGAACACCGCGATGCTTAATTCGAGCAGCACAAACCAGGCGATGCGTTTGCCCCGCGCTGACCACGCCGCGTTAAACAGCAGTTCGGTAAGCAGCAGCAGACTTTGAATGGCGGGCACGAGGATAACAATGCCCGTGATGTACAATTGCTCATCGCGGAAATCGGTACGCATCAGGTATATGAGGTACGCGCAGCAGGCCATGCCCGCGGCCATCCCCAGGCGCAGCAGTGCGTTGATGATGCGTGGCAAATGCGCCTTCGCAAAAAACGAAAGCCAGTACGCCGCCAGTCCCCCCGCCCCTGCCCACGCGGCATACGGACTTCCACGGAACGGGAACACTTCGGCCGCGAGTAAAACGCAAACGATAGAACACAGCATTGCAAACAAGGTCCAGATGCCGTTGTTGCGGTACCGCTGAAACAGCGGCTCACGCAGGAAAACCAGTTCCCAGATGCAACGCCCGGTAAGTACAAGGGCGGCGGCGATAACGAGCAGAAGTGCAAACATGTTTTTTCTTTTTTATTTTAATTTAAAAGCACTTTGAATTTCAAAGTAAAAGGGCAAAAAAATATTATTTCCGTTGTTTCAATAATTTTTCAAGTGCATCCAGGTGTTGCGTGAAAGCCTTTCGGCCCGCTTTGGTTACGGCATACGTGGTGTTCGGTTTTTTCCCGATGAACTGTTTGTTCACTTCCACGTAACCCGCTTTTTCGAGCGCGGTGATGTGGCTGGCCAGGTTACCGTCGGTGGTCTGCAGCAGTTCTTTCATGCGTGTAAACTCCACATCGTCGTTCACCATCAGCACCGACATGATTCCAAGCCGGGTGCGGTTTTCAAACGCTTTGTTGAGATTGAGTAAAAATTCGTTCATCGTCCTCCCTGTTCAGCGTTCATACTTCCACCACATTGCGGCACCGTAAATAATGTGCAGCACCCCGAAACCAAGCACCCAGAAAAACAATCCGTAACCCACAAACATGCAGGCCAGCAGGCCGAGCGCAATTTCGCTGATGCCGAGATAGCGGATATCGTTCAGCGTGTATTTACTTGCATTGAGTAAAGCGAGTCCGTAAAAGATAAGTGTGGCCGGAGCAATAAGCCCGATGATGCCGTGCCACAGCAATGCAAAACAGAACAGTGCACCGGCGGCCAGCGGAATGGCCAGCGCCAGCAAGGTCATCCAGGCGGTTTTGTCCCAGAACACCACGCCCATTTTTTTCGCTTTGCGTTTTGAAAAGTACCAGCCGGTAAGCAGCGAAAGCAACAACACCGAACCGGCATCGAGTGCAAAGAATTTGTAGAAATTAAAATCGGGCAGGTTCAGATTCATATCCCCTTCGCGGAAATAACTGGCCACCATCAGCGGAAAATCAACGAACACATCGTGCATATAAATCCACGCCACCACCGCGCCCGCAATGGCATAAAAACCGGAGAAAACGCCCGACAATCCGCTCAGGGAGAGGAATCGGGACGAGCGCTGCATCATATCGCGGATATGCGTGAGAGCTTCAAGATGATCGTGTTGTTCCTGCATTTTAAAAAGAACTTTGTGTTGCAAAGTAAAATTAAAAAACGATACGACGCAAGTTTTGTTGTTTATTTTTTGGAGAAAATTAACAGGTGGTTATTTGCGGCTTACGGCAACACCTCAAAATCAATATGGTAATGATCATCATGATTCCGGTTGATAAAATCCGGCAGGTTCATGGCGAAATAAATGCCCGCGTTTTTAATTTTTTTGCCGTAAACCGTGGCGTACAATTCGTCTTTCAGTTCTAATTTCAGAATGGTTTTCGCCACTTTCACCTTGTGTTTTTTCCCGATTTTGTTCAGCAGGTACACGTGTTCGGCCAGCAGGTTAAAATCAATCGTAACCGTGGTATCGGAAATCAGCTGCCCGCTGTTGTTAAACTCCAGCCCGTAATGCCAGCCGCCCAGCGAATCAAGTCCGTAATACGGTTCGCCGTTTTTGGTAACGGGCACCATCACATCGGTGCTGAGTCCGTTCTGGTGGGTGCGGTGGCCGGGAATAGGGCCGCCGTTGCGCAGCGAACATTCCATGAGCCGGAACCGACGGCCGGGGTGGCGTGCAGCGAGCGTATCATATACTTCCACATACGTTTTGACTACACGGTCGTTCAGAAAAGCGCGGCCGCCGAGGTAACTCGATGTATCGAAATATTCAAAATTGGAACCGTCGTACGGAACCAGCTTTCCGTTTATGAGCGTACCGTTGGCGGTGGTGCCGGTTGAAATGCTGTGTTCGGTATTGCCTTTGTTGGCTTCGTAATACGCAGCAACCGGATTAATAACTGCCGGGTTCTGCAATGTGCCGAATGTGGCGGCAAACCAGGGCTGCCGGGTTACAGCGAATGCGCCGATGGTAAGCAGCAGCGCGGCGGGGAGGAGGATGCGGGCGTTTTTCTTCATAAACCAAATATAAAACGGCAACATGCAGGCAGCCGGTTGATTAGCATCATTTAACAGGCGCTGAACTGTTAAAAAATGCTTTGCTATATTTGACAAAATACTTTCCGTATGAGCGATCGCAGAGCATTCATGAAAAAACTGGGATTAACCGCAGGTGCGTTATCCCTCACCCCGTTCCTCGACCAGCTGATGGCGGCAGGGTTTGAACAGGCGCTGGAAGGTGCTGCCGGGAAATCGGACATGGAGCTTGCATCGGATGAAGATTTCTGGAACTGGATCCGTGAATCCTTTACCGTTTCGCTGAACATCATTAACCTGAACAACGGCGGTGTTAGTCCGCAACCGCGCAGCGTGCAGGAAGCACACATCCGCAACTACCAGCTGTGCAACGAAGGTCCCTCCTACTACATGTGGCGCATACTGGATGCCGGCCGCGAACCGCTGCGCAGAAAATTAGCGGACCTGGCCGGGTGCGATGCCGAAGAAATTGCCATCAACCGCAATGCAACGGAAGGACTGAACACGGTTATTTTCGGGCTCAACCTGAAAGCCGGCGACGAAGTGGTGCTCACCAAACAGGATTACCCGAACATGCTGAACGCCTGGAAACAGCGCGAAAAACGCGACGGCATCAAACTCGTGTTCATCAACCTTGAACTGCCGATTGAAAACGATGAAGCCATTGTAAAACAATACACCGCCGCTTTTACCGAAAAAACAAAAGTGGTGCATGTAACGCACCTCATCAACTGGGTGGGCCAGGTGCTTCCCTGCCGCCGCATTGCCGATGAAGCACACAAACGCGGCATAGAAGTGATTGCCGATGGCGCACACAGTTTCGGGCATATTGATTACAAGATTTCGGATCTCGGCTGCGATTATTTTGCGACCAGCCTGCACAAGTGGCTGTGCGCGCCGTTCGGAAGCGGCATGCTTTACATTAAAAAAGACAAGATCAAAAACGTGTGGGCGCTGCTTTCGAATAACGAGCCTGACGGAACTGATATCCGCAAATTTGAATCGCTGGGAACACGTTCGTTTGCATCGGAGATGGCAATTTCATACGCTATTGATTTTCACCTGCTCATCGGGGCGAAACGCAAGGAGGCACGCCTGCGTTACCTGAAAGATTACTGGGCAACACGGGCCGCAAAAATAAAAGGCGTGAAACTGAATACGTCATTGAAAGCTCCTTTCTCGTGCGCAATTGCCAACTTTTCGGTGGCCGGCTGGAAACCGGAAGAAGTGGACAACTACCTGATGGAGAAACATAAAATTCACACCGTGGGCATTAACTGGGAAAATATACACGGCGTGCGCGTTACCCCGCATGTTTATACGAACACCGCCGACCTGGATAAACTGGTAGCGGCCATTACTGAAATTGCAGCATCACAGCCCAAAGCCAAAGACTGATTGCACGATGAATAAAACCATATTTGTTGCGCTTGCGGTACTGGCCATTGCCGGCCTGCTGTGGCTTTCGTTCAGCAAAATGAAAAAGAAAGAAGAACTGCCTGCGGTCATTTTTACAAAAGACGCCCCCGCCCCCATCGGTCCGTATGCACAGGCCACCGCGCGCGGCAATGCGTTGTTTGTTTCGGGGCAGATTGCCATTGATCCGGCAACCGGCAATATGGATACAGCTACAATGCAGCAGGAAGTTACCCGGGTAATGAAAAATATTACCGCCATACTTGCCGCAGCCAGTTTAAAAACCACGGACGTTGTACGCACCACGATTTACATGACCGACCTGAAACAGTTTGGAACAGTGAATGAAATTTACGCCAAAAGTTTCCCGCCCGGCAGCCCCTACCCCGCCCGCGAAACCGTGCAGGTAGCCGCATTGCCGAAAGGCGCGCATGTGGAGATAAGCGTGATGGCGGTGAAGAATTAGTGGCAGTGGCAGCAGCAGTTGGCAGGATATGATTTTTATCAGAATGACTGCCACTGCCTGCTGCCACTGCCAACTATTCAACATGCTTCTTTTTTATATTTGCACCGCATGAATATCCGTGAAACGCTTCGCCTCCGCCAGTCAAAAGACCTTGCACGCAAAGTGGCGCGTTATGTGGGTAACGACCGTGCGCGCTTCCGCGAACTGATGGAGTTGATTTTTGAAAACGACCTGGTGATTGCGCCGCGGGCTTCATGGGCGATGAATGATTGTGTGGAAGCGCACCCGGAACTGATCAAACCCTACCTGGGTAAACTCATCCGTCACCTGCAGCGCACGGACATGCACGAAGGCGTTACGCGAAACATTGTGCGCATCCTGCAATTTATTGCTGTACCGGAAAAATACCTGGGTGAGCTTACCGATACGTGTTTTGCTCTCCTGCTTAATTCCAGTTCGCCCATTGCCGTAAAAGCATTTTCAATGACGGTGCTGCTGAACATCTGCAAACGCGAACCTGATCTGAAAAACGAGCTGAAAGCGGCAGTGGAAGCGGTCCTGGAGCATGCATCGGCCGGTGTAAAAAACCGCGGAGAGAAAACATTAAAGGCGCTGGAAAAGTTGTAATCCGGCTGGCGCTTTCACTTCCCTTTTTCTCTTGAACCCCACGAATGGGCAAAAAGTTGGTTTGCCTGCTCCTGTATTGTGGTATAGTTTCGCTTCATCAAAAGACCTACAGCTTTTATGAAACAAATTATACTTGAAATACTCGGCGCCATTATTTACAATCCGCCCGTAACCAAACCGGTTAAAATTGCGGCCATTATCGCCGGGCTTATTGCCGGCCGCAGCAACAGCAGTTTATACCGGGCCTGCTGATTTTTTTCACTTTTGTTTTTTTGCGATGCATCCGGCCCTGCCGGGGTATATGATGATCCGGCTCCGGCCGGATTTTTTTGTGCTCGCTTAAAGCGTATCTTTGGGTTCGCAAAAAAACACGCCTCTACTATTATGAGTGATACCGTACAGAAAACCGAAAAGCAGAACCTGGAATTCAATAAGAACGAAGATACCATGCGCCTGCTGGTATCGGCCATGGAACAGCGTTTTGCCAAAGCAGCCCTGGGTGGCGGCAAAGGCCGTATTGAAAAACTGCATGAGCAGGGCAAAATGACGGCCCGCGAGCGCATTGATTACCTGCTCGATAAAAACAGCGACCGCATTGAAATCGGTGCCTTTGCCGGCGACGACATGTATAAAGAACACGGCGGCTGTCCTGCGGGCGGCGTGGTGATTATGATCGGTTACGTAAGCGGCAAACAGTGCATTGTGGTGGCCAACGACGCCACCGTAAAAGCCGGCGCCTGGTTTCCGATTACCGGCAAAAAGAATTTACGCGCACAGGAAATCGCCATGGAAAACCGCCTGCCGATTATTTATTTAGTTGACAGTGCCGGGGTTTACCTGCCGATGCAGGATGAAATTTTTCCGGATAAAGAACATTTCGGGCGCATTTTCCGCAACAACGCCATCATGTCGTCGCAGGGCATTCTGCAGATTGCGGCTATCATGGGCAGCTGTGTTGCCGGCGGTGCGTACCTGCCCATTATGAGCGACGAAGCCATGATCGTGGATAAAACCGGCACTATTTTCCTGGCCGGTTCGTACCTCGTTAAAGCGGCCATCGGCGAAACCATTGACAACGAAACACTCGGCGGTGCAACCACACATTGCGAAATTTCGGGCGTTACTGATAACAAGTGCAAAGACGACGCCGATTGCCTCGACCGCATCCGGCGCATTATGGATAAAGTGGGTGATTTTGAAAAAGCGGGATTCAACCGCGCCACACCGGCCGCACCCAAACTTGATCCGAAAGAAATACTGGGCATTATGCCCGACACGCGCGACAAGCCGTACGAAATACGCGATATCATTAAACGCCTCGTTGACGATTCGGAGTTTGATGAATACAAGGAAGCCTACGGACAAAGCATCGTGTGCTGTACCGCCCGCATTGACGGCTGGGCGGTGGGCATTGTGGCCAACCAGCGCAAGGTGGTGAAGAGCAAAAAAGGCGAAATGCAGTTCGGCGGTGTAATTTATTCCGACAGTGCCGACAAAGCCGCACGTTTTATCATGAACTGCAACCAGCGCCGTATTCCGCTTGTGTTTTTACAGGATGTAACCGGTTTTATGGTGGGTTCGCGTTCAGAGCAAAACGGAATTATTAAAGACGGTGCGAAGCTCGTGAATGCAATGAGCAATTCGGTGGTTCCGAAATTCACGATCATTCTTGGCAACTCGTACGGTGCCGGCAACTACGCCATGTGCGGAAAAGCCTACGACCCGCGCCTGATTGTGGGCTGGCCTACCGCGCAGGTTGCGGTAATGGGTGGCGCGCAGGCAGCCAAAACACTGCTGCAGATCCAGGTGAGCGCACTCAAAGCACAGGGCAAAGAAATTGATCCCGAAGAAGAGAAAAAATTGCTGGCGCAGATCACCGAACGCTACAACAGCCAGACCACACCGTATTACGCGGCAGCCCGTTTATGGCTCGATGCCATCATCAACCCGCTTGATACACGCAAATGGATAAGTATGGGTATTGAAATGGCGAACCAATCGCCGATAACAAAACCTTATAATGTGGGGGTTTTGCAAACATAAAGTTTGTGGTTCGATGTGCGACGCATCGCTCATGAACACATAAACTAACCGGGGTATGCGAAACATTCTCGTGACAGTGTCACGAGAATTAAAAAACGAACGATGAAACTGAAAACAATTTCCACGCGCGCACCGAAAGGGTTCGACAAAGAGAAAACAAAAAAAGAAACCGAAAAGCACATCGCAGAAATTGCCGAACTGCAGAAGGTTTTGTTTGCGCAAAGTCAGCACAGCCTGCTCGTTGTTTTACAGGGCATGGATGCTTCGGGCAAAGACGGCGCCATGGCTACGGTATTCCGCGGTGTGAACCCGTTAGGCTGCTCCGTTAAAGCGTGGAAAGCGCCTTCGACGGAAGAACGCGCACACGATTTCCTCTGGCGCATTCACAAAGAAACACCGGAACGCGGCATGATTAAAATTTTTAACCGGTCGCATTACGAAGATGTACTCGTTCCAACCGTTGAAAAATGGATTGACGAAAAAAGCACCAAAGAACGTTACAAACACATCAACGCCTTTGAAGACCTGCTGGAATACAATGGTACCGTGGTGCTGAAGTTTTACCTCCATATTTCGCGCGAAGAACAAATGGAACGTTTAACAGAGCGCAAAACCGACCCGCTGAAGTTCTGGAAACACAACGACGGCGACTGGGAAACAGCCAAAAAATTTGATCAGTATATCAACGCGTATGATAACCTGTTCGATGCCTGCAACAAACCGGAATGGATTATTGTGCCGTCCGATCAGAACTGGTATAAAGAATATGTAATATCCCGGCACATTGTAAAAGCGCTGCACAAACTGAAACTGGAATACCCGAAACTGGTTACCACCTCGCCGGTGAAAGCTGCCAAAGAGGAAAAGAAGAAATAACCAGGAATCAGTTTTGATTTTTGATTGGATTTATCACACGCCGTCTTCGATTTCGCCTTCCTGCCTTCGCACAAACTGCGCGCCGGAAGACAAGCTCAGCCTGACGGTGTAACTGGTCCCTTAAATCAAAAATCAGAAGTTCACCAGCATCATTATTAAACCCAGCACCACCGAAAGCAGGTTTTTGTTCCGCGCTTTCTGCACTGCTTCCACTTTGTTGTGCACCTGCAGTTTGCGGTAAATGTTTTCGATGTGTTTGCGAACGGTTTTCGGGCTTACAAAAAGTTCGTTTGCAATCTGCTGATATGCCTGCCCTTCTGCTACTTTATCAAGTATTTCCAGCTCGCGGGCCGAGAGTCCGAATTCGTTTTCTTCGCGGTTTCGCACCTGTGGTTTTTCGCGTGAGCGGATGAGCTGTATGGCTTTGCGGGCAATGCTCGGACTCATGGGCGCACCACCGTCAACGGCTTCTTCAATGGCTTCGATCAGTTGTCCCGGTGTGGAGTCTTTGAGAATGTAACCCGTGGCTCCAGCCATAATGGCATCAAATATTTTATCCTCGGCATCAATCACGGTGTGCATGATGATTCGAATGCCCGGGTATTTTACGCAGGCTTCCTGTGCCGTTTCAATGCCGTTTTTTACGGGCATGTTAATGTCGAGCAGCAACACATCGGGCTGAATGGTTTCCAGTTTTTCCAGGGCCTCTGCCCCGTTGCGCGCAGTAAACACCAGCTGCACGTTTCCGAAAAAACCGAAATTGCGGCTCACCGAACGGATCAGCTGCGTATTGTCTTCTACCAGTCCTACAGTTATCATCGTTGCAAAGATTGCCTTTTCTGCCGGGGCACACAATACGCCATTTGCCGTAATTCGTGTTATTCCGCAAGCGGCGCTTTAAACAGCAGCGTGGTGCCTTTTCCCGGTGCGCTGTTTACGGTTAAGGTGCCGCCGGTTTCGGTTGCGCGCAGTTGCATATTGTCGAGGCCGTAATGTCCTTCCGGGCTGTTTTTATGTACAAATCCTTTTCCGTCGTCGCTTATGGATACAGCAAATTCGTTTTCCGAAATATGCAGCTCCACACGGAATAGTTTTGCTTCGGCGTGTTTTTTCACATTCGACAATGCTTCCTGGATGATGCGGAACGTATTCAGCAGCAACGCGGGCTGCAACACGGTGGCTGCATTTCCATCAACGGTCAGTTTCCATTGCAGCGGATCAGCAGCAAGCTGCATACTGAAATAGGTGCGCAGGCGTTCCGCAAATTCATTCGCTGTGTATGCAGCCTTGTTCAGTGCCCAGATGGTTTCTCGCAGTTCCTGCATGGTGGTGCGGCCGCCCTGGCTCAGTTCCTGCAGCAGTTTACGGCTTTGTTCGGGTGTATGCTGATCAAGACCGAAAGCAATAAAATCGGCGGTGCTGATAAAATACGAAATCTGCGCACCGAGGTGATCGTGCAGATCGCGCGAAATGCGTTCACGTTCAAGGTGAATTTTACGCTGCACTTCGGCCGCCCGCATCCGCCTGCGGTGACGGTACCCCGCAATGAACCACGAAATGCCGGCAATCAGTCCCGCCGCCGCCACAACCAGCAACAGCATAAACCACGTGGTGCGCCAGAACGGTGTGCGGATGTGCAGTTGCATGCTGCGTTCATTCGGCGACCAGTCGCCACCTGCAATTCGGCAACGGATGCGCAACGTGTAATCGCCATACGGCAGGTTGGTGTACGATGCAAACCGGATTCCGGCCGGCGGCTCCATCCAGGCGGTGTCGTATCCTTCCAGTTTATAACTGTACACAATGCGTTCCTGGAACCGATAATTCACTGCTGCAAACGAAACGGCAATATCATGCTCGTCGGGCTGCAACTGCAACACACCGGAGCTTCGCGGAAAATCAGAATTGTTTACTTTCAGCCCCGTAATTACCGGGCAACCCGCAAATACCGGCCACGCCGCATGCGCAGCATCCACACGCACAAAACTGTTTCCGTTTGAAAAATAAAAACGGCCGGACGCATCTTTATAAAATCCGTTCTGTACAAATTCGTTGGAGCGCAGTCCGTCGCGGGTAGTGTATGTAAACAGGTGCTGTGTTTGCGGATCGTAACACACCAGCCCGCGGTCAGTGCTCAGCCACAGGCGGTGCTGCTCATCGGCTGCCACCACGTAAATTACTTCATCGGGCAGGCCTGCTGCTGTTCCCACGGCGGTAAATCCATCCGTTGCGGCATCATACCGGTTGAGGCCGCCGCCGAATGTGCCCAGCCACATCACCCCACGCGCATCTTCCGTGATCCAGGAAACAATCGGGTGGCTGATGCTTTTTTTGTTCCCTACTTCGTAACTGTATTGCCGGAATGTTTTTTTCTCCGGATCGCTTACAGAAACGCCATGATTAGAACCCACCCACAAACGGCCTTTGCGGTCTTCAAACGTGCTGGTGGTGTAATTCAGCGTGTCTGTTGCGGTATAAAACACGGGCTTGTTTTTCAGTTCCCGTGAACCATCCCGGCAATACCAAAGCCCGTCAGCCGTTGCCACCCAAACCGTTCCTTCGCGGTCGCACTGCACATGGTACGCTGCATTCGGCAAACCTTCACTCCGGTTTATTTTAAACGTGAGCAGTTCGCGTTTCAGTGTATCCAGCAGCAGCACACCCCGGTTACGCGTTGCCATCCACAGGCGGTTTTCACGGTCGAAACACATCGAAGCCGCAAACACATCATGCGGAAGCATATGCAGCCAGGCCGGTACAGTTGCTTTGCCGGTGGGCTGAAACTGAATACCACTCGTTGTTCCGAAAAGTTGTCCCTGTTTAATGGCAACAGTTGACCACACCGTTTGCCCGCTTGCCGAATTGGTGAAAATGGTTTCAATGGTTTTACCGGAGTTGCTGTTGTCATACACATCAACCCCGTTTTCGGTATTGCCCACCCACATCAATCCGTCAGGCGATGCGTAGAGTGACATAATGCGGTTGGAGGATAAACTACCTGTTGTGTTTGGTGTAACGGTAACATGTTCAATGCTGTTGTCTGCCGGATGAAAAATATACAACCCGTTCAGTGTACCGATCCAGATCGTGCTGTCGGGTGCGGCGGCTATACAGGTGGGCGTTTCGGGAATTTGCCCGCAAAACGTTGCTTCCCGCGGTGTTTGTGTATTGACCTTTTTTATCAACCGATTTTCTATTAGAAAAATATCGGAACCGATGAGCGTCCCCGTTTTGTTATTCAACCATATATCCGATTGAAAATTATAAATCCGTCCCTTCTGCCCTGTTTTCAGATCAAATCCAAAAACACCGGATGGTGTAAAACCATAACGTTTACCGGTTTTTGTATCCGTCATGATATTACGCAGCTGGCTCAGTACATCCGGCACAGCCCGTGTTTTACCTGTTCGTGTTTCATACACCCAGGTTGATTTGCGTTGTAAAAAGTAGAATTGCCCGCTGCTGTCGGGAATAATCACCGCCACCGTTTCGTGCAGCGAGTTGTTCACCGCGCCGCTTATGGCAGCGCGTTTAAAAACACCGGTCCGTTTATCGAGGCAGGCAAAACCGTTGCGTGTTCCTACGGCAATAAAATGGGTATCCGTTTCGGCAAGCGAAAGAATAAAATTATCGGGAATGCTGTTCGTATCGTTGCGGCTGAAACGGTAGATTTTAAAACTGTAGCCGTCCCAGCAGTTCAGCCCGTTCTGCGTACCGAACCAGAGCAGCCCCTCGCTGTCCTGCATAATGCAGTTCACTGTATTCTGCGAAAGCCCCTGGTTCGAACTGATGTTTTCGAAACGGCGCGTTTGTGCATGCAGCTTTGCCGGGATAAAAATCACGGTTAACAAAATAAAAAGCAGCAACACCGAACGGCTGATCATACCGGGGATAAAAATAGGGCAAATGTTATTCGCCCCTGCGAAAGCAGCACGCAAAGTAACGGTTTCCGTTTCTGCACCCCCTACGGTTAAACCCGTACAGCTGCCTAAAACAGGAGCCTGCGTACCAGCTGGCGCTGAAAAAAAATAGGGCAAATGTCGTATTGCCGAACAATCGGCTTCGGAGGACATTTGAAAAAAAATAAAAGCCATGAAACGTTTCCTCTTTACCCTCGGCCTGTTTTCTGCAACTACAGGGTTGTTTAGTCAGCAGATTGATTATAAAATTGTAAAAGACGATGCTGCCGATGTAAGCAACCTGGTTATTGCCTGCGACTTTTTTCATTTCGATGTGCCGCTGCAGAATTTCGAAGGCATGAGCATCAATGTCGGATTGTGGGGTATGGCCAATTATAAAAACAAAATCATTCCTGAGTTTGCGATCCGCCAGGGCTGGTTTACATTCGGCCGTCTTGCCGGCGGAAAAGTAGTGCCGCACAATTTTAACCTCGAACTGGGAGGCAGCTTCATCCTGAAATCAAGTGAAAAAATAAAACCCACCAAAATTGTACTCGACCGCACCGAATCAACTAATAACAACGGGGATGTGGTTGAAACAACCAAATTCATCAAGGTGCCTGCACACCGGGTAAGTTTAACAGGCATACACGGCGGCCTCTTCGTTCGCCGCAGCCCCATTGCTGCCGTGGAAGATGCTGACGGGTACAACATTGGCAATATGCCCGATTATGTGGGTTTCAGTTCTACCGGTATTTATGCAGGACTCATCAAATTCCGCACAGCCAACCTTGAAATCAGTACCAAACAATACAATACCAAGGGCGGCGGAATGCTCAACTGCTTATTTCTTGATGCACTTATTCTGCCCGTTACAACGGTAAAACGCGAAGGGGTTTCGTACCGCGATTATTATCCGAAAAATCCGATCGGTGCACGCGGCGGTTTCCGCATGTATGTGCCGCAGCCACGCAAACAGACCAAGGGCAAAGCAAAAGGCATGATGACGCAGATGGAAATCGGTTACCGCCCTGTTGACGGTATTTATTTCCACGGCAGTTTTGCCATCGCACTGGCCTCGCGCAAATCAACCAAACTGGGGTATGTAAAACCGGCTTCGGAAGAACGCACAACCGAATAAATCGTATGAAAAAAACAATCGTATGGGGATTACTGCTCGTGTGCAGTAATCCCTTTTTCGCACAGGAGAAACGGAAACTGGTGAACCTCGGTAAAAACGTAAACTCGGCGTATGCCGAAATACAGCCCTACATTACGCCCGACGGCAGCAAGTTGTTTTTCACACGCGACAATCACCCGGAAAACACCCTTTCGCCGCAGGAAACACAGGACATCTGGTACTGCAAACTCGGCCCCGACAGCCAGTGGATGCCTGCCAAACACCTGGGCAAACCGTTTAACCGCACCACCAAAAACGCGTTGTTTTACCAGAGCGTGGATGGCAACAGCCGCATCGTCCGCGGCATTTTTAAAAACGGGGAATATGCGCGGCCGGGTTACTCCGTATGCCGCATGACTGCGGAAGGCTGGGGCGATCCGGAAGCGATCAATATCAAACGGTATGAAAAAATGAGCCAGGGCAAATACGCCGGCATCTGCCTCAGTCCGGATAATAAAAACATGATCCTGTACCTGGGCGAAGATGAGAAAAAAGACATCTCCGACCTGTATGTTTCGCACCGCGAAAACAACACAAACTGGAGTCAGCCCGAAAAACTGCCGTTCAGTACAGCGCAGTACAGTGAATCAACACCCTTTGTGGCGGCCGATGGAATTACGCTTTATTTTTCATCCGATCGTCCGGGCGGATATGGCAGCAGCGATATCTGGATGACGCGCCGTCTCGATGATACGTGGCTGAAATGGAGTGAGCCGGTAAACCTCGGCCCCACTATCAATACGCCGTATTGGGATGCGTATTACACCGTTCCGGCAACGGGTAAAATTGCGTACATGGTGAGTTCCGATCCGAACGGCTTTGGCGGCACGGACCTGATCCGCATCGAACTCGTTCCTGAAAACCGGCCGAAACCGGTGGTGCTGGTTACGGGCAAAGTGCTGGATGCCAAAACCGGGAAACCGCTGCAGGCTGCCATCAGTTATTTCAAATTACCGGAAGGCACCGAAGCCGGTATTGCTTCATCCACACCGGGTACAGGTGAATACCAGATTGTGCTGCCGCAGGGCCACCAGTATGGATTTAAAGCCGATGCACCGGGGTATTATGCCATCAGCGAAAATATTGATCTGCGCGAATTAAAAGATTACCGCGAACTGAAACGCGACCTGTACCTCGTGCCGATTGAAATAAATAAACCGATCCGCCTCAACAATATTTTTTTCGATTTCGGAAAAGCAACACTGCAATCCGAATCGTTCCCCGAACTCGATAAAGTAGTTGCGCTGCTGCAGGAAAACGCCACCATGAAAATTGAAATTCACGGCCATACCGATGACGTGGGCGATAATGCATCCAACCAGAAATTGTCCGAAGACCGGGCTGCGGCCGTTAAAACCTACCTGGCGGACAAAGGTATTACCGACGACCGCGTGGTTTCGCGGGGCTTCGGTGAAGACAAACCGGTAGAACCCAACGCCACACCCGAGGGCCGCGAAAAAAACAGGCGGGTGGAGTTTATTATTACAAGTAAGTAACGCAACTGATTTTTGATTTTTGATTTAAGAGGTATCAGTTACACCGTCAGTCTGAGCTTGACTTCCGAAGCGGTGATTGCGCGAATGCGGGAAGGCGACAGTCGAAGACGGCGTGTGATAAATCCAATCAAAATTCAAAAATCGCCAATCAAAAATCTTTCTCTGAAACGTAACTTTTGCGTAAATTTGACTAACGAAATCCGCCTTGTTTCGTTATTTTATTATTCGCGCCTGTTGCATGAAAACACCTTCCGACCAGCTTTACCGGCTTGTAAAATCGCTTGATGTAAACGAAAAACGGTACCTCACAATTTACACCGATCAGCTGCAGCAGCGCCGGTTTACCAAAACCTACCGGAAACTGCTGCGCGAACTGGAGCAGATGGATGTGTATGACGAACCTGCGCTGCAGTCCGCTGTACAGGCCGCTTCGCCGGAACAGTTCAAGCGTATGAAACATTACGCATTTGAAACCACGCTGCGGAGCCTTGAAAATTTTCACGCCACAGGAACGCCCGAAACCATCATCCTGCGCAAGTTCATGCAGGCCGAAATCCTGCTCCGCAAAAAACAGTTTGATGCACTGCGCCGCTCGGTAGAACAGGCGTACCGGCTGTGCCTCGAGCACGACAAACTCCTGTTTCTGCCGGTGTGTATCGACTGGCAGCTGCGCATCGGCCTGCTGGAGCCGCGATCGAAAAAAAACGATACGGTGGCTGCCGCAGCAATTACCTCCACACTGCAGCACGTGGAGCAATGGCTCCAGATCAGGCGGTACAATGTAGCGACCTGGAAACTGCTCAACCGCGAAAAACCTGCCACCGCGGCCGAACTGAACCAGGTACGCAAATGGATTGCCGTGATCCAAAAAACGGTGCGGGGCCGCAGCATGGAATTTACACTGATGCGGGAATACTGCCAGACCATGAGCAGTTGTTACCGCTTGCTCAGCGACTGGAAAAACAGCCTGAAATACCGCCAGCTGTTTGCGGAACAGATGGAAGCCGACCGCCGCCACCTGCTGTCGCGCAGTTTTGAATACATTACTGCACTGAACAATATTTTTGTGGCCGGCATGCAGCTGCAGAAAAGCGGCAATGAACAGTATATTGAAAAAGCAACCCGTTTTTACAGGAGCATTCCGAAACGCAAACTCACCGCACGGATTAATGATACGTATGTGAACCTGCTGAATAACCAGGTTGCTTTTCTGCTGAAAAAACGGCACGGACAGCAGGCATACGAACAATGCCGGACGATACAGCAGACAATTATCCGCCAGGATTATCGCTTCAGCAATAGTATTGTTTTGATCTTCCTGATGAATTATACGGTTGCTTCTGTTTATACCGGTAAATTCCGTGAAGCGCTCCGGCAGCATCATGCGCGGCGTGCAATGCTTACGCTGTTTGATCCCGAAACCGAACTGCTCGGCCTTGTCATTTATTATGAGTTGTCGGATTACGAACTGCTGCTTTATCGTATCCGTTCACTGCGGAAACAACTGAAGAAAAATACGCCGGGCGATGTTTTTGCGGAGGCTTTTGCAACTGCACTATCCTCCCCGCTCCTCCACACAACGGCACGCAACAGCCGGGCAGCGGGATTTCATAAACTGCAGCTCGTGCTGCAGCAGCAGGCCCCGCTTAAAAATAACCAGCTGCGTTACGGCTATTTTGATTTCGATTCCTGGATTGCCGCACAGGCCAACGGTTTTCCATTGCACAAATCCATTGCACCGAAATAAGATTTCGGAAACGGAACTTTTGAACGGCATCGGTTGTGTTTTAAAAGACAGACTACCCAATTTTGTCCGGTCATTCAAAAACAGCATAAGATGAAAACGAAAACATGGTTTACTATCGCAATCGGCCTGGTATTTGTAATTTCCGGGACTGCACAAACCGCACCTGTTAAACGGGTGCTGATGGAAGAATTTACAACAACGCTGTGCGGCATGTGTCCGCCGCAATCCTATAACCTGCTCACCTGGCACCAGCAGCATGCCGGTAATACCGTGCTCTATACCATTCACGAAGGTTTTGGTGTGGATTCGATGAGCGGCCCGTTTACCGATGCCATAGAACAGGAGTTTGCCAATCCGTCGTTCGGTTTTGCTCCTGCAATTATGATTGATCGTGTAACGTTTCCGTGGCTTTCCACCGAACCATACATGACCGTAGGCGGTTTCGATACCGTGGTAACTCGCATCTACACAAATGAATCACCACGCGTTTCGGTTGATATACAAGGCACGTACAACGCATCCAGCCGCATGATCAGTGCAACGGTGAACACCTCGTTTCTGCAAACCGTTCCGGCCGGTGATTACCGCATCAGCCTGTACCTTGTAGAAGACAGCGTAATCGGCAGCGGCTCGGGCTGGGATCAGAAATGTTACGATGCGCAGTTTGCAAACACATATTACCCGGGGCAATGGAACAGTTCCACCACCTACATCTCCGGTTATCCGCACCGCCACGTGCTGCGCAGTTCGCTCAACGGCACCTGGGGATCATCCGGAATAATTCCGAACACACCAGCGCTGAATACACCGTACACGGTTTCCGTAAATTACCAGGTACCGGCCAATTACAACGACAGCAAAATAAAACTGGTGGCTTTTGTTGCACATTATGCAGCAAACAGCAGTCCTTCTACCATCGGAAACGGCAACCGCTGGGTACTTAATACCACTGATGTGGAGCTGCATTCATTGTTTAACACTGCCATTACGCCACAGCCCGCGCCGGAGCCGGTAGGCCTTGGTTTGTTTCCGAACCCGGCCAATGATATACTTACCATCGGCATTTCAGCAAACGAAACCATCGAAGGCGAAGTGGTACTGACCAATATGCTTGGTGAAACCGTAAAAACGATAGCAGGAAAACAAACCTTTGTTTCCGGCCTGTTGCAGGTACAAACCAGTGTGCGCGAACTGCCCGCAGGTATTTATTTTGTGCAGTTGAAAACCGATAAAGGAACCGTTACGGAGAAGTTGGTACGCAATTAAGATCGTAGCGATTTTTGATTTTTTGATTTTCGATTTTTGATTGGATTTATCACACGCCGTCTTCGACTGTCGCTCAGACTGACGGTGTACCTGATACCTTTAAATCAAAAATCGAAAATCAAAAATCCTTTTAAACCCCTTTATATTCGCCAAACACCCCACGGAACACATCCGAAATTTCACCCAGTGTGGCGTAGGCTTCCACCGCTTCGAGAATCAGCGGCATCAGGTTTTCGGTACCGCGTGCGGCGGTTTCGAGTTTTTGTAACAGCTGTTTTACCTGTTCGTTATTCCGTTCAGCTTTCAGCTGTTTCAGTTTATCCATCTGCTGGATGCGGATGCTGTCATCAACTGTAAACAGGTTTTCGGCGGGCGCTTCTTCCACCTGGAATTTATTTACGCCAACAATTACTTTTTCGCCCGACTGAATATCGGACTGATATTTATAAGAGGATGAAGCGATTTCATCCTGCATAAAACCTTGTTCAATGGCCGCCACAGAACCACCCATTGCATCTATTTTGCGGATGTATTCCCAGGCTGCTGCTTCTACTTCGTTGGTAAGCGATTCTACAAACCACGAACCGGCCAGCGGATCAACGGTATCGGCAGCGCCGCTTTCGAGCGCGATGATCTGCTGTGTGCGCAGGGCGATGCGGGCTGCTTCTTCGGTGGGCAGTGCGAGGGCTTCATCAAAACCGTTGGTGTGTAAACTCTGTGTGCCGCCCATTACCGCGGCGAGGGCCTGCATGGTAACGCGCACAATGTTGTTTTGCGGCTGCTGCGCGGTGAGTGTGCTGCCGCCGGTTTGGGTATGAAAACGCAGCATCATCGAACGCGGATCTTTTGCGCCGAGTTCTTTGGTAATCTGCGCCCACATGCGGCGCGCGGCGCGGAACTTGGCCACTTCTTCAAAAAAGTTGTTGTGTGCATTAAAGAAAAACGAAAGCCGTTTTGCAAACACATCAATATCCAGTCCCTTGGCCATGGCCGCCTGCAGATACGCCTTGCCGTTGCTCAGTGTAAACGCCAGTTCCTGCACCGCTGTTGAACCCGCCTCGCGGATGTGATAACCGGAAATGGAAATCGTATTCCATTTCGGAACCTCGGTGCTGCAGTATTCAAAAATATCGGTGATGATGCGCATCGAAGGCTTCGGCGGATAAATGTACGTGCCGCGGGCCGCGTATTCTTTCAGCAAATCATTTTGAATGGTGCCGGAAATTTTTTTGATGTCAGCACCCTGTTTTTTTGCCAGCGCAATGTACATGCTTAGCAGCACGGCGGCTGTTGAGTTAATCGTCATGGATGTAGTTACTTCATCCAGTTTGATACCGCTGAACAGAATTTCCATATCGCGCAGCGAATCAATGGCTACGCCCGATTTGCCCACTTCGCCTTCGGAAAAAACATGATCCGAATCGTAACCGATCTGCGTGGGCAGGTCAAAAGCAACCGACAAACCGGTGGTGCCGTTTTTCAGCAGGTAATGGTAGCGTTTGTTCGATTCTTCTGCGGTAGAAAAACCGGCATACTGGCGCATCGTCCACAATTTGCCGCGGTACATGCTGGGCTGCACACCGCGTGTAAACGGGAACTGCCCCGGCTGTTCTTCCGGGATATCGGTTTTCGGATACGTGCGTTTGATTTCGATGCCCGAGTCGGTCAGAAATTTTTCTTTGCGCTCGTTTTCTTCGCCTGATTTTGACATGCTGCTGCGTTTAAAATGGAACGGGGCAAAGATAACGGTTCCGATCGTTTTTGTGGTTATGAATTTGATGGAGGAACTGAACTATCACTTCGTTAACCACAAAGTCCGCCGCGCTATCCGGCACACACACGAAGGACTGCACAATGCACACGAAGGTTTTGTGCCCTTTGTGCATGCCTTTGTGACCATTGTGGTTAATATAATACTGCTCTAACAAAGTCTGATGAAATTATCCATCAAAAAAAATCCCGCACTTCCAAAGAAGTACGGGACGCTATTTTTTTCGGGTGCAGTTTAGAAAACCTGGCCTACTTCTTTTTTCAAATACTCCAGTGCAACCTGGGTGGGCATTTTATCAATCTGCTGCGAGATCTGGATGATCATCTGGCTGAGTTCAGTACCGGTAGCCGTGTCGGGCAGTTTTGATGCGGCGATGTTTACCAGTTTGGTAATTTCTTCTTTGGCGGTTTTCACCATTTCCCAGGCGTGGTTCGACATGTAGATTTGCTGCGACAGGTTGTGATCAAATTCCTGGCGGATTACACGCGTGAGTTCCGACTGCAACAGGCGGGCACTCATGCCTTGCTTATGCACACGCATCACGAGGCTGTTCGGGTGAACGCGCTCGAGGAAAATGGAAACGCGTTCGTACGCCTGTAAACGGATCGGTGTAATCACGTTCTGGTTGGCCAGCCGGATTTCAGCCAGGCGGCGCTTGGTTTCTGTATCCAGAAAATGTTTTACAACAAAATAGGCAGTAAGAAATACAATCGTTGAAGGCAATAATACTTTCAACAGATCAATGATGATTTCAGTCAGCGTCATAAAGTCAATTTGGGACCGTTAATCCAGTTCATGCGTCCAAGGGGTAAATTTAGCTAATTTATTTTGTTGCCGATGGCACGCCCTTTGTTTTTTAAAGGGCAACGAACCGTTAATTTTGCATAAAAACAAAGCACAATAACCTGGATAACAGTTCGTTAATAGCTATATTTAAACCTTTTTCCGATTTTTGCGTAAAAGCGAAATCAGCTTCAACCCATCGGCAACGATGGACAACAGGCGAAAACCAATGCGTAAGGCCCTCGTACCGATACTGCTCCTGTTCCTGCCCTGGCTCTGCGGCGCACGCAAATCTGCGGCACCGGTTACGCCTGACAAGGTTGTATTGGGGTTCAGCCTCATGCCCGGTCCCAGTGCCGAACTGGTTACGTTTAAAAAGATTCGCATTGTAAACGGCCCGGTTCCACGTTTTGAACAGTCGAACATTTCCCGCCACGAATTTCTGACTATTGCGCTGGGTATTGTTGAAAGCGACGCCAACCCGACCAAAGAAAACCTGTTTCTGAAGTACGAAATCAAGGAATGTTTTTACCAGCTGGATACCATACACAACAAGGTGAAATACGATTTTGCGGTACAATGCCCGGTGGTTGACGACCTCTGGCGCCTGCGCTGGGGCGAGTTTCCGTACCTGCGCCGCAACGGGCAGGAAGATCCCGGTCCGGGCTGGGCAAACGATCCGCTCGGCGTTTCCGAAGGCCAGTTCAACATCCTGAAACAATACGGCATGGTGATTTCGTACAGCGATCCCATTTACGGCGAAAACGCCTTCCGCCTGCTCCACGATATGCAGGATCCGGCCTGGCAATCCATTTACCGGGGTTCATAACTCTTTCTTAACGATCGCTTTTCGTTCCTGTTTTTTTAATTTATTTGGCGCAGATTTATTAATAAAACAGCATGTACAGAAAAATCAGCGATTTCCTGGCCGACTGGGACTACGAAAGCGCATCCACCATCAAACATTTCGAGTCCATACCAGAAACCGAAGTGCATAAAAAATTCCATCCGCAGGTACGCAGCATGGGCCGCTTAGCCTGGCACATTACCGAAACCGTTAGCGAAATGATGAACCGCACCGGCCTGCACGTGCACGGTCCGGGCGAAGACGACCTGATGCCGTGGACGATGGCGAAAGTAACTGAGGCGTATAAAAAATCAGCCGCTTCGCTCACCGATGAACTAAAAAATGCATGGACTGACGAAACGCTGAACGAAGAAGTAAGCATGTACGGCGAAACCTGGACCAAAGGCCAAACGTTGCGTGTTCTGGTGATGCACCAGGCGCACCACCGCGGGCAGCTGAGCGTGGTGATGCGTATGGCCGGTATTAAAGTTACCGGTGTTTACGGTCCCGCCGAAGAAGAATGGTCTGCCATGGGCATGAAGCCGATGGAATAAGAACACAAACGAATTCGGCTCTTTTTACCGTCCACTTTAATTTTTCAGTAGTTTTACGCTTTCGTAAAAGCCAGGGTATGACCCATCTTTCCGACAGAATCAATAAACTCAGCGAATCGCAGACCATTGCGATGGCGCGTCGCAGCCGCGAACTCATTGCCAATGGTGTTGACATCATCAGCCTGAGTCTCGGCGAACCCGACTTCCCTACTCCCGATGTGATCAAGGAAGCCGCCAAAAAAGCCATTGAAGGCAATTTCAGTTATTACACACACGTGTCAGGCTATGCCGAACTGCGTGCCGCGGTAGCTGAAAAATTCAGACGTGATAACGGACTTATTTATACGCCCGATCAGATCGTGGTTTCAACCGGTGCCAAGCAGAGCATTGCCAACGTGGTGCTCAGCCTCATCAATCCCGGCGATGAAATTATTGTGCCTTCCCCGTACTGGGTGAGTTACATCGAAATCATCAAGCTGGCCGAGGGCGTTCCGGTAATCATCCCGGCAACCATTGAAAGCGATTTCAAAATAACGCCGGCACAACTCGAACAAGCCATCACACCGAAAACACGCCTCATCATGTTCAGCACGCCCTGCAATCCCACCGGATCGGTGTATTCGCGGGAAGAGCTGAAGGCACTTGCTGAAGTGGTGGTGAAACATGATGAGTTGTACATCCTTTCGGATGAAATTTACGAACACATCAACTTTGTGGGAGGCCACGAAGCCATGGCGCAGTTCGATTTTATTTACGACCGCACCATCACTATCAACGGTGTTTCAAAAGGGTTTGCAATGACCGGCTGGCGCGGAGGCATTCTTGCTGCACCACTGTGGATTGCAAAAGCCTGCGATAAAATGCAGGGCCAGTTTACCAGCGCCACCAGTTCCATCACCCAGCGTGCCATGGAAGAAGCGATGAAACTGCCTGCCGAAAGTACACACTACATGCGCGATGCATTTCTGCGCCGCCGCAACCTGGTGCTCGAAGGCATGAAAGCCATTTCTGGTTTCAAAACGAATGTGCCGCAGGGTGCGTTTTATGTGTTCCCGGATGTGACCGCTTATTTCGGAAAAAAATACGGCGATACGGTTATCAGCAACGGAACCGACCTGTGCATGTACCTGCTCGACAAAGCCCACGTGGCGGTTGTTCCGGGTGCTGCCTTCGGCGATGACAACTACATCCGTTTTTCGTACGCCACTTCGGATGATAAATTAACAGAAGCGCTGCGCCGTATGAAAGCTGCGCTTGATTTATTGAACTGACAATGCCCGTAACCAAAAAGAAAGGCGACGACATCCGCCAGATATTCGACCGGTTTGCAAAACTGCGTGTGCTCATCATCGGCGATGTGATGATTGATAATTATGTGTGGGGAAAAGTTACACGCATTTCGCCCGAAGCACCGGTGCCGATTGTTTCGGTAACCAAAAAAGAACAGCGCCTCGGTGGTGCGGCCAATGTTGCACTGAACGTGCAGGCACTCGGGGCCACGCCCATCCTGTGTTCGGTAATCGGTGCGGATTACGAAGGCCAGCAGTTCCTGGAACTGATGCAGAAACAGAAACTCGCGCCCAAGGGCATCCTGAAAAGCCGCGAACGCATTACCACCACCAAAACACGTATCATGGGCAACCAGCATAACCTGGTGCGCATTGATGAAGAAATTGAATACGATGTAACGCCGCAGGAAACACAGCAGTTTCTGCAGCGCATCGAATACCTGCTCGATACGCAGAAAATAGATGTGATTATTTTCGAGGATTATGACAAGGGACTGATTACCGAACAACTCATCCGTGATGTCATTATCAAAGCGCGCCGCCTGAAAGTACCGGTGGTGGTTGATCCGAAGAAAAAACACTTCATGAGTTACAAAAATGTGACGCTGTTCAAGCCGAACCTGAAAGAACTCAAGGAAGGACTGAAAATTGATTTCGATCACAGCAGCGACACCGAACTGAAAGCCGCCGTGGAAAAAATGCGCAAGAAACTGAAATGTGATCTTGCACTCATCACGCTTTCGGAACACGGCATTTACATCCACTCCAAAACCACGCGCAAACGCATTCCCGCACACCTCCGCAACATTGCGGATGTATCGGGCGCAGGCGATACGGTGGTGAGTGTGGCCGCGCTGTGCCTCGCTTCGAAACTGAAACACGAACTGATTGCCGCCATTTCAAACATTGCCGGCGGACTGGTTTGTGAAAAAGTAGGCGTTATACCGATTGATCTCGATCTGCTTCGCGACGAGTCGGTGCGCCTGCTGGGTAAAAAATAATACCGGGAACGCCGCGCAGTCCGGACAACTGCACGAAACATTCCCCGCTGTACCATGAAACGACTTGCTACATCCCCCCTGCTCGTCTTTCTGCTGGCCTGTATATGTGCTGCAAGTTGCGGCGCAGACAAAAAACAGGAAGTAGAACTGCTGCATTATTACAGCCTTCCCGCCCAGGAACGCAACCTGCAATCTCTGATAAATTCGGCTTACGGGAAAAAAAAAGTTCCCGTTGTTTTTTTTTCTGCGTCGTGGTGCGGACCCTGCCAGCAGTTTAAACATGCGCTGCACGACCGCAAAGTAGCTAATGCACTCAGCAACGTGCAACTCATTATGATTGATGTAGACCAGGATTCTGAAAACGAAAATTTCAGCGAATTGTACCACGTAAATGAAATACCCACGTTTATCCGTTTTTCCCGCGAAGGCGACATCGTTAATCGCATAACATCAGCAGCGTGGTCAACCGATTCGCCGGATGAAATTGTGCTGGCGATGAATGGATTTTTGAAGTAACGGATCGCGAATAGCAGACATCCTTTAACAGATTTCAGATTTTCAGATTTGAGATTTTAGACTTGTCTGAGGTTCAAGGAATATGAACCTGTTCATTACGATGTCAAGTCTAAAATCTCAAATCTAAAAATCTGATATCTGGAACAGGAGCTATTTTATACGATCAATTATTACCGTCAGTTCGATGAAATTGTGCTGGCGATGAATGGATTTTTGAAGTAACGGATCGCGAATAGCAGACATCCTTTAACAGATTTGAGATTTTTAGATTTGAGATTTTAGACTTGTCTGAGGTTCAAGGAATATGAACCTGGTCATTACGATGTCAAGTCTAAAATCTCAAATCTGGAAATCTGATATCTGGAACAGGAGCTATTTTATACGATCAATTATTATTCAGCAACAATTTCTCCAGCAACTCCCGCAGCTTTTCCGGGCTGAGGCGCGGAAGCAGTTCACCGTCGCGGGCAACGGCTATTTCACCGGTTTGTTCTGAAACAACAATGGCAACGGCATCGGTATCCTCCGTAATACCCACAGCAGCGCGGTGGCGCATGCCCAGGTTGGCGGGAAACTGGCTGCTTTCGGTAACCGGCAGCACGCAGCGGGCGGCACGAATGGTGTTGTTGGTAATAATCACCGCGCCATCGTGAAGCGGGCTGTTTTTGTAAAACACACTTTCGAGCATACGCACGGTTAAACGAGCTTCCACGGGATCGCCGGTGTTGGCGTAAAACTTCAGGTCGTTGCGGCGGGTAAGAACAATAATGGCCCCGGTATTCGTTTCTGCCATGTTGCGGCAGGCTTTCACCAGCGAAGTAATATCAAGCAGGTTGTCGTTCTCTTCGCGGTTCCAGGTCTGGAATGCGCGGCGCAGTTTGTCGCGGCCGAGCAGGTTGGCTGTTCCGAGAAATAGAAAGAAACGGCGCAGTTCCTGCTGAAACACCACCACAAGCACAATAACACCGACTTCGATGAACTTGCCCATGATGGTACTGAACAGTTCCAGCCCGGTTACACGCACAATGCGGTAGATGACGTAAAAAATGGCAATTCCGATAAAAATATTCAGCGCCGGGGTGCCTTTTACAAGCCGGTACAGCTGGTACAGCAGCACGGCCACCAGCACGATATCTACTGCATCGAGCCAGCGGAATTGGATAAACAAGGGGAACAAAAGCATCAACATAACAAATTCATAAGCGCGGTTATGGTTTTAATCCGCAATGGTAAATGATCCTGCGCGTTCATACGTGGCGGGAATAGTCCATTCGCCTTTGGTATTGCGGTAACCGTAATTGTCCGAGACGTTGTTTTCAGCAGGAATCAGCGGCGCTTTGCCCGGGGGCGGAAAATCATCCGTATATTTTTTATCGGCTTTTCCTTTGTGATCGATGTATTGCACAGCGGGGCTTCCTGCTTTTTGCACGGCCGCAAAACCATTATTAAAGCTTGCTGCTATTGTAAACGGGCCTGCAATCACGGGTTTCCCGGTTTTGTCAATAAACTGGTAACTGTTCCAGGTTTTGGTAACCGCTGCAACGCCTTCGCTGAAAGATGTCGCATTCTGGTACATGGGCGGAATAACCCAGTTGCCTTTCGTGTCAATAAAACCAAAGCGTTCGCGGTCATACTCGCTCGTATTTTCTTCGTCGTTCTCCGAAATAATTTCATGCCGCACCAGCGCTACCCCTTCTGCAAACGGAAATGCTTCACTGAACTGCAGCGGGATTACCAGTTTGCCGGTTTTATCAATAAAGCCCCATTTGTCGCCCGCACGCACAGCGGCCAGCCCGGAGGAGAATGCTTTTACCTGGTCGTACATTGGCGCGACAATAATTTTACCGGCAGTATTCACAAAACCGTATTTTCCATACTTATAGATCGAACCCATGTTATCTGAAAAAACAAACGGTTCGCTGCTTTTGAAGGAAGCAGGCTGGTAGTCGGGATGGTATTCATACGCGGCGTAGTCATTATCCTGGTAATACAGTTCCGGCTCTTCCAGAATCGGTTTCATAATCCAGTTGCCGGTTTTGTCAATAATGCCCCAGCGCTGCGCGATGCGCACATACGCCCGCCCGTTATGAAACGGCAGCGCCACATCAAACTGCGCGGGAATAACGAGCTTGCCGGTTTTGTCAATGTAGCCGTAGTAGTCTGTTACATCCGATGGTTTGAAATGATTTTCTGCACGCAGCAGCGAATCTTTCATGAGGCTGTCTGCAAGCATTTGCAGCATCAGTTCATTGTCTAGTTTCCGCAGTAACCGCGGACGGTAGTACTCCCCTTCATCGTATATGGTTGCTGAACGATCCGTGTACAGATCACGATACCAGTCCGGTGCGCGGTCGCCACAATTGCTTTCGTTTTTCACCGGCACCACGGCCGCAAGGCCTTCGCTGAATTCGGTAGCATCTTCATAAATGGCCGGTATCACCATTTTACCGGACGGATCAATATACCCGGCGTATCCCATTTTGCAATACACATGCGGATACGGAAACGTTTTTGCTTTTTTTACGGGAGCAACGGTTTCTTTGCCGTTCACGTCAATATAAAATGTGCGTTCGCCCTGCATTACCTGCGCCACGCCGTTTTCAAAATCACTTACGTAATCGTATTGCGCGGCAATAATTTCTTTTCCCGATGCATCCAGGAAACCCCAGCTGCCACCGGTGAGGCGGGGATCGCCGCTGTCGTAACGTTTGTAGGTATTCCACATTCCGCCCTTGTTAAAGGCGGCGCGGCTTTCTTTGTAATCGCGGATATAATCGTACGTGGCCGTGGTTATTTTTTCACCTTTTGGGTTGATGATCTCCCAGGTTCCGCCGCTATAGTCGGAATTATCGGCATTACCAGACGAACCATACGATCCGTACAGCAAACTCAGGCGCATGTTGCCGTGTTTACCACCGGTGCTGATAACAGCGCGCTCTTCCTTAAACACAGAAGCAAAATCATACACTGCCGGAAGCAGTTCTTTGCCGGTTGCATCGAGGTACCCGTATTTTTTGCCGTCGGCAGATACCAGCATGTTGCCGTCTTCGCCGATGATGATGATGCTCCAGTTGTATTCCGTAACCAGTTTACCGGTTTTATCGGTAACACCCATTTTCAGGATGCTGTCGTAACGAGCCCCGTAATAATAGCCGCGCTGGCGTTCGGTTTTATCATTCGCCATCGGTTTGGCCACTACTGCCATGCCATTGCGATACTGCAGCAGTTTCTTGTAGCTGTCAGCAATAATCCAGGCACCTCTGGCATCAATAATGCCATACCCTTTTGCGGTGCGCGCCAGGAAGGCATCGCTGCCCTGCGGCATCAGCTCGTCGTAAATTGCTTCGGTGATTACTTCCCCGTTTTCATTTTCAAGTCCGTAGCGGATGGGCGATTTTACCGGGGCAAGCCAGGTCTGGGCCTGAACTGTTGCGCACAACAGCAATGCAGCAATTAAAAACGGTTTTGGTTTCATACAGTTCATTTAAAAACGACACCGTAATTGGCTGCTCAGTTTACACGGCAGATACGGACAAATCGTTTCGGGTAGGCGCTGGTTTCAAATTCGGTGATCACAACACCCGGATGGTTTTTCGACGACGAGGCATGAATAAACCGGAGCGGCTCGCCCGGGTTGGAAACCACGATACCCACATGGCCCACGCCCTTGGTGGTTTTGGTGCCGGTAAAACAAATCAGATCGCCGCGCCGCGCTTCTTCTTTTTTAATGGTAATACCCAGCTGTTCATACGCACGCGAAGCACGGGGAATGGAAATACCGAAATGGGAAAACACAAAATACGTGAACCCGGAGCAATCGAAACCGCCGTTGTCTTTGTTACAACTTCCGTATTTATAGGGTGTACCGAGGTACGACTGTGCAAAAAGCACCAGGCTGTCGTTTTTGCTCCACATCGAATCGCGCAGCATACTGCCCGGGCGCAGCGGTTCCTGTGCATGCAGCGAAAAGGAGCCGGCAAGCAGTGCAAAAACAAGCAGGATGTGGCGTAAGTGCGTCATTCGGTGCTGTAAAGGTCTTCAAAATATTCAAACCCGTCAATTATATCGAGGTAAACCCCGTCGAAACCGGCGGACATAATGCCGTTAAGGTACGAATTATTGTTCTTGTAAATGATGCCCTGCCAGGTATCGTCCCAGTATTTCACCTTTACATTGCCCGCCCACGACGGATTTTCGGCCACGATAAATGCGGGCGGATTGCTGCTCCAGAACGGCTGCCAGTAGTACCGGTAGGTCTCGGCCTCGCCGATGCTCATGTAACAGATTATTTTGCGTGTGCCTCCCGACGGTTTATTTTTCAGCGCATTGATTTCGGCGGCTGTAAACGCAGAACCGTCGTTAAAAAACAAATCCATCACCACCACATCGTAGTTGGTGGCCGCAATGGCCCCGAGGTACGCTTCGCGGGTTTCATAGGCCCCGGGATTGATGATGTAGAGAAAATTGCGGGCATCGGCCAGGTTGCGGATGGTGTCGCTGTTGCTGTTATATGGCGTCGCCGGATAGGCCGGAATGTTATCCAGGTCGCGGTGATCAGCTGCAAAACCAAGAAACCCATAGCGGGCATTGCGCGCATACGAGGTATCCATATTGGCAATAGTGCTGCAATAATCAGTCACCAGGGGCCGCACACCGGCAGCATGGGCGCGCTGCATCATGGCCAGCATTGGTTTGTAGTCGGCGGGAGCAGTGGCAATATCATCGCCGTCGTACCCAAAATGAAGGTCTTCACGGCCGGTTCCGTCAATGGCGGCAATGTAATCGGCCACCAGGGTTCCGTCGGCGCTGCCGTTTTCGGTGAGCAGTTGTTCCCCGTTTTGCGGAATAACAATAAACCGGTTATTCGTAGCCCGCGCTTTGGCCGAAATGCCCTGCACAAAGTTGCGCATCGCATCGCGGTAATCAATCTTTCCAGCGGGTTTCCGGCATGCAGAAACCAACAACAGGGGCACACAAACGAGTGGTAATAAGCGCATCGGCAGATTTTTTTTTGCAAGTTATTTCAAATATCCCGAAACTGTGTATCTTTGCGTTCGCTTTTAAAAAAGCAGGAAGCCGGGAGGACGCGTTGGTCTGTCAAAGGACGACAAAAAATCCAGGTTATTGTTCTTCGAAATTGTGAATTAAAATTATCCCTGCCCAGGTGGCGAAATTGGTAGACGCACCATCTTGAGGGGGTGGCGGGCAACCGTGCTGGTTCGAATCCAGTCCTGGGCACTGAAAGTTCTTTTATTATTAAACCGTGCTGGTTCGTTCCGATAACTATCGGAACCAGTCCTGGGCACTGAAAGTTCTTTTATTATTAAACCGTGCTGGTTCGTTCCGATAACTTTCGGAACCAGTCCTGGGCACTGAAAGTTCTTTTTATTAACTACGTTCATTCTTACTGAATTGACGTACATTTGTCTGGCAGAACAGACAACGTTCTTCAAACATATTGCAGTATCCGGTTTTCCGGACATGCCCAGGTGGCGAAATTGGTAAACGTTGCGGTCTCAGAAGCCGTTGGGAATACCCTTGAGAGTTCGAGTCTCTCCCTGGGCACATCACAAAAAAAGGTATCCGCAATGCTGCAGGTACCTTTTTTAATTTCATACAGACCGTGTCACAGAACCGAATTGACATCAAGAACCGTAAAGCCGCATTTGAGTACAGTTTTCTCGAAAAGTTTACTGCGGGTTTGGTATTGGTCGGAACTGAAATAAAATCCATCCGCCAGGGCAAAGCCAACATAACCGAGGCGTATTGTGTTTTCGAAAAAGAAGAGCTCTGGATCCGCAACGGACAGATTGAAGAGTACGAAAAAGCCACCCACTACAACCACGCCCCGCGCCGCGACCGGAAACTGCTCCTGAAAAAATCGGAACTGCGCAAACTGCAGCTGAAACTGAAAGACCAGGGCCTCACCATTATCCCCGTGCGTTTATTCCTGAATGAAAAAGGACTGGCCAAGCTGGAAATCGCACTGGCCAAAGGGAAAAAGCTGTTCGATAAACGCGACGACATTAAAAAGCGCGACCTGCAGCGCGAGACGGATCGCCGGTTTAAATGATCCTATAAAATATCATCGCTAACGCGCTGTTATAAATCTTATTCCAGTCATCAGGCATTAGTCTTTAGGCAATCCTTATTCCCGGGCCTAATGACTAATGCCTGATGACTGGATAAAGAACTGTTTTATAAAAAACAAAATTCTGGAAAACGGATTACTTTATACGATCTTATTATAAACCAGAAACCCCATGCAAATGCACAGGGCTTCTGATCGTATCAAAATTGTTTAGCCTAGAAGTGGAAGTTCAGGCGCAGTGAACCGTTGCCGGTTCCGAAAGCGTTGCGGTCAACGTCAAGCATCATGTTCGACGATTTTCCGCCAGTGAGTGTCTGTTTGCCAACAGATGCCGGCGAACCACCTACTGATTCAAGTTCTGTTTCGCTTGCACCGGTCATAGCAATACCAAGACCCCAACCGAATTCACCGCCGATAGACAGTTTCGGGAGAACGAAGTATTCAGCACCGATGAAACCACGTACACCGAAACCGGTAGTACGGCCTGATTTCCAGCTCAGTACACGTGCGCTGTTACCATAGGTATCAGTAACGAGGTTAGCCTGGCCAACTGAAGCTACGAAGTCGGTAGTGGTACCGCTGTTAACAGTAACAACTGTGCCTGAAGCAGCAAGTGCGTTACCGTAAGTGTAGCTGGCTTTAGAAGCCGAAGACCAGATCATCAGGTCGCCACCGTAGAAACCCTGGAGACGGCCTTTGCCGCGACGCCATTCCATACCACCGCCGATGCCGATGAAGCTGTTGCCCCATTTAGCTTCGTCTTCTTTCATGGTGATCAGGTTCGGGTAAACCGGAGCTGTTGTAACAGTTGCATCAGCAATGTTGGCAACGGCTTTGTGGCTGTTCAGACCGATGCGAAGAATAGCGCGGTATGCGGTAGTTTCGCTGGTGTACATTTTACCGATGATAGTCTGGTTTGCGTTCAGGAAGTTCCAGGTCGGAGCTCCGTTACCGGTGTTTCCGTTGAACATGTTACCAACATAATTCAGGAAAGGCGTGGCATCAACACCGATGGACCAATCGTCGGCCTCCGGAAGGATGGTTTCCCCGCTTTTCGAGGTAAGCTGAGCAAAGCCTGACGTTGCAGCGAAAGCCATTGCCACTAAAAGTGATGATTTTTTCATAATGTGTGATTTTGGTTTGACTTAGTTATCCGGGCACATTGTACCCGGGTTTGAGCAAAATTAGCCTTTTATTATGATTCTAAAGTTTTTAACAATTTTATAGTTTTACACGACTTTCTGTTAATAACCGGGAGCCTTCCAGGCTTTTTCCGAGAGCAAAGGTACAAACCGGAAATTACCAAATTCCTGCTTTTCAACAGTGTTATCGCTTTTTTTGATGATCAATGTCATCACCTGCACATCCCCCTGCCCAACCGGTATAACCAGCCGGCCACCAGGTTTAAGCTGATCAACAAGCGGTTGCGGTATAAAAGGCGCTCCGGCGGTAACAATACATTTATCGAACGGCGCAAATGCAGGCAGTCCTTTATAACCATCACCATAAAAAAACTTGGGATCGTATTTCATCTGCGGCAGCAGCACACGGGTTTTATCGTACAGTTCTTTCTGCCGCTCTACCGTAAACACTTTGGCTCCCAGTTCGAGCAGCACCGCCGTCTGGTAGCCCGAGCCGGTTCCGATTTCGAGCACCTTGTCGCCTTTTTTTATTTCGAGCAGCTGCGACTGAAACGCCACGGTATACGGCTGTGAAATGGTTTGCCCGGCCCCGATCGGGAAAGCTTTGTCGGCATAGGCAAACTCCAGGAACGCCCGGTCCATAAACAGGTGGCGCGGCACCCGGTCCATGGCCTGTATCACTTCCTCCTGCACAATGCCCTTGCTGCGCAGTTCTTCCATCAGTTTTTTCCGTAAGCCTTTGTGCCGGTATGAGTCTTCCATAAGTATATAAACAACAAAGCAATGTTGATATATCGCAAAAATAAGCTTCCCGCCGCCTTGCCCGAACAATTATTTTTGTAAAAAATCAAACGGCTTATGTTGAAAATCGGGGTATTGGGTGCCGGGCACCTGGGAAAAATACACATCCGCCTGCTTAAAGAAATTGCCCAGTATGAACTGCTCGGTTTTTACGATCCCGATCCGGCCGCAGCCAGCCTCGTGGAAAACGAATTCGGGGTAAAAGCCTGGAGCAGCAGCGACGAACTGATCAGCGCCTGCGATGTGATTGACATTGTTACGCCCACGCTCTACCATTTTGAAATGGCTGCCCGCGCGCTGAAACAATCGAAACACGTATTTATAGAGAAGCCGCTCACCAACACCGTTGATGAAGGCCGCACACTGATGCGCCTGGCCAAGGAGGCCGATGTGAAAGTGCAGGTGGGCCATGTGGAGCGGTTTAACCCCGCATTTATTGCAGCCCGCGAACAATGCACCAACCCCATGTTTATTGAAACGCACCGCCTCGCCCAGTTCAACCCGCGAGGTACCGACGTTTCGGTGGTGCTCGACCTCATGATTCACGATATTGATATTGTACTCAGCCTCGTTCCGGCCAATATCCGCCGCATCAGCGCCAGCGGTGTGGCCGTGGTAAGCGAAACGCCCGATATTGCCAACGCCCGTATTGAGTTTGATAACGGCGCGGTAGCCAACCTCACCAGCAGCCGTATTTCGATGAAAAACATGCGGAAATCGCGCTTTTTTCGCAAAGACGCTTACATTTCCGTTGATTTTCTGGAAAAACAGGCCAATATTATCCGGCTCAAAACCATCGAAGGCGAGCCCGACCCGCTTTCGGTTACCATTGACCTGGGTGAAGGCAAAGGCAAAAAACAGATCTGGTTCGAAAATGCAACCGTGGAACCGGTTAATGCCATTAAAATGGAACTCGAAACGTTTGCCGACGCAATTCTAAATAACAGAACGCCACTGGTTTCCATTGAAGATGGCTTCAAAGCACTCGATGTTGCACATAAAATTATTGATCAACTCAAATTGAACGCTAATTTTGCCGCCGCTGCGCAATAAACAAACGGGCTGTTCGTTTTAGCGCTGGAGAAACTGTGCTTATGCCTGAAACGATTACACGCCGAATAGTATATTTACTTGTTATACTGACTGTTACCAGCCAATGGGGTTGTAAACTCATTGACCCGGCAGAAGATATTCCATCCTATATCCGTATTGAACGGATTGCACTTTCCAATGTAAATACCGTTACCCAGGGCACTGCCAGTCAGCAGATTACCGAAGGCTGGGTGTATGTAGACAATGAACTCGTCGGTGGTTTTGAACTGCCGGCGGTTATTCCGGTTCTTGCCGGGGGCGAACACGATGTGAAAGTGGTAGCGGGCATTATCCAGAACGGCATTTTTGCTACACGCGCCATTTATCCGTTTTTCAAAGCATACGATACGCTGGTAAACCTCGAACGGGGCAAAATCATCACACTTACCCCGGATGTGGAATATTTCACAACTGTTCAGTTCCCATGGACCGAAGACTTTGAAGGAACCGGCACCACGGTGATTGATCTGCCCAGCGCGCCATTCCTGGGCGTGTTTGAAAAAGACACCACACCCGGCAATGCGTACGAAGGAATTGCCTGTGGCCATGCGCATCTTACCAACGACACCTTCGACTGCCAGGTAAGATCTTCGGCCTCATTCCCCCTTCCTTCCTCATCGGGACAGAAAATTTACATGGAACTGCATTACAAGGCAGACAACCCGTTTGTGATTGGTATTATTACAAACCTGACCGAATACCGGCCCTGGTTAACGGTAAACCCGTCGGCAACGTGGAATAAAATTTACGTTGACATTACTTCAACCGTTTATACCTCGCCGGTACCTAACTCGTACCAGGTATTTATTGCCATGAATAAATCCTCGTCGATTTCGCAGGCGGATATTTATATAGATAATATCAAACTCCTGCATTTCTGAACCGGACCCGTTTATGAATAAACCGTTACAGGTACTCAAGTATTTGATCAGTGATATGTTGTCGGCTGCGGCAGCGTGGGCGATCTTTTACGTATACCGGAAAACGGACATCGAAAAACTGCCTTTCAGTATCAGCGATGCGCTGCACGAAACCCGTTTCTGGATGGGCATGGCGGGTGTTACAGGCTTCTGGCTGCTGTTTTACGCACTTACCGGAACCTACTACAACATTTACCGGAAGTCGCGGCTGAAAGAACTCGGGCAAACACTCATTTTCAGCATCATCGGGGTAATCATTATCTTTTTCACGCTGCTGCTGGATGATTATGTGGAAAACCACAACACGTATTATTTCCTGCTGCTGAAACTGCTGCTCACACACTTTACGTTTACGGCTGCCGGCCGGATGATTTTGTCGTCCATCACCAACAGCCGCATCCGCAACCGGAAAATCGGTTTCGATACCATCATCATCGGCAGCAATGCAAACGCCATCCGTTTATACAACGAAATGGAAGGGCAGAAAAAATCGTGGGGCAATAAATTTGTGGGGTTTGTGCACGTGGACAACCGCAACGGGCATTCGCAGGAACTGATGGAGCGCCTGCCGCACCTGGGCGAAGTGGAAACGCTGAATGCGATTATTCATAAAATCAACCCGGAAGAAATAATCATCGCCATTGAATCGTCGGAGCACGATAAGATCAACGAAATCATCAACCAGATTGACGATGCGCGGATCATTATCAAGATCATCCCGGATATGTACGATATTCTTTCCGGGCAGGTACGCATGACTTCTATTTTCGGGGCGCCGCTCATCGAGGTAAGCCGCGAAATTATGCCGGCGTGGCAGTATTCGCTCAAACGCATTTCAGACATTGTTATTTCCATCATCGCGCTTACGATTTTCTCGCCGGTGTACATCATTACCGCGCTGGGCGTGCTGTTCTCCTCCCGCGGGCCGATTTTTTACAGCCACGAACGCATTGGTATACACGGCAAACCGTTTATGATTCACAAGTTCCGTTCGATGTTTGTGGATGCGGAAAAAAGCGGTCCGGCCCTTTCCAGCAAAAACGATCCACGCATTACACCCTTCGGCCGGTTTATGCGTAAAACACGCTTAGATGAGCTGCCGCAGTTTTACAACGTACTCATCGGCGAAATGAGCATTGTGGGCCCCCGCCCCGAACGCCAGTTTTTTATTGACCAGATTGTAAAACAGGCCCCCCACTACCGCCACCTGCACAAGGTAAAACCGGGCATCACGTCGTGGGGACAGGTAAAATACGGCTATGCCGAGAATGTGGAGCAGATGGTGGAACGCCTGAAATACGACCTGCTCTACATCGAAAACATGTCGCTGTACGTGGATTTTAAGATTCTCATCTATACCGTATTAATTGTGGTGCAGGGGCGCGGCAAATAGTCGCGGAAACTGTTAACTTTGGCCGACAATTTTTTACGCATTTCACAAACTTATCGCAGCATGAAAAATATTACCGTAATCGGTTCCGGAACTATGGGTAACGGCATCGCACACGTATTTGCCCAGAACGGCTACAGCGTTTCGCTGGTTGATATTGCACAGGACGCACTCGACCGCGCGCTCAATACCATTTCGAAAAACCTCGACCGGCAGGTGGCCAAAGGCACACTTACTGAAGATGCGAAGAAAAGCACGCTGGCCAACATCACCACCTTTACCTCGATGGCCGAAGGTGTGAAAAATGCCGACCTCGTAGTGGAAGCCGCAACCGAGAACGTAGATATCAAACTGAAAATTTTCCGCGACCTCGATCAGCTGGCGCCGGAACATGCGATACTTGCATCCAACACCTCCTCCATTTCCATCACCCGCATCGGTGCCGTTACCAAACGCGCCGGGCAGGTAATCGGTATGCACTTTATGAACCCGGTTCCGGTGATGAAACTCGTGGAAGTAATCCGAGGTTATTCCACCACCGATGCCGTTACCAACACCGTAATGGAAGCATCGCGCAAACTGGGCAAAGTTCCGGTGGAAGTAAACGACTACCCGGGTTTTGTGGCCAACAAAATCCTGATGCCGATGATTAACGAAGCCATCATTACGCTGCATGAAGGCACTGCCGGTGTGGAAGAAATTGATACCGTAATGAAACTCGGTATGGCGCACCCGATGGGACCACTGCACCTGGCCGATTTTATCGGGCTGGATGTGTGCCTCTCCATCATGAACGTACTGCTGGATGGTTACGGCAATCCGAAATACGCCCCCTGCCCGCTCCTGGTAAACATGGTAGCGGCCGGACACCTCGGCGCAAAATCAGGCAAAGGATTTTATGATTACAGCGGCGGCGGCAAAGAACTGGTGGTTGCTGCGCGTTTCCGCAAGAAGGAACTCGTTTAAGAAAACTACTTTTAAATATACAGGCCGATATGCTGATGCGTAACGGCCTGTTTTGTTTTTGTTGGGTTACAGGAAAGGAAATGTCCAAGGTGTACTATATGCCTGGACTACTGAGACACCTTGGACTTGTGCAGTCCAATCTACCGGTGCTGATCAAGCATTACCACATTTCCATCAGGATCTATCAGTATAAGGTGCGCCGGGCCGGTGGTGGTTTCGTCGGCTTCGGTGGTTAATGTTACGCCTTTGCTTTTGAGGTCTTTCTGAATAGCGCGCACATCATCAAACGGATCGACTGGTTTTGCATTTTGATCCCAGCCCGGGTTAAACGTAATGATGTTGTTCGGAAACATACCCTGGAACAGGCCGATGATTGCATCGCCGTTTTTCAGGATGAGCCAGTTTTGATCCATATTGCCGCCCATGGTTTCGAAGCCCAGGTTTTCGTAAAACGCTTTGGAAGCGTGAATGTCTTTTACACTGAGGCTGATGGAAAATGCGCCGAGTTTCATGGTGTGGTTGCGTTAATTTTGTTTTCAGAATTGCTCCAAATTACAAATTTACCCGCATACTGCGGCCGGGGCAATCGCGTTTAAAATAAACTAGTCCGAAATAGTATAAAATGACGTTAGCGCGGATTTTGTGTGTGGTTCAGCGCGGGTGCTAATCCGTGC
>CALRZN010000027.1:0-70630 GCA_943372645.1 Chitinophaga pinensis | reverse complement strand
AACGGGATATTAAAAGACGAACATGGGCTTGATAGTAATTTTAGATCAAAATCAGAGGCAATAAAAGCTGCAAAACAGGCTGTGAAATTGTACAATGAATACCGATATCACTCCTGCCTGAACATGCAGACGCCTGCCTCCGTGCACTTCTGAACGTTATGAACAAATAAACAGATATTAACAAAAGAAAAAAGTAGCAAAAAAGAAAAAGTCACATCATCAATTAATCTGTCAACCATTTTCAGGACGAGACATTTTTTCAAACGCTCAATTTTCAATATTCAATGCTCATTTTTTTTTGAGTTGAGCATTGAACATTGCGCGTTGAAAATTGAAAATTCATTTCCAGTACGATCTTCACCAGATACTAAAACTCCATTTCCTGCGTATCTTTAGCCTACCCATGAAAAACGGATGGATAACGGCTTTCGTTTGCCTGCTGCTGGTTTTGCCGGCGGCGGGGCAGCGGCGGTTTACGTTGCTTATCCGTGAAGTACCGGGGCCTGTGGCGTTTAAACAACCGGAATATAAAACGGCATTTGTTACCGCCGATGAACGGCAGCGCGAACTGCAGCGCGTGCTGTTCCTGTATTTTGAAAAAGCATACATCGCTGCGGCGTACGACAGCCTGGTGCAGGACACCACGCAGCTGACCGCGTACATTAATCCCGGACAGCCCCACCGCTGGGCCCGGCTTACGAAAGGCAATGTGGACGAAGGCATTCTGAGCGAAATCGGTTTTCGCGAAAAAATGTACCGCGACCGCCCGCTGCGTTTTACCGACGTGGTGCGCGTGCAGGAAAAACTGCTGAACTGGTGCGACAACCACGGCTACCCGTTTGCGCAGGTGAAACTCGACAGTGTACGTATAGACAGCAGCTTCCGCCTGAACGCAGTGCTGCATATAGAGAAAAATCTGTTCCTGAAAGTGGACAGCATCAGCCTGAAAGGCAAAGTAAAAATTACACCGGTGTATTTTTACAATTACATCGGCATCAAACCCGGCGATCCGTACAACGAAGCCACCATTGCAAAAATCAGCACGCGGTTAAAAGAGCTGCCGTTCCTGCGCGAAACGAAACCCTTCCAGGTGCTGTTCACGGAAAAATATGTGAAGCTGATTTTTTACCTCGAGAAAAAACGGGCCAGCCAGTTCGACGGGGTGATCGGCCTGCTGCCCGATGCAAATACGAAAAAGCTGGTGTTTACGGGCGATGTGCGCCTGCGCCTGCAGAACGGTATCGGGCGCGGTGAGCTGATTGACCTGAACTGGCGCCGCCTGCAGGAACAAACACAGGACCTGAAAGCGCGCCTGGTGTACCCGTTCCTCTTCCGCACGCCGTTCGGTATTGATTATTCCATCAAACTGTACCGTAAAGACACGAGTTTTATTGATGTGCAGCAATCGTTCGGCGTGCAGTACATGCTCAGCAGCAGCAACACCATCAAAGCGTTTGTAAACAACCGCAGCTCCTCGCTCATTTCCACATCGCAATATGAAAACCTGACGGTGCTGCCGCCTTTTGCCGACATCAGCACACTGGCTTATGGCCTTGCTTTCCGCCGCGAAAAATTAGACTACCGGTTTAATCCCCGCCGCGGCTGGCTGCTGCAGATCAGCGGCAGCGCGGGCAACCGCACCATCAAAAAAAATGCGAAGCTGAACCCGATGGTGTATGACAACCTGAAACTGAAAACGGTACAGTTCAGCAGCGAGGTGCTGCTGGATAAATACTGGCCGATCGGAAAACGCAGCACCATTAAAACCGGGGTACAGGGCGCGTGGATTGAAAGCGAATCCATTTTCACCAACGAGTTGTTCCGCATCGGCGGATTGCGCACGCTGCGCGGGTTTGACGAAGAATCCATTTTTGCATCGGCCTACGCCATCGGCACGGTGGAGTACCGCCTGCTGCTGGAAGAAAATTCGTACCTGTACTTTTTCGGCGACGGCGCGTGGTACGAAAACAAATCGGTAAACAACTACCGCACCGACCTGCCCTTCGGTTTCGGCAGCGGCATCAGCTTTGAAACCAAAGCCGGTATTTTCTCCATCAACTACGCGCTCGGCAGCCAGCAAGGCAACCCGCTTTCGCTGCGCTCGGGGAAAGTACACTTTGGTATTGTGGGGTTGTTTTAACTAACAATACAGTTTATGCGATTCGAATTAGTTGAGCATTGAGAATTGAGCGTTGATTATTGAAAATTTAAAAGCCTGGTCTATCCCCTATCGTTCCTGATAAAATGCTCAATTTTCAATAATCAATGTTCAATGCTCAACAAACACCCGCCTCAAACCCGCGCTTTTTCCCTAATCCCGCAAACCGCATTTGCCTTTGATCACGTCTTTATTTGAAGCAAATGCTGCGGGATGCTCAAATTTAAGCAATAACAAACAGGCAGTTAGGCGTTGAAAGCCCGGTCAATATTGTCTATTGCTTAATTTGGGTTAATTTTACACACATCAGATGGAATTTCTCTACCTCTTTATCGGGCTGGCGCTCGGCTTTGTAATTGGCTGGCTGTTGTTCCGCAACGGCAATACCGACGCCGGGGCGCAGGTGCGTGTGCAGGAACTGGATAAAACCAATGCTGCCCTGCAGGCGCAGCTTACCGCGCAGCAGCAGGAACAGCAACGCCTGGCGGCCACCGCGCAGCAGGAAAAACAGCAGCAACAGCAACTCCTGCAACAGACTACCGAAAAGGCGAATGAGCTCAATGCAAAACTCGCCAGCCGCGAAACGGAGTTGCAGAACATGGACAAACGCCTCGCCGAGCAGAAAACCGAACTTGAAAACCTTCAGAAAAAATTAACCGCCGAGTTTGAAAACCTGGCCAACCGCATTTTTGAAGACAAGAGCCAGAAGTTTGCGGAGCAGAACAAGACCAGTATAAATGATTTGCTGAAGCCGCTTTCTGAAAACATAAAAGACTTCGAGAAAAAAGTAAACGACGTTTATGTAAACGAAACCCGCGAACGCGCTTCGCTGAAAGAACAGCTCGTACAGCTGCACCAGCTGAACCAGCAGATGAGCACCGACGCGCAGAACCTCACCCGCGCCCTCAAAGGCGAATCGAAAACACAGGGCAGCTGGGGCGAGATTATTCTTGAAAACATTCTTGAAAAATCAGGGCTCGTGCGCGACCGCGAGTTTGTGGTGCAGCCTTCGTTTACCACCGACGACGGCCGCCGCCAGTTTCCGGATGTGGTTATTCACCTGCCCGAAGATCGCCACATCGTGATTGATTCGAAGGTGGCGCTTACGGCTTATGAACGTTTTAATTCGGCCGAAAACGAAACGGAAAAGGCCGCGTTACTGAAAGAACATATTGATGCCGTACGCCGCCACATCCGCTCGCTGAGCGAAAAGCGGTACCAGGATATTTACCCGATCAACAGCCCCGATTATGTGCTGCTGTTTATCGCCAACGAACCGGCGTTTAACATTGCCATGCAGGCGGACCAGGGGCTGTTTAACTTTGCCATTGAATACAATGTGCTGTTGGTAACGCCCACCACGCTGCTGGCCTCGCTGCGTATGGTGGCCCAGATCTGGCGCCAGGAAAACCAGAACCGCAACGTGATCCGCATTGCCGAAGAGGCCGAAAAGATGTACGACAAGTTTGTGGGGTTTGCCGAAGAACTGCTGAAACTCGGCCGCAGTATTGATACCACGAAAAAGAGTTACGACGATGCCATGAACCGCCTCAGTACCGGCAACGGCAACGTGATCAGGCGCATCGGAAAGCTGAAAGAACTCGGCCTGAAAGTAAAGAAAAACCTGCCGCAGGAACTGCTCGATAAATCGGACGATGACGACGACACCAACGAAAATACCGAAAGCTGATGCGCCGGTTAACCGTTGTTTTTGCGGCGTTCTGTCTCCTGCTTTTGTTCGGGCAGTGTAACACCACCCAGTCGCTGAGCAACCAGAATACCGCCTGGAAATACGATGACAACGATGGGTACATGCGGCCGAAATATGCCGTGTACAACCTGGCCCCGAACCAGTCGCGGCTGTATTTTCAGCTTAACTCGTCGGAACTGCTGTACACCCGCAACGACAACAAATCGGATTTTACGGCCGAAGTATTTATCACCTACACGTTGCGTTCCGAAAAAAACGAAAAGCTGGTGGCCGACAGCGGTCACATCACACTGCACGATGTGAACAACGAACGCATCAGCAAAGAAGTAGGCGGCACCATTGATCTGCGTGCACCCGACGGCGAACGTTACACGCTGGCCATTACGCTGCGCGACCTGCATAAAAAAACAGCGGTGTATGAAGAACTGCTGGTAAACAAAAAAGCCGGTGCCGCTGCGTTTTATATGCTTACCGCGCCGGGCAGTGCGTGGCCGCTGTACAGCAATACCGTTACGCCCTCCACCCCGCTTGAACTGCATTACAACGGTCCGGCCACCACGCTGTGGGTGCGTTGCCGTTTCAAAGCCGCGCCGCCCGCTCCCCTGCCCTTTGGTTTTACCATGCCGGCGGTGCCTGCAAAACCAGCTGACAGTGTGTATGCCATCCGTCCCGCCACCGATTCGCTGCTGCGTTTTCCGAAACGGGGCATGTATTTTATACAAACCGATACGGCTTCGCGCGAGGGGCAGCTCATCAACTGTTTTAACAGCGGGTATCCTGAAATTACCGAAGCCGATGCACTGGCTGCCCCGCTGCGTTACCTCACCACCGGTGAAGAATACAGCAAAATAATGCAGGCGAAAGACCGCAAAGCCGCCGTAGATGAATTCTGGCTCGAACGCTGCGGCAGCGAAGAACGCGCACGCGAAGTGCTCAGGCAATATTACAAACGCGTGGAAAGTACCAACCGCTATTTTACCGCACACAGCGAAGGCTGGAAAAGCGACCGCGGCATGCTCTTTATAATTTTCGGTCCGCCCCTGAATGTGTATCGCTCGGGCGATACCGAAACCTGGATTTATGGCGACAACAGTTCGCCCATGGCCGTTAACTTTGTATTCGAACGCGTGCGGAACAATCCGTACAGCGACAACGATTTTATACTCAACCGGAATATTAATTACAGGAACATCTGGATGCATGCCGTGGACGAATGGCGCAACGGACGGGCCTATTACGAACGCTGAACGTGAGACCATTTCACAAAAAGAAAAACGAGCACCAGGGCATTATGGTTTACGGCATACGTGCCGTTGCCGAGGCCATTACTGCCGGCAAGGAAATTGACCGCCTGTTTATCCAGCAGGGCATCAAAAGCGAACTGTTTGCCGAACTGCGGCAGCTGCTGGTGAAACATAACATTCCGTACCAGCATGTGCCTGCGGAAAAAATAAACCGCCTCGCCGGCGACCGCAATCACCAGGGCGTGGTGGCTACCATCAGTGAAGTTACGTTTTACCATATTGAAGATGTGCTTCCCGCCATTTATGAGAAAGGCGAAACGCCGCTGCTGCTCGTACTCGACCGCATCACCGATGTGCGCAACTTCGGCGCCATTGCACGTACGGCAGAGTGTGCGGGGGTACATGCCATCATCATTCCCGCGCGCGGTGCGGCACAGGTAAATGCCGATGCCATGAAAACCTCCGCCGGTGCTTTGCATAAAATTCCGGTATGCCGTGAAAACAACCTGAAGGAAACACTCGCTTACCTCAGCGAATCGGGACTGCGCCTGGTGGCCTGCACCGAAAAGTGCGACAGCTTTTATTACGAGGCAGACCTCACCGGGCCGCTGGCCATCATTATGGGTTCGGAAGAAGACGGTATTTCGGAAGAGTACCTGAAACGCTGCGATGTGCGTGCAAAAATTCCGCTGGCCGGTGAAATCGGTTCACTCAATGTTTCCGTGGCGGCGGGTATTATTTTATACGATGTGGTACGACAGCATAAGCTGGCCGGCAATTAAAACGCTTGATTATTCAGTTCCTGGAACTGTGCTATCACTTCGGTTTAACCACAAAGGCCACCCCGTTTTCCTGCACACACACAAAGGTTTTCACGAGGACACAAAGTTTCCCGTTGTGGTCTTTGTGCATGCCTTTGTGGCCTTAGTGGTTAATGCAACACGAACATCGCTGTAATAGCCATAGGATGAAGAACAAAAAAAACGGCTGCTGTTTTGCAACAGCAGCCGTTCTGTATTTAACGGAAAACCTTACTGGGCTTTCACCATTTTAAGCACTTCAATTACCCTGCCGGTAGTGCAGCCGCTTGGATTGGGCATGCGCAGTGCGCGGTAATCAAAACGTACGGACATTCCGTCCACATCAAACTCCTTCGCCAGTTTGTCTTTGGGAATAAGTACTTCTTCGCTGTTTCCATTAGCTACGAGCAGCACCGATGTGCAGCCACCTTTAATGTACTTGTGCGATACTTTTCCCAGCGTCATCTTGGCGTTCGGATCGGGCGAGGTTTGTGCGCCCACGGTGTCCGGATCGGAATAAGCCGGTGTGATTACCTTTTTTGCCGTATCGGTAGGTGTAACCGTAGCTGTTGTGGCTGTTTTATCCGACGAGTCGGACGTGTTATTTACGTCTTTCTTGCCTTTGCAGGAAGCGAGCGTAAAAGCAACAACAGTAAGTGCAAACAATATCTTTTTCATAAAACGATTACTTAGCAACAATTACTTTAACCACTTTCTGGAAATCTTTGTTACCGATACGTACAAGATACGTGCCGTCAGCAAGATTGTTTACATTGATGGTGGTATTGATGCCTTTGTCGGTCGGCTGCAGGGTAGCACCGCTGATCTGTTTACCGGTGATGTCGAACAGGTCAACCACTACTTCGTTGTTGTTCGGCATGTTTTTGGTGTTCACGATCAGCTGGTCGTTCTGCTGGTATACGTTATAGAACGGTGCTTCTTCCGGTGTAGCCGGTTTCACATCGAGCGGGCTCGGAATGGTGAACGAGAACACACGGGTGCGTTTTGCACCGCTGGTGAGGTATTCACCGGTGTACCACATGGTAACACCATCCGGATCGAGCGAAGCCTGGGCATAATCACCCCAGCGCTCAATACCGCTTTGTGCACCTGAACCTGCAACAGCCTGAACCGGTGTAACTGTCATCTGGCCCAGCGGGTCAGTTGCAAGACGGCCGGTGTAGTACAGCGAAGGCGAAATGTTGGTGGAATTGGAAATGTTATATCCCATACCGATGCTGCCGTTGTCGTCCATTACCATGGAACCCATCCAGTAATAATCAGCGGTAGGTGCGAAAGTGCCTTCCTGGTAAATGCTCCAGGTAGTGCCTGTCTGACGCAGTTCTACCCAGCGGATACCGGCCTGGAGACCTGTTACTTTAACCGGCCAGCAAAGCAGTACGGTGTTATAGCCTACCCAGCGGCGGTATTGTGCGCGGTACTGGATGATGCCCGAAATAACGTCAAGCTTCTGGCTCGAACCCGGCTGCGGAACGTCGGTCCACGATGTCGTAAATACAGCATTAAATGCAGTGGTCGGCAGTGTGGTAACCAATGTCATGGTAGTTGCAGAAGGTGTAGTCCAGTTGGTGGTCATGGCATAGATGCGGATCGCATCGGTGTTCGAAGAGCTCCAGCCGTCATCTTCAAACGAGAAGAAATAACACGGTGTGTTTGCGGGCGGAAGCTGTCCGTCAGCATCCGAAGGCATCGGCAGGAAAAAGCCGTTCGACGGTGTGGTCGGCATGGCTTTAACAATCATGCTTACGGTAGAGTTACCGGCAAGCATCGCGGTGCGGTCGAATACAACAGTGCGTTCGTTCCAGTTGGCAGACATGTAATAACCGTCCTGCCAGATCGAAAACTTGAAGTAATCCGGGAACGATCCGGACTGCGGAACGAAAGTCCAGGTATAATACGAACCGGTCGGATTTGAAGTGGTAGAAACTGCAATCAGGATTTCGTTGCCTGAAACCTGGAACTGGCTGATGAACCAGCGGTCGGCATATTTATCGTACAGCACGATCGGGTCACCGTCGTTAGTAGAACCGCTCCAGAGGCTGCTCAGGTTGGCCGCGTTGGCCTGCGGTGTGCCGGTTTTGTCGTAAACACGGTACTGGGTGTTTACAGCCTGCACATAATGGTTCGGGCCAGCAGCGCCAGACGGATCGGGCGGGTAGCCGGAACCGGAAAGGGCCTGCCAGTTGGCACCGATAGGTGCGGCAGCGTGCATCGGGTTGTAGCCCTGCGAAGCCAGCGGATCGTCACCAACCGGTAACGCGTTCGGGTTTTCGAGGGTGTGCGTCGGGCGTTTTTTGTTTTTCGACTCAAACGCTTCTTCCTGCTGGGCTTTTACTTCGCCTTCAATAGCAGGAAATTCTTTAGCCAGTTCACTGAACGGGCGGGTAATGGCGAACGTTTTGTTTTTCTCAACAACAACAGTTCCCCCGTCCGGCGAAGGCATTTCTACGCCGTACTGAAACTGGGCCTGCGCAGCTCCGAAGCTGGCCATCCCGGCAAGGAATAACAGTTTTTTCATGCAATTTTGTTTTAGATGTAGCATTAAAAAGGTGTAGTGCAAGGTAAGAACATTCTTTTTTAATTCCTACCAGCTTCCGGCAGGAAATCGGATTTCAAATGCACTTTTCGGTTTTCCTGCGACGAAACCGCGGTTTTATTGGATGAATTTCAGGTGCCGGAGTTGAGACGGAAATCAGATCGTATTAAATAGCCAGCATACAAACCCCGGTAATCATAAAATAACGTGTAAGCTGAGTTGGCAGCAGCAGTTGGCAGTGGCAGTCGTGTTTTCGTAAGGAACAGATTCATCTTCTGAAACTCCTTCCGACTGCCACTGCTGCCTGCCACTGCCAACTATATGTAAGATGCCTGATATAAATGATCCTATAAAACAGCCGGAAAGCCGATTTCTGCCGGTGTATGCACTTGCACCGCATCCGCTCCTGCCCTATTTTCGTAATTGTAAATCAAAGAGTTGCACCGCTGCTGCGGTTTCCTTTATATTTGTAATTCAAGCGACCGCCCATGAAACGCCTTCTTATTGCTTTGCTTCTCGGAACAGCCCTGCACGCTGTTGCAGCCCCCGCCGAAAAGCAGGAACGCATCGAACGCAAAGACCGGAAAGTATTCCGCAAAGCGCAGGAGTTTTTCTTCTTCGAAGAATACGACCGCGCCGAACCCATACTCACCAAACTGATAACGCAGTACCCGAACAATGCCATCCTGCATTTCCAGATGGGCGTGTGCCTGTATTATTCGCAGACCGGCAAAATGAGCAGCATGCCCTGGTTTGAAAAAGCCATTGCAATGGCCGGTACCACCGCCACCGAAGAAATGTGGTACTATGCAGGTACAACGTACCAGATGAACAACCGGTTCGACGACGCCATCCGCTGTTACCAGGAGCTGCGTAAAAAAATGGATACCCCCGAGGGCATCAAAAGCATGAACCGCCTCATCGAAACCTGCGAAAACGGAAAAAAACTGATGGGCACACCGGTAGCCGTGCGCGTGGAAAACCTCGGCGACAATGTAAATTCTCCCTACCCCGATTACGCACCGGTATTTACGTCGGGCGATCAGCTCCTGCTCTTCACCTCGAAACGCAAAGGCACCACCGGTGGCAATATGGATGATGAAGGCCATTATTTTGAAGATGTGTATATGTCGCGCAACATGAGCGAAAACGGGGCATGGACCAGCGCCGGTAAATTAGATACGTCGTACAAAATGAAACGCAAAGGTCCGCTGCGTTACCTGTTTACGAAGGCCGAAAACGTTTCGGAAATAAACACACACGATCACGACGGTTCCATCGCCGTTTCGCCCGACGGGCAGAAACTGTACATCTACCGCTACAGCGACATGTGGCAGGCCACCGTAAATGAAAACGGCAAATGGACCCGCCCCAAACGCATGCACGAACAGATTGACGGTAAAAGCTCGCACGAGCCCAGCATGTGCATCAGCCCGGACGGAAACACGATGTATTTTGTAAGCGACCGTGTCGGCGGATTCGGGGGCAAAGACATTTACCGCGCCGAAAAATTAGCAAACGGCAACTGGGGCGTACCCATCAACCTCGGTCCGAATGTGAACACGCCGTATGATGAAGAATCGCCGTATGTGGCTGCCGATAACCAGGCACTGTATTTTGCATCGGAAGGACACAACAGCATGGGCGGTTTCGATGTGTTCAAAAGTCCGAATGAAAACGGCCAATGGATGAAACCGGAAAACCTCGGCTACCCGATTAACAACGGCGGCGACGACCTGTTTTTTGTGCCCTGTACCGCGGGCGACCGTTGCGGCTACTACGCCTCCATGCAACACAACACGCTCGGCGACCTGGACATTTATGCGATTGCAAAAATTGAACAGACGCACCGCATGACCATCCACATTTCCGACAACGGCAAAGCGGTAAGCAATGCCCGCGTATGGTACACCAACACGCAGAACGGCCGCAAAAAACTGCTCGAATTTACACCTGAAGGATTTGCGCTGTTCAACTTTGAGCCGGGCGTTACGTACGACATCAGCCTCGAGCGCGATGGCTACAAACCGGCCAAAACAAGCATCAGCATACCCGCCGAAACCAAACTCGACAACTGCGTACAGGAAATCAGCTATGCGTTTGTTGCCAATGAACTGCGCGGCATCACCGGGCAGCAGATTGAAATGACCACCGCGCTGTTTGATGTGGATGCCGCCGCCGGCACCAACGGCGATAACGTGCAACGCCTCGGCTTTGTAACCACGCTTGATAAGGTAAATCCGCGCAAAGACCTCGTACTGCAATACCTCACCGAAATCTATCCCGAAGTGGTTGCCGGCAACAACACGAACAACGCAGCTGCATTCAACACCGTGTATTTCGAATTTGAAAAAGCCGACCTCAACGAAGAAGCCCGCGTAGAACTCGACCGCGCCGCCGAATACATGAACCGCAACCCGAACCTGCGCTTCGAAATCTACGGCTACACCGACGCCAAAGGTTCCGAGCAGTTCAACCAGGAACTTTCAGCACGCCGCGCCGAAGCGGTTAAAACGTACCTGCTCAGCAAAGGCGTTCCGCCGGAGTTGCTGGTACTCATCCCCAAGGGGATGAGCGATCCGGTTTCGGGGAATGCTGATGAGGCTGGGCGCAGGAAGAATCGGCGGGTGGAGATACGGATTAAGAAGTAACTGTTTTACGCTTCGCGTGGTGCTTTATTTCAGTGGCAACGGGCATTGGCGGTTGGCAGTTTATCGTTACAAACAAAAAGAGGCTTCCCGGTGGTTGCCTCTTTTTTGTTTTTATTATCCGAATTTCGCAATTTAAATTCAAGGCTCATTTATTTTGAACCAGTCGCATCGCCTTCTTTCTTTTTATTTGAAAGATTAAATGTTAACCCTATAAATAACCCGCCCCGAAGCGTTTTAGCTGTAAGCTCATTTGCTGAAACTGCATTTTTATTTAGTACTTGTCCAACATAATAATTCTCTTTCAGATAGTCAACCCGGTTAAATGCGTACCCTGCATTTAATATAAATCGTTCCTCCCATCCAAAAATACCGGATAAGCCAACATAAAAATTAGCATCTGTAATTGTTGTTGAGTTTAATCCCAGGCCAAGCATTCCTCCTGCTGCAAAAGCTGGATTAAATCGCCATGAACCGTGAATAGCAGCACCTAATGCTGGCAGTGCCACTGCGTTAGGGGTATTATGCATTACAAAAACGGATGCAGTATCACCGCTCAATGGATCGAGCCGATAAGTTCTCCCACGGGCCTCATCGAATGAGAAAAAAAGCCCAGTACTATAGTCTATTTTTATTCCCCTTGTAACTCGAATTGGATATTCAAATTCAATTGCCTGGAGAAGCTGTGCATATTTTAGGTCCTCTCTTGGTGTGATTGAAATATGGAATTTAATATAATCCTGAGATGCAAACACAGGCACAGAATTAACATAATAGGATTTGGGATTAGTTGCCTGTTTTAGAAGAATACTGAACTTATTGAAAAAGGCGGGATAGTTGAATTTTTGAATATTTTCAGATAACTCTTTTATTCTTTTCAGATCATCGTCCAGAATAGCATCAGATATTACTATTTCTTCATTTTTACCAACCTTAGCATTTGCGGCTTTCATTTTTTCAGCCGCTTTTAGAAATTCGCTTATTACCTTTTCAACAGTTTGTAAATCTTCTGAGCCCTTCTCAATAATTGTCAATGGTTGTTTATTTCCAATGTATTGATTTACCAAATAGATTATAGAATCTCCTGTCAAGCCGTCTGTCTGAACAATATTCATTAGTCCATCATACTTTACTTTCCATTGTTCGAGTTTGACCAGAGCATCATATATGTTATCGAGATATTCCTGATATATCTCTGAGGGAGAAATCGAATCATTCCTCTGCAAAGAATCTTTTTTCATATTTGATTCTACTAATTCTTGAGATGTCAGATTACCTGATAAATTAGCAAAATTTTTCGCATTAAAAAAAAACACAAACGCCTCCGGTGGTTCTCCGTGGAGATCTACAACATTTCCATTTACCTCTACTTTGTAAAGAAAGGTATTAACATTTTTAATCATGAAAGTGCAACTTTCGCCAGCTTCAACTGTTGTTCTTGTTTTAAACTCGGAGTCCTGATGCTTTATTAACGACAATGAATTTCCAGCAACAAAATCATATTCGATAATATGTTGTGCTTTGAGCAAGTGTACTATAACACAAGCTATGATTACCAGTTTTGTTTTCATTTGTTTTCATTTGTTTGATTTTTCGCTCACCTACTCTCTTCCCCGGTTTTCGGCTTCCCCGGATGCTTAATTGTTTTTCTGTTCTGATTTTATTTAAACACCTGTTTCACCGTATATGGCGTAACGCCTATACCGAGCGTGATTAAGATGCCGGTAAACTTATCCCAGTCGGGTGCGTTTCCGAACCGTTGATACGAATAGATTGCATAGCTGCATAAAACCACTGCGATAACGACAGCAGCAAGACCTGCGAGGAGCAATACCACGCGGCTGGTGCTTTGCGGGGGAGTAACCGGTTCGGTAGTCGTTTCTGTTACACCATCCAGGCTTGGGGAAATTCCCATCTGTTTCATGGCCTGCATACTTTTCATTTTTTCGTCCTGTAGTTTTGCTGCACCGGTGGCAGTAGCCGGGTGATTATCGGGCAGGTTGTTCTCTGCCAGCAGGTCGCTGAGTTTGATCACGCCCTTTTTTACCAGGCGGAATAAATAAATAAGGATGAGCAACAGAAGTACAGGTGGCAGATAAACGAGTATGATTCCCGTCGCCTGCATTTCCTGCGGATAACAGATCGGGGCGCAGACAGTCGCTTCCGTTTTACCGGTAGCAGCTCCTGTTCCAGCGCTAACCGGCTGAACCGTGGTCGCAGGTGTTGTTAACGAAACGGTTCCGGAAGGTGTTGTAAGCGGTGTCGTTCCTGTTGCAGCAGACGCCGGGGCAACAGGAGTGGTGGCTGCTGACAGTGGTGGTGCCGGTGTTTGGGCTGTACTTGTTTGCGATGCAATTGCGATGCAGAAACAGGCCGATAAAATGCGGATCGTTTTCATGGTGTGTAGTTTGTTTATTGTTGAACTTATGGTTTCGGGTAACTGCTGCGTGCAAATGCGATATCGGTTGCAGACAGATTGGTGTTCCATCCTACCGCATATTTTTTATTCGTGAGCAGTTCGGGCGGAATCGGGTAATGCATGATGGATGTTTTATCATAAGCCGTAAAACTGGTGGTACTTATTTCGTAACGGGCAAACACCTGATGATCCACTTCGGTGCGGCTCCACCCCTGCTGCGCATAAAAAGCATACACCGCCGGTTTGTTCCAGGGGATTTTGTTTTTAGGATGCTGGTGCTCGTGGATGTTACCGATGGCGTGCCCGAACTCATGCAAAATGGTGCGGCTGAATTCTTCTTCCGGTGTCTGTTCATCAAACCATCCGAAGTTCATGGTTGCCTCCTGTTGGTTCGTGATCAGCAGACAATCCGTTCCCACATACGACCACGATCCGATGTTTGGTGTAAACGAAATACGGATTTCGGCAGGACCACTGTCCACGAAAAAGAACCGCAGGTTTACATACCGTTCCCATTCCTGCGCATAACGTATCACTTTCAGGCGCAGATGTTCCGAACCTCCGAGAAAACGCACGCGCAGGGTGCGGCCATTTGCCCATTTTTTCGAAATCACGGCCGTCATGCGTGCAGCCAGGGTGCTGTCGCTTACGGTCAGTTCTTTCAGGTGATCGGCCGATTTGTACATGCGTGCATTGCGCAGCGCATGGCGCAGGGGCTGCGATTCACCAAGCAGGTCGTGAATAGATTCCATGTTATCAGTACGCTCTGCCGTGGCATGGTAAAGGCTCATCAGTTGCGGCGCAGCAATCGTTTTGTCAATGCAGACGTGTAGGTTTTGTGGTGTTTTCTTTTTCATCAGTTTTGTTTTTTTTGGACATGGCTTCGCCTGTCCGGGTGATGCCGGAAACTGCAGGCTACACATTTTATATTAATTAGGTGGTTGTTCCGGGCAGGTTTATATTTACACAATCCCGTTCAATTACTTTTACCCGGCAATGCAGGGCTCCCATTCGGAGCCGTGTTTCATCTTCATAATCGATTGCGATATGTTTCACATTGGCACCGATTTTTTCTCCCACCTCTTCCAGTTGTTCTTTCACCCATTGCCCTATGACTTCAACCTGGATTTTGGTTTTGACTTTTCGATCCAAACTTGGCATTATGGCATTCAATTCCTGAGCATCAAAAACTTTCAAAGCGGCCAGATTGAAGATATTCTGCTTTTGGGTTTCCGGTATCAGCAGGTTAACAAACTTCTCCAATTGATTTTCAAATAATTCTTTTTCTTCATTTGATTTCAGATTATCATAATCGTTCTGCACTCTTTCTTTAAACCGCGGGAAATATACATTGAGAACGTGCTTCTGGTCTTCATCTAAATAATTCTCAACAATACAATTGCAAAATGAATATGCAAATGGCTTATTATCACCAATCTGAATTATAATCATGGGAATTTCTACTGCGAAAAACTTATCACCGGCATTTTTGTTCAGATTTTTAAACATTTTGCGCATGCATTTATTGAATCCATAGTTTGCATCGCCGTCTGTATCATATCCCTTAGCAATAAACAAGACCTCTTTCCCCAAAAAACGACCTCCCGGACATTTCCCTATTATTGCCGCAAATAAATCAAGATGGAACAACAAATGCTCCCGTTTTTTATGGTAAAAACAAGGCAGGTCTATCCGAAAAATATTTTCCTTCGCAACCATAAAGTCTCTCTCTAATTCGGGTGTTTCATAATTGCAATATTTTTTAATTCCAACCAACAAATAATCTTTCCCATCCATCCCCCTGCCCCGCATTACATTACCTCCATCAAAAATATTGTCAAGCGGCTCTGTTGCTGAAAAGACACCTAAGTCTTCCAAAGCAATTCGCTGACAGTCACTCATCACAGCTGTACCTTTTGTGTTATACCGAATGAGCGAAGATCCGTCAGCAACAGGTACAATATGAAATGTATCCTGTGTCCACTTCGTGTTAATTGAACAGTCCGAGTTTGCCGCAGCAACAAAAAGTACATTCTCATTTAAATCAAGATCTGGTAATTTGTCTTTTGTTTCATAATCGAAAGAAACTACCAGCTTGAATTTCTGATCTTGTATTAATTTATTAATATCATGCAGATCATCAAGTATTTTTAATAAAGCATGAGAAGCATGAGGGCCTACATCAAACTTATATTGCTTGATAGAGAATACGAGGATTCTTTTAATACGACCCAGGTTACTGAAAATAGCGTTACTGGGCATATTATGAGCATGAATTGAGTGAAATAGTTATATCTGTATCCACACCTGCTACTGTTGAATAAATATTTAACGAATTATCATTTGCATGTGCAATTACAAAACCTTTTGGTCCAACGTTTTTCAGGTTATATCGCTTTGTGTACGCATACCCATCACGCATATCTCCTATTCCGATTACTACATTGCCATCATCATTCCAGATATCGCCATCTGAGTTACCAAAATCAACATTAATTGTTTCAACTGTATTACCTGGGATTGGTGCCCAGTCTGCATAAATTGTTGAAGCGTCAGCCCACAAACCGACCCGGCATATCGTCCCGGATACACTGTTCTTCAGACTAAAAGCAGCCACAATAGCATTGGAGGCTTTTGAATATATCCCGATTTGTTTGCAACGATTCATTAATACAATTACTGCATCTGTTTTGCTGATAGAAAAAGGAAGTGCCATAATCTTTTGTTTTTTAGGTTTAACTTATTTTTCCTCAAAGAACGAATCATTCCCGGTCAAAAAAAACTCAATATTTATTGTTATTTTGGAGGTCAAAGATTCAAAAAAACAGAACCGAGCAACTGATTTTCAGTGTTTTAAGGTATGGCCATCCACAAAACAGACCCGCTAATTGAATTACTGCAGGCATTGACGACCACCGAAAAGCGGTACATCACGCTTTTTATTACGCGGCATTACAGCGATGGCAACAACAAACAGCTGCAACTGTTCCGCAGCCTCTCGGGCAAACCGGGGGGCGATGCAGGCGCGGCAGAAAAACAAGTAAAAACCGTTCCAGCCGGTGATCGTTCGGCCCTGTTCCGCACGGTGCTGCTGGCCATGCGGGTGTATCACGATGAACGGAGTGTTGATACAAAAATCAGGGAATACCTGATTGATGCCGAATTCCTTTTCGAGAAACGGCTCTATGATTCAAGTATCGACCTGCTGAAAAAAGCGGCTATACTCGCCGACCGTTACGAACGCCGTCAACTGATGCACGAAATACTTCAGCAGGAAGCCCAGATCATTAAAGAAAAAGAAACACAGGGGCAACTGGAAAAACTGGAACAGAACCACAACGCGCAGGTCGCCGTACTGCGGCTGCTCGATGAAGAAACTGCACTGAACGCCGTGCGCAACCACGTGTTTGCCCTTACCCGCAGAAACATGTATGCCGGTGATGCAACCCCGCATAACAGTTTGCCCGACTGGATAAAGGAAACGCCCGAACTGCTGCCCGGTAAAAGTTTTACATACAACTACCAGCGCCTTTCGGCCATGGGGCTGTACCATACCCGCACCGGCAACTATGCGCAGGCTGGCACCTGTTACGACCTGCTGTGTGCGTTATGGGACAAGTACCCGGAACGGAAAGATTCGGAACGCCTGCTTTATAAAAAAATGCTCGCCAACAGCATTAACGTGTACCAACTGCAGCAACAGAACGATCGCGTGGAAACACTCATCAGCATGTTGAAAAACAGCACCTGCCGCACCGCCGAAGAAGAAGCAGAACAGTTCCAGGTAGCCGCCTTTGCCGAACTCCTGCTGCTGATGAACAGCGGGCAATGGAAACACCTGAAAAAAAATGTGCAGGAAATTGAAAAAGGACTCGTTACTTACAAAAACAAAATAAACAAGGCCCGTGAACTGTCCTTCCGTATCAACATTGCGATGGCCTGGTTTATCCTGCACGAATGGAAAGAGGCCGAAAAATGGCTGGTGTCCATTATTGAACAACCGAAAACCGATCACCGGCACGACATACAACACCTGGCCCGCCTGTTTCGCCTCGTGCTACTGTATGAACTGAATAAACACGACCTGCTCGAATACGAACTCATCAATACCGAACGGTATCTGCGACAGCGTAAGGCGTGGTTTGCGTATGAGGCCGCAGTGGTAAAGTTTATACGGAAACTGCTGGGGACAGATGAACCGGAGAAAAACAAAGCGTTCGAAACATTTCACGGGCAGTTACTCCGGCTCAGTGAAAACAATAAAGGTGCGCCTATGCCCGGTATCAGCGAGCTACGACTGTGGATAAAACACCGCCATACAGGCAAAACAATGCGCGTTTTGCTCCATGAAGAAATCTAGCATTTTTTGCATATATCATGTACCCGGATAACTACTTTATACGCATGAAAAAGCGTATCGAAATTTTTATTCTCGGATGTATTATTGCCCAGGCACTTTCGGCCCAGGTATCACCGGAGCAGGCTGCCCGGTACAACCAGCTCGGGCAGCAATATCAGCAGCAGCGGGAAGAAAACCGTGACAGTGCCGCAATAAAAACACTGGAAGAGATGTGCCGTATAATTCCTGATAAAGCGGAACTTTATGCCATGCGTGCCGACCTCTGGAGCTGGGATAACATCGGCAACCTTGACAGTGCGGTAGCCAACTGGACCCGAGCCATTGCTATTAACGACAGCGTTCCGTATTATTATTTCAGGCGTGCAAAAGACACCTGGATGTACCAGGGCAAAGCCAATCATTATAAATCTTCACTCGATGATCACAAAGCGATCAGTATTGATTCCTTTTATTTTCCGGCTTATGATAAACTGCAGGTGTATTATTACAATAATGATACACAGCAAGCCTCCAGGTACCGCAAGCTGACCCTCAAAAAAATGCAGCAGGCCGCCGCGCTTTATCCCGATTCCGCAATATTCTGGTACTATCTTGGCGAAGCATGGAATAAATACCTGCATGGGCTTAGTTCGCACAAAATCGGTTTTGACACGTGCCTAACTTTTTATTCGAAAGCCATATCGCTTGACACCACGCAGGCCAGGTATTATTTTGCACGGGGGTGTATTAACTGCAATGCGCTGGGCAACTACAACGCCTGTCTGCCCGATATGCAACATGCACTTAAAATCTACGACTGGATTGTTTATCGCCATTATATCATCATTTGTTTTAACAAACTAGGCAGGTATAAAGAAGCTCTTGCTGCTACGGAAGAGGCTCTGCTAAAATATCCTGATGATGAATACCTGCAGAAAAACAAAAAAGAGTTGCTGCTGAAAACCGGCGGTGGTAAATGAATTCCGCCTACAACCCCTCCCCGCTCTTCAGGTAACCGAGCCGGATGGCTTCGTTAATAAGAGGCTGCGCTTTGTTGAAACCCGTTTTGATAAACAAGTTCTTACGGTGTGTTTCTACCGTATGCGGACTGATAAACAGTTTTTCAGCAATTTCATTCGTCGTCAGCCCTTCGTAAATTAACTGGAGTACGTCGCGTTCGCGTTTGGTGAGTTGCCACGGATCTTCGGGCTTTTGCTTGAAGCCAAGCGCCAGCTGTAAAGTAACTTCCTGGCTGAAATAGCGGTTTCCGGAGATGATGGTTGTAATGGCCTGCAGCAGTTCGGCTTTGCCTGTGTTTTTGAATACGATGCCCTGTACCCCCAGATCCATCAACGAAACGAGGATGTCTGTCGAATCGTTCATCGTAATCACCAGGATGGCGGTGTCCGGAAATTCGGTGCGCAGGTGCTTCGCAGCATCCAATCCATTCATGCCGGGCATGGACAGATCAAGCAACACCAGTTCGGCCTTGTTTGAGCGCAAACTGCGCAGCAACGCATGCCCGTCGCGCACCGTATCAATAATGCGCAGACCGGGCTGCTCCTGTAAAATCGTCAGCAGGCCGTCGGCAAACAACTGGTGATCGTCAGCTATTATTACCCGTGTTTCCTTCATGGCAGTTCAGTTCAATAATCAGGTTAAGTCCGTAGCCCGGACTGGTTTCCAGTTGCCAGGTTCCGTTGTTGCGGGCAATACGATGAAAAATATTTTTGAAACCGATACCTGAAACTTTATCCAATTGGGTTTTATCAAAACCGGCTCCATCATCTTCGTACGAATAAATCAATTTGTTATCTGAACGGCTGAGTTGTATGCTTACTTCCGATGCACCGGCGTATTTGATGGTATTACTGAGCAGTTCCTGCGTAATGCGGTAGAGATCGGTTTCATACGGTTTGTAACATAACGGATCAAGGTCGTTATCAATAAAAACCACTTTCAGTTTGTTGGTGGAACTGATGACCTGTACCAACTGCCGCATGGCCGTACGCAGTCCGAAACGGCTCAGCAGCCCGGTATCAAGGTCGTGCGAGATGCGCCGCACTTCTTCATACGTATCATCAAGCATCTGCAAGGCTTTCGTGTACGATTCACGCTGGATGAGCTTCCACACTTCAAACTGTTCTTCCATGGAGCTGAACTGCAGTTTCACCGCCGAAAGCATGGAACCGATTCTGTCGTGCAATTCGCGGGCAATCCGTTCGCGTTCGTTGTCCTGTCCTTCGAGCATGGCATTGGCACTTTGCAGGGCCGTTTCTTTTTCGCGCAGTTTGCGGCGTTGGATGATGGTGCGCAGGAGGAATACAACACCAATTGCAAATACAAATAACAGGACGAGTAATAGGATGATTACGAGGAGGCGTTCGTTGGAGAGTGCTTTTTCGTGGAGCAGGAGTTCTTCTTTCTGATCAGCACGGAAACGTTCGGTCATTTCCAACGTGTTTAATACCATGGTTGCTTTGTACAGTGAATCGCGAAATTTCCAGCTCGAATCAAGATAAACAAATGCCGAATCCGTAAGTCCCTGCCGGGCATAGAGGTAAGCCAACTGCTTCGAGGTTTCCTCCTGTTCGCGCAGCAACCCATAATCAGTGGCCAGTTGAAACGCTTTGCGGAAATAATGCACCGCCGTATCATACCGGTTTTGTGTTACGCAGAACTGCGCCCAGCCGCTAAATACAGGCACCAGGCGTTTCGGTTGTTTCGCAGCCTGTTCCATCTCCAGTGCAATCCGAAAATAACGGGCCGCAAAGTCTTGCTGTTTGCGACGGACAGCAACAGCAGCAAGTAATGCATAATTTGCACCGATTTCATTTGTATCCAAATTCTTGCGTTGCAAGGCCATTCCCTCCAGACACAACGCTTCGGCCTCCTCCAGTTTGTTTTCATCAAATAGGACAAACGCACAGTTTATTCGGGCATCGGCCATCCCGCGCTTACTATCTTCCTGCTCGTTGGCTTTGAATGCCTGCTGAAAGTAATCAAACGCCTGTTTATTTTTTCCGAGCTGGTAATAAATTGCACCGAGCTGGTTGTATCCGGATGCGAGGCTCTGTCCGTCGTTCGCCTTTTTTGCAAACTTTACTGCAAGCAGGTAGGCCTTTACCGCAGAATCCAGTTGCCCCACGTCTTTCATCAATGTACCCATGCGCCGGTAACTGTTCGAAAGGCAACTGCAATTATCTAACGTTAATGCTTTCTGGATAATTACCTGTAATGCTGTTTTGCGCTCATTTAATGGCTTTTCATTTTCAGCACTCCATTTTAGCAGCAGGCTGTCGCAGTTCCAGGCAGAGAGGGCGCACGGAAAGAAGAAAAACAGTAATGAAATAGCTATGCGATACATTTATGAATACCGGAATTGCACTATGGGAAGGTAGTGCAATTCCGGTTTTGAAAATTAATTCACGAAAAACAACATTTTTTTTAATGCAATAATTGCCCATTGACTTGGTGTTACCAGCGAATAGTCATTTAGTATCAGCGGCAAACCTCGCTTACCGAATGATGATAAATTTAATAAAATCGGATTTTGCCCAACCTCAGGGTAATTAATAATGCGGTATAACTGAGTCGGATCCTGCTCCGGACAAATTACCGGAGCAGCCATTTCAATAAATAACACGTTAACATCGTCCTGTACCAGATCTGTTTTTACACTTAAATTTGTAATAATATAACATTGTTCATCTTGATAACTTAGTTGAAATTTAACTCTGAAAAGTGTACTGTTCGGTTCAGGTTCACGTTCAAACTCAATCCATTCAATAAAAAACTTTTGTGAAAATTCTTTTTGTCTATCTGATTCATCCACAAACTCTACCGGTTTAGAAACATAAGGTGGTGGGTAATCGGTGTCTTTAATTGTAATTCCGGCAACTTCTGACAATCGTGAAATAACAACCGGGTTTTCTTCAGTGCCAACATTAACTTTTTCATTCAACAAGAATGTAAGCCATTCTTTTCTTCCATATGCACCAAAATCTATAATCGGATAGTTAAATTCAACCTTACTTCCAGGAGCAACATGGTCAAGATTAATAATCATTTCCTTTTCCAGTGGTTCATAGTTCCCAATCACAGTCTGATAATTACCGTTTCCGTTAATGTTAAATATCCCGGATACCCTGAATTCATCAACTCCTGCAACCTTTGATAACTTAATTTTGTCAAGTCTGAAGTTAGACATGTTGTTTGTTGTTTTTAATTGTTAGTATATATTTGATTTACATCTAGGTTCTGTTTTGCCCAGGCGATGGTGCCAGCAACCCAGCCAGCGCACCTACAGCGGTTGAAATAAGCGATACCAATACCACAGGAATATGCTTATTTATATCCTCCTCCGTTTTATGCTGTGTTGAGATAATAATTACCCCGGTCACAACTCCGAGAATAACCACACTGAGGCAGATTACTACCATGCGGTAAATCCAGATGTCTTTTATAAAAGCAGGCTGTTCAATGCTGACACTGGTAATTGCCTTATCAATGGAGGCTTCATCAGTTGTCGTCTTCAGCAGTGCCATGTTTTCACGCAGGTAATCGTGTAATTCATCAGTTGTACGGATTGTTTTTTTGGTTGCCATGTTTTGCAGTGTTGGTGTCTGGTGCAAATATGAAACAAGGTATTCCTAAATGGCACCCGGATTTCCGGGGATTAAATACCGGTTTTCAGGTAGGGGCTGAAATTACAGATACTATACATTTGAACCTGAAATACAATCATATTTATTACAAATTTTATTCAAACTTAATATAAAAAAAACTAAAACCAACACACTATGGCTCTGGTACGTTATGAATTAGTTGCTGATCCGGGAATCAGCATTACCAAACTGGTATTTGAACATGTTGTATTTGCCGACATTTTAAAAAAAAGCGACACCCTGCCGGTTACAATTACCGGCCGGCTTGATATTGATTTTGAATGCAAAGGTGGTCCGCTGGCTCACCCCGGTAACTCCTGGAAGTTATTTGTATGGGTTGATGGCAGCCCGATTCAGACATCCGACTTTACCGGTGGGGTTTCCGGCCATCTGGATAAAAACAAAAAAGGTGGATTCATTAATTCATATAACTTTTAAATAACCACTATCATGAAAAATCCATTTTATATCTTAACTATAATTTACCTGGCTTGCTGCCTTACAGCAACAGCACAAAAAGCAGGAGACGACAAGAACAATGAAAGTTCTGTATTGTTACCCGTGGGTAACGTCGCTTTTACAACAAAAGATTCCAAACTGGAAATCAACTATACGTATGGTACACCATGGCTGTTCTCCAGTCGTTATCTTAACTCTTACCGGCATGCTGCTGATATTCCCAAACCACAACGTTTATTTTTTAATGTCAAAGGGAATACATCCAACAGTGCCGGCTCTGGTGCGTTTTTCTCCAAAGGATATATTGTACCTACAACAGAACTCTCAGGTATCATCGGGTGGAAGATTAACAAACCCCGATTTGGAAGTGATCAGGCCAGCTACAAAATGAGCCGGGAAACGAATGAAAACAGGCAAGAAATGATCAATAGCAATAAAAAACTGAATCAGACCGAGATCGGTAATATGGCACAAAAGATGAAAGATACTACACTCCAAAAAACAATGATTCGTTTTAGTAAAACGGAGAATGATTCTATAGCTCTTATACTGATTGACACAATTAAAGCAAAGATAAAAAGCGAACCAAATGATACGGAACAATCACGCTTATACCTACAGGTTTCCATTCAAATGGACTCCTGCAAAAATCGTCTTGAGAGAAATAAAGGAATTGCGCAGGCGATTGAAACTACATACAAGAACATTAAAAACTTCAGTGATAAAAACAACTGCTCCAAACTGATTTACCTCGGGGGCGAGCGTTTCAGCCGGAGTTTCTATTTGTTTAACCCGTCATTCAGTGCATTTAACGACCGCTACAAGAAACGCACATTTGCAGGTGGTTCCTTTTTTGTTGGTGCTAACGTTTACAAAATTCTTGATCCGGATGCTACGTACAAAAAGTGCCTTGTTGCCGGTGTGCGGGTGGATCGGGAATTAACAGATAACTACAGTTCACTGGAAACATTTGAAGTGGAATCAACAACCACATTTACAGATTCGAACCGGACGGATAAACAAAGCAAAAAAATCCTCGTCAGCGAACAGGCTAATCTGTACCATAGTTACTACCAGTACAGGGTATATGCTGATGCCATGATTTTTCTTCAGCTCGATTCCGCATTCATTGGATTCGGAGCCTACTACCGCGGCAACTTTGTCGAAAAAAACGATTGGGATAATAAAAACACGTGGTCCTGGGGATTAAACACCAGTTTCTTTAACCGGAAAGGCGTTTTTTCTGGTGGCATTTTTGCCGAATTGCCCGGCCCCAAAGCCACAACGGATAACCGATACTGGTATAACCGGGTTACTGTAGGAATAACAACCAAAATTAATTTCAAAAGTTTTGATTTTGCAAAATTGTTTGCAGATTAAAACCAACATCTACACTGGGGGCGAATATTTGATATAAACCATCCTGTTTTTCTTGCAAAGTGAAGGGATCTGCAAATATTCAGGGATTGTATATTATCCATATTTTAATATTTTTGAATAACAGCAACACGTACTGATTCTCAAAAACCATTTTTATATTACAACTATTAAAACAACCCATCCCAATGCCCGGAAAACTAATCCTCACCGCCGATGATTTCGGTGCCAGCGAATTCATCGATAAAGGCATCAGCCGCGCCATTGCGGAAGGCCATGTGAATACGGTAACTGCATTTGTTACGCACAACCGTTCCACCGATAGCATTACCAAACTCGCGGCCTGGCGCAGGCAACGCGCGGCGGCGGGGGAAGAACTGTTTGAAATCGGGCTGCATTTCAGCCTTACTTCGGGCAGTTCGCAGCTCGGACAGGCTTCTTCCCTTACCGCAAAAGGCGATAATCCCCGACTGCTGTTTAAGGATGTAAACCGTTATCCATTTGAAAAAGTGGATCCGAAAGATATGCAGGCCGAACTGCTGGCCCAGCTCACCCGGCTCGATACACTGCTGGGCGATATTCCGATTGACCATATTTCCAGTCATTTTAATATTCCCTACATGTTCCCCGCTTTTTATGATGTGTTTATTGAAACCATCGCATCCTACCGGGGCATTCCGGGGAAATACATTTACGATGCCCGCAAAATTCCGATCCGTAGCCCCGTTACCTGGTTCCGAACGCCCGGATTGCCCAACTGTGCTATTCACCCGGACAACGGACAACCCGTTTATTTTCCCGGGGTCGGCGTGGAAGGATTGAAAAACGGGTTCATGAAACGTATCGGGGAAACGAGGTATCCCCGGATGCTGGAGAAAAAAATAAAGGCACTTGAAAAAAACATCCGTTCGCCGCACGGCCTCGTTGATGTGATATACGACCTGGCCAGTGTGAAAGGCATAAACTGCCTGCTGAATGCACTCGAAAATCAGCAACCCGACTTTACCGCCGAAATGATGTTTCATCTTGGGTACCTCGAAGGTGGTGAAAACATGACACCCAAACAGTTCTACAAACACTTCCGGCCGCAGGAAGAAGAACTGCACGGAATTGATATTGATTATTTCTGGAAACGCATGAACGAGGAACTCTACACCATAAGCGAAGAGATGAACCTGCGCCAGCAACTGAACAACCGGGGCATCGGTGTTACTACGTTCGGTAAGCTGTGAATTAATTGGCTGATTTGTAATCCGGGCAAAGCCAGCGGGCATAATGAAAATGCGAAAGAATATCAGTCAAAAAAAACAAGGATGGAATCACTTCAGTTATTTGAAAAAAAACAACAGCAGGAACTGATGCGCGTCCTGCGCAGAAATCGCGTGAAGCTGATGAGTTATCCCGGTGTACGTGAACTGGGTATCGGTTATTGTTTCAGGAAAGGAAAGATAAAAAACGAACCCGCAATTCTGGTTTATGTAACACGAAAACATGAAACCGGTACACTACCGAAAAAACACCTTATTCCATCAAAAATCGAAGGTATCCGTGTTGATGTAATTGAATCAAACCCGGTAAAACAGGAATGTATTGCAGCTGACCAGTATGCCCCGGCAATATGCGGGGGACTTGCTATTTCAAATACCCGCCTTAACATTTCGGGAACACTCGGCGCAATCGTTTTTGATAATGCGACCGGAAAACCGATGGGGCTTACCAATCACCATGTGTTATTCGCTGCGAAAGGTATTTTCAAAACAGTAGGACAACCCGGTGATTCCATCGTTCAGCCTTCGCGGGTTGCTGATCAGCAGCAGAACCGTATCGGCAAACTTTCACACGGAAACCGGGGGCTTGATGCTGCCGTTTTTGAGATCGGCGGACGGCCACTGCATCCGCAACCGGTTAATTGCCTTCCGGGTCCTGTAAACGGGATTACAACGGCTGTAATTGGAACGCCTGTAATGAAATCAGGTGCTGCAACCGGGGTTACCTACGGTATTATCATCGCGCTTACTTTACGCAAAACAATAATGATCGGAACCGATCCAGCCAGGCAACCTGTAAACCACGCCCTCTGCGCAGCAGGCGACAGCGGATCTGTGTGGTTCAGCAATAACATGGAAGCCATTGCCCTGCATTATGGCGGAGAAATACAGCAGGTGGCGTATGCACATGCGATTCCGATTGGCCCAATTATAAATAAGTTACAGGTTCATTTCTAAAAACACAACGATGCTTTTACGATCACTGCTTTTCATATTGCTATGCAACTCAGCCAACCTGGTTTCAGCGCAGCAAACAATAAACATAAAAACAGGAGAAAGGTGCTTTACCGGCGGCTCGATCTTATTTGACGAAGATTTTTTCATGGGTCTTTTCGGACAGGGGCGTAATCTTGACCGTGACTATACCGGCGGCCTCGGTTTTACCGCCAGCGGGGCATTTGTTGAAAAATCATGGATAAACCTCTTGGAACGCGCAACCAACCGCTTTTTTACGCTTGACCGGGTTCATAACAGTAATGCATTCCATTTTCACAGCATGCGTATCGGGTTTACAGCGTTTTCGCCGCGGGGTGTTGATCTGAAAGTAACAACGCCGATTACAGACGACAGACCTTATGCATGTATTGCCATGTTAACTACCACACATACAAGTATTGATAACCTGCGGGAGAATGCACTGACAACCGAATTCGGAATCGGCAGTTTCGGATCAATGATCGGACGTGATGTACAAACGTGGGTACACGGACTTACACGCACCTGCGACACCTGCCGCCCGTATGATCCGCTGGGATGGCACAACCAAATATCAGACGGTGGCGAAATTACGGCCCAGTATAATGTGTCGTTTAAAAAGCTGATAACAGTGGATAACAAGATCCGAAATGCGTCCAGCCCCTGGGTGCTTTACGATGTTTTTCTTTCGCGCGATATTAACGTGGGGCATTTTACAGCAATTGGCAGTACCATTACCGGTCGTTTCGGTATCATCCGTTCAAACTGGGCTGTTTTTAACTCCTCCCCGTTTGGACCCCAGTCGCAGGCCAGCGGAGATGACAATGCTAAAATACGTAACAGTGAATTGTACCTTTTCGGAAGCATCCGTCCAAAAGGCATTCTTTATAATGCAGCGCTGCAGGGACAAACAAAAAGTTCAGCACATACCTTCCGGTCAAACCAGGTAAATCACCTTGGCCTGCAACTTGATGCCGGTGTTTCTGCCACATTCGGTTGTTTCTTTACATTGACTGCAGCATATACCTACCGTACCGCCGAATTTAAAAGCAGCAAAGCCCGGCCACACGAATGGATCGGCATTTATCTTTCTGCGCATTGCCCGTTTTATCGCAAATGATTTTATATGCACATGAGCACTCCCTCGAGCGCATCCTCAGCACCAAAAAAACATCCGCACAACAAAAAAAACGCCCTCAACAACCAGTACATTCATTCCAGCCACCTTGTGCCCCAATACACCTCCGCTCCCGGAAACATTTTATCCTTGGAATGTACCGGGTTCTGCAGTTGAGGCATTTTTTAAGGGGCGAGTGGTGGGTGCAGTCCGTTTCCCACGCAAAGCCCCCAAAATCCACAAAAAACACCCCCATTTCCCTACCTTAGCAGTGTACAAAAGCAAAAAATAAATGCCACCCGCCGCCAAAAATCTCCCGCAATACATCAACTCCCTCACCGAATCCACCCTCAAAAACACCTTCGGCCTCAAAACATACCAGCGCGGAAAGGAATATTATGATAACGGGCAGGTGCTGGAAGTGGCTTACCACAATAACAAAACGGCGTTGCAGGCCGTGGTGGAGGGAAACCGGAAATACAGGGTTTTAATTGAATGGCATGATCACAAACCGGGCATATCCTGTTCGTGCCCGGTTGGATTGAACTGCAAACATGCGGTAGCTGTACTGCTGGATGCGATGCTAAATGAACCCGACGATGCTGATGTGGCGCGGGCAAAGCTGCATGCGGGTGCACGGGCGGTGCTCGATACAATGACCAAAACGGAACTCATCCGTTTCATCATCGAAAAAATGCCCGAAAAAGAATTGCGGGTTCTTGGCAATTCGGTTACCGATAAAAATGCAGCAATGCTCCTGCTGCAGAAAGCAATCGCCCGTAACACGGCATTGTTTGATAACGAAGACAAGTTGTACGACATCGAAGCCTTTGAACAGCAACTCGAAAAGTTGCTGCAACCGCTGGAAGGACTGGAAAAAATAATTCCGCAGGAACTATTTTCGTTTACGCAGGAAGTGATGCGGCTTACCAATAATGCACAGGATGAAGGATTACTGTACGATGATTACAACGACATCGGGGTGAAAATTCCGGAACTGTTTTTCACGCTTACACGGCATGCGCTGGAAGCCATGCCTGCGCAGGAGCGGGCTGCTGCAAAAGAAACACTGCAGATTAACCTGTCGGAAGCAACTTACACCACTTTTGTGCTGTTAAAGTCTGCGCTTGAGAAAATGACGTACGCGCCGGATGAACAGGTCGATCCGAAAGCACGGCTGCTCAGCAGGCTGGCTATTCTGCCCGCTCCTTATATCCGCGATGAATACCGCGTACTTGAAAAAACATTCAGCGACACGGAAAAAGAACAGGTATTACTTCATCTCTCCGGTTATACGGATATGCTGATGAAGCTGGCGGAATTATATTGCCGTACCGGCCGCACTGACAAGGCCCTGCAATTGCTGCGCACACCGGTTTACGACAACGAGGTTACTTACCTGCCCGAAAACATCATTATGCTGTTCCTGCGCCTCGAAAAAGAAGCAGGCAGCAACATGGAATCCATTGGCACGCACCTGCTGAAATGGATGCCCACAACAAATACGCTGGCCGCTTTAATCAAAATTACAGGTCAGCACCTGCCCGCGTGGGAACGCATTTTAGAACAGCACTCCCCCGATCATTATTTCCGCTGGCTCGAACAAAACAACCGCTTAAACGAAGCCCTGGAGTATGCAAAAACAAAAAAAGGACTTTACCTCGATAAAGACCGCTTTATCATCCGCCATAAAAAACACTTCCGCGAAGAAGCCGAAACCCTGCTGTGCAGTTTAATTGACAACTGTTTGCAACGCACCGGCAACAGCGCTTATGAAGACATCGGAAACTACATCCGTCACATCCGCGAAATTAATCCCGAAATGGCCGACGGACTGGTAACTGATATCCGAAACCGTTTTCCGAAACGGCGGAAGCTGCTGGAGTTGCTGGCAGGCGGCTGATGCGGGAACTCCGGCTTTATGTACTTGCGGAACGCCGAAACGGTCTGCACAATAAAAATACGATCAGCAGCGCCACTGCCTCCCCTTCAACACCTTAATAAACGTATTCAGCTGTTTCCGGTTTAATGTTTTTCAGTGACAGGGTAATCGCGTCTAAAAATAAACCGGCTCGAAATTGTAAAAAATGATGTTAGCGCGGATTTTGTGTGTAGTTCAGCGCAGGTGGTAATCCGTGCTGGACCACAGGCTAAAGCGCGGGGATTGGTGGACAGGAGCGTAATTACAAACGCGCAAATCGTATGCTGTCAATCCAATATGCGTAGTTAGTCGTTATCGCCCTAATCGATATCCCCGATTTACTTATCCATGTTAGCTGGTATTTAATGCCACCTTAAACAGTTTTTATTAACATATTTTCACAACTACTTGACAAACGCTCATTCATGATATATATTTACCAAATTCCCCATGCCTATTACATGTAAATAAACCAATTACCGGAATATCCAGGCCCACTTGGTAAACTCTTCATTTAATAATATACAATAACACCAAACCTACACAGATGAAACGAAAACCATTTTTCAAGGCGATTATTGGATTGCAGGTCTTCTTTATGTGGATTACAGTAAACCATATTCATGCGCAAACGCCCACACTTACGAATTGTTACGAATTCATCTATCAGCAGCGTTTAGCGCAAGACTCCACGATTTATTTTTATACCCGTGGACTGAATAATGCACTAACGAATATCATCAATAACCCTAACCCGACACCACAATCCAATCCCACCTTAATAATCCCTGTTGTGGTGCATATTATGCATGGTACGGGGGAGGCTGTGGGAACGGGGCGGAATATTTCCTATGCGCAGATTCTTTCCCAGATCAATAAGCTCAATGCCAATTTTGCGAATGACACAACCTATATGGGGCAGAGCGGGCAATATGCAGTAAACACGGACATCCAGTTCTGTCTCGCTAAAATTCCGATGGGTCCAGCAGGCTGGACGAATCCGAACGAACCGGGGGTGATGCGTTATGCAACTACTCCCACTGTTTTAAATCATATCTATGACAATGCGGGAACCGGAGCCCAGCAGCTATTAGCAATTACGCATCCCAACTCCACTTTTTTCCCACCTGCAAATTATCTGAATATCTGGACCGTTGATAACATCAATAATAACGTTGTCCTTGGATATGCCCCCACTCCAATTCTTAACGCTTTTCCGTTAGACGGTATTGTGATGGACGTCCGGGTTTTTGGAGACAACACCGTAAACAATAATAACTTTAATCTCTTAACGCAATACGATGCAGGAACCGTGCTGTCACATGAAGCAGGGCATTATCTGAATTTGCGGCATACATTTGAGGGTGGTTGCGTAGGTGATAACCAGACGAACTGCCAGACGCAAGGTGATTTTATTTGTGATACACCTCCATCCAATGCGACTCCTGGAAGTTGTGGCCCTGCCAATACGTGCACGGATGCATTACCATCATATAACTTATTAGATGCGTTGGATAACCTGAACGATTTTATGAGTTATGCAGATGACAACTGCTTAAACACATTCACTTTTGGTCAGGGGCAAAGGATGTACGCCTATCTGCAAAATTTCAGATCAGTACTGGTTAGCAATACCAACCTGGCATTTACCGGTGTTGCCGGCGGAAACTCATGTTTACCGCCAATTCTGCTTGCCGATATAAATTCACCGGCAATCGAATGTGAAAATGCATCGCTTAATGTTTCAACCAATACAGGCCCGGGATTTTCTGCTGTGAGTTGGTTCTGGCAGTTTCCGGGAGGGACCCCCTCTACCTCAACTCTAACTAACCCTGTAATCAGTTATGCCACTCAGGGGCAATATACGATAACTCTTACCGCATATGACGCGAATGGCGACTCCATTGCCGATTCTACAACAATTGCAATTTCTCCCTGTGGTGGCATTCAAAGTACACAGGGTGTCTGGTATTTTGGCAGACGTGCAGGGGTCAATTTCTCAACCGGAATTGCTGTGCATGATAATGCTGCGGAAATTAACAATACAATCATTAGCAATGAAGCTGCTGTGAGTGTAAGCGACTCTTTGGGCAACCTGATTTTTTATTCAGATGGTGATACGATTTGGGATAGAAACCATCAGCCTGCAATTACCAACTTATTTGGAGCTTTCTCCGACAGCAAAACGCAGATCGTTACAATACCGAGACCTGGTTTTCCAGGACAGTTTTATTTGTTTCATGGTCCGGCAACAGAGGATGGAACAAATCCGATTTATTACTCAACAATACAAGTTACACCAAACACAATTACAGCTGTCAGTTTAAACGACACCTTGCCCAGACCTCCGCAATGCGCATCTGTGGGCGAGCCAATTACAGCTGTACCGCACTGCAATGGCCGTGATTATTGGTTAATAACTTCAGGCAGTAATTTAGGAAGCAATAACTTTAACCTGTTTTGGTATCAGCGCATATTTGTGTATCTCGTTTCACCTGCGGGAGTAACAAATCCAAGCTCATTATCTCAATTGCCAGCCATTTTCACAACAACCGATGGTTGCTGGTATTCGGAAACAAAAGCATCCCCGGATAATAAGAAAATTGCACGGGCAGGGGCATTTGGTATTTCGTATTTTGATTTTGATAATCAGACTGGAATTATATCCAACGAACATTTTGTAAATACTGGTTCAGGTGCATATGGGTGTTCATTCAGTCCGAACAATAATGTACTCTATTACTCCAATGGTATAAATCAGCTTTGCGCACTCGATTTAACACTTACAAATCCGCCCCCTGTTGTATTAGCTACATCAGCACCAAACACTGAATTCAAGGATATGCAACTCGGGCCAGACAGTGCTTTGTACATAACCCGTATGAACCAACCTTCTCTGGATATGATTTCAAACCCGAATACATTATTAAATCCGGGTTACATTGCAAATGCAGTTCAGTTGAATCTTGACTCTATACAGATCCATAATCTTTTGAGTATACCCAATATGGTGGATGGAATTGTTCCTGCTGCCGCACCAATTGATTTTACATGGTCACTGGCAAGTTGCAATTCCATCCAGTTTAACCTCAGTGGTTGTTGGGCACCAATGTATACGGTGGACTGGGATTTCGGGGATAACTCAACGGGCACGGGCAATAACCCGATACATGTATATTCCCCAACGGGCACTTATACCGTAACTATGATATTGTCAATAGATACTTTTTCGTACCCACCGGTAACACAGGTCATCCAGTTTCCGACAGTTTCAAATCCAATAATTACTGGTCCGGCAGTATTGTGTTCCAATCAGTTTGGCCCTGCGCAGTACACCGTAACGCCCGGATATCAAAACTATAACTGGTCGGTAACCGGAAATGCAAATATTGTGATAACGAATGGGAATACGGCTGATATTTCAGTTACAGGCAACTGTACTATCCAGTGCATTGCAAGCAATGGAAACTGCAATGATACGGCTACATTTGCAGTAACACTATACCCATCCCCGCTTGCAGATGCTGGAAACAATGACTCTACCTGTGTAAATGGTGTTCTGCAGATCGGCGGTTCACCAAGTGCGTCCGGAGGTACTCCGCCTTATACTTATCTCTGGAGTCCGGCATCCGGATTAAACTCGACAACGATAAGTAATCCTATGGCAACCGTAACCGGAACACAAACCTATACACTTACTGTAACTGATGCGAATGGTTGCCCCAATGTTGATGTGATTAATCTGTCGTTAGATACATCTAGCAATTTGCCACCTATTATTTGGGGAGCCATACCGGGTATTTGTGATTATTCATCACCGGTTTCGTTAACGGGATATGTCTCTCCTTCGGGCGGTACATTTAACGGAACAGGCGTTACAGGAACGCTGTTTGATCCGGGGGTATCAGGCACAGGAACCTTCCCTATTACCTATACAATTACCAATACAACCGGGTGTGTAGCAGTAGATACAACAACAATAACAGTTTACGCCTGCTGTGCTACTGTAAACGGCATTAACACAGCCGATCAGGACAGAAGCTCTCAATACGGTTTATCATTTAACAACAACACGCCCACACCTGTAGCCATAAACGGCACATTCTACATTGACAACAACTTCAACATAACCGGTTTTTTCGGAGCCAATCACATCCGAATGGGCCCGGATGCAAAAATCGTAATACGCCAGAACTGCCGCTTAACTGCCGCTGCCAGTCAGTTTAAGCGCTGCGATAATTTTATGTGGGAAAGTATCATCATAGAACCGGGCGGGGAACTGGTGATGAGCGGTTGCGAGGTATATGACGCCAAGGCTGCTGTTACTTCATTGGGAGGGGCAAAATACACCATCAGCGGAACGGATTTCTTCCGCAATTACATCGGATTAAAAGTGGAACCTGCTTCGGGTATTCACCCGGGAACGATTGTTTCGAGCAATATTGTAGGTGCTGTACTGGGTTATCCGCCCTACGCCGGGGTGCGCTCACGGTACGGAATAGAACTCACGTTAGTTGATTCCATTGTGATTGGTGTACCGGGAACGTTGACCAATGAAAACACCATACGTGATGTAGAAGTAGGTATAAAAGCCCTCACCAGCAAATTCGGCATGGTGCGTAACCGGTTCTTAGCCATTACACAGCCAACCATTTACATCCAACCCGGCTGTTGCGCCTTTAATACCTGTAACGACCCTGCAATTTGTTTTGCGCCGCAGGTGGGTGTTGCTGTTTGGGCCGTAGGCGGTAGTGCAACCATAGGCGGTGTAAATGTGGCAACCGATGCCAACCGCTTTAAAGATTGTACAAACGGCATACTTATCGAAGCAGATGCCATTACCATAATCCGTAACAATGAGTTTCAGAACATCGAAAGCAATAACCCGAATATTTTGTCGTACAGTATATGGGTGCGTCGTTGCAGGGGTGTGTTTCACTGGATAACAGATAACTCATTTGCCACCAGCCGGAACGGTATTTTTTACGAAATGAACAGCGCGATGAGTGCGTTTTTAAACAACAATAAGTTTAACGATTTCCGGCAGAATGGTATTTTCACCAAGCAGAACCCGAATGTTTCGTTTACCATTCAAAGCAACCAGTTTAATACGCAGTACACGGGCACTCCGGGTAAATACGGCATCCGTGTACAGAACGCAGTAATCGGGCAGAATATTTCGCTGGCGTTTATCACGGGTAACATCATCAAACATGTTGATAAAGGCATCTGGCTCACCAAAGCGCCTTACTCATTAGTTACGCAGGGCAACCAGGTGGAGTTCCAGGCACAGGTGCCATCCATTACCTCCATCGGGATACAGGTACAAAACAGCGAAGGAACGCTGATTGACGCGAACGGGGTACTGAAATTAGGAGCGCCGCCGAGCAACGACAGTTTGCTGCGCGAACGGCTGTACGGTATTTCTGTAGAGTACGGCAGCTTTAACAGCAACGTGAGCAATAACAATTTAAGCCGCGTAGGTTCCGGCATCCATTTTTACGGAACAAGCAATTATCCTTCGTCGGTAAATTGCAACCTGCTGGTGCAGAACATGGCGGGCATTCGGATGAACAACAGTTTTATCGGCGACCAGGGGGCCGGGATTTCGGTACAGAATCCTGATGGAGTTACGCATGATAATTTGTTTACGTACAACTATACCAACAATGGGCAAAGAACATTTTATCGGAATGTTTCTGACTTGCCTTTTGATTGGTATTGCAGAACAAGTACAAGCAATTCGCCAACTACAAATCCACCTTCTATTCACATGGATCCGCCTCTTACGGCAATGAACTTGATTTCTGCATTCCCAAGCGCACCACAAGCCTGTTATTACCAAAATCCTTCGCCGCAACAGATGCAGCAGCAGGAATTAGCCCTGATTGCATTGCGGGCATATCCGTTTGACAGCCTCACCGCCGACCAACTGATAATGGCTGACCAGACGGCGATGAAACAACTGAAAGACAATCCATCACTGATGAGTTTGAACACCCCTTATGATTTAATATTGATGGATTATTATTTGGAACAGTTGGGTGAATCAGTAGAACGAACGGATGAAGTACACCGTTTAGCTTCGGAAGGTGATACCTTGCAGGCACGCATCGTGAACGATGGCATTGTGCCAGCTAATTGCATTGAAGCCAGCCAGAAAACAGTGAATACCATTTATCTGAAAACGTGGGCGCAGGGTATCCCATACTTTACCCCTGCTGATTCTGCTTTGCTGTATATGGTTGCAACCGAAAATGTGAATAACTGCGGTACCGCAGTGTATGATGCACGCGTAATGCTTGATCTGGATGTGGATGACTTTGGTCCGGATGGTGTACACCGCCCGGTGTGGTTAAATGTTGGAAATGCTACGAAAGGGAAAATGTATCCGAACCCGGCCAGTGGCGATGCCGTATATGAACGGGAATTAAAAGAGTCCGAAAACGGCATTATTGAAATTATGGATTTGCCCGGACACGTATTGCTGACCAAGTCTTTGACAGTAAAAACAGCAATTCCGGCAAGTACATTAACCAATGGTATTTACCTCTACCGCGTTTATGTAAACGGTAAGTTGGTTGATGCCGGTAAATTGACCGTATTGCATTAAAATTGAATTTCTCCCTGAACCTTGCTATCTTTAAGGTAAGGTTCAGGGAGTATTTTTAATGAAAACGATTATTACTTCTTTTTTTGTTTGTCTTTCGTTCGTTGTTTTCGGGCAGGTAAATCTTGTGCCTAATCCTAGTTTTGAGATTATGGATTCTTGCCCTTCAATTTACTCATTATTAAATGGCGCATATCCTTGGTTTCAGCCAAACTATCCGCAAACACCGTCTGCGACAAGCACAGATTTATTTCATCCATGCTCATCAAATCAAAATTTACAAGCACCTACTAATGCAGCAGGTTATCAAAATGCGCGAACTGGTTTAGCTTATGCTGGATTTGCACTATTTACTTCTCTTGTACAAAACAATAATAGAGAATATGCAGAAGTAGAATTAGATTCTAATCTAAGCGATCAGTTTGATTACTGTGTTTCAGTAAATTTATCTGTTTCTGGATTGTGGGCATGTTTTGGTAGTTCAGCGATAGGTATATATTTCTCAGAAGACACTTGCCAATACTTCAGCAACAACTATTTCACACTTCCTGTAGTTCCACAATTAATAAATGACTCGGATAATATTTTAACAGATACCGTAAACTGGGCACAACTCAAATGGATTTACCAACCACAAGGCGGAGAAAAGTTTATAACTATCGGCAATTTTTGGAATGCCGGATATGTTTCGCAGCACAGCACACCAATAGGGAATTGTAGTTCTCCGGCAGCCTACTTTTACATGGACGATGTCTCCGTAGTAAAACTCCCCAAACTCGAAGCCGGCCGCGACACCGCCATAACTACCAGCGAAGCCGCCACACTAAACGGCAGCATAACCGAAACCTGGCCGGGCATGCAGTTTGAATGGTTGCCGCATACGGGGTTAGATAATCCGTACAGTTTAACACCAACAGCCAGCCCAACAGTAACAACTACCTACACCTTAACTGTAAATTGCACCACCTGCAACGTCCCCTGTTTATCAGATTTGGGCGACACTGCAACCATAATCGTAAACGAAGTGCCGCCTCCACCTGCACCGGTGTTTAATATCCCTACACTCATAGGCGAACAACCGTTTTTTATTACCGGCATGCAGCCGGGCACACGCTTAACCATTTACAACCTGCTGGGACAGTTACTGTTTGAAACAACGGATTACCAGAACAACCTATGGCCGGTTGTGGTTTGGGACGAAGGGATGTATATGTATGAACTGGTGCAGCCGGATGGGACGAGGCTTACCGGCAAGTGGTGTTTGGTGAAGTGATTTTTGATTGGCGATTTTTGATTTATATGATCACGTAAATCAAAAACCGCAAATCAAAAAATCAACAATCCGCTCAGTTCGTAAAACCATCGCCTTCGGCATCATATCCATCAGCGTACTGTGTGCACGGTAACGGAAGATATAATCCACCCGTTCAATTTCCCTTCATTAATAAAATTTTTATAGTTCCCGGCTCTACTTTATTTTCCCGAGAATGGCTTTCGCATCCTGTGGAGCCTTTCCGCGCCCTTTTATTTTGCCATCCACTTCAGGAATCGCTCCTTTCAGCTGCTGCAGGTTCGTGTTGATCCGGTTGGAAAGGGTCATCACCAGCGCCGTTGAATTTTTAAGCCTGATCCCATCCCAGTTAAACTTGAGAAACGGGAATACTTCGTTACCATCTTCAAGCCACGAACTGAATAGCGTGTTCTGCGCCGCATGCCGTTTGTCAGGATTCTTCTCCATGCCCATATCTGCAAACAGCCCGAGGAATGTGCCGATGGGGTACGCGTTAGCCGATTGCGCACTTTCGGCCAGTGTCGAATTGGGCAGGCCCTTGCCCACCCCGTGCGCAAAACTTTGCAGCATTTCAATGCGGTTGGACCGGAGAATGACCGAAAAACCGTGTATGCCAAAGGCACAGTTATAAATGCGTTCTGACTTTCCGGCATGGGACTCAATGTCTTTCAGAAACGCGGTAACCACTTTGGCAAGGGCTTCATAATTCGACGCGGCCTTTTCCCCATTTTCTTCTGCCGGGGCCGTTGCTTTTTTGTCGCCGGTATGGTCATCGGACAACTGGTCGCCAAGCAGGTCATACAACTTCCTGGCGGTACTGAAACACGACGACCAGCTTTCGGGCGAAAGCCGGTCGGTAAACTGTTCCTGTTTGGTGCTTAAGTCGTGCCAGGCCGAATCCCACTCCAGGCAATACGAAAGCAGGCGGTCAGCCAGCGTAACTTTGGTTACGCCTTTCGGCGCCGTATCAATTCCTGTTTCGGCCAGCAGGCTGCGCAACTCTTTCGTGGTATTCGAAATGGACATAATCAGCTGGCCGATGTGAACCGCATCAACCCCTCCACCGTTTCCGGCTAACTCCGCCCCGGTTTGAATACGCAGGGCATCGCCGTGCTTGTAATAAAAACGGCCGCCGGTTTCGTTGTTTTCAAACCAGTACTGCAGGTTTGAAGGGTCGCCATCTGTACCCAGGTATTTGCAGTAACGCAGGGGCTCGGCATCAGTAGAAATGTAATACATGGTTTCTGCCACCAGCTCACTCTTTTCCGTGCGCTGCACTACGGCCGGCGCATTTTTCGCCCCGGAAGTTTGCCGCTGCACCGGACCGGGGTGAAAGGGCTGTACGGAAGATCCGGCCTCCGAAAGCGGGTCTGCATCGGAAGCATAGCTGTAGTCACGGAACGAGGCCGGGGGTGTCAGCGCGAGGCCTTGCTTCCCCACAGTATCCGCATTGCTTTTTTTGTCGCCTGTTTGTTTTTGCTGCGCCGAATCGTTCATACGATGTTATTCGTTTAAATGTGTTTCTGCTCAGTTCGCAAAAACCATCGCCTTCGACATCACCGGAACTCCATCCAGGAGTAGTGAGTACATATACGTCCCCGAAGCCCCATAGCCGTGTTCGTACAGCACTTCGTTGTGTCCTTTGCTGAGTGTGATCGGGATGCTGCGGATGCGTTTGCCCTGCAGGTCGGTGATTTGGATTTCGGCGGTTTTGTGTTTGGGTAACTGATCCACAAACACACCGATCCAGGTGGCTTCATCAAAGGGGTTGGGGCGGTTCTGCAGCAGCTCGTAGCCGGGTGCATTTGCTGCGGGCGATTCGCTGATACCTACCTGGTTAATGAGGTACTCGTTTGAAAAAAGGCTTTCGATGCCGTTTGTGTCAACTGATGCAATGCTTACATAATACACACTGGCGGGCGGTACGGGAAACGTATCAATGGTAGTGCCCAGCATGGTGTACACCGAATCCCAGTCGTTGGTGGTGGTGCGCACGCCCACGCGGTAGTGCAGGTATTGTGTTTCCTGCGTAACATCAATAATGAGGTTGCCCACCCAGGCGCTGAGCTGGAAGTCGGGCGTTTTCGGGCCTATGGCGGCCATGCCTGCGGCGTTTCCGTTGATCACCGTGTTGCGCGCGAGGTAATTAAAATCCACAAAAAAGCTGTCAATCACATTGTCGTTGTTGGTATCAGCGCCCAGCGTGTCGCGGGTGGTGTGCTGCCGGTCGGTGTAGTTTACGTTGGCAACATTTGCGTCGCCGTGTTCATTTGCAGAAGTGAGGCGCATGGCCGTGTACCCGTGCTGGCGGAACGGCACATGATCGCCCGAACGCCCGGTGCGGTCTTCCGGCGACATGATGCGGATATCCATCGGTACACTCACAAACGGGCGCAGCATTTCTTTGTATTCCAATTTGATGAAACGCGAATAGCCTTTGTGTTTCGAATTAAATCCGCCCGACGAAAACAACCGCACGCCGGTACTGTCAATGTTCCCGGCACCCGGACACGAAGGCGCCGACGAGGTTTGTCCGCAAACGATGCCGCCTGTAACATCGTTGTTCTGCACGGCTTTCACCGAAATATTTTTTGCCTGCACGTAGTCGGCAAATGCTTCTGCACCCACCAGGCCCTGTTCTTCGCCGGTGGTAACAAGAAACACCAGCGGGTTGTTATACGCATACCGGCTCATCACCCGCGCCAGTTCGAGCACCAGGGCGGTGCCGCTGGCATTGTCTTCTACACCCATGGCTTTGCACAAACTGTCGCACAGGCTTTCGCAGCGGCTGTCGATATGCGCTTCCATAATGATGATGCGTTTGTCTGCTACGTTGATCGCCGGCAATACGGCAAACACATCGCGGTGCTGTGTCATGTTGCATATCGGTTCATCAAACTGCAGGTACGACGGAATAAGCCGGTTTTCATTGGCTGCGCTGAACTGCTGAAACTTCTGGTACACCCAGCGCCGCGCAGCCCCGATGCCCATCACCTGCGAGGCCGTATCGGAACCCGAATTGCGATTATAAAACGAAGCCAGAGTGATGATGTAACTTTTCAGCGAATCGGCCGAAACCTGCGCCAGTATGCCCTGTGAAATGCTGTCGGGATGATTGCGCACCACCGAAGGCATAAACGTAAGCGGGTTGTAGTTGCCCATCATCACCTGTTCGGCCAGCGCACTGGTGCTTCCGATGTTGGTTTGCGCGCGCAGTGTGCCGGTGCTGAAAATGATAAACAGGAGCAGGAAACGGTTCATGGTGTTTTGTATTAATCCATTAAAAGTACAACCCTTCGGGGTGGTGTGCAAATAGGGAAGCACCTGTGTATTTTTGATTTTTGATTGGCGATTTTTGATTTTTTAGGGATAATGATCACCGTCAGTCTGAGATTGCCTTCCGGAGCGGCGATTGCGCGAGTGCAGGAAGGCGAAAGTCGAAGACGGCGTGTGATGCATCCAAATCAAAAATCGGCAATCAAAAATCATCCAAAACCTCCATTTCAAAAACAGGATGCAGTTCCCAGCGTTTGTGAAAGCCATCGTAAAATCCAAAACCTTTTGCACGGATGTGCACCGGTTTGTTTTTTTTGGAAGACGTTTTAAACCCGGCTGCGCGCAGTTCGTTCAGTATTTTATTTTGCAGGGCACATTGCTCGAACGGAATTTCAAGACCGATCCGGATACGTGAATTTTTGGTACCACATTCGAGGTGCAGATCGCAGTCGGTTTCATTTGATGCAATGGTGTACACATAGCCGTCAAACCGGTAAATGCTGTCTTCCGGGCAGTTTTTCAGCCGTTCTTTGGTCATATCTGCTTTCTTCCGGCCAATCGTTTTGGTCAGATGGTTATACCTTTTTTTCCAGCTGTTCATTACCTGTGCATCAATAACAGCCGGGTATTCCGGGAACGCATGCACACGGTTTTCGTGTTTCGCCACCAGGCGGTAGGCTTCTTTCGGTGTACAGTTGCATTGATCGGAAACCTCCGGAATGTTAAAGGAAACAAAGCACACCCACAGGAACAAGGGAAGTATACATTTTACAAATTGATTTTTCATAACTACGGGTTGAACAGTATTTAAAGGTAGCATATATTTTAAATTCCTGCTTTTTTTAAATGCGATGTCGCACCCGGATTTTTGATTTTTGATTGGCGATTTTTGATTTCCCAGGGATAATAATCACCGTCAGTCTGAGCTCGTCTTCCGAAGCGGCGATTGCGCGAGTGCAGGAAGGCGATAGTCGAAGACGGTGTGTGATGCATCCAATCAAAAATCGCCAATCAAAAATCAAAAATTCAACCCCATCCCGCTTCCTATACATCCTATTCTTATTCCGCGATATGTAAATAATACAATCTTTTCCTCTCATTCTGTAACACCATTGCCGCTGAAGAAATCACCTTTGCAACACCACACGGTGCATACAGTTATACCGCGCACCGGGAACAGCAAAGATAACCGTTCTCCTCCGGACAGGTTACTTACCTGCTCCCCGCCGCTACAACTGGCAGAACCGTTCGCTTATATTTTTTTATAGCGTTTTTTTGGTTATTTGTCTTTGCAGCTGTTGGTTTGATGGCTGCAAAGACTTTTTTTATTCTACCCTGTTAACCCTGCATCTGCTGCACCTGCACTTTATCAATGGCGCTCTCCGCCTCAATATGGGATAAATGTAATTAACAGTGTGAATACTGTAACACAAAAACCTCCATCCCCACTCACCTTTGGCACTTCTAATTGCTTTCACTAAAAAATCCATACACATGAAAATGAAATTACGCTTCCTGGTAAGTGCAGCACTGTTGCTCGCACTTCCGAAGCTGCACTACGGACAGGCACCGAACCTCGGTACGGCAGCGGACTTTGAGCTGTTTACAGGCGTCGGGGCTATTACCAATACCGGCATCTCGCATGTAACCGGTCACGTGGGTTCAAACAGCGGCTCGTCTACCGGCTTCGGTAATGTAAACGGGGTAATGCACGACGGCGATCCGGCGAGTATTGCCTGCGCTGCCGATCTGCTTATTGCATACGGGCAACTGAACGCAACCGTACCTACCTTTTTCCCGGCACCGCTTATGGGTAACGGGCAGGTACTCAACGCCGGTGTGTATTCCATCGCCGGCCCGGCCACACTGAATAACATACTTACATTAGACGGACAGGGCAATCCTGCGGCTGTATTTATTTTCAAAATCCAGGGTGCTTTTTCGGCAGCCGCCGGCTCGAAAGTAAATCTTGTAAACGGTGCACTGGCCTGTAATGTCTTCTGGAAAATAGAAGGACTGGTGAGCCTCGCTGCCGGTGTTACCATGCGTGGTACCATTATCGCAAACAACGCCGCCATTAATATGAATTCCGGCGACACGCTCGAAGGCCGCGCGCTTTCAACCAACGGTGCCATTACACTCGACGGTGTGCTGGCTTACACGCCTATCGGTTGCGGAAGCCCGTACCTTACCGGTCCCAATGCGCCCATCCAGGGAGCAACAGAATGTTACACCATATTTTCTGCCAACGGCCCGGTTACAAACGTAGGAGTAACGAATGTGATCGGCGATATCGGGAGTAACAACGGCACAACCACCGGTTTTAATCCGCTGTTTGTTACCGGTATGATTCATACCGTACCCGATGGTTCCACCGCGCTTTGCGCAACCGACCTGATCACCGAATACAATTACCTGAACGGTCTGCCATACGACATTGAATTGTTATACCCGGCCCAGTTCGGCAATAACCTGGTGCTTACACCGCACACGTATTTAATGAACGGAGCCGTTACTTTTACCGATTCGCTGTTTCTCAATGCGCAGGGTAATCCAAATGCGGTTTTCGTTATCCAGATTAACGGGGCACTGGCTACAAGCACCTACTCGAAAGTAATACTGATTAATGGTACACGTGCGCAGAATGTATTCTGGAAAGTAGATGGCGCAGTAACCATTAATAACAACTCCATTTTCAACGGTACCATTGTTTGTAACAATGGCGCCATGAATGTCAATCCCGGCACGGTAATGAACGGCCGCGTACTCACCACCACCGGTGCGCTCGGCGTTTCAGCCATAACGGCCATTATGCCCCCGGGCTGCGGCGGTACCAGTGCGCCGGTTATTTCATCACAGCCTGTTACACAGGTGGCATGCCTCGGTAATGTGGCTACATTTTCTGTAACTGCTACCGGCACCAACCTGCTTTTTCAGTGGCGCCGCGGATCGGTTAACCTGGTGAATGCCGGGAATATTTCCGGTGTTAACACGCCCATACTTACCATTAACCCGGTTGGTCCGGGCGATGCCGGTACAGATTACAATGTCATCATCAGCGGTACGTTTACACCACCCGATACCTCCGCTTTTGTTGCACTGGTGGTCACCACCGCCCCGGTAATTATTCTTGAACCCATAAGCCAGGCGGTATGCGCAGGCGATTCGGTGAGCTTTACGGTAAACATCACCGGAACCGGTGTTACCTATCAGTGGCGCAAAGGACTGGTGAACCTCATCAATGCAGGTAACATCAGCGGTGCCACCGGATCGGTACTTACCATTAACCCGGCCGGCCTTGCCGATGCTGCTCCTGATTACAACGTAATTGTAACCGGCGCCTGTGCCCCGGCCGATACGTCGCTTCCGGCTGCACTCACCATCAACACAACAGTTGCAATCACATCCGACCCGGTAAGCCAAAGCACCTGCAGCGGCGACTCCATCAGTTTTGTAGTTATAGCAACCGGAACAAACCTCACCTACCAGTGGCGCCGGGGGCTTATCAACCTCGTTAACACCGGAACCATTTCAGGCGTAAACAACGATACACTTACCATTAACCCGGTAGCAATTGGTGACGGTGCGCTCGATTACAACGTTATTGTTTCCGGCGGTACCTGCGCAGCAAATGATACTTCTGCTATGGCTGCTTTAACCGTAAACACAGCACCGGTAATTTTAACCGGGCCGCTGAGCCAGTCGGTATGTACCGGCGACTCCATCAGTTTTACCGTTAATGCAACCGGCAGCAACCTCACGTACCAGTGGCGCAAAGGACTTGTGAACCTGGTAAATGCAGGCAACATTTCCGGCGTTAACACCGCGGTGCTCACCATCAATCCCGTTTCACCTGCCGATGCCGCAACGGATTACAATGTGATTGTAAGCGGCAGCTGTATACCTGCCGATACATCAGCAGCAGCTGCACTTACCGTAAGCAGCCAGGCCATTATTACCACGCAGCCGCTTACCGTGGCCGTGTGTACCGGCAATACCGCAACCTATACCGTAGCGGCCACCGGCACCGGTCTCACCTACCAGTGGCGCCGTGGAATTGTATTGCTGGTCAACGCAGGAAATATTTCCGGTGTAAACACCGCTGTACTTACCATTAACCCGGTAAGCATAACCGATATGGCAGCCGATTACAATGTGATTGTAACCAGTTCAGGTTGTATCCTGTCCGATACCTCGGTATTTGTGGCACTGATCCTGAATACCGCTCCGCTTATTACATCCGGTCCGGCCGCAGTTGTTGCCTGTGAAAACAGCAGTGCCAGCTTTACGGTAACTGCAACCGGCACCGCACTCACCTACCAGTGGCGCAAAGGACTTGTGAACCTGGCAAACAGCGGAAGCATTTCCGGTGTAAACACCGCGGTATTAACCATCAGCCCGCTTACACCGGCCGATGCTTCTGCGCTGTATAACGTGGTGATTTCAGGAACCTGCCTGCCAAACGATACTTCGGCTGACGCCGCATTAACGGTAACGCCTGCACCGGTGGCCAATGCAACCAGCAACTCGCCGGTTTGTACGGACAGTACAATTTACCTGTACACCAACGGTGTAAGTAATGCCACTTATGCCTGGAGCGGCCCGAACGGATTTATTGCTGCACAGCAGAATCCCTCCGTTGTGAATGCACCGCAGGCCGCCTTCGGAACATATTCGTTAACCGTAACGGCCAACGGCTGCAGTTCAGCACAAAGTACAGTAACCGTTGTTTCCGAAAGCTGCATCGAATACCCGCTGTTTATTCCGCAGGGTTTTTCACCGAACGGCGATGGCATAAACGACCTGTTTGTGATCCGCAATATTGCATACTACCCAAACAACTCGTTTGTGGTGTATAACCGCTGGGGCAATAAAGTATTTGAAGCGTCGCCTTACCGCGATACCTGGGATGGAAAAAACAGTTTCGGCATCACCACCGGCGACGGTGTGTTACCGGTAGGCACGTATTTCTATGTGTTTCAGCAGGATAGCAACACCGATCCAATTCACGGCACCATTTACCTGAACAGGTAATCACCACACCCATCAAAAAAAAGATAAAATGAAAACAAGACACTTTATACTCGCCGCAACCGTTCTGGCCGCAGGATATATTCCTGCGGAGGCGCAGCAGATTCCGATGTTCACGCATTACATGTACAACACGCTTTCGGTTAACCCGGCCTATGCCGGCAGCCGCGATGCGTTAACCATTACCGCACTGCACCGTTCGCAATGGCTGAACTTCAGCGGCGCGCCGGTAACGCAGACACTGACCATGCATGCCCCGCTGCGCAGCGAACACCTCGGCATCGGGCTGGCGGTGGCCAACGATAAAATCGGGCCCACGAACAACACCTCTATTTTTGCTGATTTTGCATACATCATGCGGGTGAGCGACAAAGGGCGGTTTGCACTCGGACTGAGCGGGGGCGTAAATATTTTCCAGGCGAAACTGGCGGCGCTGCAACTGGATCAGCAGGCTGACCCGGTGTTTCAGAACGACATCAGCAACCACACCACGCCCAACTTCGGATTTGGTGCGTATTATTACCTGCCGCGTTTTTATGCCGGGCTTTCGGTACCTAACCTGGTGGAGAACAAATATTCGGAAATTCAGCAGGCCAATGGTTCGTACCTGGTCGGAAAAGAACGTCGCCATTATTTTTTAATTGCCGGTGCCATGATTCCGCTCGGCGACCACCTTGCATTTAAACCGACGGCACTGCTCAAAGTAACGGATGCCGCACCGGCCCAGGCCGATGTAACCGCCTCGTTTCTTATTATGGATCGCCTGCTGCTGGGCGCGATGTACCGCACCGGTGATGCCGCGGGCGCACTGGTTGGTATTGACATTACGCAACAGCTGCACCTCGGGTATTCGTTCGACTGGTCGTTTGGCGTGAAAACGTTTGACAACAACGCGGGCAGCCATGAACTGGTGCTCCGGTACGATTTTATTTTCTCGGACAAACGGCAGATTCATTCGCCCCGCTATTTTTAACTGTTTACGATCTAAAGCAAACGCATTATGAAAAATATACTCATTACTGCTGCGCTGGTTGCCTTAACAGGCACCTGCATGGCCCAGGAAAAATCGAAAAACGAATTGCGCGGCGATAAATACGCGTTTACGTACGCCTTCGATAAATCCATAGTCGCATACAACCGCGCACATCACCTCACCCCCGAAGGACAGCGGCACCTGGCCGAAGCCTACCACAACCTGAACCAGGATGTGGAATCGGAAGCCGCGTGGGCGGTGCTTATCAACGGCAATACGGGCGTTATACCCGACGATTATTACAACTACGCCATGGTACTGAAAAGCAACGGCAAATACGATATGGCCGCCACAGCCATGGAACAGTTCCGTGTGCAGCGCCCCGACGATATCCGTGCAGCAAATTATCAAACGAGCAGTACCGGTTTAACCGCCCTGCTGCTGGATGACGGCAGCTACCGCATCAATACGCTCAAGGTAAATTCAGGCGGCGATGATTTTGGTCCCGTGTATTACAACGACCAGGTGGTATTTCTTTCCACCCGTTCGAAACCAACGTGGGTGCAGAAAAAATACAACTGGAACCGCCAGCCTTTTTTAGACATGTATGTTGCAGATGTTAAAAACGGGCAACTGGAAAACACGGCCAACCTGGACAAAAAGCTGAACGGCAAACTGCACAACGGCAATGCGAGTTTCGCCAAAAAAGGAACGCTGCTGGCTTTCAGCACAAACGATAACAGCGACCGCAGCGAAGATAAAATTGCCGAGCTCCGCATTTACTTCAGCACATTAACTGACGGCAAATGGTCGGACGCAGAAGCATTTTCGCAGAACAGCGAAAGTTATTCAACCGGTCTGCCCTGCTTATCGGCCGACGGCAACACGCTGTATTTTGTAAGTAACATGCCCGGCGGTTTTGGCGGTGCTGATATTTACAGCACCACGCGCAGCGAAAACGGGACATGGTCACCCGCACGCAACCTCGGCGGAACCGTTAACACGGCCGGCGACGAACTGTTTCCCTTTTACCAGGAAAACAGCCAGGTGCTCTTTTTTACGTCTGACGGATTGTTCGGCCTCGGCGGACTCGATGTGTTTTACTGCGCTGCAACGGCCACTACCCTCGGAACAGTGTACAACGCCGGCACCCCGGTGAATACCGCTGCCGACGATTTCGGGGTGATTATGGATGACAGCCTGAAAACCGGTTACTTTTCATCGGACCGTGCAGGTGGCACAGGCGGCGACGACCTCTATGCGTTCGACCTGCTGAAGCCACTGCGCATGGATAAAAAAATACGCGGTTATGCCAAAGACAATAATGGCAGCATTGTTCCCGAAACGTATATCACGCTATTCGATGAACAGCAGCTCGAAATCCGTTCGGTTACCACCACGGCAAATGGCATGTATGAATTTATGGTTGCACCCGGCAAAACATACACCATCACCGGCAAGAAAAACAATTACCTGGATGGAAAAACCACGACAAGTACTTCAGGCAACGCCCCGGTGATTAATGCCGATGTACTGATGGTGAAAAAAGAACCGGTTGCAGTAATCAAACCCGAAATTGTGGTTGGCAACGACCTCGCCGTGATTGTAAACCTGAACCCGGCGTATTTTAATTACCAGGAGTTTACCATTCGTGCGGATGCCGCAAAAGAACTGGATAAAATTGTGGCGATTATGAACGCCCATCCGACGATGGAAGTTAAACTGAGTGCCTACGCCGATTGCCGCGCCAGCAAGACCTATAACCAGGGCCTGTCTGACAAACGCGCAAAAGCAACGGCCGACTACATCAAAAAACGCATCACGCGCCCGGAACGCATTTCAGGCAAAGGATACGGCGAAACCCGCCCGGTGAACGGCTGCGACTGCGAAGGATCAACCATTTCCACCTGTGCCGAAAGCGAACACCAGCTCAACCGCCGCAGCGAATTTATTATTGTTAAACAGTAATACCCTGAAATACGATTGCCCCGGCGATGCAGCAATGTATCGCCGGGTTCTTTTTTACATCGTACGCTGCTTCTGCTGGCGGTAAACTGTAACTCCTGCAACAATCCCCCGAAAACCTGTAACCCCGTCCCTGCCCTGCTGCCGTACTTTTGTACCAGGCATTTATACACAAACCATGAAAACAGCACCACTTTCCATCATCCTGCTCGACCAGTTTACCACGCTGGGCGGCGAACTTACCGATACACTCGAAAGCCGTTTCGGCAAACGCATACGCTTAAGCAATTTTGCTGATGCCGATGCGTGTCTTGATAAACTGGTTCCAGACACGCAGGTGTTTATCCTGGATTACTACGCGGATATAAGCGACCCGCAGAACCTGCGCCGCTGGAAGTTTTTTAATATTATCCGCTGGGCCGATCCGAAAAGCCTGGTTACGCTGCTGCATTCAAACGGCACCCGCGCCGAAGCCAAGGAAACGATGCTGCAACAGATCAGCAGGTATATTACCGGGAAAGAAAACCGGCAGTATGCGCAGCTGCATCACCTGCAACCCCACAAACCGTTTGCTGATGAACCGAAATATGTTCCGCTGGAAGACAAAAAAAACGAATACCGTATCCGCGGTTACATTGTTGTTTTCGCCCTGATTTTACTGGGTTTGGTACTGCTTGCCGTTTCAAGGATGTAACCAGCTCGTTGGAGGTACATGCCAGGAGGGGAAAAATATTTTTGATTTTTGATTGGCGATTTTTGATTTATTCGATCATGTAAATCAAAAATCGCCAATCAAAAATCAAAAATGGTATGCGGGCTTCGTGTGTAACTGTAACACGTTAGTTTTTCACAAACCGGCTGTAAATGCCATCCACGCGCAAAAAATAAACGCCTTTTGCCCACCCGGCGGTGTTCAGCTTAAAGTTTTGCTGCTGCTGCAGTGCGGTGGAATAAACGCGGTTTCCCAGTGCATCAAACACGTCTGCTGTGCTGCTGCTGATTACCGGAAGCTGCACGTTTACCACATCGGCCGATGGATTCGGAAAGAGTGCAAACGGGGTAGCTGCCGGTGCCTGCGGAATTCCCGACAGCACATCCTGCAGTGTGGCAGTACCGTTCCATATCCGAATCTGGCTTACACTGCCGGCTGTTGCATGTTCAGCTGTGGTAATCGTATCGTCGTGAAAAAAGTGCAGGGCGCGGTCGTTACCGCTGAGCGTGGCCACAAAATTTCCGGCAACATCGGCCGCTTTCGATTCCTGGACCAGCTGATTGGCCTGGACGAGATAAGCGCGGGTGGTATCATCGGCCCCGCTGCGGGTAACCAGCACGGTGTAGTTGGTGGCGGCACTCCACATCGTGGAACCGTAACTGCCCGATGAATACAACCGCAGGCTGCTATTTACATACAGCCCCTGGTCGGACCCAAGCCCGCCGAAATCAATAATTTTCCGGTAACCGGTTACTTCCGCATACTGAAAATCAATGGCGATGGAATAATCGTTTTCTGTAAACACCGCATCCGGCAGGCGCAGCAGCAGTCCGCCCCCGCTGTTTACCGTATCGGCGGTCCACACCATAGCACCATTCACAAACGTAAACGCGGCGTTGTTGTATGCCGTTGAAATGGCATTGCCCTGCGCATCGTTCAGGCTGCCGTTAAAATCGAGTTTGCTCACCAGCGTGGCCTGTGCGGTTGCTGTGGCGGTAAAAAGCGAAGTGAGGAAAATGGACAGGAGTAGTTGTTTTTTCATAGGCGCGATTTAATGCGTATAACAAAGATATAATTTTCCGGGAGGCAGGCAACTGTTGTTTCTTGGCAGATAGATAACCGTTTCCCGAACGAATTGTGCAAATGGAAAATGGCTTTATAGAAAATGGACAATGGTTTTTGATCATTCAATTACCATCGTCCATTTTCCATAAGCGGGGAAATGTGCGGAGAAATCCATTTTCCATAAGCGAAGGAATGTGCGGGGCAGCCCATTTTCCATTTCTTTAACTACTGCTTCGGGAACTACTTCTTTGTTTTTTATACCTTTCAGCAAAAACCAATGCCATGAAAAACCCGGGCTATACTATAATTGCCTTCGCACTGCTTTTTGCAGGATGCGGAACCGAAACACCCAAAGCCGTTGCCACCGCTGATTCTGCGGCCGACAGCAGCACCGTGAAAACGCCGCCACCCGTACCGGCTGAAAAATTAGACCCGAACGACACGCTGGTAGAATGGAAACGCACCATAACATTGCCCGGCCCGTTTTATGATTTTGCAGTTTTTAAAAACGGGCGCATCGCAGCCAGAACCAACGAGGGTGATGCGCTGATCAGCCTGCTCAGCGCCGACGGCAAACGGATACGTGCGTTTGGCAAAAAAGGGCGCAGCGACAGCACCTTCCGCAACGGACCGGATCATATCGCATTGAGTCCGGACGGCATTATTTACAGCAACGACGGCACCGAGCCACGCATCCTGGCGTTTGACAGCAGCGGGCATTACCTGCGCACGCTGAATGTGGGCGGCGGACAAATGGTGGCGGGATTAACCGTGAACAGCAAAGGCGAAGTCCTCGTTTCGCTGGCCACCGGCTGGATGATTAAACGGTTTGATGCCACCGGCAAGTTCATGGACGATAACAAAAACATTAAAAGCCAGGGCGGCAAAATGTGGGGCTACCTTGCCAACATCGGGGTTGACAGCGCCGACCGTACCTACCTCTGCAACTGGCGCGACATCGGTGCAAACGGGGCAGCCGTGCACATCAGCGATGCTTCGGGCGCTTATTTGGAAACACTTGCTGATTTTCATATCGATCACGGCACGGTGGTGTCCGGTTACGATGCCTGCGGCCGCATTTACATGGAAAACGGGGAATCCATCAACATCTACAACAACAAAGGAAAAAAACTGTGCAGCTTTGGCACCAAAGGCAAAGGCGACGGGCAGTTCGACAAAACCATCAACAGCATACAGGTTACCCCGGCCGGTTATATTTATGTGCTTGAAATGGGCAGCGAGCGTTTGCAGGTGTTCAGGTAAATGGATCTGATAAAATAGACAGCGAACAAACCGGGTATTTATAAAATAGCCAGTGATCCGAGTTTGCAGTCGGCAGTTTGCAGTTTTGCCCGTATTTCAAGGAATACGTTCATATTCCGGACTAAAAAACGAAACTGCAAATTGCAAACTGATAACTGCAAACTAATTATAGGATATTGAATTTATACGATCAGTAACATTAGTCACAAAACATATCCTGAAAAAATACCGACCTTTGCACATTCAACGTTATAACTGAAAACAACCATTATATGCGCGCAACACTGAAACACCTGCTGGCCTTATTTGTAATTGCCGGAACCCTGAACACTGCAGCTACCTGCGGCGACAAACCCTCCGGATCGGGCGATGCCGGGAATGCAGCCACCAACGAGGCCACTGTACAGAAACTGGACCTTGCCGGTTTTGAAAAGAAAATTACCGAACCGGTTCAGCTGGTAGATGTGCGCACCCCGGAAGAATTTACAGGCGGACACGTGAAAGGCGCGGTGAACATGGATGTGCGCGGCAACGATTTCGCCACGCAGATTGCCACGCTCGATAAAACCAAACCGGTGGTGGTGTACTGCCTCTCGGGCGGCCGCAGCGCAGGTGCTGCAGAACAACTGCTTGCAGCCGGTTTCACACAGGTATATAACTACGGCGGGGGCATGCTCGAATGGCGCGCGGCCGGCAAACCGGAAACAAAAGAAGGAACGGTAAGCAATAATCCGGCTGTAAACACCAACACCGTTACTCCCACTCCCGCCGGTGAATCCAACATCCTGAAACCGCTGAACATGAGCACAGCCGACTATAAAGCCAAAAGCGCTTCAAAAAAATACGTGCTGGTGGATTACAACGCCAGCTGGTGCGGTCCCTGCCGCATGATCAAACCCTACATCGAAAAAGTAACGGCCGAACACAAAGCCGACCTGCTGCTGCTGGACATCGACGTGGACAAAAACCAGGAACTGGCCGGCTTTAAAAAGATTACGTCTATCCCGTACCTTGAACTGTACAAAGACGGCAAACTCATCTGGAGCCAGCTGGGGGCTTTGAGTGAGGCGGAGTTTAGGGCGGCTACGGGGTTGTAGGGGTTTTCTGCTATTCGAGTGGATTGGCAGGGCGTTCGATTCCCCTACGGGCTATAAGGAAAATATTTTTTCTCCATTTTTTGGAGAACAAAAAAAACTTCCTACATTTGCGCTCCCAATTGCGAATATGGCTCGTTCGTCTAGGGGTTAGGACACAAGATTTTCATTCTTGGAACAGGGGTTCGATTCCCCTACGAGCTACAAAACCACGCCACCTGAAAAGGTGGCGTTTTGTTTTTACAAACGTAGGGGAATCGACCCGCCCTGCAGCCCGGCTCCTTGCTAAAAATGTCCACAGGACATTTTCTTAACGCTCGGCCCTCCTACGAGCTACCAAACTACGCCACCTGAAAAGGTGGCGTTTTGTTTTTACAAACGTAGGGGAATCGGCCTGCCCGGCACGTTTCAAACCCAATCGCCAGGACAATGTCGCTTCTTTATCCCTCATTTTGCCAGTTAACATCAGCTCACGGCCACTATCATGTCCGGCAAACACCAGTTGCAAGCTCATGTCATCCGGTAACAATTATCTGTTCGACCTGTCCGTTTTATTTATACAAATAAAACCGACAATGATCTCCCGCACCTCCCCTCCCATCCTTCGCCTGCACGGCCTTTTCGCTGTTTTAATGCTCTGCGTTTCGGGCATCAACACGGTAACTGCACAGCAGGCAGATGTTACGGCTACCGCCAACACCGGCATCCGTTTTACAGACGACAGCTGGAACGATGTGCTGAAACAGGCCCGGAAAAGCGGCAAACTCATTTTTGTTGATTGTTACACCACCTGGTGCGGGCCCTGCATTTATATGAGTAAATATGTGTTTACGGATGCAGGCACCGGACCGTTTTTTAACGACCAGTTCATCTGCAAAAAGATGAATATGGAAACACGTGCAGGTATTGATTTCGGAGAATCGTATGATATTCCGGCTTACCCCACCCTTTTCCTCATTGATGGTTCGGGCAAAGTGGTAAGCAAAGAAGTCGGACGGCTGGATGTGGATGGGCTGCGGAGTTTTGCCGAAAAGGGACTGGCCATGCACCGGCAACAGGCTTCCGGTAACCGTCAGCTGCAATCCATCATCACATACCGCGCATTGCCTTGGTCGGAAGTGAAACGGGCGGCACAACGGGAAGGAAAGCTGATTTTTATTGACGAAAATCCGTACGATTCAGCTTCCGGATACCTGGAGTTGTTTTATTACGATACCACAACCGTTGCCCATTTAAACCGCGATTTTATCTGCTGGAAATACGTTGCCGCTGCTTATCCGGCCGACAGTTCCGGCAAGGAACCCGATGCGGAGAACATCATCTATCTTGATTCGTATGCCGGTTATGGTTCATGGAATTATTTCTATTCGCCCGAAGGAAGTCCGCTCCTTACCTGGGACAGTAATTCGGATGCGGCAGCGATGGCTGAAATTTTTGAGCAGCTGAAACCCGGCCAGGAAGTCGCCGTGCGGTACAAAGCCATTTTTCCGCTGATTGAGCGCTACACAAAAGGCGAACGCAATACCAATTTCCTTAAAAAGTTCTATGCCGCATTCAACAATGTACGCCCGGAAAATACGACCGATCCGCTGCTGGTAAAATTCAGCACCTACGGGTTTAACATGCAGTATGATGTGGCGCGCCAGCTGCTGGCTTCAGCCTCAGGCCGCGACCTGCGAAACGATACACTTTTCGATGTTTTCTGCACCCATGTTTCTTTCCAGGAAGACACCAAACTCATCGTTGCATTCGCCGATAAATACAGCTACTTTGCACAGAAACATCCCGAAGCTTCACATGACCTGGCCCTTGGCCTGTACAGTACATCGTTTTATCACCTGTCCGAATACATCAACAAACCCGTGGCGCGTGCGGTGCGACAACTCATCGTGGAATCATTTGAAGGCAATGAGCGGAAGAAAAACCTGGCGGCATTTGATGAGATGATAAAGCAGACTGAAAACTATTACCGGAAACAGGAGCAGTATAAAAAGAAAGACAGCGAATCGTTTTAACCGATTGATTGTGTTTACATTGGGTGTCACAAGGCTGCGCTTACTCGCCCCGCGTAACCGTATAATTAAAAGGTCTGATCACAAGACAGAAGCATGCCTATTAAATCCGTTCAGTTGTCATCAATTCATTTGCAATCTCATCCATTTTTAACCAATCCGCTCTTGTAAATGAGTTAGAGGACGTAACTACTGGAATATTAAAGCCTCCCATTACCTCTTCTTTCATTTCCCACTGCTTTTTATCCGCATAAAGTGAAGTGCCTTTTAATAGCATAAGTGGATATGCCTTTATATTTCCACAGCCAAAATCCTGAAGAAAAGCAATACTCTCCCGGAAACTGGACAGGGTTTGCCCCGGCAGTCCATAAATAAGGCTGACTTCAAAACCTATTTTATAAGATGCAAGGGTTTTCAAAACCGCTTTTATCTGGTCAATATTATTTGCACGCTTTATTGTTTCAGACTCCTTCCTGTTTGCCGTTTGCAGGCCAAATTCAAGATAAAAATTTCCGGAAGTGCAAAATTCCAGGAATTGCTGTCCCTCCGATCCTTTGATATTTTCAAAACGTGTTTGAATATTGAATCGTGTTTGAATGCAGGAGGTGGCTATTTTATTCATTACAGAAAGGTATTCGGAACCGGCATTAAATATCGGATCCAACACATTTACCCGTTCTACTCCGGCAATGCTGAGAAACTCCAGTTCATCATTAACCTTGTTGTGATGAAAACAACTGACTTTCTTTTTTACGAGATCACGGTGAGCGCAAAATGAGCAACGGTAAGGACAGCCCCGCTTCGTTTCCATTCGAAGCATAGTTGTATTCCCGCTGACCCCAATTTCCCCGGTAATGTATGGCGACGGTATTTCATAAAAATCAACTGCTGTTTCCAAAAATAGCGGTAGTTCTGTCCCCTTCTGCCTGCAAAGCAAATCTGTTGATGCCTCGGCATAACCAATGATGAAATGCTGGCAATCCGGATAGGTCGTTTGTAATTCCGGTTTTGACGTATAAGCAATCTGGTAGCCACCGAGAACAATTTTATTCCGGAAGCCCAATTCACGCAGGAAAGAAATAAAAGGATTTATCAGGTATTCATTCCAGATATAAGCGGATAATGCGATATAGTCGTATTCATTCAGTTCATATTTTGACAGTTCCGCATAAAAATCAGCCGGACGGGACTTCCCTTCCAGGTTAAGCATATTGATCGAAAGGTGATCTGCCTTACCAGTATATGTCTTACCGGGTCTATGTTTCAGATAAGCCAGTATTGACCCGATTGCCAGTGATTTTGAAGGTTCGCCGGGACGAATCAGGTCAAACGTAATAAAGAGGATGTTTTTCAAGGATATTTCCTGTTGGTTTGTGACTTGGTGATATCAAATCACAATCCGCTGGAATTTTTGTCATGCTGCCAATCGGACAACTGTAGCCGCTAATACTTTAAGTGTTTGATAACAGTAATAATTGTTAATCGTTTACAAACGAATAACTATGTTATTTTGTCATAACATGACAAAATAACAATTCATATTTTTTATATTTACCTTAAATAATAAACTAAAAAATACGCAAAATACATATAGCAATGGAACTCGAAAGCAAACAGGTTGATACGGTAAAAAAAAGGTATGATGCCCTGATAGCCATTTTAAATCATACAACAGCACTCTATCCAAAAGAAATCGAAAAAGAAACATATACAATCAAAGCTTACAAACTTGCAGTAACCGACCTGTTTGTTGAAAAAGCCATTGAAAAGCTATCGGAAAGGGCGGAAAGATATAACAGGCGGGGAAATTTGTATTATATAAGTGGAATAATCGCTGTTTTTTTATCAGCCCTGTTTGCATGTATTCGAATAATTTGTTCTTATTACTTTCCTAAGAACATTGAAAATATTCAATTAATAGAGCAGTTTATTCTCAGTTTTACCTTTTTTGGTTTAATGATTTTACTGGCCGTTACTCTTTTCCGGGGCGGACGTGCGATGCTGGATCAATCTGAATTGCTTTACAGCCGACGGCATGCGCTCCGCCAGGGTCGTTTGTATGTACATTTAAAAGGAGGCGATATAGGCATAGATGAAATGGAGAAAGCATTTAACTGGAATGCTTCGCCGCCAAACGCCTTTAAAAATATGCAAACCAGTGCGAAAGCTCCATGGGGAAATGTTATCAGTGAACTTACCGCTCTTATCGGAGAGCAAATGAAAGAAAATCAGGCTTTACGCACCAAATTTAATCCGGAAAAGTAAAAGAATCACTTCCCCCGCGTAACCGTATAAAGATAAAACGCCGTGTACACCACTGAATCCTGCTCGGAGCAGCTTCCATGAGCTATAATGTAGGTTTCATCATATACATCAAACTGCGAAAAACGCAAATCGTTTGAATGACAGTTCAGACTCCTGGCGGGATTTGCCATTGCTTCGACTTGAAGTCATCGGTTGAACCCGGTAACCGACTCGTATCGGTTATGCCCTTTTGGGCGCCCTGTGTTCAGTCCGCAGGCACAAGGTGCACCTCTTCCGTATCGCTTCCGTCTTTAATCTGGTACCAGAATTCCTTCTCCTTGAGTTTAAGGATAATCAACGTTTCCGACGACTGGTTACTCACCCCGTTGCGTTTAATTTCGAGGTCGTTATTCTGGAACTCCCAGCGCCCGCTGCCCGAATTGCCGGTGTATGCAAAGCTGTAATTGCCGTCTTTGTCATACGTTTCTGTATAATTCGGAAGCAACGCCTGGATGTTTGCCGTCTGGTCGGTACCGTTAACCGTGTAGGATTCGATCTTCCACGTATTGGCAACGCGCGCCGCTTTTGAACGCAGGCTCAGTGCCGGACCTTCTTCATATTTTTTGCAGGATACAAAAGGCAGCACAGCAACTGCGGCAAGAAGGATAATTGTGTTTCGGATTGTTTTCATGGCGTATTTAGCTGGGCACTTCTACCGGTTTTTAATAAAAAGTTTACTCCATATCATTATCCGCCTGGAACCGGAATCCCAGCCGTTTCGCTGTTTTCACATTGTTGCTGATACTCGCTTCCATAATCTGCAGTACGCTGACTTCTTTCACCGCATCAAACGGCGGCGTGTACAGGTCGAAATCGAGCGCGTAAATAATCAGCGATTCGGCAATACGACGCATGGCCGCTTTGTCAATGATGTTGTTTACAAAATCATTGTACAGGAAACCGAGCTGGCGTTTGCCATCAACAAAATAATGTTTCTCCGAATTGATGAACAGGCGGGCCAGCAGGTAACCGGTATCGTTTATACGGTTGAACTTAAACGAATCGTTCAGGAAATTGTACACGCTGATCTGCCCGCAGAAACTGTTGTGCGGCGTATCACGCACATAAGCCGTGCGCCACAGCGGGTGCGACTTGTCGAACTCAAATACGTTGGTGTGCATGTTAAAAATAAGCACATCGCCCGCCACACGCAGCTCAAATTCGTATTCGCTTTTGTCCTGGAAATCCACCACCAGGCGTTTGTCAATGGCACGCGCTTCGGGCTGCAGTTCGGTTGCCAGTTCCTGCACCACGCTTTTAAATTCTTTAAACAGCGCAATGGTCTGGTGAAATACATCCTGCTTCAGTGCCGATTTTTCTTTCAGCAGTTTCAAGATAATGGCTTTGGATTCAGGCTGTGCCATACTTTTTATCGTTCTGAATTAATACGCCCGTGCAAACACCACGCGCTGTGCCGACGGCTTGCCGGTAAGAATACAGGTTCCGGCCTCCTGCTTGTTGTTCAGCGGGATGCAGCGGATGGTTGCCTTGGTTTTGTCTTTAATCGCTTCTTCGGTTTCCGGTGTACCGTCCCAGTGCGCCATGATAAAGCCGCCTTTGTCTAATGCAGCTTCAAAATCGGCCCAGGTATCTACGCTGTGCGTCATCGCATCACGGCGTTCGAGCGCGCGGGTGTACAGGTTTTTCTGTATCTCGTCGAGCAGGGCGGTGATGTAGTCTTCAATGCCTTCCATGGCAACCGGTTTCTTCTCCAGCGTATCGCGGCGGGCGAGTTCAACGGTTCCGTTTTCGAGGTCTTTCGGACCGATGGCCATACGCACCGGCACACCGCGCAGTTCGTGCTCGGCAAATTTAAAGCCGGGACGGTACGTATCGCGGTCATCAAATTTTACGCTGATGCCTTTGTCGTTTAATGCTTTGATAATGGCATTTGCTTTTTCGGTGATGCGCGCAAATTCTTCATCGGTTTTGAAGATCGGTACAATCACTACCTGTATCGGCGCCAGTTTCGGCGGAATAACCAATCCGTTATCGTCGCTGTGGCTCATGATCAGTGCCCCCATCAGGCGGGTAGAAACGCCCCACGAAGTGGCCCATACAAACTCCTGTTTGTTTTCCTTGCTCAGGTATTTTACATCAAAGGCTTTCGCAAAATTCTGCCCGAGGAAGTGTGATGTTCCGGCCTGCAGCGCTTTTCCGTCCTGCATCAGTGCCTCGATGCAATAGGTTTCTTCGGCACCGGCAAACCGTTCGTTGGCGGTTTTAATGCCTTTGATTACCGGCATGGCCAGGAATTCTTCGGCAAAATGGGCATACACTTCCAGCATGCGCTCGGTTTCTTCAATGGCTTCGGCCTTGGTGGCGTGTGCGGTATGTCCTTCCTGCCACAGGAATTCAGCGGTACGCAGAAACAGGCGCGTACGCATCTCCCAGCGCACCACGTTGGCCCACTGGTTTACGAGAATCGGCAGGTCGCGGTAGCTGGTAATCCAGCTTTTGTAGGTATTCCAGATGATGGCTTCGCTGGTCGGACGCACAATCAGTTCTTCCTCCAGTTTGGCGGTCGGGTCAACCATCAGTTTGCCCGGGCGGTCGGGGTCGGTTTTGAGGCGGTAGTGGGTAACGATGGCACACTCTTTGGCAAAGCCTTCTGCATTCTTTTCTTCGGCCTCAAAAAGGCTTTTAGGCACGAAAAGCGGGAAGTATGCATTTACGTGGCCGGTGTCTTTAAACATTTTATCGAGTGCGGCCTGCATTTTCTCCCAGATGGAGTATCCATAGGGCTTTATCACCATACATCCGCGCACAGCGGAGTGGTCAGCGAGATTGGCTTTTACAACTAAATCGTTGTACCATTTTGAGTAATCTTCAGCACGTGTTGAAATTTCCTTCGACATATTGTGTTTGGTATAAAATTTGTACCTTTAGACAGAAGAATTTTGCCAAAATTAGGAATAAAATCATCCCACACGCGCACGGCATGTTCTTAATAATTGGATGTTCAACCTTGTAAAAAGCAAAAAAATGAAACTGCTTTACACTGTATCCTTTGCCGCCCTTGCAGCTATTTCGTTCTCCTCCTGCACGAGCATCGGCAAATCAAGTGCGTCAGAAACGGATGATGCGTACTATTCCTCGGCCGATTCAAAGGCCGACTGGGCTGCTTTCCGCGCCAAAAAAGAAGCCGACCGCAAGCAGCGTGAAGCCGATGCCATAGCCCGCGACGAAGCCCGCAAACGCGAAGAAGCTGCCGCAGCAGCCGAAGCCCGCTCGAAAAAAGAGCCGGACTATTACGATAAAGATTTTAACTACGACGATTATTACGATTACGAATACACCACGCGCATCCGCCGCTTCTATAACCCGGTTTATTCGTACGGTTATTACGATAACTACTACACCAACTCCTACTGGTACACCGGCAACCCCTACAACTGGGGCACGAGCATTTACATGGGTTACAACTGGTGGGGTCCTTCGTATTATACCTACAACTATTTCCCTTCAACAAACTGGTATTACAATAACGGCTGGGGCTGGGGCACCGGCTGGGGCTGCAGCTGGAACAACGGCTGGGGCAATGGCTGGAACAACGGCTGGGGATACAACGGTTTTTATGATCCGTGGTGCAACTACGGCTGGGGCTACAACAACTGGGGCTGGAATCCGTACCCGAACTACTGGGGTGCAGGCTACGGCTACTGGAACGGTTACAACAATGGCTACTATAACGGCTGGTACAACGGCTATTACAGCGGCCTGTACGACAACAACTATTTCAACAGCTACGACAACAACAGTTACTACTACGGTCCGCGCCGCTCGCCCTCGTCAAACGAACGTGATGGTGGCATGGCGGTGAACAACGGCACCCTGGGTGAACGTGTAATGAGCGAACTTACTGTAGCCAACAATGGTGTGGCACCGGTATCACGCGAAGAGTTAGACAAAACGATCGGTGTAAAAACAACGCCGCCTGTTTCTACCATTTCCAACCGCACCACGCCGGTTTATACCCGCCCGGTTGACAACAACTCAACCATCAGCACGCCTTCGGAAACTTCTACCCGCCCGACCAGCGGTTCAGGCAGCAGCGAACAGGGCCGTGAACGCCCGGTGTACACACCGCCTTCCAGCACCAGCGAGCGTCCGTCAAACAGCGGCCGTAACGATGGCGGCAGCAGCACACCGCGCACCGAGCGTCCGAAACAGGATCCTGCTCCGACTCCGCGCGAATCACGTCCGCACCAGTCCACTTCTTCCGGCAACGCATCGTCGGGAAGTTCGTCTTCGGGCCGCTCATCGGGTAACAGCAGCAGCAGCGGAAACAGCAGCCGCTCCAATTCCGGGAACAGCTCACCGCGTCCGCGTTAACCGTAAGAACAACATTGTATGAAAAATATCAGATACGCAGCCTGCATCATTGCCGGACTGTCAGGAATATATACTGCCTCCGCGCAGAATGAAATAGATGCACTCCGTTACTCCCAGCTCACGTTTGGCGGCACTGCCCGTTACAATGCGATGGGTGGTGCGTTCGGAGCCGTGGGAGCCGACATTTCGTCGCTCGCCTCCAACCCGGCCGGTATTGGTTTTTTCCGCCGCAGCGAACTCACCTTTACGCCCAACTTTTACGGCCGTACCACCACCTCCACCTACAACGGGCAGGGTGCAGAAGACAGCCGTTTCGGATTGCAGTTTCAGAACTTCGGGCTGGTGTTTGCCGGGAAACCGGACAACGCCACGGAAGACGGATGGCAAAGCATCGCACTCGGCCTCGGGTACAACCGCCAGCAGAATTTTAATTCGAACCAGCTGATGACCGGCAAAAACGTCGGATCGATGCTCGACGCCTGGCGCGAATCGGCCGCCGGCAGTTCGTTTGACGAGCTGGATGGTTTTAACGAAGGCATGGCCTTCCAGACCTGGCTGATGGATACGCTTAACGGCGGAACCACCTACAGCGATACCATCCCCGACGGACTTGAACTGCTGCAGCGCCGCAGCACCGAAACCCGCGGCGGCATGGGCGAATGGGATTTTACCATCGGCGGCAATTACGCCAACAAAGTGTATGTGGGCGGCACGCTCGGTATTCCGCAAATCCGTTACGAAGAATACAATTCGTATTCGGAAACGGCAGTGAATGATACCGCAGCCAATTTCAAATACTTTGAGCACAATACGTCGCTCGAAACCCGCGGCTCGGGCATCAATTTCAAATTCGGTTTGATTTATCGCCCGGTTGACTGGCTGCGCGTGGGCGCTGCCTTCCACTCGCCCACCATGCTGCGCCTCAGCGATACGTACAGTGCGGATATGGTTGCGAAAATCGGGAACGACAACCATTCGGCCACCTCGCCTTCGGGAGCATACAATTACCGCATTGTTACACCCATGCGCGCCATGGGCAGTGTGGCTTTCATTATCGGCAAGCAGGGCATCATCAGCGCCGACTACGAATTTGTGGATTACTCCGACGCGCGTTTGCGTTCGAGCCCGCAGGTGTTTTTCGATCAGAACGATGCCATCCGCCAGAAATACACGTCGGCCGGCAACCTGCGCATTGGTGGTGAATTCCGCCTGCAGCCGTTCAGTTTCCGCGCCGGTTTCGGGTTGTACGGTAATCCGTATGCAGCCGGAATCACCAACGAAGACATCCGTACCAGCATCAGCGGCGGCGTAGGCTACCGCGATCCGGATGACCGGTTCTATTTCGACATGGCTTTTGTACAAACCAGCTGGAGCGAAAACTATTATTTCTACAGCGGTGCGAACGCCGTGAAAAACGACAGCAAAATCACCAACGTGATGGCCACGGCCGGATTCCGTTTCTGATTTAAGGGCACCTCTAAAAAACCCAATCTCTTCGTTGGACTCATTTCGAAAATGCTCATTTACACCAGTAAACTCCGCTTTTCGAAAGTTTCGTCCGCCTCAATCTTGAGCTTTTTAGAGATGCCCGTGAGAATTTCATTTCATAAAAATCCCCCGGAGAAAAAACTTCGGGGGATTTTTTTATCGTGGAAAACGAAAGTGTATAAAACGCTTAAATGCGTAATTTAGCGTCAGGTTGTGTTTTCCTTTCCCGGTAATCGTTAAAGCACAGCCGGAACAAGAAGTTGGCTGAACTGAAACTCATAAAATCCGATTTACTGCCCGAATACATGAAAGCCGTTTCTGCAACCATGCAGGCCGCCTTTGATGCACTGCAGGATGCAGAACTGTCAACCGATACGTTCAGTTTCTACACTTCGGTTTCATCTGTATTCAGCAGCAAAATAGAGGGCGAAGAAGTTGACCTGGATAGTTATATCAAGCACAAAAAATTTGGTATCCCGTTTCAACCCGATTATACCCGGAAGACAGACGATCTGTACAATGCATACATTTTTGCGCAGAAAAATCCGCTCAATGAAACGAACATCCGGGAAGCGCATAAACTGCTGAGTAAACATATTGTTACTGAAGCATACCAGGGGAAATACAGAACGCAAAACATGTTCGTTACTACGGGCGATGGTCGTATTGAATATGTAGCTGCAATGCCGGGTGAAGTGGAATCTGAAATGCAGGATTTTATCGCTGATCTCCGCATCCTTTTGCATGAGCCCATGCCGGTTGAAACGGTATTTTATTATGCGGCAATGATTCACCTTGCTTTTGTAAAAATACATCCCTGGAATGATGGGAACGGCCGCAGTGCCCGTTTACTCGAAAAATGGTTTCTTGCCGAAAAACTGGGTGCCAAAGCCTGGTTTATACAAAGCGAAAAGCATTATTACCACCATCTCCAGAACTATTACAAAAACATCCGCCTGCTGGGGCTGGAATACCATCAACTGGATTATACGAAAGCGCTTCCGTTTTTACTGATGCTCCCGGAATCGTTGCGTTGAAAAACTTCGTTTTTGATCCGGGAAGACGAAAACGCCGCCGGGAAATAAAAAACGAAAATAGAACCGTTTGTGGTTCTCTTTAGTTTTAGTTTCCCGTTGATGCGCCATGCATGGCGCATCAACGCGTACCAAAAACAAAAACGGAATTACGCCGATCGAAATCCAAAACGGATCGGCGCGCATCAAGGGGTTCCAAAAAACAAAAACGGAATAACGCCGATCGAAATCCAAAACGGAACGGCGCGCATCAAGGGGTCCCAAAAACAGAAATAGAATAGCATTGGCAGGAAACAGAATCAGCTTTGGGGGTTTTTATATTAATACGATATTTGTTTTCACTCAACCCAAATGAAAAACAAACAAGCGTACTGATAAAAATGGAAAATCAGGAACCAACTACCGACGAAACGTTAAGACGCAAAGCATACCTGGAGGCCATGCGGTTATACCAGCAAGGCGCTGATGCCGAACTGATTTATGCACGCCTGGATAAACAGGGCATCCCGGAGCCGCTGATTCTGCAGGTGCTCGGCAATATGCAGCAGGAAGAAACAAAGATCGTAAAAGAAAAAAGTGCAGACCTGTTCGCGTTCGGCATTGTATTTTTCGGAGTCGGGGTTGTTGTGCTGCTTGCTTCTGTTTTCTTTTTTTCAAACATCATTGTCATCCCTTTTGGGATGATATTAATTGGCCTTATAATGGCGATATTATCCTGGAAAAACAGGAAAGGCCACTGATTTTACAAGGGATACAAAAGCAGAAATAGAACCGTTTGAGGTTCTCTTTAGTTTTAGTTTCCCGTTGATGCGCGATGCATGGCGCATCAACGCGTACCAAAAACAAAAACGGAATAACCAGAACCGAAATCCAATTCCGATCGGCGGGAACCAAAAACAAAAACGGAATAACAGGGACTGAAATCAGAAAACGAAATCCACGAAAATTTCCGGCGAATAAAAACGGGAAGTCTGAAACGGTAACGCCCTTACGCGATCCGGATTCCCATGATGCAGATGTTACGCTATCCGGATCCCCATTATACAAACGTCGTCGGTTTGCGGGTTATCCCTGCGCCAGTTTTCGAAGGTTTCGCTGAGCAGCTGTTCCTGGCCGGCGGTGGGCAGTTCGGCGAGGCGGAGTACCAGTTCGCGGAGGCGGCTCTGCGAAAACTTTTTGTAGTTGTCGCCACCGAACTGATCGTAATACCCATCCGAGAACAGGTAAATCATATCGCCTGCTTTCAGTTCCACTTCATGGTTGCTGAATTTAAACACCTGCTCGCTGTAACTGCCGATGGAATACCGGTCGCCACGCACTTCGATGAGCATCCCGTCGCGCACAATCCACAGCGGGTTAATGGCACCGGAGAAAAACACGCGGTTGTTCTCCCTGTCAAAAACACAAAGTGCAATATCAAGTCCGTCGAGCATCTCCCCTTTCGATTTGTACTGGTTGAGCGAATGCTGGATACCGGTGTTCACAAAATCGAGAATGGCTGCGGGACGAATGAGGTTGCGTTCCTGGATGGCCTGGTTGAGCAGGTTGTGCGCCATGAGGCTGAGCAGCGCGCCCGGCACACCGTGGCCGGTACAATCGGCAACGGCTGTGTACGTGATGTTGTCTTTTGATTCGGCCCAGTAAAAATCGCCGCTGAGTACATCTTTCGGACGGAAGAACACAAAGGCATCGCCCAATTCCTGCTTCAGCGTTTCGTCGGGCGGCAGCAGCGACTCCTGGATGCGGCGCGAATAGTTGATGCTGTCGGAAATATCGCGGTTTTTCTGGAGGATGATTTCCTGGTAGCGGCGCTGCTGCACGGCAATGGCCATGCTGTCGGCCACTTCGCGCACCAGCAGCACATCTTCATCCGAAATAACATTCGTTTGTGCCGAACCGAGATTGATGGAGCCCACCAGTTCGCCCTGCACAAACAGCGGCATGATGAGGTACGAGTGTACGCCGTACTCCATGTTTTCACGGTCGCTGGCAGAAAGTTCTGTTTCAGCAGTAAGATCGTGCATCACAAAATGTTCATTCCGTTCTAACCATGCCAGACTGCGGAATGCTTTCATATCAATTTCGCGGTATTGCAGTTTGCCGCCGGAGCGTACTTCTGCATAGTGCAGTTCGGCCTTGCCGCGTGCCGTATCAAACAGGGCCATCGAAAGGCGGGTACAGTAGGATATCCGTTTGGAAAGGTTCTGCAGTGCGCGCGTGGTCATTTCCTCTACGCTCTGCGACTCGAGAATATCCTGCTTGGTTTTGTTCAGGATTTCGAGGCGTGTGGAATAACGGCTGAGCTGTTCTTCGTACCGTTTCTTCTCGGTAATATCGGTCAGAATTTCGATCTGCTTGAGCATCTTCCCGTTTTCATCTACAATGGGCGTGTTGGAAATCGAAAGCCAGATGTCGTTTCCTTTTTTGTCGAGCAGCAGCAGTTCAATCACATATCCATCGCCGCGCGCTGTTTTGTGTCGGGCCACCTCAATGGTTTCCAGGTCTGTTTTCGGTCCGGCCATAAGATCACCGAGCCGTTTGTCGCGGATTTCGGTAGTTGTAAATCCCGTAATTTTATGGAACCCTTCGTTGGCCCATTCCACGCGGTTATCGGGATCGCTGATGAGCACGCCGTTAATGGTTTCACTGGCAACGAGCGACAGTTTCTCAAGCTCTTCCTCGTAATGTTTGTTCTCGGTAATATCGCGTGCAATGGCCTGGTAACCGCGCACAAATCCCGGCCTGTTTTCGTCAAACATGGCACGTACCGTCTGCCCCACCCAGCTCTGGTGCCCGTCTTTATGCAGAATCGGGAACTCGTGGTAGGAGCTTACGGTGCGCCGGTTAAACTGGCGTTCATAAAATTTAATCACACTTTCGCGGTGCGAAGGCGGGATAAGATCCACAAAACGCATCGTAAGCAGTTCGTCGGCATGGTAACCGGTTAGCCGTGAGCCAAGCTCATTCACATAAGTGAAATACCCTTTATAGTTGGTGGTATAAATAATATCGTTGGCCGATTCCACGATGTGTTTGTAACGTTCTTCAATTTCGCGGCGGTCCGTTACATCCTGCCCGATACCGATTTTAATTCCGTTTTCGAGTGCCGAATCCACCCACTGAATCCAGCGCTGTTTGCCGGAGCGGGTTTTTATCGGGGTAACATAACTTTTTCCCGAACCACTTTCTTTATCGAGGTTGGTGATCTGGGTGCGCATGCGTTCGTTCTCGTCCTGGTTTTCGGTACGTATTTTCCACCAGCCATCGCCCAGCAGTTCTTCGGGTTTGTAACCGAGCAATGCATACACGCTCTGGCTGGCGTAAATAATCTGGCCCGAAGGTTCGGCGGCCAGCACAATACTCCAGCTGCTGTTGATGGCCGCATCCGCAAACTGCAGGCGGTTCATCATGTTCTGCCGGATGATAACGGCGAGAAATGCAACGAGCAATGCAGTAAATACAGCAAGCACAAACAGCCACGGGTTGTAAACGGATGCGTTAGTGATAATGGCCACCAGCGCAGCAAGCAGGATAGTTGCACCGGAAATCACGGCAATAGCACGCCACGAGTCGGAGGTAATGCCCAGTGCGCAGCACGCAATGGCAAGCGAAATAACCGTAACGGGCGACAGGTGATTGATATAGTTCAGATAAAGCAGGTGCAAAACCACCACCGGGAACAGGATGGCCACCAGGCGACCCAGGTTACGCTGGATGGAGTGGTTGGTGTACGACAACCAGGCCAGCAGGCCGAAACTCAAACCAAAAAACAAAGCAACAGCCGGCTGGGTATCAATCGTTTCATCAAACAGGTTGCACAGGATCATATCTGCCGGGTAAAGCACCGATGCAAAAAAGATCATCATGCGTGAGGTACCGAGGTTGAGGTCGTTCGTTTTACGGATTACAGGCATTTTGCGTGAACGCTGGTACAGGAAAAGCAGCATCATGCAGCTGGCCGCAATAACCAGCAGTACTGTAACAAAGAACCACCACGTTTTCCAGAACGGGGGAACTATCACAAAATGGTAGGTAAACGGTTCCGACCACACATTGCTGCTGTTGCCGCTCATCACCTGAAGCGTGTAATTGCCGGGAGGCAGGTTGGCAAAGGAAATAAGTCCCGACTCCACCGGCAGCGACCAGTCTTTATCGTAGCCTTCCAGTTTGTACTTGTATTTTAAATTAACCCCGGTACCAAACTGTACACTGGTAAAATCGAAGGTGATGTAATTTTTATTGAACGGAAAAACCGGTTCAACAGGCAGGCCGCTTTTTGAAACGATACTGTCCGCATACGTTTTCCAATCGCTGTCTGCATTCATCAGGCGGATGTCGCGCAACACCGGTTTACCGCGCTGACGCAATAACTGATCGGCTTCCGGATCATAAATTACAGCGCCGTTTGCCGCACCGATCCATATCTTTCCGTCGCGTGCGCGGAGGATGGCACCCGGCGAATATTCGCGCCCTTCGATGCCATCGTTTTTACCGAAATGTTTAAACAGGGTTGAACCGTCGGCCGGAAAATTAATTTTATCAATGCCCGCAAGGTGGCTGATGTACAATTCATTTTTATTCATCCACACCAGCGCGGAGGTAAAATTATTACCCAGGCCTTCGCTTTTGTCGAGGTGCTGTACTTCCTTTTTCGTGCGGTGGTAGCGCCAGATTCCTTTGCCATAGGTCGAAAAATAAACATAGGTAGAATCGTGTTCAATATCGGTAATGCGTACATCGGGAATGCGGCGCAGGGAGGTCTGTAACCTCACGGAGATGCCGTTTTCAAGAAAATAAATACCCAGTTCTGTTCCTACCCAGATGGTACCTGTATTATCTTCATGAATACTCCATACCGGGGTGTGCCGCAGTCCTTCGCCAAGCACCTGGAAGCGGCCATTATCGAAACGCAATACACCCGCGTCAACTGTACCGATGAGCAGGCTGCCGTCGTGCAGGGCTTCCAGCGAAATAAAATCGCCGCTGCCTGCCACTTCCCTGTTCTGATAAACAACAACCTGGTAACCGCTGGTTCCGTATGTAATTTTATTTACAATTCCGCCGGGTGATAAGGCCCATACCGTATTGCCATTTACGGCCAGTGCACTTATATTATCAGCCCCCAGTCCGTTTGCCCTTGTCAGTGTCCGGAATTCAATGCCGTCATATACCGTCAGTCCGGCCCCGGTTGCAATCCAGATGTTACCTGCAACTTCGTCCTGTACAATAGAACGCACATGGTTTTCGGGCAGCACATTGGCCATGGAAAGGGTTGAAAACTGTTCCCCGGAGAAAAAAACCAGGCCGGCGTTCATCGAACCGAACCACATGTTTCCGTCGCGGTCGGGCAGCAGTGTACGGATTACATCGTCGGGCAACCCGCTGCGTGAGCTGTAATTTTTAAAAACCGATTTTTCATATTTCAGCACCCCGCTTCCCCAGGTAGCAAACCAGAGGTTGTTGTGAATATCGCGCGCGGCGGATGTAAAATAAAAAGCCTGTTTGCCTTCCGGCAGTTTGATTGCGGAAAGCGAAACCCCGTCCCACATCTGCAGCCCGCTGCCCGAAGTGGCAAACCAGAGTGCCCCGTTTTCATCGGCAGTTATTCCCCGTACACTTTTCAGCGTTGAATCGGTGGCGGCGGAAAACGCCTGTTCTTTCCAGGTATTGTTTTCATTGCGCCATTTCGTTACGCCGTGGTAGCCGGTTGCAATCCACACATTGCCCTGCTGGTCGTTAAAGAGCGCACGTATATCCACATGTTCCAGTTCCGGCCGCAGTTTGCATTTTTCCAGGGTATTGTTTTCGTAACGCCATACGCCGTCAGAGGTACCGATAAGGTAACCCGACCCGGGCTGGCGCAGCATGCAATACGTGCGCAGGCGGCTGGCCGTGGTATTAAAACGCTGCAGCGAAAACACGCCGCCACTGAAACGGATCATGCCGCTGTCGGTAAGCAGCAGTATGGCTTCGGGTGTTTCGCCGATGGCTTTCACCGCCGGGTATTTCAGCCCGTTATCCTGATCGTATACTTTAAATTCATGCCCGTCGAACTGCGCAACACCGGCATCGGTACCTGCCCAGATAAAACCATCTGCGTCCTGGTAAATACAATGCACCTGCGCCTGGGGCAGGCCTTCGCTTACACTGTAATCCCTGAAATTATAGTATTGTGCAGGTAGCTGTACCCCGCAAAGTACGAGTACGGTAACGCATAAAATCCGGAAAATAGGTGATGTGCTGCCCTGCAACATAAGCTGGTTCGAAACACGACAAGGTACTAATTCTTTTTTGTACGCCTGCGCGATTTTCGACGAACAGGGATTTCGGCTGGTTGGAGGGATTTATTATGCGATGGTGTTTAGGCCGGTTGTTTCTGTAACTTTTTACGGATTGAGTGCTTTATAGGATCGTATAAAAAAGACATCCCGGAATTAGTGGCAGTGGCAGTTGGCAGTGGCAGTCCTGTTTTCGTAAGGAACTGATTCTTCTTCTGAAATACCTGCCGACTGCCACT
>CALRZN010000026.1:0-70646 GCA_943372645.1 Chitinophaga pinensis | reverse complement strand
ACGTTATCCGGACCGATTTCAGTCCAGGTGGCAGCTGCCGTTGATATGTTGCTGCTGGAAGCCAGCGCGAGGGCCTGCTGTTCAACCTGCTGCTGTGCAGTAAGCATGGCCTGTTCATCAATAACACCGGCAGCATTTTTCTGGATGTTAAAGAACCATTCTGCACCGCCGCGTCCTGTTTCTTCCTCATTTTCAGCAGCGGCCAGGGTGGTTGGTTTGTAATGAGCCTGGTTGGAATTAATAACGGTGTAACCCGTAAACAGGGCTGCAGCAGTTACTGCAATACCTGCCAGACCAAAGAGTAGCTTTTTGGTTTTCATGCGTGAACTTGTTTTCACTAATTATTATTGTTGAATTCGTGCAATTTGAAGTTTCCAAAAATAGCGTTTTTTAAGTTCTTTAACAAAAAAAAACACTCATCTGTTTTTAACACCGTTCATCACAAACTTAATTCGCTGTTTAGCAAAGAATTAAGAATAAAAAAACACCGCTCCCGGGGTTTCCGGGAGCGGTGTTTTTTTTAAAAAATTTCAGAAAAACTATCGCAGCTTGATAAACCGGCCGGTTCCGGCTTGGTGGTCAGCTGAAGTAACACTTAAAATATATGTTCCGGGAGTGAGCTGTCCGGCATCAAAACGGATCGTATTTTCTCCGCGTGCAAGTTGCCGGTACACCTGGCTGAATACACGCCTGCCCTGCAGGTCATATATTTCGAGCGTGGCATCTCCTGCCCGGGCAAGTGTAAACGTGGTTCCGGCTTCTGCGGTAATCGGGTTCGGGAATATTTTGATATCCAGTTTGGATGCAGCTGCCGACGGTATGCTGCCCGGATCGTTAATCCCGTTCGGCGCCTGGAAGGACGACTCGTCTTTCCAAATACCGCGGCCGTGTGTTCCGAAATAAAACACACCCGAGTTCTGGATTTCCCAGGCATTGTGCCGGCTCTGGAAAATATCAAACACCGCTACACGCGGCATTCCGCCCGTATTTGCATACTGCCAGTTGAGCTGTAATGCCGACTGGTTAATGTCTGCACATTCATAAACACCGTACTCCGTACCAACAAGTACCCGGTTCGGTACATATTTATCAAACGATACCGCGTAAACCGGCATCGCAATCAGTTTGTTGGCACCTGTGCCCTGTTTCGATACAAAGTTGGCGGGGCCGGCCTCGTGCGGTGCAGTGCTGGCATTGTTACAGAGATAAACGAACTGCGTTGAGCCATAGTTCCCCATCGTGATCATGATACGGTCGTTATTAGGATCCACATCAATACCGGTAATAAACCGCCCCATTCCGCCGATCTGTGTACACCTAACCGGTGAGGTGTTGGCAAAGCCGAGACTGTCCATATCGGCCTGTGCAGAATCACGCACCTGGTTCAGGTTGTCAATCCGGTATACAGCCCCACCTTCCGTACCAACATAAACCGAACGGCCATCGTTTGACCAGGCGTAACACGCCGGGGTTCCTGTAAACTTATCTGGCTTCGAACGCTGGCTGGCCACTTCAACCCATTTTACCGGGTTGGCAAAATCAATGGCCTGGTTGGTCATAAATAAACCATTATCCGTTGCACTGCCCGGGCTTCCGGAACAGGAGAAACCGGTGATCAGGCGTGCCTGTATCGGATTCTGAATTTTCACCACATCACCGGGCTCAATTGTTGTTGTTAATGTATAATCAAACGGAACCGCATTTACCGTGCTGGTAAGGTGAAGCACTGCCCCTGCATTGTAACGCAGATCATAATGCGCATAAATAAGTTGCCCTGCGGGATGCGGATTGGTGGTTGTAAATGTGTATGCACCATTGAAAGCAACTGTTCCTGTACCGTCGCCGCTTAATGTGCCTGCACCGTCTGACCGGAGCGTATCGGGACCAATAGTGAAATAGATACTGTCGAGTACCAGTGTGGCCCATTGTTGTGCAAGAACAATTGTGCCGGAGAAACTGGTCTGTCCCGCTGTTGTTTGCCCGTACGAAATATTTACCTGCGGATTGGTAAACGTAATGGAATCGGTGCTGTACGGATCGTTTTTCGATTCCCAAAGCGCGTATGCAGTAACAAAGGTTGCATTTGCCGAAAATCCGTCTATCCGTGCATTATAGAACATACTCGGACTTGATCCCCGGTTCGATGAACGGAAAATATTACCCAGCTGTGAACTGGAAAAAATTGCATTCGGATTAATGTACGAGAAAACAGGAGTAGCCCCGTCACCGCCCGTAATTTCGGTTGACGACATAAGGGTGTTTCCGAGTCCGTCAATAAACTGTGTTCCATTATCCTGGTTACCCGAAACAGCCAGGTTACGCGAGGGAGCCATATAATCGGCAGTAACCTTGTATGCCTGCGTAACACCATAGCCTTTATTTGCCTGTACCCAGGTTGCCCCTTTGTTAAATGACTTGGCAACACCACCATCCGAACCCACGAAAATGGTATTGGCATTATTCGGGTGAAATAGAATAACGTGTTTATCTGCGTGCACATAATACGGATTAAATGGTGAATCGGGCGCTTCGAATGCGGCGCGGCTCCACTGCCCGGCAATCGGGCTGGAGGTTACCAGTTCCCATTTCCAGAGTTCCACGCCGCCGAGAAAAATGCGGCCTTTGTCGGACGGATCAACCGCCAGTGCGTTGTCGTAATCGCCCTGGCCATATGATGCAAATGGTTCAAACGTGGGGTTACCGCCGAGGGCGAGGGTTATCCACGAAGTACCACCATCGGTGCTGAGGTAAACGCCCTGCAGTTTTGCTGGCGGTGGTTTCGCGACAGATACATAAATATAATTCGGATCGGAAGGAGCAAATGCAAATTCGGCACGGCCTGCACCCTGCGGAAAACCGGAACCGGTGGGTCCCATATTCGTAAACGTGTTTGCATTTCCGTTGGGTGAAATCCAGGGTTTGTTGCTCACCGCAGCCACCACTGATCCGTTTGCAGAAACATCCACATCCGAGCAGAAACCGGTTTGCGGAATGCTGTTGAACTCAACCGGGTTAAACCAGCTCTGACCGCCATCGTCGGTGGCCATCAGCCCACGCCCGGTTGCTGCATAAATGCGGTTCGGATTAAACGGATCGGCATCCATTTTATTTACGGCGACCCAATTGCCCGTGTTAACATTGACTGCAGGCACCGTAGCCGCAAGCCGGGCAAACGTTACACCACCATCGGCTGATTTCCAAACACCGCCGCCGGTTAACCCGCCCCCGCCCCAGCCATAAAATGCATAATGACCTTCACCGGTACCGAAATAAACATCGCCGTTGGCAGCCTGGCATATTGCTGAAATGTTTATATTTTCAAGCGTGCTGAGTTGTGAATGCTGTGCCCAGTTGGCACCGGCATCATTTGAAATCCAGAGCCCGCCTGCAACACCTCCGGCATACATGCGGTTCGGGTTGTTGCGGTCAATCAGCAGCGCGCGCGTGCGGCCGCCCACGTTATCCGGACCGAGTTCCACCATGTTGGTGCTTGCAGTGGAACGGTGCTGCTGTGCATCCTGCGCTTCCACTTCGGAAAGAGCAGCCTGCATCGCTCCGTAATCAAGAACGCCCGCTGCGTTTTTCAGGATATTGAATCGCCATTCGGCTGCACCCCGGAAATCCGAACCGCCATCTTCTTTTTCGATTGCCGGTTTCTGTTCAAAAACGGAAGGATTATACGTTGTCCGGTCTTTTACAAAATAATGCATCCCGGCTATTGACGCAACGAGTCCGGAAACTACCACTCCGGAGGTGACTACGAGTAATCGTTTAATACGCATACGGTTGATTTTTTAGTAATACAACAGTTGGAAACGCTACGGATTTCCGTTCTCAGAAAATTAACGAATCAGAAACTGCTGGCTGAGGGATGCGTGCCGGCAGCAAAAGGAGGATGTATTACAAAAATACGGTACGAACGATCGCAATGCAAACCGTTCATCCGAATTAAGGGTGTTTTTTGATAAGCGGGGCAATATGACCGGTAAGTGGAAACCGGCAGCCTGCTGCCGGCTTGATAGTTAAATCCGGGTAGTCCTATTTATGCTTTTCAGCGTGGTACGACGAACGCACCAGCGGGCCGCTTTCCACGTAACGGAGGCCTTTGGCTAGTCCCGCTTCTTTAAACATGGCAAATTTGTCGGGATGCACAAACTCCACTACCGGCAGGTGTTTTTTAGTAGGCTGCAGGTACTGGCCGATGGTCATGATTTCAACGCCGGCGTGAACGAGGTCATCCATTGTTTCAAGTACTTCTTCATCGCGTTCGCCGAGGCCGAGCATAATGCCCGATTTGGTGCGGCAACCGCCTTCGTGCAGGCGGCGCAATACTTCGAGGCTGCGGTCGTATTTGGCCTGGATGCGCACCTGGCGGGTAAGGCGGCGAACCGTTTCCATATTATGCGAAACAATTTCGGGCTTTACATCAATAATGCGCTGCAGGTTTTCCCAGTCGCCCTTAAAATCAGGAATTAAGGTTTCGAGCGTGGTTTCCGGACTTACGCGGCGCACCGCTTCTATTGTTTTTGCCCAGATGATGGAGCCGCCGTCTTTCAGTTCGTCGCGGTCAACGGAAGTAATTACACAATGTTTTACGCCCATCAGTTTCACCGACTGCGCCACGCGTTCGGGTTCACCTTCGTCAACTGCAAGCGGGCGGCCCGTGGCTACTGCACAGAACCCGCAGGAACGGGTGCAGATGTTACCGAGAATCATAAAGGTGGCCGTGCCTGCGCCCCAGCATTCGCCCATGTTGGGACAATTGCCGCTTTCGCAGATGGTGTGCAGTTTATGTTCATCCACCAGTTTGCGTACCTGCAGGTAATTTTCGCCGGTAGGCAGTTTTACGCGCAGCCATTCCGGCTTTTTAAAGCGGGGCTGTTCTTTGGAAGTATCAGTAAGAATGTTGTTTTCGGCCATAGCTGTATCAGAACCATTTCCTGCCATAGAGGAAATTCAGGTACAAAGATACAAAGACCTGTTGATTTCGCTGCGTTGCCATCAGCGGAACAACTTTCGGATAAATATCAACGGTAATACCGGTTTCGATTGCCTTAACGACATCATCAAGGGCGCCGTATTCAAAAGAAAGACCGGCTTTCACATAACCACCGGGATATAATTTGATTTCATTGAGCCCTTTGCTGAACGGGGCGCGGCCGTAGATGTTATCGGGAAAGTGCGCACCCGGATCGTAACGCTCGGTAGAAAGTTCGTAGTAATTATCAATGGGTGTGCGGCGGAGAATCTGCAGGTAAACCGGTTTCGCAAAACCAAGTGAGCCGCCGATAAACGTAACGTAACGGATTTCAACACCGCTTTTTTCCGGTTTGGAGAAAATCACATTCTGATAACCGAAGCCGGGACGAAGGATAAAAAAGCTGTTGAGTTTGCCGTAATAATACCCTTTGGAATTATCGAACGAAGGGTTGTTTGTTTTTACTTCCTTCGGATGTTTGAACGACACAAACTCGGCTTCAAAAACGCGTTTGCGTGTACCGGTTACGTGAACACCTTTACGGAAATTTGCACCAAAACCGTTGGAGTGTGCAATGACGCCGCCACACATTTCATTGCGGTAAAGCATCTTTGTATCGTCGTAAAGGTTTGCATTCACCTTTTTGGTTTCCGTTTCCACGGTTTGCGCCTGGCTGATGCCCGCGGAAACTGCAATTAACCCGAAAAAAAAGATGCGCTTTAACATTTTGGGTACTTTTGTAAGTGACAAATATAACGAATTAACGTAGCAATAGCCAACTTTGTTGCATGAAAACAGCGCACATTATTTACGAAGGGGAATTACGCACCAGTTCGGTACACCTGCAGTCGGGCAAAACAATTATTACCGATGCACCTACCGATAACAACGGAAAGGGCGAAGCATTTTCGCCAACCGACCTGCTGGCCACGTCGCTGGGCTGCTGTATGCTGACCATTATGGGCATTGTTGCAAAGCGCCATGAACTGCAGATTGAGCAGGCCCGTGTGGACATCACCAAGATTATGGCTTCCAATCCGCGTCGCGTAAGTGCCATAAAAGTGGAGTTTCACATGCCCCCCGGAACGTTTACGGATAAAGACCGGCAGCTGCTCGAAAATGCAGCACACACCTGCCCTGTTGCACTGAGCCTGCATCCGGATATTCACCAGGATGTTACGTTTAACTGGCCGTAACGGGTTATTTCCGGAGGTATTCCGAGAGGTTTTTGATGAGGTGGTCGTAAGTTGGTTTACTGAGCAGCCCGATTCCCCCAACTATATCACTTCCCGGTAGTGTACTCAGCATGCCTAACCTGATCAATGATGGGCCGCGAACACTTGACTTCCTGTAGTCCGGATGTTTTTCATCCAGCACGATATCGAATCCGGGAACTTCCTGATGCAGACTGCTGCTGACTGCACAAACAAGCCAGTCGTTATAGGGGCGCATCTTTTTAAGCAGCACAGCTGGACGTTTCTTGAATTCCCCATTTGCCTGCTGAAATTCGGCAAGTATAATATCTCCCGGTTTCATTTTTTCTTCCTGTAATCGGGATTGGGTTCACGAACAAGCACATCATCATAGTCATATTCATCCTGATCATACGCGGCGGCAAACGCCTGTAATGACATCGCATTCCATTCGTTGCGCTCGTTCTGCAGTAAATCGTCCTTTGCCTGTCTCAGCAGATAATCCATGACAGCAATGTATTCCATGCCCGAATCACGGCAGACTTCTTCCAGTTGTTTCGACCTCGCCGGTGAAATCCGTATCTCTCCTTCATTGATAAGCAAAGCCGATATAATGCAGAATTCAACGCCAAGTGAAGCCTTTAGCAAACGGAGTAACATTGTGCGGTATGCAGGTGGCTGCTGCATGATTACAAAGTAGTATGTTTCAAACGTAATTTCATCCAGGTTCTTGGGATTGAAATCATTGTTGTTCAACAGATCATGCTGTTTCATAAACCGCATAAATGCCCTGCCTGCACTTATCGCTTGTATGAAATAGAGGTTGAGTTTTTTTAAATAATCATGTTTGGAAAGCGCTGACAGCAGCGGATACAACTCATCGGCAGCAGCATCATAATTATTTTGCTTCTCACTGCTTATCCATTTTACGCCCTGCATTCGCAATTCAAACAAATCGGGGAAACATATTTCTATTTCTTTTTTTAACCCTGAACGGGATTTCAATGCTGCTATTATTTTTTTTTCAATTTTTCTTACCAGCTTCAGTCCGTCAGGATGTAATCCCATTTTCTCTTGTTTGAGTTCAAGAAAAATAAAATCAGGTGGATTGTACGCTCCGGTTACAGCAGTTCTCATCAACACAAATTTAATTCATTTCTTTCAAATTTAATATTCTTAAGATTTAAAAACAGACAATACCCTTACCTTTGTGCTATGAAAATCGGAATTGTTTGTTATCCCACCTTCGGTGGCTCGGGCGTTGTAGCGACGGAACTTGGAAAAGCACTTGCCCACAAAGGCCACCAGATTCATTTTATAACCTACAGCCAGCCGGTGCGGCTCGATTCGTTTACCGAGAATATTTATTACCACGAAGTATCCGTTTCCGATTACCCGCTGTTTGATTACCAGCCCTACGAACTGGTGCTGAGCAGCCGCCTGGTGGATGTGGTGAAACACGAAAAACTCGACCTGCTGCATGTGCATTACGCCATCCCCCACGCTTCGGCCGCGTTTATGGCGCAACAGATTTTAAAATCGCAGGGCATTGATATTCCGTATATCACCACGCTACACGGAACCGATATTACGCTGGTGGGCCGCGATGCGTCGTTTGAACCGGTGATTACTTTCGCCATTAATCACAGCAACGCCGTTACAGCCGTTTCCGAAAGCCTGAAGCAGGATACCTATAACCACTTTAATGTAACACGCGATATTGAAGTCATCCCGAACTTCATCTGCCTCGACGATTACGGCAAGACCACCGGCGAATGCCAGAAAAAAATATTTGCCCCGCTTGGTGAACGGCTGCTGATTCACGTTTCCAATTTCCGCAAGGTAAAACGCGTGGAAGATGTACTGCATGTGTTTGACCGCGTGCGTAAAAAACTTCCTGCGAAACTGATCCTGGTAGGCGATGGTCCGGAACGCGCCAACATCGAGCGCCTGTGCCGCGAACTGAATACCTGCGACGATATCCGCTCCCTCGGCAAAGTAACCAACCCGGCCGAAATACTGGCCATCGGCGACCTGTTCCTGCTGCCTTCAGAAACCGAAAGTTTTGGTCTTGCTGCGCTCGAAGCCATGGCCTCGGGTGTGCCGGTAATCAGCACAAACACCGGCGGTTTACCCGAAGTAAACGTACAGGGCAAAACCGGATTCATGAGTAATGTAGGTGATGTAGACGACATGGCGAAAAACGCCATCACCATTCTTGAAAACGACGCCACGCTGCTGGAGTTCAAAAAAAATGCGCTGGCACACGCCGCCAATTTTGATATCAGTAAAATTCTGCCGCAATACGAAAAACTCTACCGCACCGTGGTGGAACAGCATGCGGCGCTGCATGCGTGAGGGCAGCATTACTAAATTAACAGGGAATATCACTCCTCCCTGAAAAACGCCAGCCTCGACATCGGCACCAGGGAAACCCCGCGGTAGTAAAATGCAAGTATCTGTTCGTACGTATACCCCCGTTTCGCCATCTGTATGGCGCCTTCCTGGCACAGCCCCACGCCGTGGCCCCAGCCTCTCCCGGTAATCAGCAACGTATCGCTGCCGAGCTGTTCCACATTAAAGTAGGTTGACTTCAGCTGCCAGTCGGTGCGCAGGGTGCGCAACGGAACATAGTAACTGCGGTCGCAGTAATACACCTGCCGGCCGTTCTGTTTGAAGTGGGTGGCTTTGTTAACGGCATTGGTATCGTTAACGGGAAATTTATGTTTGGCCTGCAGGTAACCAAACCAGTCTTCGGAAGGAATTTTGCGTTGCCATTTTGCCTGCTGCATTTTACAGCAGAAGGTATCCTGCACACTGCGCAGATAGGGAACCGACGAAGCCCACACATCTTCCGAGTTTACGGTTTGCCCGCCGCAGTTGGAATGAAATGCTGCCGTAATCAGGTTCAGTTGCCCGTCCACGAGCACCAGCCCGCTTGTTTCTTTTACAGCATCCAGTATCTGCTGGTCGGCAGGCACGCGGCGATATACCTGGCAATGTGTACCATCGCACAGTTCGTACCCTTCCTGCACGTGACGGCCGAGGTGGTTGAGTCCGTAGGTGCGGCACAGGATGGCCTGCACCTTGTAAAATTCTTTGGCCCTGTAACCACCCGATTCCGACTCTACCACGCCTGCCACATAATATTCCAGGTCCACTTCGTTTATAAAACACATTTTGCCGCCACTGATTATCAGTTCGAGGCTGCCGAAGTACCGGCGTGTTCCCGAAAGCGGCGTAATCGGTTTTAACTTAAAATTGCCCGCCTCGTCGCGGGGCTGCAGCAACAACTGTTTAAAAGTGCCAAGCGTGTCGCCCGGTGTTTTTACGAGTATGGAATCATTTACCTGCTGCAGTTGAAACACCGCAAGCGTATCATTAAATGCAACCGCATTGCCATCGCCATAAAGTGTAAATGCATTGGCCGAAAGCGAAAGCATGGCCTGGCTCACGGTCATGTCCGAAAGCAGACGTATGCGTACGTTGCCCGCCTGCAGCGCAGCTGCAAGAACAAGGCACAGGGTCAATACCGGTATTTTTTTACGCATTGTTTTTCCCGAGGTAGTGCAGCATCCGTTCAGCGGTTTTGCGCGAAGCGCCTTCTCCGCCGAGTTTTTCGCGCAGCGTACTGTATTCATTCAGCATGGCGGCGTGACCGTTTTCCGAAGTTATTTTACCAAGCTCTGCAACAAGCTGTGTGATGTTAAATTCATCCTGGATGAGTTCGCGCACCACTTCGCGGTCCATCACGAGGTTCACCAGCGAAATGTATTTTACTTTCACCAGGCGTTTGGCAATGTGATACGAAACGGCGCTGCCTTTGTAACACACCACTTCGGGAACGTTGAATAACGCTGTTTCGAGCGTGGCTGTACCGGAAGTAACCAGCGCCGCATACGAACGGCTGAGCAGCGCATACGTCTGGTTGAAAACGATTTCAATATTTTTTCCGGTAGTAAATTGTTCGTAGTACGCCGCTGTTTGTGCGGGCGCGCCGGCAATCACAAAACGGAATTGCGGAAAGTGTGTTGCACATTCGAGCATCACGGGCAGCATGGTACCGATTTCCTGTTTGCGGCTGCCGGGCAGCAGGGCAATGATTTTACGGTCGTCGCCGGTTTTCAGTCCGAGTTCGCCGGAATAGGTTTTAATCGCATCCAGCAGCGGGTGGCCCACAAAGTCAACCGGGAAATCATACTTCGCATAAAACGCGGTTTCAAACGGCAGGATGACAAACATGCGGTCCACCATCTTTTTGATTTTATGCACACGCGATTCTTTCCAGGCCCAGATCTGCGGCGAGATGTAATAAAAAACAGGAATGCCCAGTGTTTTTACAAACCCTGCAATGCGCAGGTTGAAGCCCGGGTAATCTACAAGGATCACCACATCGGGTTTCCAGGCGGCAATGTCTTCTTTGCAGAAACGGATGTTGCGCAGGATGGTGCGGATGTTCATCAGCACTTCGGCAAAACCCATAAACGCGAGATCGCGGTAGTGTTTCACCAGTGTTGCGCCCTGCTGCTGCATAAGATCACCGCCCCAGCAACGGAATTCCGCATCGGGATCGCGCTGCCGGAGTTCGCGCAGCAGGTTGGAACCGTGCAGGTCGCCTGATGCTTCACCGGCTATGATATAATATTTCATCAGGCGAATACTTTCATATAAACCACCCAGCCGGCATACAGCATCGTTGCCATAATTACGCCCTGGGCACTGCGGTTTTTATTCAGCAAATAAAAAATGAAAAACAGCCCGAGGTTGAGTACGCAGCTGAGGCTCACCAGCGGCACAATGATGCGCACCGTGGTACTGATGTACTCCAGGAAAAACGCGAAGTCCATCATGGCACTGTAGGTGGAAATAAAATAAATATATACACCTAAAAACGGCAGCGCCAGCCCGAGGCCGAGGCCCCAGAGGATGTGATCCATTTTGCGTTTCGGCGCATGGCCGCCGCCGGGGAGCAGGTTACTCATGTTTTTTCAGATCGAGGTGATGAAGCGCAGCCAGTGCGTGATGGGCCGTGAGATCAAACTGCACCGGCACCAATGATATGTATCCGTGATCGAGCGCCCACACATCGGTATCGGTGGCTTCTTCTTCAAAGTTTTTGAAATAGCCCGTGAGCCAGAAATACGTTTTGCCCATCGGGTCGGTGCGTTCGTCCAGTTCTTCAATCCAGGTACCGCGGGCCTGCCGGCAAACTTTTATGCCCTGCAGTTCATTAATACCGAGTTTCGGAATATTTACATTGAGGCACACGCCTGCGGGCAGGCTGTTCTGCAATACATCTGCAACGATGCGCGTAACGTATTTTTTGGCGGCTGTAAAATCCGCATCAATGGCATAATCGAGCAACGAAAACCCGATGGACGGAACGCCTTCAATAGCACCTTCCACCGCGGCCGACATGGTTCCCGAATAAATGATGTTAATGGAATGGTTTGCACCGTGATTGATTCCCGACACACAGAGGTCCGGTTTACGGGGCAGCAGTTTGTTCACCGCCATTTTCACACAGTCAACCGGTGTGCCGCTGCACGACCAGGCCGCAACCGTTCCCGGCAGCGGGGCTTTTTCTACACGCAGTGTGGAGTGAATGGTAATGGCGTGTCCCATGCCCGACTGGGGCTGATCGGGCGCCACCACAAATACATCACCGAAGGGCCCGACTGCTTCCACCAGTGCACGTATGCCCGGTGCAAAAATGCCGTCGTCGTTGGTTACAAGAATCAGAGGTCGTTGCATAGTTATCTTGCAAAGTTACGAAACGCGTCCCCGCACTGCCGTTCTTTCAAAACAGGTAATTAAAAAGCAATTGTTAATAACCGGCTGTGTTGTGTTGATCTGGGCACCTGAAAAAAAACCGGGCCGGAATCCTGCTTCTGAACAGGAAAACCGACCCGGCGCAACCAACACAAACTTTCTTTTAAAATAGCCTGCTGACAAAACCGGATTTTTACAAAATAAATTCGTTACAAGTCGGCAGTCGCAGTGGCAGCTGGCAGTCCGTTACTACGCTGCGTCGAAAAAGTTGGCAGTTTGGTTTTTCGCAAGTAACAAGATCATTGTTCTTGAAATACAATCAGACTGCAAACTGCCTGACTGCCGACTGCAAACTGGGAGCAGTTACTATTTTAAACGGACTGCGTTATTCCCGGTCTATTTTACAGGATCGAAATATCAAATCCGTTTTCTTTTTTCTCTGCTACTTTTTTCGGCAGGGCGATGTGCAGGATGCCGTTTTCGTAGCGGGCGGTGATTTCCTGGCTGTTCACCTTGTCTTCGTTTACACGGAAGCTGCGTTTGAACGAGCCGTAGCGGAATTCGCGGCGGGTGTAGTTTTTCTTTTCGCCTTCGCCTTCGTTCACGGTTTCCGATTTGGTTTCAGCGGAAATAGTGAGCAGGTTGTTCTGCAGTTTCACTTTAAACTGTTCTTTGGTGAAACCCGGTGCTGCAACTTCAAGTTCAAATTTCTTTTCGTCTTCGGTAACGTTCACTGCGGGCATAAAACCGGCAGCGTCTGTTCCGCCGAAAAATTCATCGTTGAATAATGCCGCGAAAGGTGAGTTCGCGAAAAACGGGTGTGACACTTTTACGTTTGCGGGGGCACATGCATTCTTGTTCATTGTTTGGTTCTCCTGTTATTTTGGTTATTGTTATTGTTTTTGTTTTTAAAATTGAATTACACGGTGTACAGATCAATCGGCGTACCATTGCCCAAATAGCTGATTTTCAATGACAAAACGACATATTTTACATTTTTTAACCGCCAATATTTCCGATTTGTGTTAAAACAAATGACAGAATTTCAGCAACCCGGTAACGTCTCCGTCATATTCTGCAACCGCATTTAATACGACCGCAATAATTCAATTGCATTTTGATAGAGGTTCGTTCATATACACCTCATGTTACCGGTGTTCATTTGCAAAACTTCTTGTCTCTTGAAAACACGGTACAGGACCATTGTACTTTCCGATATCCATCTCGGAACACGCACATCGAAAGCAAAGGAAGTATGCAACTTCCTGAAACACCACCGCAGCGACACCCTTATTCTGAACGGCGATATTATTGACGGCTGGCAGCTGAAACGCTCGGGGACGTGGAAAAAACAGCACACCCGTTTTTTCCGGATTGTGTTGAAATGGGCCGCGCGCAAAAAAACAAAAGTGATTTATATACGCGGCAATCACGATGATTTTCTCGACCAGGTGTTACCGTTTGCGCTCGGTAATTTCAGCATCTGCCGCGATTACATCCATACTTCAGGCAACAAAAAATATTATGTTGTTCACGGCGATATTTTCGATACGGTAACCACCAAACTGAAATGGATTGCCAAGCTGGGCGATGTGGGTTATACATTTCTTCTCTGGCTGAACCGTCATTATAATGCGTACCGTGAAAAGCGCGGCCTCCCCTACTACTCGCTTTCGCAGGTGGTAAAAGCCAAAGTAAAAGGCGCGGTTTCATTTATCACCGATTTTGAAACACAGCTTGCCGAAGTGGCACGCATCAAAAAATGCGATGGCGTAATCTGCGGACACATTCACACCCCGGCCGATAAAATGATCGGGGAAGTGCATTACCTCAATTCAGGCGACTGGGTAGAATCGTTAACAGCCCTGGTTGAAACGTATGAAGGCGAATGGAAGATCATTCATTACGCCGAATGGCTGGCTGCGGAGTTTCCGGCCGGAACAGTGCCTGCAGAAAAATCAACGAACAAAACCATCCCGATTTCCACCCTTGTTTCAACTGCTTAATCCAATGGAAAAAATCATGTTCATCATCCAGGGCGAAGGACGCGGCCACATGACGCAGGCCATTTCGCTCAAACAACTGCTTGAGAAAAACGGTTTCCGCATCAGCGCAGCCATGGTGGGTAGCAGCAGTAACCGTGAAATACCGGATTTTTTTATCCGCAATATGGATACCACGCCGGTTATTCCGTTCCGCAGCCCGAATTTTGTAACGCGCAAAGACCGCGGCATCCGCATTCTGCCAACCATTACCCACAACCTGGGATTGTTCCGCCGCTTTCTGCGCAGCGTGGATGCAATAAGCAACCAGGTGGAAAAAGACAAACCCGATCTGATCATCAATTTTTATGATCCGCTTGCCGGGCTGTTTAATTATTTCAAAAAACCGAAAGTACCTACCATCAGCATCGCGCACCAGTACCTTGCATTTCACCCGGATTTTCCGTTCCCGAAAGGGTATGCCGGTGACCGTTTTGCGCTGGAAAAATACACGCAGCTTACTTCGTTCGGTTCACAGCAAAAACTGGCGCTTTCGTTTTACGATACGAGCGACATTGCTAAAAAGAACCTGAAAATTGTTCCGCCCCTGCTGCGCAACGCTGTTTTTGAACTGGAACCTGAAACGGGCGATTATTTCCTGGTTTATCTTGTGAACAAAGGATACCGCGATGACATCCTGGCCTGGCACAACAAACATCCCGAAGTGAAACTGCATTGTTTTACAGACGATACTGCGATTGCAGACGAACTGGCGATTGATGAAACACTGACGTTTCACCGGCTCAACGATAAAAAATTTCTCGACCTGATGGCTGGTGCGCGCGGGCTCATCAGCACAGCCGGTTTCGAATCCATCTGCGAAGCCATTTACCTGGGCAAGCCTGTATTTATGGTTCCGGTAGAAGGTCATTTCGAACAACTCTGCAATTCGCGCGATGCCTTTAATGCCGGGGCGGGCATATTCGACAGCGGTTTTAATATTGACCGGTTCCTGGATTACCTGCCTTCGTACCGTTCCAATGCGGAGCGTTTCAAAGCATGGGTGCATGAAGCCGAAAGCCGGTTTACTGCTATCGTGCGCCAGGTGATTGCCGAGTCGGCCGGAGAATATTAATACGGCCTTTTTAGTTTTATAGCCTTCCAGCATTTATTTTTGCCTTATGCCCATACAACGTGTTGCTTTTGTAATTAACCCGAAATCCGGAAAAAAATCGAACACCGATCGTGTTGCGTTTATCCGCGGGCTGCTGGGCAGTGCTTACGAAAGCACTATTTTCGAATGGAACCGGATTGAAGACCGGGATACTATTTTCAGCAACGTGCTGGCGGGCAATTACGATGTCGCATTTGCAGCCGGCGGCGATGGTACGGTAAATCAGCTGGGGCATGCGCTGTGCGGAACAACTACCGCGCTCGGTATTCTGCCGTTCGGTTCGGGCAACGGGCTGGCGCGGCACCTCGGTGTGCCGATAAAAACCGCAGATGCGTTGCAACTGATCGGGAACGGAAAAATAACAACGATTGACCGCGGAATCATTAACGGAAATTCGTTTTTCTGTACCGCCGGTGTGGGGTTTGATGCGCTTATCGGGAAACTGTTTGCAGAAAGCACTTCGCGTGGATTTTCAACGTATTCGAAAATGACGGTGCGGGAATTCCGCAATTACAACGCAGAAAAATACCACATTACTATTGACGGTAAAACCATGGAACGGAGCGCATTTCTCATCACCGCAGCAAACGCCGGGCAATACGGTAACAACGCCTGGATTGCACCCGAAGCAACGGTAAATGACGGCCTGCTGCACCTGTCGGTACTGAAACCATTTCCGTGGTACTCCATGCCCGGACTCGGTATACGCATGTTTCTGAAAACACTGCGCGACGGCCGTTATTTTGAAAGTTTCAGCGGCAAAACAATCACCATCGAACGCGAAAAAGGAGGTCCCGCGCATTTTGACGGTGAACCGGCCATGCTCGATGCCACGCTGCAGATCAGCATAACGCCCGCCGCACTGCGTGTGCTGGTTCCTGCCGGGTTTAAAGGCTGAAGCGCTTAACTAAAAACGGGAAATACTAGCTGCTTTTTTCGTTTGCCATTTCAAACACACGTACGGCCTGCACCGCCTCTTTCACATCGTGTACACGCAAAAGCAAAGCACCTTTCTGAAGCGCAATCATATTGGCAGCTGTGGTTGCGTTTAACGCTTCCGCCGCTGTAATGTGCAGCAGGCGGTTGAGCATCGATTTGCGCGAAAGTCCTGCCAGCACAGGATACGGCATGCGTGTAAAAAAATCGAGTTCGCGCAGCAACTGAAAATTGTGTTCCATCGTTTTCCCGAACCCGAATCCCGGATCGAGTATGATTTGTGTTGCACCCGCTTTGCGCAGCGCTGCAATTTTTTCGGTGAAAAACTGTCCGACTTCGTGGGTAACATTGCTGTACTGCGGATTCCGCTGCATGGTTTCGGGTGTGCCCTGGCTGTGCATGAGTACGTAAGGCAGCCCGCATTCCCCGGCAAATGCAAACATATCCGGATCGCCGGTGCCAGCCAGCACATCGTTAATGATTGTTGCTCCTGCGGCAACAGCTTTGCGGGCCACGGTCGCGCGGAAGGTATCCACCGAAATGATGGCTTCGGGCAGTTCGGCGTGTAACAATTCAAGCACGGGCTGCAGGCGTTGCCATTCTTCGGTTTCGGATGGCGCAACGGAACCCGGACGTGTGGATGCAGCACCCACATCGAGTATGGCTGCGCCGTCGGCCAGCATCTGTTTTGCGGCGGCCAGTGCAGCTTCTGCAGAATCCATGCGGCTGCCGGCATAAAACGAATCGGGCGTGATGTTCAGAATCCCCATTACCGCCGGGCGGGACAGGTCGAGCCTTTTTCCTCCGCAGTCGAGTATTTGGGGGGCTGAAAAATATGTATCTTGTGCTTCCATTTCCGATCTGTATTTATGACTGTTGTCCGGATGAACCAGACATCGCAGCAATTTGACGCGATAATAAGAAACTGCAGGGACATCTTTGCGAAAAAGATGCATGATTATGGCACCGCCTGGCGGATCCTGCGTACGCCTTCCCTTACCGACCAGCTTTTTATCAAGGCGCAGCGCATCCGCAGCATTGAAGAAAAGGGCGAACAGAAGGTGGCCGACGACATCCGCGGCGAATACATCGGCATTGTGAACTATTGTGCCATCGCACTCACGCAGCTCGAACTGAAGGACGATACCCGCATGGAACTGCCGGAAGCCGAAACACTTGCGCTGTACGACAAATACACCGGCAACGCCAAATCGCTGATGGAAAACAAAAACCACGATTACGGCGAAGCCTGGCGCGATATGCGCGTGAGCTCACTCACCGACCTTATTCTGATGAAAATTCTGCGCATCAAGCAGATTGAAGATAACAAAGGCAATACGCTCATTTCGGAAGGCATTGATGCCAATTATTACGACATGATCAATTATGCTATTTTTGCCTTAATACGCCTGGAGGAAACCAACACATGATGAATTTTCTGAAAAGCCGCCTCTTCCGCATCATTGCATCGGTTGGCATTGCAGCACTTATTTTTTTCCTGTGCCCGCCCTGTTTCAGCCGGCTGAAGATCGGGGCCATTTTAGCATTGCTGCTGATACTTGTCAACTTCAATACGTTTTTTGCGCGTTTCCGCATCCTCACGCACGTGTGCCGTTTCCTGGTGGGCGGCCTGTTTATTTTCTCCGGATTTATAAAGGCCAACGACCCGCAGGGGTTTTCGTATAAACTGACCGAATACTTTGAAGTATTTGGCCAGGGTTTTTCGTGCCAGATGAAAGTGCAGGATCAGAGCGGTCCCGATTGTGAAAAAAACGAGGCCGTTGCAGCCGCTGCGGCAGCGCCCAAAGCGGAAGTGTTTCTGAAAGATTTCTGGGAGTTTTTCGCACACCATTCGCTTACGCTGGCCATTATTATCTGCGCGGTGGAAATTCTGCTCGGTATTTTCCTGCTCATGGGTTTCCAGACACGGCTTACCCTGTGGCTGCTGCTGGGCATGATTGTCTTTTTCAGTTTCCTCACCTTCTACTCCGCCTGCTGCAACAAGGTAACGAGCTGCGGCTGCTTCGGCGACTTCATCAAACTTACGCCGTGGGAATCGTTCTGGAAAGATTTGATCCTGCTGGTACTCATCACCGTGCTGTTTGTCGGAACTGACAACATCAAACCGCTCACCTCCAACCGCATCGTGATGTGGGGCGTAATCGGCATCGGCACCATTGCTTCGTTCTGGTACCCGGTACACACCAACAACCACCTGCCCACATTTGATTTCCGTCCGTATAAAATCGGCACCAACATGTGTACCGGTGTTTCTATCCCGGAAAACTGCAAACCCGATTCCGTTGAAACCGTGCTGTATTACAAAAACCTGAAAACGGCCGAAATCAAACCGTTTACGATAAAAAACTATCCCTGGGCCGATACGCTGAACTGGGCCTGGTACTGCACGTCGAACAAAGTAATCCGCGAAGGCAACTGCAAAAAAGCCATTCCTGATTTTGCGATCACCGTTCCGGAAACCGGTACCGACACCACACTCAGCCTGCTGTGTACACCCGGCGCGCAGTTTATGCTGGTGATGTACGACATTGACAAAGCCGAAACCGATGGCATCGGCAAGGTGAATGATTTTTACACGCAATGCGCAAAAGCAAATATTCCGTTCTATGCACTTTCGGGCGCATTGCCGGAGCAGGTGCAGGCGTTCCGGAACAAAACAAAAGCGGCGTATCCGTTTTACAGTGCTGACGGTACAGCGCTCAAAACCGCGATCCGTTCGAACCCGGGACTCATTCTCGTAAAAAACAGCGTGGTGGTGGGCATGTGGCATTACAACGATTTCCCGTTATTCTCGGAAGTAAAAGAACAGTACCTGAAATAATTCTCCCGGCGAAGTGATCAAATTCATCCTGAAGAAACTGATGTACGGACTCCTCGTTTTATACGGGGTGATTACGGTTGTGTTCCTGCTGTTTAACGTGCTGCCGGGCGATCCGGCCCTGATGATGGTGGGCCAGCGTACCGACAAAGCTTCGATTGATGCGATCAACAAAGACCTCGGCCGCGACAAACCGCTGTTTACGCAATACATCATGTACCTGAATGACCTTTCGTTCATCTCGGTGCATGAAACGGAAAACGCGGAGCATTACCTGTACCTTGATAAGCGGAAATACGACGAGCCTACCATCCTGTTTCATGCAGGAAGCAAAGCAGTGGTTATTAAAACACCGTACCTGCGCCGCTCGTACCAGAACCGGCGGCCGGTTTCTGAAATCATCGGCGAAACACTTCCCGAAACAATGGTGCTGGCTTTTGCCGCGATGATTTTTGCTTCGTTTTTCGGGATCATACTCGGAATTGTTTCTGCATTGAAGAAAAACAGCTGGCTCGACCGGGCCATTTTTGTGTTTGCATCGCTGGGTATGGCCGGACCTTCGTTTTTCGTGGCGCTTATCATTGCCTGGGTATTTGGATACCTGCTCCACGATTACACCGGTCTGAACAACATCGGCAGCCTGTTTGAAACGCCCGATATGGAAACGGAAGAACGGCTCATGTTATCCAACCTCATCCTCCCGGCCATCACGCTCGGCATACGCCCGCTTGCGCTCATCATCCAGCTCACGCGCAGCTCCATGCTCGAAGTAATGACCATGGATTTTATCCGCACCGCACGCGCCAAAGGACTTTCGTTTTACAAAGTGGTATTCAAACACGCACTGAAAAACGCACTCAACCCCGTGGTAACATCCATCTCGGGCTGGTTTGCGAGCCTCATGGCCGGTGCCGCTTTTGTGGAAACGGTGTTCGACTGGAAAGGCATCGGCTACGAAGTGGTGCGTTCGCTGCAGAGTTACGACCTGCCGGTGGTGATGGGTTCCACCCTCGTTTTTGCAACGTGTTTTGTACTCATCAACATATTCGTTGATATTGCTTATGGCGTTCTCGATCCGCGTGTCCGTCTTGCTTAACAAGCTCCCCTCCTGCTATGCGTAAAAAAATTGTTGCCGGAAACTGGAAAATGAACAACAGCTATGCCGAAGCCGTAGCGCTGGCCGCTGCTATCAAAACGGCACTGCAGCAACATAACGAAAGCCCGGTAATCACCATACTGGCGCCTCCTTTTCCGTTTCTCAGCGAAGTAAACAACTGCATTGAAAGTGCTGCAACCGTTTTCACTGCCGCACAAAACTGCCACCACGAAAAAAGTGGTGCATACACCGGCGAGGTTTCTGCAGCAATGATAAAAAGTACCGGCGCCACACACGTCATCGTCGGCCACAGCGAACGCCGCCAGTATTTTGCTGAAACAGCAGAACAGCTTTATAAAAAACTCGTGCTCGCCATTGCCAATGAACTTACGCCCGTTTTCTGCATCGGCGAAACATTGGAGCAACGCAACAGCGGCGGGCATTTCGAAACCATCGAAGCCCAGCTGAACGATGCCGCATTCCTGCTCAGCGAAAGCGATTTCAGCAAACTCATTATTGCGTACGAACCGGTGTGGGCCATCGGCACGGGCGTTACCGCTTCACCGGAACAGGCGCAGGAAATGCATGCGTTTATCCGCAAAACCATTGCCGGAAAATTCGGAGAAAATACGGCTGCCGCAGTTTCTATTCTTTACGGTGGCAGTTGTAATCCGACCAACGCAGCCAGCCTTTTTGCCCTGCCCGATGTGGATGGCGGACTCATCGGCGGTGCTTCGCTTAAAGCGGCTGATTTCCTGGCGATACACAAAGCCATGCGCGATACGCTGATCAGAACCGGTGCATGAAAAACGGGAGCTTCTTTCCGGCAACTGTTGTTTTTTTCCTCCTTGTTATATCCTGTAGTCACAACCGTTTCCCCGGATGGAGCCGTGCAGAACAAAACGCTGCGCTGCAACACCCGTTTTTTAATTCAACGCACACGAAGTACCCGTGGTTCATGATTATCAACGACGACGGTTCATGGTCGAGTACAATGGCCGATTCGCTGGGCGAAGAACTGATTGACACTACCCAAATTCCCGTTTACGCGCAGGTGATTGTAAACAATGATTCGCTTTTCAACCTCGATGAACTGCACTGGAAACAGCGCGGTGAAAAAGACACGCTGCACATCGCGCTCGAATGTTTCAACGCCGCATACAGCGGGCAGTTAAACATTGCGGTGTACGAAAGCAGATACCGGATGCAGTTCAGCCGGCAGTTTGTTTTTCCTACCGAAACCAGCTCGTGGCGCACGCTGGAACAGCAACTGATTTTAAACGGAAACAAACCGGGCAGCGAAGAAATGCGCGGCTATGTGCGTTACACCTGCGAACAAACGCTGACGCAGTATTCACTCGAAGCCGACAAACCCCGCAAGCTGGAAACGTGGAAAGATACGGTGCGGATGGAGGGTGTGTTTCGTATTCCGGCTCCCACTTCAAGGTAGAAATAAACGATCGTATAAATTCTGCATCCTGTAATTAGTTTGCAGTTTTCAGTTTGCAATTTGCAGTTTCGATTTTTTGTCCGGAACATGATCATTCTCCCTGAAACACGGGCAAAACTGCCAACTGCCAAACTGTTAACTGCAAACTCAGCCCGGGAGTCATTTTAAGAATGCCTGCGTTTGTCTGCTGTCTATTTTATAGGATCATAAATCACCGCACCAGCGAAATATGCCCCATGTGCGTATACGGTTTGCGCAGCACCGTTTCGTAATTGACCACCCACACATACACATCGATCTGCGCGGGGGCGTTTTTGCCCTGTACGCGGCCGTCCCAGGGTTTATTGATGTCTGTTGTTTTATAGATGAGGTTGCCCCAGCGGTCAAAAATCAACATCTCGAACGTGCTCCAGTCAATGCCGCTTCCTTTCGGATAAAACACATCGTTGGTGCCGTCGCCGTCGGGTGTAAAACAATTCGGGGCGTAAAAGGTATCGTCCAGCTCCACATCCACAATTACGGTGGTATCGTCGGTACAGCCGTAGATGTTGGTAACCGTTAATGTTACTGCATAATGCCCGGAATCAGCATACGTAAAAGTAGCGTTTTGCAGCACCGAAGTGGAGTTCAGCGGATCGCCGAAGTCCCAGCTCCACGCAGCAGCGCCGGATGATTCATCGGTAAAATAAATGACAGGATCAAGTAACGTTGCCGGTTGCGGATTCACTGAAAAATCAGCATGCGGTAAGGGATACACCGTGATGAAACCAGGAACAAACAGTGAAGCGGAACAGCCGTTGCCATCCGTTACCACCAGGTTTACATCGTAACTGCCCGGCAGGCTGTAACAATGCTGCGGCGTACACGACGTGGTTGATGTTGTGCTGTCGCCGAAATCCCACGCACACAGCGACGAGTTCGGCGTGGTGTTCGTAAACGTTACACACAGCGGCATACAGCCCGACTGTGTATCGGCCGCAAAAGTTACTGCAGGCAGCGGTGAAACCGTTACGGTAATGCTGTCAATAGCTGCTGTTGAACCACAGCCATCGGTAACAACAACCGTATAGGTCGTGTTCACTCCCGGCGATGCGCTTACGGCGGGACCGGTTGCCGGGGTAGTTGTTGGCAGCCAGGTGTACGTATAATTTCCGTCGCCACCCGATGCCGCTGCTGAAAGTGCAGCCGTATTTCCGGGACAGATGAACACACCGGCCGAAGGCACAACCGCAAGCGGCAGATTTACATTCACAGTAACCGTTTGCGGTGCAGCGTTACAGCCGTTTGCATCCGTTACAACTACGGTATAGGTTGTTGTTGCATTTGGTGATACCGTTGGACCCGCAGGTGACCATACTTCGGTGTAAGCCGGTGTGCCGCCCGTTGTTGTGGTCGTTAATGTGGTGCTCTGCCCGATGCACAAAACGCCGGGCGTGTTGGTTTGGACAGCAAGCGGCAGCGGTTCAGTTACCGTTACCGTTACGGATGAAGTGCACCCGCTGAAATCAGTTACATGCACCGTATAACCTCCTGCACACAATCCGGTTTCCGTTAACCCGCTTCCGCCTGATGGCCATGCAATGGTGTAGGGACTTGTTCCGCCGAACGGGGTTACCGTGGCCTGGGCATTGCAGTCGCCTGCGCAGGTAGCGTTGGTAACGCTGGCGACAATCATACTTACACCGGTAGATGGATTTATGGTAACACTGGCTGTTGCCTGGCAGTTATTGGCATCAGTAACTGTTACCGTATAGTTTCCGCTTGCAAGTGCTGATGCGGTTGCATTGCTTCCGCCCGAGGGCAGCCAGTTGTAGGTGTATGGACCTGTTCCGCCTGCCGGTGTTACGGTGGCAGAACCGTTATTCACATTGCATGTAGTTGCCGTACCTGTAATTGTATTGGTTAATGCCAGCGGTTCTGTAATTGTAACAGATGTTGTTGCTGCACAGCCGTTGCCATCGGTTACCGTTACCGTGTATGTTCCTGCACCAAGATTCGAAGCGGTTGCATTGCTTCCGCCCGAAGGCAGCCAGTTGTAAGTAAACGCTCCTACTCCGCCGCCTGCTGTAACAGTTGCCGAACCGGTGGTGCCCCCGTTACACAATACGTTTACCGGCGACCCCATGGTTGCAGTAACAACCGGTGGTTCTGTAATTGTTGCAACTGCTGCAGCCGTACAGCCATTCGCATCGGTAATAATTGCGGTGTAGGTGCCTGCCGTAAGCCCGGTTGCAGTCGGATTTGTTCCACCCGAAGGCAGCCAGTTAAACGAATATGGTCCGGTACCGCCTGTATTTCCTGCAGTTGCACTGCCGTTCGCTCCACCGTTGCAAAGCACATTGGTTTGTGATACGAGTTGGCCGAGCAATACCTGCGGTTGTGTAATCACAACAGTTGATGAAGTAACACACCCGTTTGCATCTGTTATAGTTGCAGTATATGTACCGGCGCCCAGTCCGGTAGCCGTTAACCCCGTTCCGCCCGATGGAGTCCAGTTACATCCGAACGGCCCGGTGCCACCCGAAGGGGTGATGGTTGCAGAACCATTCATTGCTGCAAAACACGATGCATTGGTTACGGAAGTAATACTTGATGTAGGTCCTGCGGTGTTTGTTACAGTAACCGAAACCTGTCCTGTGCAGCCGTTCGCATCGGTAACAGTTATCGTATAGGTTCCTGCGGCGAGGTTCGTTGCGCTCTGTGCGTTTCCTCCCGAAGGTGCCCAACTGCAATTGTAAGGGCCTGTTCCGCCGGTTGGTGTAACGGTTGCTGTACCGTTACTGTTGCCACAGGTGGAAGGTTGTGTTGCGGAAGTACCGGTAATGGCCGGTGGTTGCGTGATGGTAAATGAACTGGTCGTTGCACAGCCATTTGCATCGGTTATGCTGCAGGTATATGTACCCGCGCAAAGTGCAGCTGCCGTTGATGCATTACCGCCCGATGGTGTCCATACATAACTGTAAGGTCCGGTGCCGCCTGTTGCTATCACTGATGCAGAACCGGTGCATTGTGCGTTGCAGGTAACGTTGGTTTGTGTACCGCTGCCGGTAAGTGCGGGCGGCTGCGTAATGCTGAAGGTGCGTGTGGCGGTGCAGCCGTTCGCATCGGTGATGGTACACGTGTATGTACCTGCACAAAGCCCGGATGCAGTTGCTGCGTTGCCGCCCGAAGGTGCCCAGCTGTAACTGTATGGACCGGTTCCCCCGGCAGGAGTAACCGTTGCAGAACCATTGCACTGCGCATTGCACAGCAGGTTGGTTTGTGATCCGGCAGATGTAAGTGCATTCGGCTGCGTGATGGTAACCACAATCGTATTGGTACAGTTGGCTGCATCAATTACAGTTACGGTGTATGTTCCTGCGCTGAGTCCTGTTGCGGTGGAAGCATTGCCGCCGCTCGGTGACCAGCTGTAGGTAAACGGACTCGTTCCCCCTGCCGGAGTAACCGTTGCCGAACCGTTATTACCACCAAAACAGGTAACGCCATTTATTGCACTGCTTAACGTGTACGAAGGTGTTGCTGTTATAGCAACAGTTACTGTAACCGAACAGCCGGCAACATCTGTAACAGTGCAACTGTAGGAACCTGCGCACAGGCCTGTTGCTGTTGCGGCATTGCCACCACTTGGCGACCAGCTATAAGTATATCCGTTACCGCAACCGTTAAAGCCGCCGGTGGCTGTTACGGTGGCCGAGCCGGTGCAGGTGCACGATGCATTTGTGTGTGTGATGTTTGCAACTATCGGTGTGGGTGCCACGCAGCCGTTGTTCATGCTGCATATCCAGTTCTGGTTGGCCGTGTTGTTGGCCGTGCCGGGACTTTCGTTGCCGGCCACCGTTACGCGGCTCCAGTTGGCCTGTGTGCTGATGTTGTTTCCGGTTGCATTCGTCATCAGCGAAACCTGTCCGGCTGAAGATCCTGCAAAATAAATAATCGGAAGCAACGTGTTATTGCCCCAGCTTACCGAATGAAACAGCGCCCCGGCCGGAGTAATTGTCTGGAACGAATCATCCGCATTGGCCATGGACACATTGTTCCAGTTGCCACAGGATACATAGCCCGTAGTAGGATAAGTTGATGTAACCGTACTCGGCAAAGTAGTGTGTTTTTCAAGCAGCTGGCAATTGCTTACCGGGATAACGAGCCTGCAGTTACCATCGTTCATTATAAGGTCGGTGGACGGAACGGAGGCGTTAAAATCGGCATCATTATAAATCACAATCAATGTGCCTATCGGAATTGCTGCCCACATCGGATCCTGGCTCAGGCGGATACAGCCCTGCGCAATACCGGTTCCTGAACCGGTGGCATGAAAACCATTGTTATCGTCAAGAATCCAGCCGCGAAGATCAAGTGTGGGAATGGAAAAACAGGTTGGGGTACCAACAGCTATCAGTTCAACATACTCTTTGTTGCCGGAAGGCCCCTGCGAAACTTCATTGATATAAAGCCCAGGTGTTTGTGCATTTGCACAGTCTGCAAGGGCAAAACAGGCGATAAAAATGATGAGCAGTTTTTTCAGTGCGGTACCTGTCCGTTTATATACCGGTAAGGCAAGTGATGGTGAATCACCGCTGGCAGAAAACGCATGGTTGTGTTTGCTCTGATACATCCTTCAAGCACTGGAAAAATCGGTTTGCCGGAATCGATCTGCCTGAAATGGTTTCGTAACGCGCGGGGCGAAACTGTAGGATATTCATTTCAACGCCACAAAAATAGGATTTTCCGTTGGATTTCGGCTTAACCGAATCATTACGATAATGTTATCCGCCAACATGTTATGAACACACCGGCCTATCCCACTAGAAGTGGCAGTTGGCAGCCGCAGTGGCAGTTGTGTTTGTGTAAGAAACAGTGTCTTTTCCCTTGAAATACGCACAGCCTGCAAACTGCCTGACTGCCGACTGCAAACTTGGACCTGGAATTATTTTATTCAAATAATAATTATTCCCTGTCTATTTTATAAGATCAGATTACCCCAGCAACGTCTGCCGGCAGGCTTCGAGCAGCACAAATGCTTTTTCCTGCGTCGGTGCTTCGGCATACGTACGCAGCACGGGTTCTGTTCCCGAAGCGCGGATCATCAGCCATTCGTTTTCGTTGAAGAAAAACTTCCAGCCGTCGAGGTCTTCCACGCGGATCACTTCGTATTTGCCGAACGATTTATAAGCACCGCTTTTGCAGTTTTCCACGATTTTGTTTTTGGTCGCTTCGTCCAGGTGCAGATCAATGCGCTCAAACGCAAACGTGCCTGTAATGGCATATACTTCCTGGATCAGGTCGTTGAGCGATTTGCCGCTCTTGGCCATAAATTCCCAGATGATGAGTCCCATCCAGATGCCGTCGCGTTCCGGGATGTGTCCTTTTACCGCGATACCGCCTGATTCTTCGCCACCCAGCAATACATCTTCTTTCACCATAATGCCCGCAATGTATTTGAAACCGATTTTAACGATCTCCAGCGGCAGGTTGTAATGCGCACACATGTTTTTTATTTTCACCGTGGTGCTGAATGCGGTACACACCTTGCCATCCATGTGCTTGTAATGTTTCAGGTAATGGATGAGCAGCAGGATGATGTGGTGCGAATCAATGAAATTTCCTTTGCTGTCGAACAACCCGATACGGTCCGCATCGCCGTCGGTGGCCAGGCCGCAGTCAATATTGCCCGACATGCGGATCACGTCCGAAAACTCTTTCAGGTTGCGCGCAATCGGCTCAGGGGCTTGTCCTTCAAATGAGGGATTGTGTTCACAATGCAATAACGTGGCATCGGGAAACAGGCGGCGGATAACGCGCTGCCCTGCACCAAACATCGCATCGTATGCAAGGTTGAGGCCCGAGTTGCGGATTGCATCGAGGTCAAACGCCGCTTCTATTTTGGCAACGTAAATATCTTCCAGCGGAACGTATTCCACCATGCCTTTTTTCTCCAGTTCAGCCACCGAAATGGTATCGAGTGCCGTAACCGATTGCGGGGCAATCATGTCCTCGATTTCCTGCACCTTTTCCGGATCGAGCGGTCCGCCATAATGCGCCTTGATTTTGTAACCGTTGTAAGCCGGCGGATTGTGGCTTGCAGTGATGATAACGCCGATAGAAGTTTTGTAATACTGCGCACCGTACGAAATCATCGGCGTGCTCACAAAACCTTTGGCGAGATATACCTTGATGCCGTTGGATGCAAACACTTTGGTAACCGTTTCTGCAAACAGTTCACCGGCAAAACGGCAGTCGTGGCCAACCACTACCGATGGTTTTTCGAAATTCCGTTTCAGCCAGGTGGCAGCAGCTTCGGTTACACGGGCTACGTTTTCAACGGTAAAATCATTTGCAATGATGGCCCTCCAGCCGTCGGTGCCGAATTTAATTTTGCTCATAGGTTTTGCGTCTGCTTGTATCAAAGGAGTGCAAAGATAATAAAACGGGAAAACCGGCAGCAACGAGCTTACAACCTTACCCCCGCCACCAGGATATCATCCGTCTGCTCTTCCTCCTGCTGCCAGTTGCGCAGCGCGTAGCTGATAAATGAGAGCTGATCGCTCATCGGCATGTGTTCCATGCCCTGCAACAGTTCGCGGAACCGTTTGCGTGTAAATTTCTTTTTCGCTTCACCACCAAACTGGTCGCAGAACCCGTCCGTAAAAAAATACACCTGGTCGCCGGGCTGCGTGTTCACCGTCAGCTCTTCAAACACCTTCGGCACATCGGCGTAAAAACCGATCGGGAAACGGCTCGCTTCCAGTTCAATAATTTCGCCGGCGCGCAGCAGCAGTGCAGGACGGAATGCACCACCAAACTGCAGCGTTTGTGCTGCGCGATCGAACACACCGATGGATACATCCATGCCGTCGGTGGCGTTGGCGCTGAACGATTCCTGCTGCAACGCTTCCTGCAGTTCGCCATCGAGGATGTATAATATTTCGCGCGGACTGCAGATGCCGCGTTTCACAATGATTTCTTTCAGCAGCGAATTGGCAATCATCGTCATCAGCGCACCCGGAACGCCGTGGCCGGTACAGTCAACCGTTACGAGAATGGCTTTGCTGCCGCTTTCGTGGAAAAAATAAAAGTCGCCGCTCACCACATCGCGGGGCTGGTAAAACACAAACGAATCGGCAAACGCTGCGCGTATTTTCTCCGGTGCGGGCAGCAATGTTTTCTGAATGCGGCTGGCATAGCGGATACTTGCCAGCACATCAGTGTGCTGTTGCCGGATGGTATTGTAATTTTCGCGGAACAGCAGCTCGGCCTGTTTGTATTCGGTAATGTCCTGCCCTACGGCGACAATCTTGTTCAGAAAGCCGCGCGAGGTATTCCACAAAATCCATTTGGTGTTTCCGCCGGCGGCCACGAGTTTCCGTTCAATGGGTCGCGTTTCGGTGAGGGCCGGTTTGCTGAGCTGTTCACTTACAAAGCGGCGCAATTCCTCACGCTCTTTGCGCGTATTGCGTGTAAGGCGATACCAGCCATCGCCGAGCAGCTCATCCGGTTTATACCCCAGAATGCGCTGTGCGGAAGGACTTACATATTCGATTTTTCCGCGGGTGTTTATGACCACCACCAGCGTGTTGATCCGTTCGAGGATCACTTCGGTTACAACTGACATAATGCATGGTTTTTTCTTGATTCATCGGGACTACCTGTTTTTCGGTTGAAAAGCATGCATCAGTTGATTTAACCAGGAATAAACCACGCATCCCACGCAGAATGCAAAAACGGCTTCGAGCAGGGCGCACACAGCAAGTACGCTGATAATGGTATAGGCCGCAATGTCCCAGCCGAAGAACAGCGTTGCCGCCGCTGTCAGTGCGAACACAAATCCCACACCAGCCGCAAACCGTTTCGGCGCAGCATCTACCGGCCGTGCGGCCAGGCGGAACCGGCGCACCAGCTGCACCGCCAGCATACGCAGCAGGCTCCAGTTGCCCGGTGTAAATGCGCGCAGGGCAAAATCGGCCGCAAGAAACAGCAGCAGCACATAATTATGCAGCAACACCGAAATGCCTGCAAGTACAATTACAGCAGCGGCAATGGTGCGTACCACATTTTCGTTTACTCGTTCGGCCGAAACCGGGCAGGTTGCAGATTGTACTGTTTTCATGGGTAATGGTTGTCTTTATTATTTTAATCAATACTTGTCGGCCACTGCAGCTGCTGCAGGAAACGAACCACTTTATGGCGGAAACGGCAAAGCTGTTTTTTCATGTTCGTGTTTTTTTTCCGGGAGCAAATATAGTGGAATTTCTTATTTCCTACTTATTTTATAGATTTTATAGGTATTAAAATAATTTAACCGGCTAAACCAGCGCAGCGGCAGAAACGTGACGCGTAGTGGCGGCGAAATAAATTTCATACCAGTCCTGCTTGTCGAGTTTAATATCCACTGCCGATGTCGCATTCAGGATGCGCTGGTAGCTGTTTGTCCCCACAATGGGCAGCGCGCCTGTTTCAAGCAGCCAGGCTATGGCCAGTTGTTCCACATTGATCCCGTACTGTTCAGCGATGCGGCGCAGTGTTGACGTTACGTTGTAGGTACGCTCGTCGTTGTACACCTGCAGGCGTCCACCCGCCAGCGGCGCCCAGGCCATGGGTTTGCTGTATTGCTGGCGGATAAAATCAATCGTGCCGTCTTCCAGCGGCTGGGTGTGCAGCACATTAAACTCGAAGTGGTTGGTTACGATGGGCAGCGAGAGGCGATCCTGCAGCAGTTTGTGCTGGTGCACCGTGAAGTTGGCCACACCGATGTGTTTTACATAGCCTTTGAGCACCAGTTCCGTAAGCACCGAAGCCGTTTCATCGGGATCGCTCAGCGGGTCGAAATGGTGCAGCAGGAACACATCAATGTAATCGGTCTGCAGGTTGCGCAGCGAATTTTCCACGCTGCGGCGGATGTGCGCCGGCGAATTGTCGTAATGCCGCACCCGGTTCTGCGGGCGGGAAACATCGGGCAGGCTGATACCGCACTTGGTGGAAATAATAATGTCTTCGCGGCGCAATTCCGAGCGTTTGAGCGCATTGCCGAACCACGCCTCCACCTGGTAGTTGCCATATACATCGGCATGATCGAACGTGGTAATGCCGAGGTCGGTGCAGGTGTGCAGGCGTTTTTCCACTTCCTGCGCATTCAGCAGGGCGGCATCTTCGGCCGCGCGCCAGTAACTGTAAATGATCTGCGAAACATCCGGTCCGCTTTCACTGAGTGTAATTGTTTTCATATTATCTATTATTTCTATGGTTTTAGTAGGAATTAAGTATAAAAAAAGAGTTTCAGCGCTTTTTCTTTTTCTGCCCCAGCTTTTTCTCCCGGGCCAGCAGGTCGGCAATGCTGGTATTCGACAGGATGGCCAGGCTGGCATCACGTACTTCCCGCGCCACATCGCGTATGCTGCAGGATGCTTCGTTTACACATTCGCCGCAGGGTTCATAAAAATTGAGACTGGCACAGGGCACCATCGCAATCGGTCCGTCGGTAATGCGCAGCACTTTGCTCAGCGGAATGTCGGCCGGTGTTTTCAGCAGGTAATAGCCCCCGCTAGTTCCCATGCGGCTGCCGAGTATGCCGTGTTTGCGGAGGTCGAGCAGGATGGCTTCGAGAAACTTGCGCGGGATGTTTTCCTTTTCAGCAATATCGGAAATACGCATGGGTGTACCCTCGTCGTGGTTACGGGCCAGTTCGAGCAGCGCCTTGATTGCGTATTTTGATTTTTTCGTGAGCATAAAAAAGGAAATGCGGGGCAAAGGTAAATTTAATTTCCTATAAAACAAGTAGGAGTTAATTATTTCCTGCAAACGCAACATGGCCATGCTTCCGGAAGCACAGCCACATCACGCATAAATGATCTTTTAAAATAGACAGGGAATAAATATTGTTTGTATAAAATAATTCCTGCTCCCAGTTGGCAGCTGCAGTTGGCAGTAGCAGTCAGATTGTATTTCAGAAACAGAAACATGTCTTTACATAAAACAAACTGCCACTGCCTTCTGCCACTGCCACTAATTCCGGGATTTATTTTACGGAAACTATTCCGCAAGTCCTGCTATTTTATAAGATCGTTTAATCCAGTTTAAACTTCACCGGCAGCACCAGTTCCGATTTCACCATTTTGCCGTTGCTTTCTGCCGCATTCCAGTCGGGCATGGCACTGATCACGCGCAGCGCTTCATCGTCCAGGCTCGGGAATACGCCTTTTTTAACGTGTGCGCCCGAAATTTTTCCGTTTGCTTCCACGGTAAAACCGATAAACACCATTCCGCCAATTTTTTTAGCGGCGGCATCAGCCGGGTACGTGATGTTTTTGGCCAGGTAATCCATCATGGCCTTCTGCCCGCCTTTAAATTCGGCCGGTTTGTCGCTGGTTTCGCCGCTGTCTGTTTCTGAAATTGCTGCTGCAGGTGCCGCAAACGTAAACGAGTTGAGCGCAAGCATACCGCCCAGTAACGGAATTACGGCGAGGTAACTCCACAGCACAACGCGTGCTGTTCTTTTTCTGTTCATCATCAGTAATCGTTTTTTTAATGAACCCGGTTCTGCAAATAAATGAACGAGGGTGCGCGACGGCAGACCGAGTATATGCGCCACCAGCACCCGTTTGTAATGCACTGCATCATTGCCGCAGGCCTGTTGATCGGCAATAAATTCATGCGTTTCTGCCAGCGATTTTGCGGCCAGCCGGTACAAGGGGTTGAACCAGCAAACAACGCACAGCAGTTCGTAATAAATCCGGTCGATGCTGTGTCCGTGCCGGATGTGCACCTGCTCGTGTGCAACAATCAGCGGGAGTTCATCTTCCGGGATTGCGGGATGTATGTAAATCGTTTGTCCGAATGAAAACGCCGAAGCCGGCAGTTCCGCGGGCAGTTGTTTCAGTCCCGGGGCCAGCGGGTGCGCCTGCCGAAGCATCTGCTGTGTGCGCACCGTGCGCTGTACAAACCGGAACAGCATGAACAGCACGCCCAGCACATAAACCGCTGCGATAATTTGCAGGACTGTTATTCCGCTGTTTGCTGGTGCCAATTGCTGCGCATCAAATACCGGGAGCATTGCCTCCGGCAGGGGCAGCGGCACCGCTGTTACGGCAGAACCAGGCAATACCAGGAACGGAAACACGAATGCAATTACCGGGATCAGTAACAGGTAAATGCGCTGTGCCGTAAAAAACGTGTTGCGGCGGAACAGCAGCAGGTATGCGCCATACAGCACTACAAAACAGAGTGCCGGGCGAATCAGCAGATCAAATGCGCTCATTGTTTTTTCTTTTTTGCAGGTTCGTGTTCGATGAGTTTGAGTAATTCATCCAGCTCTTTCACATCCACCTGTTTGTCTTTCACAAAAAACGAAACCAGTTGCGCCACCGAGCCTTCAAAAAAATCGTCTACCACATCATTCATCAGGAACCGTTTATACGTTTCCTTTTTTACGAGCGGAAAATATTCGTGGGTTTTGCCGTATGCTTTGTGATCTACAAAGCCTTTTGCTTCGAGGATGCGGACAATGGTCGAAACCGTATTATATGCCGGGCGCGGGTCGGGAAGCTGTTCGAGGATGTCTTTTACAAACCCCTTCTTGATGTCCCATAACACCTGCATTACCTGCTTCTCTGCTTTCGTGAGTTCTTTCATGTTGCTGTTATTGCAAAACAAATATAACTATGTTTTTAGTTATACAACTATCTTATTAGTCGTTTTTTTTGCAGCCGGTTCATTTTAAGGGATAAGTGGTAGCTGTGATTCGCGTTTGTTTGCTTAATTTTAGTGCATATAAATCCGCACATGAAATCACTTTTTACGTTTCTCCTCGCCTGCACTTCCGGTACAATCCTTTTTGCACAGCAGCCGCACACGCCCTGCCAGCTGCAGCACAACCACCGGTCCGATGTGCAGGAACAACTGCGTTATAACAACGGTAATCCCGCATTGCAGGCCAGCAACCTGCGCAGCGATACGGTAGATATATTGCATTACCGCATTGCACTCAACATCACCGATTTTGTAACCAACACCATCGCCGGCTTTACGGATGTGCATTTTGCGCCACGCATGAACGGGGTGGATACACTTAACCTGGACCTGCTCGGGCTCACGGTTGATTCGATTACACACAGCAACGGCAGCGTGCTTACTTATACGTATGATGATACCTTAATCCGCACGGTGCTTCCTTTCACACACAACATCGGGGATACCGAAAGTGTGCGGGTATATTATCATGGTGTTCCAAACCAGGATCAGTCGTGGGGCGGATTTTATTTTCAGAACGGTTATGCATACAACCTCGGTGTCGGTTTCGATGCGAACCCGCACAACTTTGGCCGCGTGTGGTTTCCGTGTTTCGACAATTTTGTGGAGCGCTCCACGTATACGTTTGGCATTACCACGAACAACGGCAAACTGGCCTACTGCAACGGTTACCTGGTGGCTGACAATACCGACAGCCTTGGTTTCCGCACCCGCACCTGGCAGTTAGACGAAACGATACCTACCTATCTTGCTTCGGTAGCGGTAGCCGGGTACACGCAGGTCAATCAGACTTTTGCAGGACAGCTCGCAAACGTGCCGGTGATTCTTGCGGCTGTTCCCGGCGATACCACCAACCTTAAAAATTCATTCCTGCACCTCGAAGATGCGTTTCATGCATTTGAAGCGCGTTTTGGTCCGTACCGCTGGAACCGTGTAGGGTATGTGCTGGTGCCGTTTAATGCCGGTGCAATGGAACATGCCACCAACATCGGTTATCCCCGCGCCTTCGCCAACGGCACACTTACATACGAAGCACCGCTGATGGCGCACGAATTTGCACACATGTGGTTTGGCGACCTGGCCACCTGCCGCACCGCCGAAGACATGTGGCTGAATGAAGGCTGGGCAAGTTATTGTTCGTTCCTCTTTACCGAAGCCGTTTACGGCCGCAACCCGTACCGCACCGATGTGCTTGCGAACCACGAAGACCTCGTGCATAACGTACACCTCGAAGAAGGCGGCTACCGCGCTGTTTCGGGGGTGCCGCACCAATACACCTACGGCAGTCACGTTTATAATAAAGGCGCTGACGTAGCACACACGCTGCGCGGATACATGGGCGATACCGCTTTCTGGGCCGGGCTGCAGTACCACATGAATGTGAGCCAGTATAAAGATGTAAGCAGTGCCGATTTCCGTGATAACCTCATTGCATCATCAGGACAAACATACCTCAATGATTTTTTCAACGACTGGGTTTTTAACGGGGGCTGGCCGCATTTCAGTATCGATTCGTTCCGCGTTACACCGAACGGTCCGAACTACGATGTGCAGGTGTGGTTTCAGCAGAAGCTGGACGGGGCACCGAATTTTTATACCAACGTGCCGCTGGATGTGACCTTTAAAAACGCAGGCTGGGCAACCAACACGCAACGTTATTTCCACAGCGGGCCGTTTACCACGCACACGTTTACAGTGCCGTTCAATCCCACGTTTGTGGCCATTGACTTTGATGAAAAAATAAGCGATGCGATTGCCGATGAATGGAAAGTGATTTCTACCACCGGTGCACACAACTTTACCAAAGCGCGCTGCAATGTAACGGTGAATACGATTACCGATTCGGCGCTTTTCCGCGTGGAGCATCATTTTGCTGCGCCCGACCCGGTGCTGAACAATGTGAACAACTACCGCATTTCCGATTACCGCTACTGGACCATTGACGGCCTGCTGCCGAATTCGTTTTACGCCACCGCGCGTTTTTATTACGACGGCCGCGCACTTACGCCGGGCGCTTCGGGCAACTTAGACAACGGACTCACCATTCCGAACGGCGACAGCATCATCCTGCTCTACCGCCGCAACGGCAGCGACAACTGGCATGAATATCCGCACTACACCAAAACAGTAATCGGAAGCCCGAACACGAGCAAATACGGTTATGTAACAGCCGACACGCTGATGCTGGGTGAATACGCTTTTGCAAACGGTGTTTCAACGGTACTTATCGGTGAAGATGAAATTACGATGCAGGCCCAGGCGCTCACTGTTTTTCCGAATCCTGCAGCAGCAGAAACTACGGTGCAGTTGAAGTGGGATGCCATTTCGGGCGGCGACTCGGATGTGCTGGTATTTGATCTTTCCGGCAAATGTGTTTTCAAACAAACCACCGGCACGGACGCCCTGCAGTTAAATACGCAGCACTGGAACAAAGGCATGTACCTCATCCAGGTGCGCAACGGGCGCGATGTGATGAACAGCAAACTGGTGATTGAGTAAACCAATGGCCATTGCCCCATTCTTCTTCCGCAAAGCCGGTGAACATAACCTGCACCAGGTGGCGCCACTGTTTGATGCCTACCGGCAGTTTTACAAACAGCAAAGCGATCTGCCCGCCGCCGAACAGTTCCTGCGCGAACGCCTCGCGAATAACGAATCGGTGATTTATTTCGCCATCGATCATGATCAGCAGGGCGTTGGTTTTACACAACTCTTTCCGCTGTTTTCATCGGTAAGCATGAAACGCTACTGGTTGCTTAACGATCTGTACGTACATCCCGATTACCGCGGGCAAGGTATCGCCGGGCAGCTCATTGAAAAAGCAAAACAGATTGTAATAGAAACCGGCGCCAAAGGATTTTTGTTGCAAACCGCTGCCGATAATGTACAGGCGCAGCAGCTGTATGAGAAGTGCGGGCTGAAGAAGGAATCGAGTTTTTTCTACGAGTGGCTCGCGTGAGATCAGTTGCCACCGTCAGTTCGAGCGGCAGTCGAGAACAGGTTTTATACGATCCTGCATCACTGTTCTCGACTGCCGCTCGAACTGACGTATGCTTTTTTATTCTTTATTGATCGACTGCCGCTCGAACTGACGTATGTTTTTTTTATGAGTGGATTGCCGGATAGTTGAGCATTGAACATTGTTAATTGATTATTGAGCGTTGAAAAAATCCGAAATGTTCAACGCTCAATTTTCAATGCGCAAGGGCTAAATTATTTTACCAATCAGGCTTTCCGGAACTTCACCCCATAATACCCGATATACTCCGTCCGGTCCGGGCGGCCGCCGGTGCTGCCCCAGGCGTAAGCATACACGTTTGCTTTGGAGTGGGTGCCCAATTCCCAGAAGAGGCTGACCATCAGATCTTCTTCATCGTTGTGGTGATCGAGTACAATATCGCCGGTGCTGAGCGGGTTTGATTTCCAGAATGATTTGGTGGCCTGTCCGAATGCTTTTTCCATCATCTCCTGGAGCGTTTTCAGGGCTTCGTTAAGGCGCTGAATCTGTTCCGCGATAATTTCGGCACCGCGTTCGAAATCGAACCAGTTCGGATTGTCGGGATTAACACGCAGCAGTTCGTGGCTGGCAATTATGGTGTTGAATTTTTCTTCGGAACGGAACGCCACTAAGCGGCCCTTGCTCCAGTCGAAGGTCCAGTGACGTTCGCCGTCGTAATAGTTAACCGAGTTGAACGACGAAATGCCTTCTTCATACAGTTCGGGGCGCAACTCTTCTACTTCGCGCACGGTCATGCCCACGCGCAGTTTGTTTACTTCTAATTTGCTGCGGCCGGCATCCATCAGGTTAATGCTGATGCGATAGGTCTGCGACAGAAAATCGCGGCCATACTGCGATTGTTCTTCTTCTTCGTGCAGCGGTTTACCGAGCATGGACCATTCAATGGTATAACGGTAATTTTCGGGCGATATCCAGGCCACGCTGAGGTACTGCTCCCCTACTTTTTCCTGCAGGTCGAGGCGGTTGCGCATCATTTCGGCCAGTTCATCTTCATACACATCGGGACGGCCGAGGTGCTGTTCCATCCAGTACAACGCATCAAGCGCAGTAGTTTCGAAGGTGCGGAAATTGTTTTCGGTTTCTTCCAGCGTATGCGGTTCATCGTACGACCACCACGCGCTTCCTTCGGCCCCGAAATGAATGGACGTTAAAACACCTTCGTGAAAATTATACTGGAACGTGCCCGGCAGTCCGAAAAACTCCGCTTTCTCTACCAGGTAGCCGTCATCTGACAGTCCGCGCGGCAGGGCCTGCGGCATCAGATCGCGGAACTCCGACTCCTTCATGCCGCAATACATTTTCTCCAGCGGCACCTGCTGGGGCTGGTACGAAAATGAATCGCCGGTTATTTTGCGGAGCCAGTTCATCGTGTTAGTTGGGACACTGATAAGGCCGGTTTTCGGCGGGGTTGTAGATTATAATTTCAAATGTAAGGAACCGCATCGGCGTGCCTTTTGCATTTGATTCACGCACATCGAAACGGAGTTCCGTCTGCATGTCTTTTTTCCAGTCGGCGGCAATGCAGTAATTTGTTCCCAGCTTCATCGCTTCCGCAAAATTGCGTTTACGCACATCGAGGAAAACCGCGCCGCCCATTTTTTTGTCGTATTGTTTCTGCAGTTTCAGCGCAGCATCGTAGCAGCGGCCGAATGATTTTTCATTCACCTTCGCATTGTCCTGCCCGTCTGAAAGTTGATATTCATAAGAAGCATGATGCAGCACACCATTCGTAAAGCAGAACGACCAGCTGCCGTCAATGCCGTTCAGGTTTTGTTTTTTCGCAAAGGTGCCGTTCACATTCACGCCGTTCGGAAACAGTGCCGGTTTTTTATCCGCACATTCCTTCGCGGTCATGCCCGGATGCAGTTCCCAGTTTGTTTTTGCACAGGGCGATTCATACACAACAGTCAGGTTGTATGTAAGCGGGTAAACACCCGGTTCGTTGGCGTGCATCACTTCGGGAATACCTGAAAAATAGCACGAAAGCCGCACACTTTCTTTCCCTTCACACATCCAGGCAGCGGTAACAAAATGCGCGCTGGTGCGGTTTTTCGGGGCGTTCCAGGTGTAGATGTTTTCTTCTTTGTGTACCGCCGGTTTTCCATAAAGTTTCGTAAGATCTTCTACCGTTTTCTGGGCGGCAATCAGGTATTTCTGAAACAGGTCGTTCGCCCGCGCCATAAATTCTTTATCGTCGCCCAACGTGCTCGATCCTTCGGAGGAGTTATACTCCATACCCACGAGTGTATTTTTCCGGAAGCGGTAATGCAGTTTGCCTTCGCTGCGGTTCAGCATTACATTTTCTTCCACGTCCGAATTGTAATCTACCTGGTCGGGCAAAACGCCGGGCCATTCGTTACGAAAACTTTCGGCGGTCATTCCGGGGTATAATTTCTCTACCTGGGCCATAAGTAGTCCGGGGCTGATCAGGAAAATCAGGTTAAACAGTAAATGTCGTTTCATGTGCCAATCCAACTTCATCGGCTAAGTTAGCCAAAGTAATGGCAACCGGCAAACTTCTGCACGGGGCGGATTCGAAACCGGTGATTTACAGGAAGAATGGTGTTTGTATAATGAATCGTTCTCCAAAACATTGTTCGTGTAAAATAGTTTCCGTTTCAAGTGGCAGTTGCAGGAGGCAGTGGCAGGTTTTGATCCCATTTCAATTGGAATGCATGTGCTTCGTACGGGATGACTGCCACTGCCACTGGTTCCCGGATTTACTTTATAATATCCCGAGTTTAGCCCGTGAACTGTTTTAAACGATACACTTACACCCCATTCCACCCCGCCTGTTCCCTTTTTTGAACAGTTAAACGAAAACAACTGGCAAAAATCCATTTTCGGGTAAAAAGCGCTTTGTTAAAACCCGGTTTCGTCTACCTTTGTTTGCACAAACCATTCAACACCACATGTCGAACCGACTGCTTCTTGCCATCGCTGCCATCGTAGCAATGGGAACGTTGTCCCTCACGTTTTTCTCCAAAAAGGGATTTTCAGGAACAAGTATTACCGAAACAAAAGTTGATCCCGCCTTCAGTGCGTATATCTCGGCTTACACTTCGGGCACCATTTCAAACGAGTCCACCATCCGTGTGCGGCTCGCCAATGATTTTTCCGGCCCCATCACCTACGATAAACCGGTTGAAGAATCGTATTTCGATTTCAGCCCTTCCATCGAAGGTAAAACCTACTGGGTGGATGCACGCACGCTGGAATTCCGTCCCGCCAAACGCCTGCCTTCGGGCCAGGCGTATGAAGCCACCTTTTTCCTTTCGAAACTGCTGAGCGATCTGCCCGACGGGCTGCAGAAAATGAAATTCAGTTTCGGTACCATGAAACAGAATTTCGACGTGTACGTGGATGGGATGACTACCACCGACAAAAAAACACTGCGCATGCAGCGCATGAAAGGTACGCTGACCACCGTTGATGCAGCCGACAAAGAAGTGGCGGAAAAACTCATCGGCATTTCGCAGGAAGGCCGGAACCTGTTTATCCGCTGGGAACACGAAGGCGACAATGTAACACACCACTTTACAGTTGACAGCATCCGCCGCGGCGAAAAAGCCAGCGAAGTACTGGTGAAATGGGATGGCAGTGCACTCGGCGTGGATACGAAAAAAGAGATGAAATACGAAGTGCCTTCGCTCCGCGATTTTAAAGTGATGAACGTGGTGGTGAACCAGTCGCCGGAACAGTATGCGAAAATCCAGTTCTCCGATCCGATTGCAGAAAAGCAAAACTTAGACGGACTGATTTCGCTGGGCAGCACCACCGGCCTTCGTTTTTCGGTAGAAGACAACGACATTAAAGTATATCCCGCTGCGCGCCTTTCGGGTACGCGTTCGCTTACGATTAACGCAGGTGTAAAAAATATTCTCGGCTACGGCCTGCCTCACGCTTTTACACAGCAGGTAGAATTTGAAGAAATGAAACCGGAAGTGCGCCTGCTCGGCAAAGGAGTTATCCTCCCGGCATCACCCAAAGGCCTGCTGTTCCCGTTTGAAGCCGTTAGCCTGAAAGCCGTGGATGTGAAAATCATCCGCATTTTTGAAAATAACATTCCGCAGTTTCTGCAGGTGAATAACCTCGAAGGCGAACGCGAACTGCGCCGGGTAGGTAAAGTGGTGCTGAAGAAAAAAATTGACCTCACCGTAAAAAGCGCCAGCGATTACGACCGGTGGAATACCTATTCGCTCGACCTGAGCACACTCATCAAAGCCGAACCGGGCGCGATTTATAAAGTTACCCTCGGTTTCAAAAAAAGCTACTCGGCCTACCACTGCGACAACGCAAGCGCCGATGCCAATGAAATGGAAGAAGTGGCCACCGAAGACAGCGACGACGACGAAGGCGATGTAGGGTATTATAACGACTACTATTACGACGACTACGGGTATTATGATGGTGGCGAATACGGCGAAGATTACGATTACAGCAAACGCGAAGATCCCTGCAACACGGCGTATTACCGCAACCGTTCGGTGAGCCGCAACGTGCTGGCTTCAGACATGGGCCTGATTGCCAAAAAAGGAAACAACGGCAGCATGCTGTTTGCCGTGGCCGATATTTTGAGCACCAACCCGGTAAACGGCACTACGCTGGAAGTATATGACTTTACGCAGCAACTGCTCGGCACCGTTACCACCGATGCGAGCGGCATGGCAAAAATGGAACTCGGCAAAAAACGCCCGTACCTGCTCATCGCGAAAAACGGTACACAGCGCGGCTACCTGAAACTTGACGACGGTTCATCGCTTTCGCTCAGTGCTTTTGATGTAAGCGGCGATGTGGTACAGAAAGGACTCAAAGGATTTATTTACGGCGAACGCGGCGTTTGGCGCCCGGGCGATACGCTGTTCCTCAGCTTCATTCTCGAAGACAAACAGAAAGTGCTGCCTGCCACCCACCCGGTTTCGTTTGAACTCGTGAACCCGCGCGGGCAACTCGTGAAGAAAACAGTGCGCTCGGTTTCGGTAAACGGGTTTTACGATTTCACTACACCGACTGAAGACAATGCACCTACCGGAACCTGGACAGCCCGTGTGAAAGTAGGCGGTGCGGTGTTCACCAAAGACATTAAGGTAGAAACCATTATGCCGAACCGCCTGAAACTGAAACTGGATTTCGGCAATGTGGAAATGTTTACACAAACCAATTCGCGCCAGGCAAAACTGGAAGCGAAATGGCTGCACGGCGCAATCGCGAAAAACCTGAAAGCCAAAGTAGATGTTACACTGTGGCAGACCCCGACGGTATTCAAAACGTTTGACAAATATGTGTTTGATGATCCGGCTGCACGTTTTACCTCCGAAAGCCAGACCGCGTTTGACGGGCAGCTGAACGAAGAAGGCGTTGCTGAATTTACACCGAACGTAAATGCGAAAGATGCACCGGGTATGCTGAAAGCGTATTTCTCGACCCGCGTGTTTGAACAGGGCGGTGCATTTTCAGTGGATCGTTTTACCATCAACTATTCGCCCTACACCAATTATGTGGGCCTGCTTAAACCGGAAAGCAAAAGCTACTGGGGCACACTTGAAACCGGCAAAGACCACAGCTTTATGCTGGCCAGTGTGGATGAAAACGGGAAGCCGCAGAGCAACCGCAAACTGTCGGTGAAAGTATATAAACTGGAATGGCGCTGGTGGTGGAGCGGTCGCGAAGACTACCTCTCCAACTACGTGAACAGCACCTACAACGCACCGTACCAGCAGCAGGAAGTGACTTCGGCAAACGGACGTGCGTCGTTTAAACTGAAAGTGGACAACGACAACTGGGGCCGTTACCTCGTGCGTGTTACCGACGAAGAAAGCGGTCACTCCACCGGGCAGGTGGTGTATTTCGACTGGCCGGAATGGATGGGCAGCGCAATGAAAAACAGCGAAGCAGCAACCATCCTGCAGTTTAATGCAGACAAACAAAGCTATAAAGTAGGTGAAACGTTAAAACTCAACATTCCTTCGCCGGGACAGGGCCGCGCGCTGATTACCGTGGAAACCGGTTCGAAAGTATTGCGCGCCGACTGGGTGGAATCGCAGAAAAAAGGCAACCTGAACTTTGAAATTCCGGTTACCGGCGAAATGGCACCGAACGTTTATGTACACGTTACATTGGTACAGCCGCACGCACAAACCAAAAACGACGCGCCGATACGCCTCTACGGTGTAATTCCGATTACCGTTGATGATCCTGAAACACACCTGCGCCCGCTCATTGCCTGCGCCGATGTGTGGAAGCCGGAAGAAATGGCTTCGGTAAACGTGTCGGAAGAAAACGGCAAAGAAATGACGTACACACTCGCCATCGTTGACGAAGGCCTGCTCGATCTCACACGTTTCAAAACACCCGATCCGTGGAACAGTTTCTACGCCCGCGAAGCACTCGGTGTAAAAACCTGGGATATGTACGACCTCGTGATGGGTGCTTACGGTGCAGAACTCGAACGCATACTCTCCATCGGTGGTGACGGCGAAGGCAACGGCAAAGGCGGCAACAAAGCGAACCGCTTTAAACCGATGGTGAAATTTATGGGACCGTATCACCTGAAAAAAGGAGAAAAACAAACCAAAAAATTCATGATGCCGCAATATGTCGGTTCGGTGCGTGTGATGGTGGTGGCCGGTATGAATGCCGCTTACGGCAATGCCGAAAAAGCCGTGCCGGTGCGCAAACCGCTGATGATTCTCGGAACACTGCCGCGCGTGGTGGGTCCGGGCGAAGAAGTAGACCTGCCGGTTTCGGTTTTTGCGATGGAGAAAAAAGTGAAAAACGCAACGGTTACTATCAAATCAAACGAACTGTTTGAAGTGCTCGATGGTGCAACCAAAAGCGTAAGCTTCAAAGAGCCGGGCGATGAAGTGGTGAACTTCCGCCTGAAAGTAAAATCGGGCATCGGTGTGGGTAAAGTGGATATTGTTGCAACCGGTGCCGGTGAAACGGCGAAGTACCAGATTGAAATTGATGTACGCAATCCGAATCCGCCGGTAACCAAAATTATTGATATGGTAATTGATCCGGGCAAATCGTGGAACACGAATTACCTGCCGGTTGGTATTGCAGGAACAAACAAAGGAACGGTTGAAATTTCAAGCATCCCGCCGCTCAACCTCGGCGACCGCCTCAACTACCTCATCCAGTATCCGCACGGCTGTGTGGAGCAAACCACCTCAAGTGTATTCCCGCAGCTCAGCCTCGGCGACCTGATGAACTTAGATGAACAGACCAAAAACCGCATCAGCGAAAACATCAAGGCCGGTATCAACCGCCTGCGCCTGTTCCAGACCTCTTCGGGCGGACTGGGTTACTGGCCTGGCGATGACATGCCGAGCGAATGGGGCAGCAACTACGCCGGTCATTTCCTGATCGAAGCGGAGAAAAAAGGCTACACCATCCCGGCCGGTATGCTCGAAAACTGGAAACGTTTCCAGAAGCAGCAGGCGCAGAACTGGACGCCGCATTTCGACCGCCTGTACTATTACAACGACGACCTGATGCAGGCCTACCGCCTTTACACACTTGCGCTTGCAGGTTCGCCCGAACTGGGTGCGATGAACCGCCTGCGCGAAGCGAAAAACCTGACGGTGCAATCGAAATGGCGCCTTGCCGCAGCCTACATGCTTGCCGGTCAGCAGGAAACCGCGAAACAACTGATTGCCGGTGCATCCACCGATGTGAACACGTACCGCGAACTCAGTTACACCTTCGGTTCAAGTGTGCGTGATATGGCGATGATTCTTGAAGCCACCACGATTATGAAAGACCGCACAAAGAGTGCGCTGCTGGTGAAGAAAATTTCGGAAACCATGAGCCGCTCCGGCTACTGGATGAGCACGCAGGAAACGGCTTACTGCCTGCTGGCCATCGGCAAATTTATGGGTGAAAACAAAGGCGATAAAAACATGAACTACGCCTGCACCGTTAATGGCAAGAACTCGGCCTACACCGGTCCGGTACCTGTTTCGCAGGTGGACATGGCGCTGAAAGGCGCTGCCGGCGGAAACGTGGTGATTAACAACAAAGGAACCGGTGTGCTTTATGCGCGCATCATCCTGTACGGTACTCCGGAAACCGGTGATCAGACCGAAGCGATGAACGACCTGGATATGACGGTGCGTTATACCGACATGGAAGGCGGTGAGATTGATGTTACAAAACTCGACCAGGGCACTGATTTCATTGCGGAAGTTACACTGACCAATCCGGGACTGCGCGGCCGGTATGATGAACTGGCCCTGAGCCAGATTTTCCCGAGCGGCTGGGAAATCCACAACACCCGCATGGATGATGTGGCCAACCCCGATCTGCGTTCGGCTTCGTTCACGTACCAGGATATCCGCGATGACCGTGTGTACACGTACTTCTATCTCGGAACAGGATCAACGTACAACACCAAAACGTACCGTATCCAGCTGAATGCGGCGTATGCAGGCCGTTTCTACCTGCCTTCGACGTATTGCGAAGCGATGTACGACAATTCCATCAGCGCACTGAAACCAGGCAAATGGGTAACCGTTTCCAGGGGCGGCGGTGTTGAATAACAACTGCATTAAAAAGTAAAAGCAGCAGCCTCCTGTATCCGTTACAGGAGGCTGTTCTGCTTTCAGGACAAACAGGAGATCAGATTGTGTTCAAAATAAACAGGGAGCACTGGTTTTTAAACGCTTGTACAGCTGATGCCGCCCCGCTGGGGCTCAAAAAACAAATTGCATGTTGCTTTCTGACTTATGCCGTCCTTTCAGGACTACACGCTGATCCGGAGCTATAAACCCATCTGGTTATTGGTTTTCCGGGAAGTAGCCCAGACAGGGCGGCATAAGTCAGAAAAGATAGCATAAAAACAAATGAGCCCAGACAGGGCGGCATCAGCTGTATGATCATTATGAGTGCATAATCTGCCAGCATTAAAAAAACAGCAGCTTACTGCCGATGCCATTTTCCGTGAAGGATTTCAGAAGCCATTGACCGTATTGTGTTTTAACGGGTGATGTACAGTTGATTTTTTATATTTGTTACAGAACCACTGTTTCCGTTATTCTGCATTTTCACCAAACGGCACGGAACTTGTGCCTGCCGCATCCGTGCAGTGTGAATAAGTGCGGAAGCGAACGGATTACTTAATCAATACATAAATATGTTTAAATACGTTTACGTTGCACTCCTCCTTCTCGCCCCTGACGCACTGTCTGCACAGTTCGGGCTGCCCCCGGGATTTGATACCAAAACGTTCAGCAAAGACGAAGAAACCATTTTCTGGCTGCTGAAATATGATTCGGTGATGCAGCAGACGCCCACGCCGGCCATGGAACTGAATCAGCCCGAAGACGATGCTGCATTTGCCTGGACAGATAAAAAAAACAACTGGCATGTGGTACACGGCAAACTTGATTCGGTAAATCAGTTTCATGCAGCATCCCACCACACGGTAAACAGCAAAAACAAGGTTGCTGTTTCCAAAGACAAAATAGATTCGGCCTTTACCGGCGGTGCTGCCCGCGCACTGAAATACGGTTTACTGCAACTGAAAAAAGACATGCCGAACGACTGGAACAAAATGCAGCGTTTTGTAAGACGGAATATTGACAACAGTTACACCGTTTGGTTTCTGCCCGAAAACAATAGCGGAAGCACCGCCCATTATGGTATGGATTGCACCTACTATTTTGATGCGAAAGGAAACCACATTACGGCCAGCAAAAAAAACACAAAGACCGCTATCCGAAGCGTTGAAAAAAATCCGCAGCAGGATATTACGCTGGATTATCCTGCCGAAAAAATGCCCACGTTCGGTGTAATGTTTTTTGCCTACCAGCAGCAGGCGAACTTTAAAAGTATTGCCGTGAAATACAAAAAAGGCACAAGCACCCTCACCTACAACCCGGCAGATAAAACACATGCCTGGGAGCATGCATCGAACTGAGGGAGTAAGGTGTTACACACAATTCGTGTTGTGACTTCTGGGACTTGGGGGACATGTCCCGGAAGTCACAAAAGTCACACGCTACGGCTACTTTATCGGACTTGAAAATAAATCTTAAAATAAAAAATACTTGCTTTTAAAAAACTGATATTCTAATTTTGCCCCAAGAAAGCACGATACGTTACGATTTACTGATTACGAATTTAAAAGCAAGTTAACCCACTTTAAAAACCCTTCTTATGAACGATCAATTAAAAAGCGACGGCTTTATTCCGCTGCATGGTGGTTACCGTAACCTGATTACTTACCGTAAATCAGAAATTATTTATGATGGTACTATTTATTTTACAAACCGTTTTTTCAGTCGTTTTGACAGAACAGCATCCCAGATGGTTCAGGCTGCCCGCAGCGGGAAACAAAACATTGTGGAAGGAAGCGTGATTTCTGCTACATCAAAAGAATTGGAAATTAAACTGACCAACGTTGCGCGCGCCAGCCTGGAAGAACTTCTGATTGATTATAACGATTTTCTGCGGACAAAAAAACTCGAAAAATGGGATAAGGAACATCGGCTGGTAAAAAGGCTACGCCAGTTAAACAGGGAAAATCCCAAACCGAAATATGAAACATTCCGAAAAGCAATTGAACACGAAAACCCGGAAATATGTGCAAATACGATGATTACATTAATACACATTACTACTTACCTGCTGTATAAACAAATGTGTTCATTGGAAGCTTCTTTTATCAATGATGGTGGTTTAAATGAGCGGATGTTTCGTGCACGATCTGATCAAAAAGGGAAAAAACAATAGTACAGCTTTGCGACTCCCTGGACTTTCGGGACGATTCTAAATTCCGGGGAAAGTCCCGGTAGTCGCAAAAGTTCAATAAAGATTGGTATTTACCCGGACTACTCTGAAATTAATTTTACCGTATCACCGCAATCGTTCCGAAACGGTCAGGAACTGTTCCGTTTGAAATCAGCCGGTACACATACACATCCTGCTGCACGATCCGGTTTTTAACGCGGCCATCCCAGTAAACACTTTCCGGGTGTTTGGTTTCAAAAATAAGTTCGCCCCAGCGATCGAAAATGAGCAGCTCTTTGTAAAAACATTCCACCGGTCCGAAAATGCGGAAGTCTTCGTTTTTCATGTCACCGTTTGGTGTAAAGGCATTCGGGATAAACACATCACCCGATTCGCTGCCGATGTAAGGCACCTGCACTTCCATGGTATCTGCACAGCCCGAACCTGGGTTGATAATAAGCAGCACACTGTAATTGCCCGGCGCCGGAAATTCGTGCGTGGGATTTGTTGCGGTGTCTGAAGTGTTGTCACCAAAATCCCAGAGGTAATTAAAACCGGACGAGGAACCATTTGCAAAAACAACCTGCCGTTCGCAGGCCGAAGTGGCAAAGGAAAACAACGCCACCGGTGCAGTTATTACATGTACCGTGAGCGAAACGGTATCCGCTGCGCAGGTGGTTACATCATCAACCACTACGCTGTATGTTGTGGTTACATTCGGACTTACTGTCACCACCGGCGAAGAACCCGTGGTTCCGCTGATCCACTGAAACTGCGTACCACCGCCTGCTGTAAGCTGCACACTGTCGCCGGTGCACAGCAATGTATCACCGCCGAGCGAGCCGCTTAATCCTGGAGCCACATACACCGTAAACTGCAGCGTGTCGCTTCCGCACACATCCGAACCGATTACCGTATAGGTTGTGGTAACCAGCGGAGATGCCTGCACCGTGCTGCCAGTGGTCGTATTTAATCCGGATGAAGGTGCCCACGTATAACTTGTATAGTTACCTGCGGTAAGCGTGGTAGGTGTGCCCGGACAGATGGTATCGTTACCGGTAACCGTAAGCGTTGGAACAGGTCCGCCATTAGAGGTAACCACGATCGTATCCGTTCCGCTTCCGCACATATTTGTAATCTGCACGTAATACGTTCCGGGTAAGGTTACCGTAAACGTGGGCGAGGTGGAACCGTTCTGCCACAGGTAGGTTGCGTTGCACACCGAGGGCGGTGTAAGCTGGAAAGGCGGGAAATTACACGGCAGCAAGGTGTCCGGACCGAGATCAACAAACTGCGGCTGTGGTGCCGGGTTCACCTGGTAGGGCGGAAAGTTGATCATGCCCATCTGGCTGAATGAACCCGCAGTAAGTACAAGCCCCGAGTTGACGTAACCCGCCCCTACTCCCGGTGTATTCGGATTATTAATTACATCGAGGTAATTCTGCCCGCCACGCGCCATGTAAATTTTTCCGTCAGGACCAAGCTGCAAACCGCCGTAATTGTAATTGCCGTTGATGTTTGCAAGCTGTGTAAAGTTTGCAGGATTGGCCACCTCTATCTGGTACAGTTTATTCATGCCCCAGGTGGTTGACGTATAAATGTACAGATCGTTCGGGGAGAACTCTACACCATAATACCAGTCGTTGCCGGTAAATGCATCCAGGTTCACGTGATTGGAAACCACACCGGTTGTTGCATTAAAATCGAAGAGGTCGAACACCTGGCAGAACGTATTGGCAAGTACAATTTTCTGTCCGCTGTGCGATGCTTTCATGTAACCGATCATGCAGTTGTTGTTATGCACACTGCCCACCGTTGTATTTACGGAAACACCAACCCCAGCTGCAGTAACCGGGAAACTGCGGAACTGCGCGTTGCCGAGGTCATGCACCACCACCCACACGTCTGTTCCGTTGGTATGTTTGATGGCCGTAATTTTTTCGGAGCAGGGATTGTAGAGCAAAATATTTTTCTGCGCTACCACCACATCGCCCAGCCCGCCGTTCAGGCACATGTCCACCATGGTGTAACGCAGGTCGGCCGGTGTCATGTGATCGCCCGTATGAAAGATGTAGTATTTGGAACAGTCGCCGGGCTTCTGCACAATCAGCGTTTGGGAAGCCGAAGCTCCCGAAAGCAAACCCGATCCGTTGGGCATAACCGTATTGGTCTGATCGTAAACCGTTACCCCGTCGGTATAAAAAAGCAGGTTCCCGTTATTATCGCAGATGGAGGCACAGGCTTCGTAGGCATTCATCGGACCGGGAGGCATGGCTACAGCTGTTCCGGAATTAAAATCAATTCCTGCACCGTCGCCGAAGCGCCATACATTAATCTGCTGTGCCTGTATTCCAACGGAAAAAAGACAGCACAATACGATTGCGATGTATAAACGGGTTACCATGAAAATGTGTTTGCGAAGCTAAAGTAGGCAATTAACCATTACCTGTCAAGCCTTGTCAGCGGTGCAGCAACCGTGTTACCTGTTTTTTGCCGTCCGAAATTTTCACGAGGTACAGGCCCTGCGGCCAGCCTGTAACCGGGAGCTGCAGGGCAATGCCGGTTCCGGTTGATTCCGGTGAAACGGATGCAAGCAGGCGGCCTTCGGTGTTGTACACCGTAACAGTCAGCATTCCTGTACAGGCACAACCGATCTGCAGATTGAGTTGCTCACCGGCGATAAAGGCGTTCTGTAATTGCAGTTCATCACCGGCAGGAGTAATGGTAACCGGCACAATATTACTGAACGAATATTGCCCGTTAAAATCGGTCTGGCGCAGGCGGTAATAACTTGTTCCGGGCAGCGGTTCGTTATCGCGGCCGGTATAATGCAAAACGGAATTGCTGTTTCCTGCGCCGGGTTTACGGAACAGTTCACGGAAACTTTCGCCGTTGCCCGCACGCTCAATGGTAAAATAATCGTTTTCAATTTCGGTGGCGGTTGACCAGTTCAGATCAACTGCGGTACCGTTATACTGTGCCTCAAACGAAAGCAGTTCAATGGGCAATGGTAAGGTGTAATTGGCCAGCGTAAACGGACTGAATGAAACCACAGGAGCGGCAGTTACAATGGTTCCTGCCGTAGGTGCGCCGGTGGTTCCGCCATTGCCTTCATCCTGCCACACCGCGCCATCCCAGCGGGCCACACGCAGATCGGAAAGTACAGAAACGTTGCAGCTTAATCCGTCCCACGTCAGTGTTACCGAAGGCGATGCGGTGCTTCCTGCCGAACGGTCAATAACCCAGTATTCACAACTGCTGATGCTGGTAAGCGCCGGAACCAGTACATTGTTAAATGTTACCTGCGGATTGGCCGGAAAATATTCTGCGGTGAAATAATCGCGCGGACCGAGTGTTACATTATCCACGGCAAACGAGGGATCTGATCCTGCACCATCGTCATTATTGATCCACTGAAAACCCACTTTTACATTGGCATTGTTGTTTGCACTTACGGGCAACGCAATGCTGTAAGCGGTCCACAGCCCCTGCCCGCCCCCGCAGGTGGTGGCGGTTTTAGCCATATCGGCAAGCAGTGCCCACGTGGCACCATCGTAATACCATACCAGCGCGTTGTCGAGCGTGGTAGCACCGCCTTCCATGTATTTGAAATTAAGATAAATATTGGACTGCCCGCTGCAATTGATTGTGGGTGATTCCGCACGCCAGCTTGCACGCACCTGGTTGGAACCGAGGCCTGCATCATAAGCCGCACCACAGTCGCCCGTGGGACAGAAAAAAAATGCGGCGGGTGAAGAAGACTGGTTCGCGATATGTAACGTGGCATCGCTGCCGCAGCCGGTACCGCAGGCGCCCACGGCGTTTCCGTTTTCCTGGCAGCTGATGAAAAACAAATTTGCTGCTGCATCATTTGTTCCGGTTGATGCAACTGTCCACGCACCGTTCGGACCGGAATACGCACTGGCCAGGCAGCCCTGGGTGCAACCGTTGTTAAAGTTTTCGGACCAGAACGGAACAGAAGGTGTTATGGCACTGTTTGCACACGGACGATAACTGTTGTTTTTTCCAACCGGAAATGTAAATGCATTGCTGCCAAGATAACGTACCGGTCCATGTGTAAAACTGGAACTGCTGGCCCCGGTTACCGAACCCGTTGACGCAATAATGAGCAGGTTGGTTGCGCTTGAAAAAACACGGCCCTGGGTGAAGGTGCATACATTGTCAACTGTTACTGCGCGGTTTAATGTAACATCATTTGCAGTTTTATTTATTGTAAGGTCATACACGTTCAATGTACCTGTTCCGCTGATGCTTTGTGCATTGCCACCCCCGCAAACGATCCGGCGACCATCATTGGCATCATACGAAATCGTTCCGTTCACTGTAAGGTTTCCGCGCACCTCAAAACCGGTTCCGTTGTTACGCATGGTGCAACCGGTTTTTACAGTAACATTACCAATAACCAGCGTCGGATTTGCATGGGTGTTGTTGTTCAGAAAATCAACAAAGGTTGCACCTGCACCACCGATATCGAGGTTGCCTTTTACCGTAACAAAAATGGTTGAACCGGTAATGGAAGAACCCGCCGGCGTTGACCATGTTCCTGCCACATTGTTTTCAATGGTGAGGTTCGGATAAACCGATCCGGTTGCCGGCGTGGTGCTTGACATGGGAATGGTAACAGCAGTATTGCGCCTGATAATCCAGTTTGCCGTGGACGGAATTGTTGCAATGCCGCCCTGGTACGTGGTCTGCCAGTTGTTTGAACTGGAGGCCGTGGTTTTGATGAGCGTTCCCGCAGCCCCCATCTGCCACGTTGCACCAACCGTCCATGTAATAACATTCGTGGCAGCCGCATAATTGTCTGCAAAGGTGCCGTTAATGGTAAGATCAACACCGGCTCCGTTTGCAATGGTGGTAGGCGATGCGCCGCTGGAAGTGAGTGTGCCGTTTACGATTACATCATCAATAGTAACATTGGCTGTAATGGTGACGGTATGTGTGGCAAGAATGGTGATTACGCCGTTTGTGCTGTTGGGAGCGGCCCCGGGCGCTACCCACGCGCTGCCGTTCCAGGTTTGCCAGGTGGCCAGCACATTCCAGTTTCCGCTGCCTGCTGTTTGATAATCGCCCACAGCCTGTGCATTCAAACTGCCGGCAGCAGCAAGAACGAAGAAGCCGAAAAGCATAAGCCGGAATAATTTCATGGATCGCTGATTGGTAATGCCTCTTTCAAATATAGTCCAATAAATTGTATTTCCAATATCATGTTGATAAACAGTGAAATATTAACAAAAACAGCTCCCGTTTTATATTGTTTTGGATTGCGGGCGCATTTCAGCCGGGGTATTTGGTTAACGAAATGGAAATGTATATTTTGCACCGCATGACGGACCATTACCGTAAACGCCCTTTGCTGCTGTACGCATTGCTCGTATTGCTTCCCTTTATTTACTGGTGTGTGCTGCATTTTATCACGGGTTTTAATGGCCTTACGGTTTCCGAAGCGCATGTTTACCGCCGCTTCGGGGTATTGCTGCACGACAGCCTGGTATCAGGCAGTACGCCGGGCGATTTCTGGCAGCCTGTTCTTTTTCCGCTGGGCGGAGCCTTTCTTTCTTTTCTTTTCGGGGGCGATGCATCGTTTTCGTTGCAGGCAGTTTCGTTTCTTGCTTTCTCGGGATCGGCATTGTTGCTTTTTATGCATCTGAACCGCGAATACCGCGAAACAACCAAAGCGTTTGTGTTTGTGGTGATCGCCTTCCTGCTTTCGCCCCTGCTGCTGCGCAACAGCGTGGTTATTCTGCCCGACATGCTGTGCATGTTTTTCATCACGTGCTGTTTTATACTGCTGCGGCGTTTGCGCACCCAACTTACCGCGCTGCATTTTATGTTGTATGCATTCTGCTGCGGGGCGGCCATCATGACGCGTTACGGAGCTGCAATCATTCTTGTAATTCCCTCGCTGTGGCTTGCTGTGCGCTGCATCCGTAAAGGGCGCTGGCAGTTTCTCGCGGCGGGACTTATTCCGTTTGCACTCGCATTTTTGCCGGCGCTGCTGCTGCACGGTTCACACATTACCGAACTGATACAGCCGGCCGGCGGCACAGGGTATGGCTGGAGTTTTATGAATTATTTCCGCAGCGGTTACAACGGTCCGGATGGCGCAATTGATTATGTACTTCCAAACATCGTGTATTACGCCGGTGTATTGTTCAATCCGAAATTCGGTTTGCTGCTGCTGCTCATGCTGGTGAGTGGCATCCTGCTCATCCGTCATGGCACGTATCAGCGCCTGCTGCTGTGGTCGCTGGTAACGTATGTTTTATTCATTGCCGGTTATCCCGGTCAGCATTTGCACCTCTTCATCCTGCTTATGCCGGTGCTGCTGCTGTATGCGTGGCCCTGTTTTAACGAAAGCCGTTTTTATACCACGTTACCTGGCAAAGCCATTTACGGACTGGTGCTTGCAGGCGCAGCCTATTTCAGTTATGCAGGCACTGCTGAAATGACCACTCGCAACAAAACCGAGCGCGAACTCACTATGCTCGTGCAGCAGCATACCGACGAATCAACGCTGATTGTTTACACGCTGGATGTAGATGCGGCCATGGAAAATTACAACGTGGGTATTCCGCTCATCAATATGCGTAAACAACGCATCGGCGGTTACAGCGAAGGCGGAGCGGTACTTTATAATGAAACAAAATATGCCGCCGATACCGGTATTCCCGGCGAAAACTGGAAGGCACTGAAAACAAATTATACGCTGCAGGTTATTGCAAAACACCCGGAGGGCTGGGTGCTGTATCGGATTCTTCCCAAAGTTCGTTAAGTCATCCTTCGACTCCGCCTGCCTTCAGCCGCCCCGGCCTTGCGTAAGGGCAGGCGGGCTCAGTCTGACAGAACTTGTACAATCAGTAACTTTTTGAAATAAAAAAACGTCCGCTGCGGGCGAACGTTTTTATTCAAAAATAATTCGTTCTCTAAAGCAGTCCGGCAATAATTGATTCCACACTAATACCTTCCGCTTCCGCCTTATAATTCCGCACAATACGGTGGCGCAGAATAGCGGGTGCAACGGCTTTCACGTCTTCGATATCGGGTGAATATTTGCCGCTGATTACCGCGTGGCATTTGGCACCTACAACAAGGTACTGCGATGCACGCGGACCGGCACCCCACGATAAATATTTGTTTACATCGGCGGTTGCTTCGGGTGTGCCCGGTCGTGTTTTCACCGCCAGTTTAACCGCGTAAGCCAGTACATTGTCGTTTACCGGCACACGGCGCACGAGTTCCTGGAGGAAAATAATTTCATCGGCATTCAGCACTTTATCCAGCGTTACTTTGCGGTCGGAGGTGGTATTTTTTACCACCATCAGTTCCTCTTCGTAACTCGGATAGGTGAGCCATACGTTAAACATAAAACGGTCGAGCTGTGCTTCCGGCAGCGGGTAGGTTCCCTCCTGCTCAATCGGGTTTTGCGTGGCCAGTACAAAAAACGGGCGCGGCAGCGTATAGCGTTTTCCCGCCGCAGTTACTGCACGTTCCTGCATCGCTTCGAGCAGGGCCGATTGTGTTTTGGGCGGTGTACGGTTAATCTCATCCGCAAGAATGATATTCGAAAACAGCGGTCCCTGCACAAAACGGAACTGCCGCGATTCGTCGAGAATTTCGGTACCGATAATATCACTCGGCATTAAGTCAGGCGTAAACTGGATGCGGTTATACGAAAGTCCAAGCGATTCGGCGATGGTGTTTACCAGCAGCGTTTTCGCGAGTCCGGGCACACCCACCAGCAAACAGTGGCCATTGCTGAAAATAGAAATGAGTACATCTTTTACGACCTCATCCTGGCCAACAATAACTTTATGAATTTCCGATTTGAGTTTTTTATACCGGTCGTTGAAAAAATCAACGGCTTCCACATCTGTTTTAAACTGCTGCATAGCGGTCGTTTTTAAAAGGGTCTATTTGTTTTTTTTCAGCCAGGGGTATTGAAACGCCGTGTTTTTGTAATCGTCTGCAATATTAACGTAGGTGCTGTTGAGCTTACGTTCCACCCATTCGCTTACAATTTTCTGTTGTTTGGCTACGGTTGCATCTTCCTGGATGCGCTGGTAATCCTGGGTAAGGTTGGCCACGTGTGCATCGGTGCGCGACTTGAGCAGGACGAGGCGGTAGGCCTGGCGGCCGTCGCGGCTGGCCATGAGTATGGGTTTTGATACTTCACCTACTTTCATATCGTTGAGCGAAAGTGCAAAACCGGGCGTGGGATCAATCTGCCCGAGCAGGCTGGTTTCAATGCGCGAGTTACCTGTCTGCGGGTTGAGCAGCAGGCCGCAGTTGAATTTTGTTTCAGCATCGTCCGAAAATTTGCCGGCCGCTTCGCAGAAATCAACGGTATCAACGGCAATCAGGTTCCAAACACTGTCGAGGCGGGTTTTGGCCCCGCGCAGGTCTTCGTTGGTAACCGGCGGTACGCGCAGGATGTGCGCCACTTCCAGTTCGTCGCCGCTGCGTTTGATGAGTTTGATGAAGTGATAGCCGTATTCGGTTTCAAATACTTCGGAAATTTCACCGTCTTTGAGGCGGAAAGCCACGGCTTCAAATTCAGGCACAAACATACCGCGGCGGATACCTTCGTACGTACAGCAGTTGTTTACCGAGCCCGGGTCTTCGGAGTAGCTGCGGCAGGCGGCACAGAAATCAATTTCGCCTTTGATCACGCGCTGGCGCAGGCGTTCGAGTTCCGTACGGGTATATTCTTTGATCTGCGGGTTTACATTCGGTTTGGCCACCACCTGCCCCACTTCAATTTCGGCATTGATAAACGGGATGCTGTCTTTCGGCAGACTGTTGTAGTAGGCTTTTACTTCCACCGGTGAAATGGACACTTCGCCCACTACTTTTCCATTCATTTTTTGTGCCAGCAGCAGTTCACGTACTTTGCCGTTGAGTTCCAGCTTAAAGGCTTCGAGCGATTTGCCGTAAAATTGTTCAAACGCTTCCTGGCTGCCAAACTGGGTGAGGTAATACCGCATGCGGCGGTCAATTTCCTGGTCCACTTCCCCGTCAGTAACCTTAAGTGAATCGCGGTAGGCCTGCGACACGAGCAGTTTCTGGTACATCAGTTCTTCGAGTACACGGCCGCGCGAGTTTTCATCCAGCGGCACACCGGCCCCGCGCATCTGCTGCAGGTTGTTTTCCACTTCCGATTCCTTCACCATCTGCCCGCCGATTACCGCCACAATGCGGTCAACCAGCACAGGCTGCTGTTGTGCGGCAAGCGGCGCAAGGCGGCATACCAGCAGCAGAAGCATTATGAACGGGATAAGGGTGCGGGATTTGTTTTGCGTATTTTTCATTATTTGTCCTTAAAGTTAACCTGAATTTCTCCGTTTTCCACCGCTTCGCGGTAAATATCTTTTTTCATGCCTTCCACCAGTTCCTGTTTGCGTTTCAGGAGAATGATGTTCCGGATGTTTTCGCGCTCAAATGCCAGCGGCGAAATGCTGTTTTTGATTTTAAAACCGGTGATGTTTACAAAATAAAGGCTCGAGGAATCGGCCACTTCCATGTACCGGTTGTTCTGCAGGAACAGTTCCTTGTTGTAGGTTTCAATCGGAATTTCTTTCAGCAGGTCATCAAAAAACAGCCAGGAATTATCATCGAGGTAATAGTTCTGCGCAAACTGGCGGCAGTATTTTTCCAGTTCCTGTTTGTCCTGCGGCTTGTCCGACTTGCACAGTGTGCGCAGGCGGGGCAGCTGCGGCGCTTTTTTGTCCACCTTCACATAAATCACTTTAATGATGTTGTCTTTCAGCTCAAAATTCTGCTGGTTGGCCTGGTAATACGTTTCTATTTCGGCAGGCGTAACGGTGGTATCGAGGCGCTGGCGTACAAGTTCTTTTTCGTAGGCATACGTGATGAGCGAATTGCGGTAATCCTGCAACTGTTTCTCCACATTTTTTGCTTTTGCGGCCAGGTTCTGTTCGGCTTTGTACAGCAGCACCATTTCGTGTACCCACGTGTTGATGAGGTTGGATGCCATGCGCAGGCTGTCGTCGGCCGAAGTGCCGTCGGGAATCATTGCAGCCAGGTCGCTGTTGTACAGTTTGTAGGTGTACACCTGCGCCACTAATGCCCCTTTGGCGGCTTCGGCGGGTGCTTTTTCCGGCGTGCATGCGGCCATTCCGCAGGCAAGCACGAGCGCTGCCGCGAACCGGTAAACCCCACTATGCCAGGTGCTGTGCATCTACTTCTTCACTTCTTGTTTTTAACAACGGCGTCGTTCCACCGGGGGTGAAACGACGCTGCTGTGGTATCTGTTGTCAGACGTATCAAACGCCCGAACGTTGCCTTGGCGGTTAATAACCGCTTATTTCGGCAGTACTTCTTTATAAACGCTGACCGGGCAGTTTTTCTTCAGGCTTTCGTTCCACTCTTTTTCTACCTGGTTCTGGTAGTCGGCGGTAACAAGGCCCTTCGATTCCTGCAGTGTTTTAACAGTCGGCGGCACAATTTTCTTCACATCGGCAAAAATCACTTTTTTGTCTTTGTTCGTATTGGTGCTCAGGCCGGCTTTCCAGTTACGGTCAACCACATCGTTTTCACCTTTTACAAACAGTTTGCTTTCCACCTGCAGGTTGAGCTGCGATTTTTTGTTCAGCGCTTCCAGAATTTCCTTGCTGGTTTTCTTTTTCGCGAGCATGGCGCGAACCACTTTCGCTACCGAATCGCTTGCGCAGTTGTAAACGGTTGCATCGGCACGTTCATCCCACTTGTATTTTTCCTTGTTCAGTTCGTAGAAGTTTTTGAGGCCCACCGAATCTTTCACGGCTTTCGACCACACTTTACGATCCATCAGGTCAAACAGCAGGATGCCGTCGCGGTATTCCTGCATGAGTGCTTTAAACTCCGGGTATTTTTTATCGAGCTGGTTTTCTTCAAGCGTGATGCAGGTTTCTTCCACCCATTTGCTGTACTGGTCGTTTACAATGGAACGGATGTCGTTCGTTTTGGCGCGGCGGGCCTGGTGCGATTCGATGTACGATGCAAAATCGCCCTGCGTGTAGTTTTTACCGGCCAGGCTGAACATGGTTTTGTTCATCGCTTTTGCACGGTCGGCGGTCCATACCCCTTTGTAAATAGAGGTATCCACTGCTGTATACATTTCATCCAGTGCCGGGAAAGTAATGATCGCCGGTTTCTTTTTCTTCTTCATTTTCTTGGTCAGCGTAACCGTTTTCGCTTCCGAGAAATTGTTTTCCTGTTTGATGCGTACGATGAGCGACTCGCGGCCTTTCTGCGAACGGCTGTCGCGGGTAACGCGGGTTTTGAGATCCGCTTTCATGTCGTCGTACTTCGGAATGCCGCGGCGTTCGAGGCGTTTGATGATGTGCCAGCCGTAACGTGTTTTTACCGGTGCGCTTATTTCGCCGTCGTTGGCCAGGTTAAACGATGCTTCTTCAAATTCAGCCGGCATTTTGTAACGGCCGAACCAGGGCAGTTCACCGCCTTTGGCTGCTGACGGTTTGTCGTCGGAATACTGGCGGGCCAGTTCTTCAAAGTTGCCACCGGTTTTCAGTTTCTGCGCAATCTCTTCAATTTTCTGTTTGGCTTTCAGTGAATCTTCTACCGACATGCCGGTGGTTGTTTTCACCATGATGTGTGCCACGCGCACTTCGCCCTGGGCGGGACGGCGGTCGAGCACTTTCAGCAGGTGATACCCGTAACGGGTGCGCACCGGGTTGGTAATTTCGCCTACTTTGCCTTCGTATGCCGCTGTTTCAAACGGGTAAACCATTTGCATGGAGGTAAAGTACCCGAGGTCGCCGCCGTTTTCTTTGGCCGAAGGATCATCGGAAAGGCCTTTGGCCAGCTCCGCAAACGGAACGGCTTTGCCTTTGTATTTGCGGTCGAGCTGACGCAGCGAATTCACCTGTCCGGTAAAAGTGGTTGAATCGGCTTTGCTCATTTTTACAGTTCCGTTAGCGGTGTAGTTGCTGCGGAGCTGTTTTTCGTATTCGTCAATCAGTTTGGTAACCGGTTTTCCGTTCAGCATGTTCTGCGCAATCATGGTGCGCTGCCAGGCCAGCAGGGTGTCTTTCGGCAGTGCGTTTTCATCGCACTTGATGAGTACGTGGGAGGCGTGTACATCAGTCTGCATGCGGTCGTAGGCCTCTTTCAGCAGGCGGTCGTTCACATCACGGTCGGTGAGGTACGGCTGTGCAAGCTGGCGGCGGTAACCGGCCAGTTCGTTAATAAAACTGGCAGAAGTGTCGAGTTTCATCGCTTCGGCCTCTTTCACACGCATTTTGAAAACGGTGAACAGGTCGAGGTAGTTTTCGATGGCCTTCCGGTCATTACTCTGATCCTTGTTGTTCTTTTTGTAAACACTCATGAATTCAGACAGCGTAACGTTTGTGCCGCATACATTCATAAGAACCGGATCGTTTGCATTCTGGGCAAACGAAGATGCCGTACCCAGGATGAGAAGCGAAAGCGCAAGGGCTTTTTTCATAGTCATAATTCAGTTTTGCTTTTAACGGAAGGCAAATGTAGTAATTCTTTTTGCCTGAAAAGCGTCAAAAAGTGTGAATAAATAGCGGATTTGCAGCCGGTTTGCCGGATTTTTATAGTTTAGCGGTCTGAAAACCAAATCCGACCAGACCTTACTATGAAAAAATGCCTGCTTTACCTGTTGCCCGGCCTGTTCCTGCTGGGTTCGTGCAGCAACGACGGAACCAAACCCGAAGGGGAAGATACCGCATCGAAAGACTCGCTCGGGAATACCGAAGCTACGGTAGAAACCGAAGAAACCGTGAGTTATACACTCCCCTCGCCCCTGCAGGTGGCTGCACTGTTCAAAAAATCGGGTCTCAAATACCTGCCGGGCATTACGCATGATGCGGGCAGTGCCTCCAAATACAGCGACAAGTTCAAACTGGCGCAGAACATGGGGGTGTACAGTTCGGATATGGCCTATACCGTGCTGAACAAACAGAACAACGAGGCCATCAAATACCTGAAAACCATCCGCGAGGTAGCCGGCCAGCTCAATATGGGCAAGGTGTTCGACAACGGCAACCTGTATGAGCGTTTTAATAAAAACCTCGATTCGGAAGATTCGCTGCGCGGCATTATTGCCGAAATGCAGATGGAAAGCGATATGCTGATGGCTGAAAACGACCAGAAACACCTGTACGGCATCATTTACTCCGGCGCGTGGATTGAAAGTATGTATATCGGTGCACAGGTTTATAACAAAAACCCGGAAAGCAAAATTGTTCCGAAACTGCTCGAGCAGATGACCATTCTGAACAACATCATCAGCGAACTGAAAGCCAACGAAGCAAAAGAACCGGCAATTACCGCCCTGCTGGTTGATCTCACTGATCTGCAGAATACGTTTACGGCCATTCCTTCGGTGAAAGCAGTAATGGAAAGCGAAGAAATTGACTTCACAAAAGTGGAAGTGAAAAAAGAAGAACTCAACAGCCTCTTCTCGAAAATCGAAGCGATCCGCAAAAAAATTATTAACGCCTGATAAACACCTGTATAAACACCTGATCCCATCATGAAACGGATATCTCTCTTTTTAGTGCTCGGTATTGCCGGCTTTTTTGTACTTACCGGTGCCAGCCTGCAGACGGAAGAAGTGTGCGACGCCAAAGGCATTAAAGAACGCGCAAAAGACAAACTCGATCCTTACAAATACGACTCGGGTAAACTGACCAAGGTTACGTACAAAGGCAAAAACCAGGTGAAAGAAACCGAAGTCCCCGTATTTATCGGCGAAAAATACCGCATGGTGTTTAATACCGAAGCGCTTACCAAACCGGTTGTGATTTCAGTATATACCAAGGACAAAGAAACCAAAGACCGCAAGCCGCTGTGGACGACCAAAGACAAGCCGGCAGGCGAAAAACTGCATGTGTTTGAACCGGACAAACGCACGTTGAAATATTTTGTGGATTATGAAGTCCCGGCTGTAACAGACAGCAGTTTCATCAACAAACAGGAATGTGTTGTTTTTATGCTGGGGTACAAATAAACAAATGTTTGCACCAGGCGGGGAAAACGGAACTATCCGTTTTCCAGGAATAGTGCCGTTGCACCCATCTACCGCATCGCGGCTGAAAACAAGCCGCTTTTATGCTGCCCCGGAAGCGCAGAAACGGAATACGTCGCCACTTAAGTAAACTACGTATTTTAACTGATTTATCATCCCGGGGCGTGAAAACATAAAACTATTTAATCCGTATTACGTAAAAGGCGAATTGTACAGTTCGCCTTTTTTTATTCTTACACACCGGCATTTATGGTAAAAAAACTACTTCTCCTGCTGCTCCTGCTGCTGCCTGCAAGTGCAATAAACGCACAATGCAACGCAAAAAAAATGGCGAAAGCCTGCAAATCAAACCTGAAGCCTTATACATACGACGGTTATGGTTCAGCAGAGCTCACCTTTGATGAAAAACCACATACGGTAAAAATGGTGTTCACTGCTTACGCCGGTGAAAAATACAGACTTGTGTTTTGTTCTGAAGGGTATAAGGATAAAGTAAAACTGAATATTTACAACGCTCCCGAAACGTCTAAAAAACGCGAAAAAGTATATGATTCAGCCCAGGGGATTGACGACCTGTACTGGCAGTTTACGCCCACCAAAAGCGGAACATACTACATCGAGATTGAAGTGCCGCCTTCGGCAGATGGAACTATTAAAAACGGATGCGTTACCATGCTGATTGGTTTTTTATAGCATAAACAGAGCGGTTACTGTTTTCAGCAAAACAGCTCGTGATTTACGAAGTGCCGGCAGAAAGCGATAAGCGTTTCCTCAACGAACAGATCAGATAGGGGATTTTCAGATTTGAGACATCCAGATTTTAGATGTGAGACTTTTAGACATGAGACTTTCAGATTTGAGATTTGAGACGAATCGCTTTGCGAAAGCAATGTGTACAGCTGCCAATCTGAAAAACAGCACGTCTCAAATCTCATATCTGTTAGTATCACATCCGGAGCAGCGCATCTCAAATCTCAAATCTGGAAGTCTCACATCCAGAGCAGCGCGTCTCAAATCTCATATCTGCTAGTCTCACATCCGGAGCAGCGCGTCTCAAATCTCATATCTGTTAGTCTCACATCCGGAGCAACACGTCTCAAATCTCAAATCTGGAAGTCTCATATTTGCCAACCGTAACCAGGCTTCATCGCCCCGGTGACTCCGCTATTATAAAAACTGCTCCAGCGGTTTGTAAATGGTGGAAATTCCTTTTTTCAGTCCGCGTTTGTATTCGGCGAGGAAACGTTTTGCAAGCCGCATGTTGTCCAAATCCCTGAAAATGCGGTAAAGTTCAAAATGGGCATCATTAATCAGCATCTCAATAAACCAGCTTTCCGAACCGGAACAGTTTAAAGCAGGTTGTTTTCCTTTGCCGATGTCAAGTATTTTTATGAAACAATCGAAAGCGGTATAATTATCGTCCATCGCCTGGTGAATATTGCCCCGGGTATAAAGCAAATCACGGCAGTCTGGCATCAGTCTGAACGCTTTATCAATGTATTTTTTAGCTACCAGCAGTTTGGCACCTACGTTATGTTTCCGCTGACGGCCATTTTTAAAAAACATGGCTTCATCTCGATAGGTTAGCGCAATGCACGACAGCAGGTACGCATCATTCCGGTAAGGCAGTTTCAGCAGCGCATTTCTCGCTCCCAACGAATCTGTACAAACGAGATCACTGTATCTTTCGAGCGCAGCCTCGCGGGTTGCTTCTTTGCGGGCAGCTGCACGGGTAGTGTTTTTAGTTTTCGTCTTTTTTTTCATTTCAGTAGCTGTAACGGGTGAGTACTGTTTTCAGGACTCCCTTTTCCGGATAAAAAGCAGGATCAGAAAGGTAGCCGCGCAAAACAGCAGCAGCAGTTTATCCAGTGTTTCCAGCAACTGAAAATGGCCCCTGCAGACCATGTAAAACAGGCCTGCACCATTGCACAGAAAGATAACACCACCGATAATTGCATTCCTGCTCCACTGATTAAACGAGAAGCGGGCAAACCGCGTTGTATAAAGTGTAAACACAAACAATATGTGCAATGCGGTTATTGCGATGATAAATGTTCTGAAAAGCGTATGATTTTCTGCCTCAATCGCCCGGCGGGCCAGCAGGAAGAGTGTAAAATAAAGAATACAGAATTTGAACAGGCCAATCCACAACCCGATGCTGCGTTTTCCGGAACTGCCTTTTGAATTTTCCTCCATTTGATTCCTTAAATAAGGTACGGGGTTTTCGGGATTAAGTATTCTTCATTGATTGGGTTATTGCTAACCGCAAGGTCGTATTCAAAGATAATAAACGAATATACATCTTCATTAAAATACAGAAAGAGCTGAGGGGGGCGCTCCGCTTTTTGTTTTGCACGATCAGACTTTCAGATATCAGACTTCCAGATTTTAGATGTGAGACTTATAGCTATCAGACTTTCAGATTTGAGATGTGAGACTTTTAGACATGAGACTTTCAGATTTGAGACGAATCGCTTTGCGAAAGCAATGTGTACAGCTGCCAATCTGAAAACAGCACGTCTCAAATCTCATATCTGTTAGTCTCACATCCGGAGCAGCCCGTCTCAAATCTCATATCTGTTAGTCTCACATCCGAAGCAGCGCGTCTCAAATCTCATATCTATAAGTCTGAAATCTGAAAAACACTTGTTTTCCGGGCAACACACTAAAAAAAACAAACTACTTATACACTGTCACGTGTTTATATGTCCGGCCCCAGGCTTCCGAAACCGGGGTTATTAACAACACCTCCTTTGGTGACGCATTTGTCACGCAGGTCACTGTTTACCGGCTTTGCAGTCACGCAGGCTATCACAAAAAAATAGGGTTATGAACACTGTCACTTTTTCAGGCTCACCTTTCCAACCACCGCAATTAACAATTTCATGTAAATAACCGTGTGACCAAGTATTGGCGGGCAGTCACGGGTTAACCTACTTTTGGTTCAGGAAAACAAAACACCTGTATGAGAACATTGGAATTAAACAACGGTATCCGCATCATTCCCGTTAACGCTGAACGCATGCTGAACGGAAGTCACGGACATGGCAATGCCGAATTCGACAGGTGGGCTTCGTTTAAGTTTACAGATGTGAGCGAAGCACTTGCACAGGTATGGACCGGCATCCCGCACCGTTTTATCGAACGCCTCGTGGAACTGAATGAAGGCTATCCCGTGCGCAACTACGCGCTGCACCAGCTCCGCGACAACATCCTGGACATTGATCCGGAGTTTGATCCGGCGACGGATTTCCTGTATGTATTCGAAGACTAAAAGGGATTTTTGATTTTTGATTGCCGATTTTTGATTTACACCATCATGCAAATCAAAAATCAAAAATCGACAATCAAAAATGAGAACCCGCTTTTCCGCAGGAAATACCCAAATCACCAGATAGTTTATACCTTCGTGTGCTATGACACGACTCCGCCTTTTCCGGCCGCTTGCGCTGATTGATCTTGAGACGACCGGTATCAATGTTGCTTCCGACCGGATCATTGAAATTTCTATCCTGAAAATCCATCCCGACGGCAGCCGCGAACAGCAAACCTGGCGTGTAAACCCCACCATTCCGATTGAACCGTATGCCATACAGGTACACGGCATCACCAACGAGGACCTGAAAGATTGCCCCACGTTTAACGAACTGGCCAAAGAACTGAGCGCCTACATTGCGGGCTGCGACCTGGCCGGTTACAATTCGAACAAGTTTGACATTCCCATGCTGGCCGAAGAATTTCTGCGTGCCGATGTGGAGTTTGATGCGGGCAACCGCCACCTGGTAGATATCCAGAACATTTTTCACCGCATGGAGCAGCGCACCCTTGCTGCCGCCTACAAATTTTATTGCGGCAAAGAAATGGACAACGCCCACAACGCCGCGTACGATATTATGGCCACCTACGAAGTGCTCGAAGCCCAGCTCGAACGCTACGAAAGCCAGCTGCAAACCGATGTGGCGTTTCTCAGTGAATTTTCCACCCGCGTGAAAACCGCCGACCTGGCGGGACGCATCGTTTTCAACGACAAGGGCGTGGAAGTGTTCGGTTTTGGTAAACACAACGGCAAACCCGTTGAAGACATATTCCGCAAAGAGCCTTCATATTACAACTGGATGATGGACGGCGATTTTCCGCTGTACACCAAAAAGGTAATTACGAAAATCAGGTTGCGGATGATGAACCAGAAGTAAATCGTGTAATATGAAAATCATCTGCATCGGCCGAAACTATGCCGAACATGCCAAAGAAATGAACAGCCCCGTGCCCACCGAACCGGTGGTGTTTCTGAAACCGGACACGGCGCTCATTTTAAAAAACCAGCCGTTTTACCTGCCCGAGTTTTCGCAGGAAATCCACCACGAAGTGGAACTGGTCATCAAAATCAAAAAAGCAGGCAAACACATTGCGCCGCAGTTTGCGCATACGTACTACGATGAAATCGGTATCGGTATTGATTTTACTGCGCGCGATATCCAGGCCGACTGCAAGAAAAAAGGATTGCCCTGGGAAAAAGCCAAAGCCTTCGACGGCTCGGCACCGCTCGGGAATTTTTTACCGAAAAGCACGTTTGATTCGATGGACAACATCGGGTTTCACCTCGATATTGATGGAACGACGGTGCAGCGCGGCAATACCAAAGACCTGCTGTTCAGTTTCGACCAGGTGATCAGTTACGTTTCCACCATTTTTACGCTGAAAAAAGGCGATCTTATTTTTACCGGAACCCCGGAAGGCGTTGGGCCGGTAAAAGCCGGGAATGTACTCACCGCATTTATCGGAACGAAAAGTTTGTTACGCTTTGAGGTGAAGTAATACGATCGTTTATTACCGGCAGTTCCGGGAACTGAACAATCAAAATCTAACCGCAATGTTTCGCAAAGTCAGGCGCAAAGTCGCGCTACGAAATACGTACAAACATTGCGACACATTGCGAATAAACGTTGCGATACCTTGCGGTAAAAACAAGGCAGTACAGTTCCCAAAACCATCAAAAAAAACGGCCACACATTACTGCGCAGCCGTTTTTCGTTTAAACCTTACTACAATTTATTTTTTGGTCCAGGTCATTTCAATGGTTTCCGCATTTTCGGTCTGCTTCAGACGCAGGGTGGTAGCAGTGAGTTCTGCGATTTCGATTTCGTCGGTTTTGGTATCACCTTCTTCGGTGGTCATCATTTTCTTTCCGTCGTCCGAAATTTTCCAGGTGCCTTTGCGGGTTTGTGTTTTTCCGCCTGCAACCATGTTCATGGCGTAGGTTCCGTCAGCCATAAACGAGAATGTGCTGTTCGCTTTCATTTCATCCATAGCCGCCTTCATCATGTCCATCTGTTCTTTGGTAGCACCGGCAGGTGTCGGCATGTTTACGTCAGACAGTTTCCAGTCGCCTGCAAGCAGGTCTTTCGGAGCTGACTCAGCAAGTTTTTCGAGTGCGCCGGTAAGGCCTTTTGCGATTGCAGCTGAATCTTCAGCAGTAGATCCTCCGCTGCTGCATGATGTCAGTGCAAAAGCTGCTGCGGCAAGAATTGATAAGGTTTTGATTTTCATAGTCGTTTTTTTTATCCGGGGCGCAAGGTACGGAAAACCCTCTTCCTGTTTGTATATTTTTCATTAATTGATCCGTATAAGTTTGTATTCGATGAAAATGCCGGGGAATTGCAGGCATTTACCCGGGTAAATGATGTAATTTTAAGTCCAAACATCTTTCCGTATTTTAATAACGCCATGAAGCCCCTCAAAAACGTGTTATACGTGATCGCTGCAGCAGTAATGCCGCTGCTGGCCTGTCTTTCGCCCGATGCAGAAGCTGCAAAAACAACTGTTGCACCTGCTGAAACGGCGGCGGAACCCGCAAAAACCAATCCCGACAGCCTGCTGGCTGCATCGTATTTCACCACCGCGTTCTGCGACGGGTTTGATTATCCGTTCGGTAACGGCGAAGGTGGTGGCAGCTACACGTCGCCCGATGGAAAAAAGTTCGACGGCTGGTACATTGCCACACACACCGGAGAAAATTACACACTGGGCGTGCACACCGGCGAAGACTGGAACGGCAAAGGCGGCGGCGATACCGATTTCGGGCAGCCCGTGTATGCCACGGCTTCGGGTGTGGTTACCGCTTCGGCTGATTTCGGTGCACCCTGGGGCAATGTAATTGTAATGCAACACACGTTTCTCGAAAACGGAAAAATACGCACCGTGCAGTCGCTATATGCGCACTTAGACAAACGACTCGCGCAAAAAGGCGACAGCCTGAAACGCCGGCAGCAGCTGGGCACCATCGGCACGGGCGGCGGCGCATATCCCGCGCACCTGCACTTTGAAATACGTACCGAAAAATTAGCCGACCGCGCCCCCACCTACTGGCCTTCGGATGATGGCAAAGACAGCAAGTGGGTGCTGACACATTACGAACAGCCTTCGGCATTTATCAATGCACACCGCAAACTCACCGTGCCTGCAAACGAAGCGGTGCTGGTACTTGCATTTAAAAAATCGTACCGGTTGTTTGTTTACAAAAACGGATCGTACCTCCGCGAATTTCCGCTCGGGCTGGGGCAGGCACCGCTGGGCCACAAACAAAAACAGGGCGATAACCGCACCCCCGAAGGCGAATACTGCATCATCCAGAAATCGCGCGGACCGTTTACCTCCGGTGCGTATGATGCGTATCTCGGTGTGGCGTGGATGCGCCTCAATTTCCCGAACAATTTCGATGCAGCAGCCGGACTGCAAAAGAAACTGATTTCGGAAGCCCAGCACAACAGCATTGTGGCCGCCAACAACGCCGGCAAAGAACCGCTGAAAACCACCGCACTCGGCGGCGGCATCGGCATACACGGCTGGATAAACGACTGGGAAGACAACAAACAGCAGAACCTTACCTGGGGCTGCATCAGTTTGCGGAACGGGGATCTGGATGTGTTTTATGATTTGATTCCGTTGCAGACGAAGGTGCTTATTGTGCCGTAAGGGCACAAAAAAAGCCGGGACAATCATCCCGGCTTCCTGATACAAATAATAGCGTATTAAATATCACACATAAAAATCATGCTCAGGTCATCACCGGCATTGATGTACAGTGCGTGGCAGATTACGTTGTGCAGGTTGTGTGCGGCTTCACCGATTTTCTGTTCGAGTGCCTCGTTGGATTCGCTCAGGTTACCGATGTGTTTTACTTCCACTTTCACGTTATTGCCTTGCCCTTCCACAGCGGTATAACCGAGGGTAAGAATCAGCTCTTTGCTGTCTTCCAGGTATTCCGCGCCGATGCTTTTGGCAGCGTGATTCGGCAGGTTGGCGAAGGTTTCAAGTTGTGCAAAAAGTTCGTTGAAGTGCCCGCGTTCTGTTTTACCGCGGAAGATTTTGAATTTTTCGTGCGATTGTTGTGACATTGTTTTTCCAGGTTTTTTAGATGAACAAAACTAAGATTATTCTTTAAATGCACGAAGGGAAGTACGAAATTATCAGGGCAATCGCGTCTGAAAATTTTTATACTGATTTAGCGGTTTTCCAAAATAGTATTGAGGGCATCTCTAAAAACCTCAAGGTTGAGGCGGACGAAACTTTCGAAAAGCGGAGTTTACTTGCGTAAATGAGCATTTTCGAAATGAGTCCAACGAAGAGATTGTGTTTTTTAGAGGTGCCCTTGAATCAAAACAAAAGCGGGCCGTCAGTTCGAGTGCCGGGCGCGCAGGGCGGCGAAATGGAAGGTGTATCGAGAACGTGCGAAGGGATTCCGGCCCACGTTCTCGATACATTTCCTGCTGATGAAAAATCAGCAAGAAACACTCGAACTGACTGCCCGCTATAAATATCAAAAGTAAGAGGTCTGCCCGAAAGTCCTGATTATGGGGATATAACAGATGGCATTTTTCAGACGCGATCGCCCTGACGAAATTATACGGGCAGGCTGAGGAATATCAATCCCGGTACAGTTCCACTTTCCGGCCATCCGGATCAGTTACAACGGCACAATATCCAAAAGCGGTTTGCATCGGTGGCGAAACAAAATCAACACCGGTGGCCTGCAGTTTTTCCATCACCGCTTCAAACTCAGTTATCGTAAAACCAATGCGCAGGTTTTTATCGGGCTGTTCCTGCCCTTTTGCCAGCGGGTAAATTTCAATTACTGTTCCGCTAACATTCCCGGAATAATGCATGGGAGAACCATCGTGCCGGTGATATTCCAGTGCAATGCCAAGAGCTTCATAAAAAGCAGCCAGGGCCGGAAGTGATGCGGTACGGATGACGAGTAAACGGAGTTGCATAAGGTGATACAAAATTAAACTTTTAATGCAGGCCGCAATTCAATAACCGTTTAAGAGGTGTTCCCCAAAAAACAAACGCCTGCCGGGGTTAAACAGCAGGCGTTTGAAACACGGGGTAAATAGCACAATTTACTGCAGCGCATTCAGTTGCTGATTTATCTGCGCCTCGGTGGTTTGCACCATGTTCATTATTTCGTTGTGGTTATTCGAAATGGTGGTTGACTGAAACGCGGAATAAAACTGCCCGTTGATTTCGGCAATGGCTACGAACGTTACGGATAAACCAACCGGCACAGTGTACCACAGGCCGGGAGCAAATTCATGTCCGCCCGGCGTGTGATACCAGCAATGGGCGGCCGACTGCTGCCCGTTAAACGCGACAAATACCTGGCAGTTACTTGCATCAAACTGGGAAGGCACCGTGGCTTTGAAGCTGGTTTGCGGGCCAATCACTGACATGTAATAATCACAATTGATCCAGTTCATCGAATCAATCTGGAACGCATAAACCATGGTCTGACTCAGGCTGTCCCATGTCAGGTTGATGTTTTGCGTGGTATCCGGTGCTGTAAAATCTTCCGTCGAATCAATGCGCGAAGCATAAAATTCATTCATGTTATTCGATGGTGTATTGCCCGCCGGCATATCCACCAGCACCACCCCGGCCGGGTTCAGTTTCAGTTCGTTGTTTCCCTGCCATGCGGTGAGGTTTATTTCTCCGCCGGAAATCAGCGGCTTGCCATCGGCCACGGTAGAAGCACCGCTCAGCAGGATGTCTTTTTTGTTGAATACTTCCTGCAGTTTCAACGTGATGTTCCCGGTAACGGGCTGGCTGGCCTGCGAGAGAAATGCGTTGGGGTAAATGGTAATGCGCGTGCCGCGCTGCCCGGTAACCGTGGCGTACTGCGCAGCGTTAACTGTAAACGTTTGCACAGCAGGCGCATTCTGGCTGAAAAAGGCAGCCAGCGCACCGTTTGAAGCATTCCCCGGATTGGGAAGCGGTTCTTCAATTACATCTTTTTTGCATCCGGCGGCCAGTAAACCAAGCAGGACAACAGCAGTCATTAATTTTTTCATACGGTTTTGGATTTGGGTTTTGTTTCACATTCGTGCTGCAGACACGCGCTGGCTGATGGCCGGTAAAAAAACAAACCGACCATCCGATTCACACCCGCTGATAACAGGAGCAACCGGATAAAAACAACATACGGGTAACAGCTTTCACTGCTATACACGCTGAATAAACGCCGGAGGTTGGGTGCTGGATGAAAAAATGTCCAGTCCTGAAATAGGTTGACACAAAACCAGTCAACCAATGAAAACCAAACTCAAAGACAACCGCATCGTAAAAAGTTACAGCGAAGCCTTCAAACAGACGGTTTTGCAGAGTATTGCATCAGGACGTTATACCAAAAGTGAAGCG
>CALRZN010000025.1:0-72317 GCA_943372645.1 Chitinophaga pinensis | reverse complement strand
CGCCAGAAACGCGGCACTTCCCGTTTGCGCAGCAGCTGCTCCGATGCTTTCTGCAGTTCCTCTTCGTTGAGGTGACTGAGCAGGTATTTCAGTTTCAGGTAATCAATGTTCAGTTCAAAATCGTCGGAAAACGTAAACACCACGTACGGGTTCTTGTCTAACTCTTCGCTGATGGCATTCAGTTCGTCCAGCGTCTGCTGCGTATAAAAACGTTCATCGTTCAGGTAGCTCAGTGTATACACACAACCGTAACGTCCCATGAGTTGAACGGTAAACGCCGGGTGTTTGGCATACGCCCCGAAAAACGAAAGGTGTTTTTCAATATCATCGCGGTTCAGACTGCCTTTGTCTTTGTAATGCAGTTTGCTCCGCAGGTACAGGTACATGTCGTTGATGGCGCGTTCCGCATCAATTACTTCGGCGTTGCGTTCGAGGTAACGCACCGATTCGGTCCGTTTTTCAACGATAAACGATTGCTGCGCAAAATACTGCAGCATGGCGCGCGCAGTGTTGTAGTCCTCAATTTTTTCGGCAATGTCGAGCAGGATTTCTGCAAGCCGGTTGGCTTCTTTCAGTTTGCCCTGGTTCACCAGCACTTCCACATGCGTGATGTTGTGTACGAGGTACGACGGGTAGTTGCGGCTGAGAAACGCACTGAGTTTAAACGTATGGTGCGCCAGCTGGAAAAATTTCTTTTTCTCCGCAGTGCCTGCTTTGCTGTAAATGGCTTTGCAGAGTGCATCGGAATCTTTTTCCTCCCAGCCGATTGCTTTTGAAGCATCCACTAATTTCAGCGGCAGCTCCGCACGCGCCTGTTCCAGGTGTTTGCGGAACTCCTGCAGGTGGTGTTCATCCAGTAAAACAACTACTTTCTGAATGTTTAGCATAAACGTGAACCGGCTGGTTTGCCCGGCTGCCCATAGGCTATAAATGTAATGTGTTTTGTCTGATTTTTCCAGATGTTACGCTTTTTTTTAGAACCTTATGCCCGATACTTTTGTTGTGTCAAAAAAATGTCATGAAAAAACTGTTATTCGTCCTCCTGTTTCTGCCTGCCGCAGCGGCAACAGCGCAACCTTTTGCCATCGGTCACACACAGATCACGTACACCGATCCCGCCCGGCAGAACCGCGCCATACAGACCGAAATTTATTATCCGGCTGCAACTGCCGGTGATGATGTGCCGGTGGCTGCAGGCACGTACCCGGTAATTACATTCGGGCACGGATTTGTGATGGTGTGGAGCGCCTATCAGAACATCTGGACAGCGCTGGTACCACAGGGCTACATCGTGGCTTTTCCGCGCACCGAAGGAAGTGTTTCGCCGGTGCATGCAGAGTTCGGAACCGATCTTGCGTTTCTCGTTACCAAACTGCAGAGTGAAGGCAGCAGCAATTCACTTTCGCTTTTTTACAATCATGTCAATTCGCGTTCGGCCATCATGGGCCATTCCATGGGCGGCGGTTCTTCGTTTCTTGCGGCTGCCGGAAACAGCACCATCACCACCATGGTTACGCTTGCCGCCGCAAATACCAATCCGCCTTCCATCACAGCGGCACAAAGTGTAACCTGTCCGTCACTGGTTATCGCCGGGCAGAACGATTGCGTGGCACCACCCGCACAGCACCAGCAGCCCATGTACGATTCGCTTGCGTCGGCATGTAAAGCATACGTTTCCGTTACCGGTGGCGGGCACTGTTATTTTGCAGAAACCAATTTCAACTGCTCGTTCGGTGAAGGAACCTGCTCGCCCAATCCCACCATCACACGGCCGCAGCAGCAGGATGCCACACAGGATATGGTATCGCTGTGGCTGGCGTATTACCTCAAAGACAGCTGCAGTGCATGGATCCAGTTCCAGGATTCGCTCAGCCAGTCGGCACGCATTACCGGGCAGATGAGCTGCAGCCAGGGCAACCCGGTAATAACGCAAAACGGAAACATGCTGCAGAGCACACCGGCAACAACCTACCAATGGCTGCTGAACGGGCAACCGGTTGTGGGTGCAAATGCACAAACGTTTACACCCACACAAAACGGCAACTACGAAGTTGTAGTGACGTATAGCAACACGTGTCCGTTTAACTCCAACATCATCTCGTGGACCATGACCTCGGGCGGAATTGAAACAGGAGCGGGCATGCAGCTGCAACTGTATCCAAACCCGGCAGGCGGCGAAAACGAAAACGGCATCACGCTGGAACTGACGGGTCAGCTGCGCGGCAAAGCAACGATTATACTGTATGATCTTTCCGGACGCATCGTGCGTGCTGATTCGTGGGAATTACCGGCTAAAAAACAGTTGCAGGTAAACGATCTTGCACCCGGAACATACGTTCTGAAAGTGGAAACAACAGCCGGCGCGCTCTTCCGGAAAGTGGTGGTGGAGTAAAATTTAAAGATCGTTTAAGTTCGTCAAAGAAAATTGTGGAACTGTTCTTGCGCTTCGCGAACCACAAAGCCCTTCACACATGCTATCGCACCCACAATCACGCTAATGGCGTGAGCACAAAGGGCACTAAGAGTACTTTTTTCATCGTGTCCTTCGTGCATGCCATTGTGTCCATTGTGGTTAAATTAAGAGAAGTACAGTTGTAAGAACTATCGATACTAAATCATCCTATTTTTACAGGCCCAAAAACATAAAAAAAACGTCCGCAAGTAGTACCTGCGGACGTTTCTGTATCAAAAAGTATTATTCTCAGAGCGCGATCCAGTTGATCGGATCTTTGCCCTGTTGTAAGAGCAGGTAATTGGCTTTTGAAAAATGGCGGCAGCCGAAAAATCCGTTCGCTGAAAAGGGCGAAGGATGCGCGGCCTCGAGCAGGTAATGTTTGCTCGTATCAATAAGCACACGTTTGTTTTGTGCGTGGCGGCCCCAGAGGATGAACACAACACCTTCCCGTTTTTCAGAAAGCTGGCGGATCACCGCATCGGTAAACTGTTCCCAGCCTTTGCCCTGGTGCGACATCGGCGTGTGTGCGCGAACCGTAAGTGAGGTGTTTATGAGCAGTACGCCCTGGCTCGCCCAGCCGGTAAGATCGCCGGTTTTCGGGTAGGGAATATTCAGGTCTTTCTGCATCTCCTTGAAAATATTCACCAGGGAGGGCGGATGTTTGATGCCGTTGGAAACCGAAAAACACAACCCGTTTGCCTGTCCCGGACCATGATATGGATCCTGGCCGAGGACCACCACTTTCACTTTATCGAACGGACAAAGGTTAAATGCGTTAAAAATCAGCGGGCCGGGCGGGTAAACCACGTGCTCCTGTTTTTCATCAATTAAAAACTGGCGCAGATCCTGGAAATAGGCTGACTGGAATTCATCCTGCAGCACTGCTTTCCAGCTCTCTTCAATTTGCGGACCGGTGGTGGTCGCAGCGGGAGTCGTACTCATAAGTTGTAAAGGTCTGTTTTATAGCTCTTTTAAACGTAAATACAGTTCTACCGGAAAAGCACGCCCGAGATCAGAAAACCTTTTTACCGCCAAATTCGTATGTAGTCAAAACAAATTTACGCATGGTTCTGATTGTGAGCAATAAACAGCACAATCCGGTCGTTCAAATAACAAGACTACAAACTTAACATTTCCCCGGTTGAAAAAAAAATGTTGTAACATTATTGCATAGTTGCCTGCATATCTTATTTTTGCATGGTATTTGCAAAGGCAATGTGCATTTCAATATGACGTCCAACTCAAATACATCAAAAAACTAAACTTCCTGCTCAATGAAAAAAGTACTTATTGCCCTTGCCCTTATCGGTTTTATCGGAAGCATGTCTCTTACTTCCTGCAAATCAAAAGAACATTGTGCCGCTTACCCGGGAGGAACACGCTAGCATTTTTGCCAGCCTGTTTTACCGGCATTCAGCCATTTAAAGTCTATATGTCAGGCCTTTCCCAGGAAATGGCCTGACTTTTTTATTATAATTAATGAACTACCAGGAGCTAATCGATCTGAACCAGCTTGATGATATCCGCCGGCTTTCGGCAGCGGATGGTTTGCAGGCTGTAGCCGTTTTTAAGCACAGTACCCGCTGTTCGATAAGCATGATGGCCTGGGACCGGCTCCGGCGGCAGTGGAATTTTGACGCGGCCGTTTTCCCGTTTTATTACCTGGATCTTATTAACCACCGTGACATTTCGGCAGCATTAGCCAATGATTTCGGGGTAGAACACGAATCGCCGCAACTGCTGGTAATCAAAAACGGCCGTTGTATTTACCACGCATCACATTCCGACATCAGTGTGCCGGAACTGGTTCACGCGATGCAGCTTTAAAACCAATTATAGTTAAGTTTCATTTCCGCCCACTTTGCGGTGAACCAGGACTGCGTGTAGGCCCTGCGGTTGTACCTTGGAAAGTAGAGCGCAGATGTAATCCGAACATCATCGTAATAACGCACAAAATCGCCGTGGGTGTAAAGCACCATACGCTCCAGTCCCTGGTTTTCCGGGTGAAACACAAACACGGCCGAATCGGTATACTGCCCGTTGGGCCAGCTGGCAAACACCGCGGGACCAGCAACCGGCTGTCCGTTTACCTGGCTGGTCGTTTTGAAGGTAACGGAAGTGCTGCGCAGCAACTGCCCGAGTTTGTTGAACTGCATCGTGCGGCTGTAAAAGCGGTCGGAGGGATGCGATACGTTTTTGTCGGTAATCCAGTAGGCTTTTTGTTCTTCCGAAATGCAATAGCTGCCCGAATCACATTCCAGGAAACGTTGTGCGTTGCCGCATTTCGCAAGCAAATACCTGTAGCCGGTTCCGGTATTGCCCGAAAAAACAACGGCGCAGCGGCGGGTGAGTGTATCCTGTTCCTCCGCATGCCGGTACACGCATTCGTAGCTGCCGGAATGTAATGTGCTGCTGTAATAGTGCCAGCGGGCGGGCAGGCGCCGGGCCGGACTTTCTGCGGGGGCGGGTGGGCCGGCGGGTTTGCCCATCACAAAAAACGGCAGCAGCAACAGGATGCGTTTCATGTTCCGTAAACGGTTTGCAGTCCCAAAAATTGTGAAGAACAGCAGCTGCAGGCCTGCTTTGGCGTTTCTGCATGCACGGGGTTATGTATTATCCAATACAACGCTTAACTTTGTGTCCGAAATTTTTACGGCTCTAAAAAAATGATTCTTCCGATTGTTGCTTATGGTGATCCGGTGCTGAAAAAAGTCGCTAACGACATCAGCCCCAATTACACCGATCTTGATAAACTGCTGATTGACATGTTTGATACCATGTACAACGCCAAAGGTGTTGGACTGGCTGCCCCGCAGATCGGCAAATCCATCCGCCTGTTTATCGTGGATGCTTCGCCTTTTGCCGAAGATGCTGAAACCGAAGAAGAAGCTGCGCTGAAAGATTTTAAGAAGGTGTTCATCAATGCACGCATCCTGGAAGAAGAAGGCGAAGAGTGGAAATACAACGAAGGCTGCCTGAGCATCCCGAAAATAAGGGAAGATGTATCGCGCAAGCCGGTAATCCGCGTGCGTTACCTCGACCGCGATTTTAAACAACACGAAGAAACTTACGAAGGCATCCCCGCCCGTATCATCCAGCACGAATACGATCATATCGAAGGCAAGTTGTTCACCGACCGCCTCGGCCCACTGCGCCGCCGGTTGCTGAAAAACAAACTCGAAGATATTTCCAAAGGACGTGTTGAGGTGGAATACAAAATGCGTTTTCCGTTAAAATAAAACTGGACGAAACTATGAAAATGCGTGCGCTGATCCCTGCTCTCGGATTCGGACTTTTTTTAACTGCCTGCGGTGCTGCTGATGCGCCCGTAAAAAAAGACAGTACTGCTGATGCCCTGAAAAACCTGGCCGACGAATCGCTGAAACCGAAATACCGGAAAGCAGTGGACGATGCGGAAACCAAGCTGCGCAGTACCGGCGCGTTTGATCCGGTGTTGGCAAACATCACCATCAAAGCGTATAACGATTACGCCAATACCTACCCGAAAGATACACTTGCCCCCGAATACCTGTTCCGCGCATCTGACCTCGCGCAGGGAACACGCAACTACAAACAGGCCACCATTTTCCTGGAAAAAATTATTTCGGTTTACCCGAATTACCGGCAACATGCCGATGCCTGTTTTGTATGCGCATTTGTGTATGACAGCTACCTCGAAAAAGAAAACGGCGAAGCACGGGCCAAAGAACTCTACGAATTTGTGATCCGGGAATACCCGACTTCACCCTACGCCGATCAGTCGAAAGCACTGCTCAAATACATCGGTGTTTCCGACAGCGCCATGCTGGAAGATATCATCAAAAAAGGCGGGAAGTAATCGGATCGTTTAAAGTAGTCCGCGTTCCAAAATTCGGCTCTTACAAAACAGTTCTTCTATTTAGTTTGCAGTTTGCAATTTGCAGTTTTGCCCGTGCCCTGTAATTCAAGGAAAGCGATCGCGTTCCTTACGAAAACAAAAACTGCAAACTGCCAATTGCAAACTGCCAACTGATTCCACGATCTACTTTATACCATCCTGGTTTTGTAAAACGATCTGTTTTCCAAAACCCTACTTGCTCAGGATCTTAAACTCCGTGCGGCGGTTCTGCTGGTGATCTTCTTCGGTGGTGCCGGTGCTTACCAGTTTGGTTTCGCCGTAACCCATGGCCGTGAGGCGGTCGCGGGAAATGCCTTTTCCGACGAGGAAATCCACCACGCTCTGCGCGCGGTTTTGCGACAGGCGCATGTTCGAATCATCATCGCCGCGCTTGTCGGTGTGGCCGCCGATTTCGATTTTCATGGTGGGAACATCGTTCAGCAGTTTCACCAGGCGTTCCAGCTCCACCTGCGATTCGGGGCGGAGTGTGGCTTTGGTATAATCGAAGAAGATGTTGCGGAGCACAATGATGCTGCCCACCGCCACCGGTTTCAGCTGCACATCTTTTACCACTTCCTGGTAACCGGCTGCAAGCGGAATGTCAAAGTTCTCGGAGTGGAACAGGTAACCTTCTGCTTTTACCGCAATACCATAGTTTTTACCCGAGGGCAGCGAAACGAGGTATTTGCCTGTAGAACTGTTGGCCGTAAACGTAGCAATGATTTCGCGTTTTTCGTTGTCCACCAGTTCAATGGTTGCGGCAACCGGTTTCTGCGAAATGGCATCGGTAACTACGCCTTTCAGAATGGTGATCTGCGCTGTTTTAATTTCCATCGGCGGGGCGGCACTTACACTTTTCACCGGCTGTGCCACACTGGCCAGCAGGTTGTCTTCGTTACCCAGCGTGAGCGGTTTTTCCGGGCCGAGGAACGTGATTTTGTAAATGTCCATGCCGCCGTAACTCTGCCCCAGGTCGCCGCCGCTTTTCGAGGAAGCGAAGTAGCCGTGGCGGCCACTGCCGGAGATTACAAAAAACACATCGTCGTCCGGACCGTTAATCGGGTACCCCAGGTTTTCGGGTTCGCTCCATTTGCCGTTTTCATAAGTAACTTTAAAAATATCGTAGCCGCCCATGGTTTTGTGTCCCTGTGAAGCGAAATAAAATGTTTTGCCATCGGGATGCACGAAAATGGCTTCTTCGTTGTATTTCGTGTTCACGGTTCCGCCGTTTACCGCAGCGGCCCAGTTTCCTTTTTCATCTTTTTTCGACATCCATACATCGCGCGCGCCTACAGAACCTTCTTTGCGGCTGCTGATGAACGTGAAGAGTTTTCCGTCGTACGAAATACCGCATGACGGTTCGTGCATGCTGGTGTTGATGTTTTTGTTCATGCGTTCCGGCTCCGACCATTCAATGCCTTTCAGCATGCTCTGGTACAGATCGCCGCCATTGTCGCCGCGGTAGATGTACAGCATCTGCCCGTCGGGTGAAATCGCCACCGAAGCGTCGTGGTTCTTCGAGTTGATTTTATCGCCGATGTTTACGGCCGGCTGCCACTTGCCATCTTTATAGGTTGACATAAACACGTCTTCTTTATACTGCCCGTCAATTGCACCGCCGGTGCATGAAGGACGTACAGACGTAAAAAACATGGTGGATGCATCCGCAGTAATAACCGGGCTGTATTCCTGGTCGTTGGTGTTGATGCCGCTGCCTACGTTGTCAATGAATACGCGCTGCGGTGTTTTTACGAACTCTTTTCCGTTCTGGCATTCGGTTACTTTTTTATCCATTTCGGCAATGCGTTGCAGGTCTTTTTTCTGCTCGGCACTGATGGCTGCTTTAAACAGTTTGTATTCTTCAATGGCTTTGTCCCACTGCAGGTTGAGGTGAAACACGCGGCCGAGGTAGTAATGGATTTCAGGATCAACCAGTGCGTTCAGTTTGTATGCTTTTTCAAAATAGGGCAACGCTTTCAGACGTGAGTCGGGCATGTTGTAATATGCCACACCGAGCCGGAAATTGAGCAGTGCATTGTTCGGATTAAATTCCTGCGCTTTCAGCAGCAGGGGCACCGCATTTTTATAGGCTTCAATGGCTTCGTAGGCGGTGGCTTCGCGCAGGCTGTTCGGATAAAAACCGAACCCGCTCACGTATGCCTGGGTGGCTTCAAGTCCCATGCCGGTGCCCATTTTCCACAGTTCGTAACCGTCTTCCAGGTTGCGTTTGGCTTCTTTCAGTCCTTCTTTATTTCCCGGGAAATTGTCTTTTTCAAACTCCACATTGGTTTGTGCGCAGAGCGGGAATGCTGCGAGTATAGCGAATATGATCAGGCTCTTTTTCATGATTTCTTTTCTTTCACCGGTTTAATCACAGTCAGACGAATACGATTTGGCAGCCGCATGGCCGAGCGATGCTGCTTTTTTAAAATCGGCGCAGGCGCCCGTTTCATCGCGCAGCATTTCTTTGGCCGTACCGCGTGTAACGTACGCATCAGCATACGTGCTCATGGCCGCAATGGCTTTGTCGCAGTCGGCCACGCAGGCCCTGTAATCTTTCTGTTTGTATTTCACAGCGGCGCGGTTGTTCCATGCAAACGCATAATCCGGTTTCAGTTCAATGGCGCGCGAAAAATCCATGTTTGCACCCACCATATCGCCCTGGTCAAACTTCGCGCTGCCGCGGTTGTTCCAGGCAATGTAATAATCGGCCTTGAGTGTGATGGCGGTGGAATAAGCATCCACTGCGCCTTTCAGGTCGCCCTTGTCGCGGCGTGCGCTGCCCAGGTTGTTGTAAACAAAAGGCAAAGTAGGGTTGCTTTTGATGGCCTGCTGGTAATCGGCAATGGCGCCTTCGAAATCTTTCAGCATGCGGCGCGCACTGCCGCGGTCGTTGAGCGCGTAGGCAAAATCCGGCTTCACGGCAATGGCTGCAGAAAAATCTTCTGCGGCTCCTTTATAGTCGGCGTTCTCAAATTTCATTACGCCGCGATTATAATAGGCCTGCTCGTTTTTCGGATTCATGGTAACGCATATTCCATAATCGCTCATCGCGCCTTCTTTGTCACCGCCCGCCTGGCGGGCCAGCGCGCGACTGTATGCAGCGTAGTCGGCGGCCGGATTCAGACTAATGGACTTGTCGAAATCGGCAATGGCATCGGCTGTCATTTTCAGTTCCAGTTTCGCAAGACCGCGGTTGTAATAGGCTTTTTCGAAATCGGCTTTCAGCGTAATGGCCTGCGAGAAATCGGTCATCGCGCCGGTATAATCTTTCGCCTGGTATTTGGCAAGTGCGCTGTTGTAAGCCTTTTCGGCTTCCTGGTTGCCGGGCAGCGTGCTCACTTTTACCGTGTCCTGTGCGGTAAGCGGCAAGGCTGTGCACAGCAGCAGCAATGCTGTTAAAATTCGGAACATCGTAAGTTGGTTAATGGTTCGTACGGGTGAAGATACAAAAGTTTGCATCTAAAAAAAAAGACCTGCCGTTTTCCGAAGGGTATCGGTGGCGGCAGGTCTTTGCAGATGAATTTTGTGGCTGATTAATTCCGGATAACCAGTTTTTTGGTGAATTGCTGCCCGTTTTGTACAAGCTGAAGCAGGTAAACACCGTCCTGCAGTTGCCCCGCATCCAGTGTTGTTTTTCCGTCGATAACCCCGAACTGCTGCTGCATCACGCGGCGGCCGGTGAGATCGGTAATGGTTACGCTGCAGTTGTTTATCACACGGCTCCCGAAGTCAACGGTAAGCAAGCCGTTGCCCGGATTCGGGTAAACTGTTGCAATGCCTTCGTGCCAGTCAGGAGCAATACCGGTACTGGAGGTAATATTTACATTATCAATATAACAGATATTCCCCCAGCCGCTGCGAAGCTGGAAATTCAGCTGCACATCGTTCTGCCCGAGGTAACTGTTGAGCGATACGTTTTCAGTTCGCCACTGCGAAGCAGTCGGAATAAACGAATTGGTATTGTCAGGCGCAGTTGCCAAAGTTGTTCCGCCTTTCACAAAAATCGTACTCCAGGTTTGCCCGCAGTCGGTGGAAGCCATTACCGCAAGCGTGTCGGAGTAGGTTGCGCTGTAACGTGCATACGCCACATCAAACAGCAGCGAGGCGTTGGTAGCCCCGGTGAGGTCGAGTACCGGCGTGTACAGGTTATCACGGTTTCCGGCAGTTGAACTTTGCGGTGCATGATGATCTATGCGGGCCGAAGCAGTGCTGCTGTTGTACCCGCTTGCGGTGGTTGTGCGTTCCCAGGTATTGTTGTTATTGGGATCGTTCAGTATCCATCCCGCAGGGGCAAAAGCGGTTTGTTCAAATCCTTCTACGATGGGCAGGGGAACAGGCCCCAACACATTCACCGTGAAACTTACCGATGCGGTGTTGTTGGTTGCATTGCCATCAGTGCCATTGTTCGGGTTCGATACCGTTACCTGGAACGTATGTGCTCCGCTGCCTGCGGTCATAGCGTTCAGTGTAAGATTCGTATTTGCGCCGGTTGCCAGTGAGCCGGTCCAGTTGAAAACAACCGGTGTCTGCGTATCCAGCTGGTAGGTAATTGTTGCACTGGTAAGCGTATTTGTACCGGCATTGCGCAGCGTAACCACCGGGGTAAAACTATATGTCGTATTGCAAGTATTAATTGTTCCTGCCGCCGGTGTTACAATGCCGAGCATCTGTGCATCAAGTGCAACAGTGGGCTGGTTCGGGTCGTAACCGTTATCCGTGGTGGCGCCCGTGTTGCAGGCATCTAGCCAGTTGCTCAGGCGGGTGCTGTTGGTACCGCCGCCGGTCCACGAAGTGGAAAACTTGCCGTAAAAATCGTTCAGGCTGTTGGTCGGAGCACCGCAGTAAGACGGGCCGCCATACAGCTGCCCCACAATGCGGCGGTTCTGGTCGAAGAGGGGAGAACCCGACGAGCCGGGCTCGGTTACCCCGCTGGTCCACTGCGTGGTGCGCCAGCAGTCGGCACTGCCGTAGGTCGAAGAAATAGTCGGGTTTTGTGCCCACGATATTTTTTTAATATCACCTGCCGGGTGATGGATGCACACGGTGCTGTCGGCCGGGGCATTGACGCGGTTCCAGCCGGCAAAGAATACATTGTAATTGGAAGGAATGGGTGAATTAATCTCCGCCAGGTGCACATCACTGCCTGCCCAGCTGGCCCGTGCGGTGCCACCGCTGAGCGACTGCGATGCCGGGCTCGAAGTGGGATCGCTGCATCCCGGGGCTTCCCAGTTCATCCGGAACACCCATGTACCGTCGGCCGATCCGCAATGGTTGGCGGTAAGTACATACGGGGTGCCGTTATTGCAGGTGTTGTTTATAAGCGAACCGGAACAAAATTCAGAACCACCCGATACAAGGCATACTGCGGCCCGTACCTGGTCCTGCCAGCTGGCAGCGCCCGGGCAATGCACATTGTTATGGCAGTTGCCGGCATCACCGAAACCGCGCAGCATTTCCTGTATAAAAGGAGAGGTGCTGCGGTAACCATGCGTGATGCGGAACAGGTTGAGTGTACTCTGCCCGGCAACAGCAGCAGGTTCTGTTACTTCCACGATAACCGATTCGCCGGGAAGCAACTCGGTACCGAACTTTTCATCGGCCCAGTTATGTTTTTCAGTAAAAGCTCCCGCCACCGCCTGGTGATCGGCAGAATAAACAAACAGTTTTGCACCCGGAGCCAGTTTAAAATGATCGAATGCCAGGTTCACTGTCATTGCTCCCGGGCAGGTTACTCCCAGCCGCCAGGTGCGCGTGCCGTTTGAACCGGTTTCCCAGGTGCCGGAATTCTGCAGATTGTAGTTTACAAAATGATTGTATCCGAACCGGTAAGGCTGTTTGTTCGCATCGCGCAGCACATCGTCTGACAGCATCGAGTCTGCATTAAACGATGGAGTAGTAATAAAAGTAACGCGCGCATTTTCGGGGTCCGAACGAAATGTGGACGGTGTTCCGCCTTCGCCGAGCTGTGCCATCGCCTGCAATGCAAAGCAGACCGAGCTCAAAACAAGAGGATAAACTTTCTTCATGGGCCTGGATTGTTATTGTGGTGTGTATTTGAGTTTAAAAGTCCCGATGTTCAGCTGTATTTCTTTTGCTGTCGGGTGTCGGATACCTTTAACATCGTAAACCAGTGTTTTGTTTATTGCCTCGCGGCAGGCATCCCCGGAATTATCGTGACGCAGGAATACATTGATCTGCGGGGGCAACGATTTACCCCACGCCCCGTCGGTAATAGCCTCGAAACGGTGTTCGCGGCAGCCGCCGGAGTAGCTCACATAAACGTACAGCAGCCCCGCACGTGCACTCACCCGTGCGCTGTCAATGGTAAAATCGGCTGTTTCTGCCGGGCGAAAGGCCGGATCGGTTTTAACTGTGTCGGGTGTCTGAACTTCCATGGTCGGTTTTACCACAGCTGTTTTTTTGCTGCAGGCTGTAATCAGCAGCAGTAATGCGAGTATTGAAAAGGAATTACGGATCATAGTGGTGCTAAATTAAGGATTAGAACCGACAAAAATTCCCGGTGTGCATATCAAAATCAGGTATAAATATGAAGTACACGGGTTAACGGACTTTTCCGCAGGCTTATCGAAGCGAAACAGTGGTCTGCCGGGGGATTTGATTTTATGCACAATTAAGAAACCTTTTAATTACTTTTGTGAGATATGGCTAAAAAGAGTACTTCACTGCTTGACAAGCAGTCACTGGATTTTCTTGAACGTTACCTGAACAACGCTTCTCCGACCGGGTTCGAATCATCCGGCCAAAAATTATGGCTTGATTATATCCGCCCGTATGTTGACGAGCATTTTGTTGACAGTTACGGTACCGCAGTAGCGGTAATCAATCCGAAAGCAGAATATAAAGTAGTGATTGAAGCACATGCCGATGAAATTTCGTGGTTTGTGCATTACATCACCAAAGACGGGTTTGTTTACCTGCGCCGTAATGGCGGTTCCGATCACCAGATTGCACCGTCGAAACGCGTAAATATTCATACACCCGGTGGCATTGTAAAAGCTGTTTTCGGATGGCCCGCCATTCACACCCGCGAACCCGGCCGCGAAGAAACGCCGACCCTGAAAAATATTTTCCTCGACCTCGGCTGCACGTCTGACAAGGAAGTGGAAAAACTCGGGGTGCATGTGGGCTGCGTGGTTACGTACGAAGACGAGTTCATGATCCTGAACAACCGCTACTTCACCGGCCGCGCACTCGACAACCGCATCGGTGGTTTTATGATTGCCGAAGTGGCCCGTATGCTGAAGCAGCATAAAATCAAACTGCCCTTCGGTCTCTACATCACCAACTCGGTGCAGGAAGAAGTGGGACTGCGCGGTGCAGAAATGATAGTGAACACGATCAAACCGAACGTGGCCATCATTACTGACGTTACGCACGACACGCAGACACCGATGATGAACAAAGTGGCCCAGGGCGATATCGCCTGCGGAAAAGGTCCTACACTGACTTACGGTCCTGCAGTACACAACAAACTGCTGCAGCACATCATTGATACGGCAACAAAGAAAAAAATTCCGTTCCAGCGTGAAGTGGCTTCGCGGTCAACCGGAACCGATACCGATGCGTTCGCGTATTCAAACGGCGGTGTGGTTTCAGCGCTCATCTCGTTGCCGCTGCGTTATATGCACACCACGGTCGAAAGCGTTCACCGCGACGATGTGGAACATGTAATCAAACTTATTTACGAAACATTACAGGGAATACGTAAAAACCACGATTTTCACTACCTCCGCTGATGCAAAAAAAACATATATACCTGCTCTTCCTGGTTATATGTCCGTTGCTGCCCGCCTGTGATTCAACCAAAAACAGGGAGCAGAACGATAGCGTGGCGTTGCACGACACCGTTGTTTTATCAGACACGCTGCAGCAGAAATACCGCAGCCTGATCGAAAATCTGCCTGCGCCGATGGAGATGCTGCGCCAGCTTACCAACAGCGGCATCAGCTTCCGCGACAGTTTGGTAAATCCCGCAGAACGTGTTTCCAATTATTCCAATTCCAACAGCCAGGCTATCAACCTCGGCATTTACGGTGCCGATATGTCGTACCTCACGGCCATGGAGCAGTTCAACAAGGTGAACGGCTACATCCGGTCGGTGAAAAAAATCGCGGATATTATTGTGATCCCGACAGCGTTCGATGAAAGCACCATGAAACAGTACGATACCAACCGCAGCAACAGCGATACGCTGAACGCGATTATTTACAAATCGTACAAACGGATTGATGCCACGCTGCAGGACAACCAGCGCCTCGGTCTTGCAACCCTGGTGGTTTGCGGCAGCTGGGTGGAAGCGATGTACATCACCACCAGCCATCTTGAAAAAGAAGGCAACGCAGCTGCTTCCGGAAAAACAAACACCAAAGCGCTATACGACCTGCTTGATCATCAGAAAACGCACCTGCAGAAACTGGCGCAGCTGGCGGGCAGCTTTACAAACGATCCGTTTTTTGCCGAGCTCAGCAAATCGCTTTATGAATTGGCCGAACTTTTTCCCGAAAACGGGGCGCCCGATGCCACACACCTGCGTGAGATTACGGCCCGCGTTGCAGCTCTGCGCACGCGGATGGTGAACATGAATTAATGGCGGCTCTAAAAACCGCAATATCTTCGTTGGACTCATTTCGAAAATGGGCATCTCGGCTCAGCCGAGACTCCGTATTCGATCATCGTCCGCCTCAATCTTGAGGTTTTTATAGACGCCCTTAGGTGCGTTTCTCTTCCTGCCGCATTTTTTCTAACCCGATGCCTGCGAATACGTTATGAGTATGGTCATAAACTGGTTTTGCTTAAAAAATCGGATTTCATTCTAAATTTGTACTTTTAGAAAATCTAAAATTACAGGTACAACTTGTGTTATGGCAATACTTGGTTCAATTCTGAAACGTACAATTGCGCTCAATAAAAAGCTTCCGAAATTCCGGCGCAAAACCAACGGCCGCATCCAGGAGAAAACGCTTAAAAAATTATTGAACAAAGCGGAGTTTACGGCCTTCGGTGAACATTACAATTTTTCGCGCCTGCTTACCGATTCGAACATGGTGGAGGCATTCCGCAATACCGTTCCGGTGCACGATTATAATTCGATGTTTAAAGGCTGGTGGTACCGTTCGCTCAATGGCGAAAATTTTGTGACCTGGCCCGAGCCGGTGCGTTATTTCGCACTCAGTTCCGGCACCTCCGAATCGTCGAGCAAACACATCCCGGTTACCAAAGACATGCTGAAGGCCATCCGCCGTTCGAGCGTGAAACAGATGATGTCGCTTGCCGATTACGACCTGCCCACGGAATTTTACCAGAAAGGCATCCTGATGATCGGGGGCAGCACGCACCTCAATTTTAACGGCACTTATTTTTCAGGCGATCTCAGCGGCATCACCACGGGCAATGTACCGTTCTGGTTCCAGCATTTTTACAAACCCGGCCGCCGCATTTCGCGCGAACGGGAATGGAACAACAAGCTGGAAGAAATTGTAATGAACGCAAAAGACTGGGACATCGGCTGTGTGTGCGGTGTGCCGGCGTGGATACAGATCCTGTTCGAGCGCATCATTGCCCATTACAACGTAAACACCATTCACGACATCTGGCCGAACCTGCGCATTTACGTGTGGGGCGGTGTTTCCATCAAACCGTACAAACAAGGTTTTGAAAAACTCGTAGCCTTCCCGCTCCATTACATTGAAACGTACATGGCTTCGGAAGGGTTTATCGGTTTCCAGGATCATCCCGACCGGCCGGGTAACCGCCTGGTGCTGGACGGGGGCATCTTCTTCGAGTTTGTGCCGTTCAATGATGAGAACTTTGATGCGGACGGAACCATGAAACCGAAACCGCAGACGCTGACCATTGAGCAGGTGGAACTGAATACTGAGTACGCACTGCTGCTCAGCACCTGCGCCGGCGCGTGGCGTTATATGATCGGCGATACGATCCGTTTTACCGATGTGGACCGTGCAAACATTGAAATTACCGGTCGCACCAAACAGTTTCTCAGCCTGTGCGGCGAACATTTGTCGCAGGACAACATGAACCGCGCCATTGAGCTTACGGCCGATGAACTGGATATTACCATTAACGAATACACCGTAGCAGGTATTCCCTACGAAAACCTGTTTGCACACCACTGGTACATCGGAACTGATGATCCGGCCGATCCGGAAGTGCTGAAACAGAAAATAGACGAACACCTGAAAACGCTGAACGATGACTACCGCGTGGAGCGCACAGCAGCACTGAAAGAAGTGCTGGTGGATGTGGTTCCGCTCGATGCATTTCACGGCTGGATGCGCAGCCAGGGCAAAGAAGGCGGTCAGCATAAGTTTCCGCGTGTGCTCAAACACCAGCGCCTGGCCGACTGGCAGCAATGGCTTAACGAAAGCAAATCACTGAAAACAACCTGATGGTATTTTCTGCACTCAAAGACGGTATTTTACTTGGACTGCCCCTGGCAATTTCCATCGGCCCGGCGTTTTTTGCGCTGCTGCAGACCAGTATCCGTTACGGGTTCAGAACCGCTGCCGCGCTGGCAACCGGAATTATATTGAGTGACATTGTGTGCGTGGTTGTTTCCTACCTCGGGGCCAATTCCTGGTTCAGCGATCCGGACATCAAAGGCATCATCGGGTTGTGCGGGGGCGTGGTACTCATTATTTTCGGAACGTTTAATTTTTTCGCGAAGCCGAAAGATTACGGCGGGGGCGACAGCAACATCGAAATCAAAACACCGGGTTTCTGGGTGAATGTGATCAAAGGTTTTTTCCTGAACATCCTCAACCCGTTTGTGATTGTGTTCTGGCTGGGCGCGGTAACGTTTATCGGTTCGAAATATGATTTCCAGGCGCTCGAAGTTACGTTTGCCTTCTGCGCCACGCTGGGCATTGTGTATGCTTCCGATTTAACAAAAGCGTTTATTGCCAACCGTATCCGCGGTTACCTCAATGCCTCCAAAGTACAGATGCTGAACAAAGTGGCCGCCCTCGTGCTGGTCGGTTTCGGGCTGTGGATGATTTACAATTACCTGTCGGTGCTGCTGCAGCTGTTGCCGAAAAAATAATCAGCGTTCCAGCACGCCCTTGATATCGGGCTTGAAATACAAACTGCTTTTCATGATTTTGCCGTCCTCGCGGAAAATGGGTTGCCCGTTTTCATCGAGTTTCGACATGTTGCTGCGCTGGATTTCGTCAAACACTTCTTCAATTTTGTATTGCAGTCCGTGCCGCAGAATGGTGCCGAACAGGATGTACAGCTGGTCGCCGAGTGCGTCGGCAATTTCAACCAGGTCGCCGCGCTCACAGGCTTCGCGGTACTCATCGAGCTCTTCTTTCAGCAGGTTGTAACGCAGTGTGTATTCCGCTTCGGGAATAACACCCGTAGGCGTTTCGCGGTTACCGATCTGGAACACGTCGTGAAATTTACGCACGTGATCAATTTTGTGGAGCAGTGCGCTCTTTGCTGTTGTTGCTGAATCCTGCTGTTCCATAGTTATTTCTTTTTGGCGGGCGGGTTTGCTTTTTCAGCAGCCTGCTTGGCGTTGTACATATCGTTGAGTGCTTTCACCATTTCTTTCGAAATGTCGAGGCTTTCGTTTCCGTAAGCGATGCCGCCGTTGCCGGAAACGAGGATGTAATCAATGCCGTTTTTCATGCTGTACTCTTTGAAATAGGCGGTAACTTCTTTCAGCATGTTGTCCTGCTCCTGCATCACCCTCGCCTGGTAGGATTCAAAGCTGTTTTTGGTTGCCATGTACTCGCGTTCCAGCTTCTGCAGATCGGCCTGGATCTGGGGCATCTGGGCTTCCGAAATTTTACCTTCGGAATACATCTTTTCCGTAGTCATGTAACTGTTCTGGTAGGCCTGTTCTTTTGCACTCAGCGTAGCCTGGAACGAAGCCACCTGCTGTTCCACTTCCTTCTTGGTGTTCGCAATCGGAATGTAATATTTGTTGATCGTGTCCGGGTTAATGAACAGGATTTTCTTCGATGCAAGATCAGCAGGCAGTTTAAGATCCAGGTTAGGAACTGAATCGTTAGCCGGAACATCCGCTTTTGCCGGATTTGCTGAACTGAAGTGGAGGTAAAACAACACAGCAACTGCCACCAGCAGCACACCGTTTATCGCGAGGGAAATATTTTTCACAAACCTGTTTTTTAGTTTAAGAAACAAAGATAACCCGCGCGCCCGGAGGTGTGGCAGAAGCAGGGCGGGGGTTTTCAACAGGTCGTTAACAATCGGAACAGCCGCTTAATCGAGGCGGAATCGTACCGGCAGGCGCATCCGCATGGACACCGTGCGGCCGCCCATCACCGCAGGTTTAAAACCGGGCATGGCGTTAATGGCCCGCAGTGCTTCTTCATCGCAGCCCGAACCAATGCCCCGAAGTACATGCGCATTGCGGATGTGTCCGTCTGTGTGAACTGTAAATTCGATATAAACCGTTCCCTGGATATTTGCTTCCTTCGCCATTTCCGGATAGTGGATGTGGCTTGCCAGGTAGAGTCGCAGCTCATGATCGCCACCGGGAAACTGCGCAGGCTGATCAGCAAATTCAACAACAGAATCCATTACGGGTGGAACGGGCATGCTTTCTTCAATGCCGGAAAGATATACCGGTTCAGGAGGAGCAATATCTCCAACGGTTGTGCCTTCCACAAAAATAACCTCATCCGCCGGGTCGCATCGTACTTTTTTTTCTTTAACAGCCAGCGTATCTACATGCTCCGTTAATGGTGTTAATACCACACCGGTGGTTTGATGCAATTCCGGCGTTTCCGGCGTACAGCTGAACAGCGAAAGCCCGAACACCATCCACAGCACATACAAAAATTGCCGTACCTGCGGGGCGTTGCGCATGGCGCTGATGGTAACAGCGGGCAATTGCTGCGGGGGCACAAGCTGATCATTGCGGAAACGGCCGCATACTTTTTCCGTGCTGTTGCGGATCACGTCGGTGATCTGCGCATCGGTCATTTTGGTAAAATCATACAGGTTTTTGGAACAACTGGCGCAGAATGCACCACGATCGGTGGCGGTCATCTTTTCCCACTTTTCACTGCAGGGTTCCGGAACGTTAAATTTAACAGGAGGCGTTGCCATCAGCGTTTACTTTTGCTGATGACGCAGCAGGGGTTATTTCTGCACAAACGGAATCATAATCATGTATTCCATGTCAGCCGGTTTACCGTTTACCCGACCGGGTTCCCAGGCCGGCATCAGTTTCACTAAACGCAGCGCTTCTTCGTCGCAGCCATAACCGAGACCGGTGCGCACGTGGGGTTTGATGATGGTGCCGTCGGCTTTGATCATACAATCCACGTAAACGATACCAGAAATGTTTTTCGCTTTGGCTTCGGCAGGCATTTTCAGGTTGCCGCTGATGAATTTATCGAATCCGGGCTGGCCGGTTTTGTAACGCGGTTCGAGGGGCAGGGCAGGCGGGTGGGGGCGACCGTTGTTGAAGTTGTTCTGCGCGGCATTAATAGAATCGGCTTTGGCAATAATAGAATCGGCTTTGGCAATGGAATCCTGAATGGCCTGAGCCGCAACGGCTTTTGCGATAGAATCGCGAATCTGCATTTCCCGCAGTTCGGCTTCCGCGTCTTTCAGCAGATCAGTGGAAACCGAATCTTTTTTCGCTTCGCGTTCCTGTTCCTTTTTATTATTGCACGAATTGCTCTGCAGCACAAATGCCAGCGAAATAATTCCGATTCCGTTAATTACAATGGTTGCGATTTTCATACCGGGTTTGATTCAAGTGTTATGCCAAAGGTACTAAACGATCTTTTATAACAGACATCCCGGAATTAGTGGCAGTTGGCAGTGGCAGTCTCCTTCGACTACCGCTCAGGATGACTACCACTGCAAACTGCCACTAAATGAATACGCTATTTTAACCGGTCAGGAATTTGCAACGCAATCTATTTTACAGGTTCATTCCCATCGCCCATGTGCACCATCGGCTTGCCCATTGTTTTTGTTCTGCAAGCCGGATCATTTTTGGGATCGGTTGCTTTTATATTTCCATTTAAAGTCGGATCAGCTGTCTGTGGGTGTTTGGTATCTGTGGTTGCCGTATCTTTTGTTGTGCCTTTCACCGTATCCGGAACAGGAGCTACTTCGCCCATGCGTTCGTGTGTATCTACCTTGCCTACGCGTTCGTCACCCGGCCCGCATGAGGTAAACAACAGCGAACCAAAAACCATATACAGTGCCATCGCAAAACGGGCAAACCATTGTTTGCGTTGCGGGGAAACCTTTACCGGTACTGGTTTTAACTGCTGCTGCTCAAACCGGCCGCATATTTTTTGCCCGATATGCTGTTTGAAAAAATCTTTGATTTCGCCGGTGGTTTTGTTCGTAAAATCAACCACGGTTTTGCTGCATACACTGCAAAATGCGCCCTGTTCATTGGGTGTCATTTTGTTCCAGTCTTCGTGGCAGGGTTTCGGGATGGAAACGGAGAAGGAAGAAGGCTTGTTCATGCGTTATTGCTTTTACAGAAGATGCAGGTTGGTACTTATTTCCACATCAGCAAGTATATCTTCCCGGTAAATTTATTGTTTTTCCTTTTTGTATTCCTGTGAAAAAAGGAAAAAAAGATTTTCGGGATTTTATCATTAGCCTGCCGATAAACGCCGTGTTCATATTTCTGAACAACTGTAGCAGAATATCGTACCACCGCAAATACAGCCTGTATGCCGGTAATGTATCTTTGTCCTGTTCGCTTCTTATGAAAGACCGCCTGCTTGTTTTTCTGAAACACCGCCTGTTGCCCGCGCTCCGTCGTTTCCCGACGAAAGCCTGGTCTTTTTTTAAAACGCGTCGTGGGATACGCCTCACCGTTTTGTGTGGATTAACAACCTGGTTCTGGATGTGCCTTCCTTCGCCTTTGTTCCGTTCGCCGGTGAGCACGGTGCTGCTCGATAACAAAGGCAACCTGCTCGGGGCAAAAATTGCAGACGACGGGCAGTGGCGTTTCCCGGAAACGGATACTGTTCCGGATAAATTTGCCCAATGCCTGTTGCAATACGAAGACCGGCATTTCCGCGCGCACCCCGGTGTTAATCCGCTGGCCATTATCCGCGCCCTTCGGCAGAACGTGGCTTCGGGCGAAGTGGTGAGCGGGGGCAGTACGATAACCATGCAGACCATTCGCATCGCACGCAACAACCCGCCGCGCAACCTCTGGCAGAAAACCATCGAAATGATAATGGCCCTGCGCCTTGAATTTTCGTATTCCAAAGACGAAATACTGTCGCTGTATGCATCCAACGCACCGTTCGGCAGCAACGTGGTGGGACTGGATGCTGCAGCCTGGCGCTATTTCGGCCGCAGGCCCGATCAGCTTTCATGGGCCGAAGCTGCAACGCTGGCGGTACTGCCCAACAGTCCGTCGCTCATTTACCCCGGCAAAAACCAGGAACGCCTGCGCACTAAACGCAACCGTTTACTCGATCGGCTTAAAACAGCGGGCATAATTGACGGACAAACCTGCGCCTTGGCCAAAGAAGAACCGTTACCCGGCAAACCGTTTCCGCTGCCGCGCCTGGCACCGCACCTGCTCGACCGCGCCGCAAAAGAAGGACACAAGGGCAAAATAATTCATTCCACCATTGATGGTTACCTGCAGGACCGCGTGAATTACATCGTGGAAAAACACCACCGCCATCTGCGCGCCAACGAAATTCACAATGCAGCGGTGCTTGTGCTGGACGTGGAAAGCGGGCAGGTGCTGGCGTACACGGGAAATACTGAAAACGACGATCACAAAGAATACGGCAGCGATGTGGATGTGATTATGGCCGCACGAAGTACGGGCAGTGTGCTCAAACCGTTCCTGTACTGCGGCATGCTCAACGACGGCGAAATTTTGCCCGGCACGCTGGTGCCTGATATCCCTACCGACATCGGCGGTTACAGTCCGCAGAATTTTAACCGCGGCTACGATGGTGCAGTGCCTGCGCGCCGTGCGCTTTCGCGTTCGCTGAATATTCCCTGTGTGCGTATGCTGCAGAATTACCGCACCGAACGTTTTCACAGGCTGCTTGAAAAACTGGGAATGACTACGCTCACGCATCCGACCGATCACTACGGCCTGTCGCTGGTGCTGGGCGGCGGCGAAGGAAAGCTGTGGGAAATGGCCGGCATTTATGCAGGCATGGCACGTACACTGAACCGCTACAACCGCAGCAATTATTATGTGCGCAGCGATTTCCATGTGCCGCAATACAGCCTGCCGCTGCAGGAACGTGATACCATGCCCCGCGGCGAGAACAGCATTTTTGATGCGGGTTCCATTTACCTCACCTTCGAAGCCATGCAGGAAGTGGCGCGCCCCGATGAAGATGCAAGCTGGGTGCAATATACTTCGGGCAACCGCATCGCCTGGAAAACCGGTACCAGTTTTGGTTTCCGCGACGGATGGGCCATCGGCGTAACACCGAAATACGTGGTGGCCGTGTGGGTGGGCAATGCCGACGGGGAAGGCCGGCCGGGACTGACAGGCATTTCAACCGCTGCGCCGATCTTGTTTGATGTGTTCGGTTTGCTGAAAACCGGGGGCTGGTTTCAACGCCCCGATAACGAACTGCAACGCATACAGGTATGCCGGCAGAGCGGTTACCGCGCACTCGAAATCTGCGAAAAAGACTGGCAGTACGTGCCCAAAACCGGCCTGAAAACTGCGCCCTGCCCGTTTCACCGCCTCGTACACCTCGATCAGTCGGGCCAGTTTCGCGTTACCAGCGATTGCGAAGACATTGCGCGTATGCAGCACAAAAGCTGGTTTATCCTGCCGCCCGCGATCGAGTATTATTACAAAAGCAAAAATCCCTCCTACAGCGCGCTGCCGCCCTTCCGCAGCGACTGCGCACCCACCGCAACGGCCGCAGCTATGGAGTTTGTGTATCCCCGCGAGTCAACAACGATTTATGTGCCGGTGGAATTAGACGGCAAACCCGGCAAAGTGGTTTTTGAAATCGCGCACCGCAAATCGAACACAACCGTGTACTGGCATATTGATGAAACATATATGGGCAGTACAGAAGGGATTCACCAGCTGGGTGTAAAACCCGAGCCCGGGGAACATGTGATTACGGTGGTGGATGAAAACGGGGAGACGATTATGATGAGGGTGAATATTGTGGGGAAGGGGAATTAGTGATCGCCCGGAAGATTGTAGAAGTATAAAACCGGGCTTCCCGCCATTCGCTGCGCTGCGGCGGGATAAACCTGTTAGTATAAAGCGTTTCCACCCCCACGGCTTCGTCTCGCAGTGACGTTATTCTCGCCCGGTAGATTGTAGAAGTATAAAACCGGGCTTCCCGCCAATTCCGATAGCTATCGGAAGGCGGGATAGACCTGTTTTGTATAAAGCGTTTTCAGCCGCGCTGGCCTCGACTCGCAGCAACGTTATTCTCGCCCGGAAGATTGTAGAAGTATAAAACCGGGCTTCCCGCCTTCGCTGCGCTGCGGCGGGATAGACCTGTTTTGTATAAAGCGTTTCCACCCCCACGGCCTCGTCTCGCTGTGACGTTATTCTCGCCCGGGATGTATTATAAATAACAAATCCGATCCCGATAGCTATCGGGACCGGATTTGTAGGGTAGAAGACCGGGCTCGAACCGGCGACCCCCAGAACCACAATCTGGTGCTCTAACCAACTGAGCTACATCTACCATGTAGCGCTTCCCTTTCCGGAGAAGCGGCTGCAAAGATACAAGTTCATTTATATTCTGCAAAACTTCGTGCAGGTAAAAAATTGCCCCGGCTTTCGTTTTTAGATTCAGTACCTTTGTAATACCGTTATGAGCAAGCTGTCAGCCTCCGTGGAGTTACAGATTTCGGGAATGGATTGCGCCAACTGTGCGCTGGGCATTACCCGGAAACTGGGCAAAAGCGGTAACACCGATGTGAATGTCAATTTTGCCACCGGCGAAGCTTCGCTGTTGCTGGGTGAAAACTGCACGGTTGAAACGGTTGTAAAAGACATTGAATCGCTCGGTTACAAAGTAGTTTCCAGAGCCGGGGGCGAAAAACTGCGCTGGTACGAAACCACCGAAGGCAAATTCTGGTTCTGCCTTGTTTTTACGGTTCCGCTGTTTTTCTCACACATGTTGTTCGATCATACGTTTGTGCTGAACAAACCGCTGGTGCAACTGCTGCTTTGTATTCCGGTGTATGTACTGGGGGCGTGGCATTTCGGGCGGAGTGCGTTTCAGTCGCTGAAAACCGGAGTGCCCAATATGGATGTGCTCATCATTCTCGGTTCATCGGCGGCATTTTTTTACAGCATTGCCGGTTTCCTGTTGTACCCGGAACATGAGCAGCACAACTACATGTTTTTTGAAACCACGGCAACCATACTCACACTGGTGTTGCTCGGTAATTTGATAGAACACCGTTCGGTAAAACGGACGACCACCGCCATAACCGAACTGTCGAAACTGCAGCCCGATCGCGCCCGCCGCCTCGTGCTGAAAGACGGAAAATTAATTGCCGAAGACATCGAAGCTAACCTGTTGCGGCGCGGCGATACGGTACAGGTAAATACAGGCGATACGGTTCCGGCCGACGGCAAAGTGGAATCGGGTGATGCCAGTGTGGATGAATCCATGCTCAGCGGCGAAAGCATGCCGGTTACCAAAGCGGCTGGTGTGCCGGTTTCGGCCGGAACACTGGTGCTCAGCGGAAGCCTGCGCGTTTCGGTGGAGCGCGTGGGAAGTGATTCCACACTTTCAAAAATTATCCGGCTCGTAAAAGATGCGCAGCGCGACAAACCTCCCGTGCAAAAACTCGGTGATAAAATCAGCGCCATTTTTGTACCTGTTGTTACCGGTCTTGCCCTGCTCACATTCGCGGGCTGTTACTGGCTGTTTGATCTTACCGCGCAACGTTCCATTATGAATGCGGTGGCCGTGCTCGTTATTTCCTGCCCCTGCGCCATGGGCCTGGCTACACCAACTGCAGTGATGGTGGGCATTGGCCGTGCGGCGCGCAAAGGCATTCTCATACGCGGGGGCAGTACACTCGAAACGCTGGCTGAAATCAAGTGCATTGCGTTTGATAAAACCGGGACACTGACCACCGGCCGTTTTGAAATCGCTTTGTTTGAACTGACCGGCAACGCGGCAGCAGATGAAGTAAGGGCAGCATTGTATGCACTGGAACAACACTCGTCGCACCCGGTTGCGAAATCGCTGGTGAATGAATTGAAAAAATTAAACCCCGACACCGTTGAACTGGCCCAGGTGAAGGAAGAAAAAGGACGCGGCATCAGCGGAACCGATGCGCAGGGCAATGTGTGGCAGGCCGGTTCTGCACGCATTCTTGCGGAAGCGGAAAACGGAACACCGGCCGATATTTACGTGCTGAAAAATGGAATTACCGTGGCGCGTATCAACCTGCAGGATGAACTGAAACCGGGTGTGGCTGCGGTTATCACCTGGCTGCATGAACAGCATATTGAAACGGTACTCATCAGCGGCGATAAAAAAGAAAAATGCGAAGCCATTGTGAAACAGCTCGGCATAAAAACCATGTATGCCGAACAACTGCCGGAAGAAAAACTGCTGCGCATTGAAGAACTGAACCGCCTCCACAAAACAGCCATGGTGGGCGACGGCATTAACGACGCCCCCGCGCTGGCACGAGCGGCCGTGGGTATTTCGCTGAGCGATGCAACTGCCGTTGCCGTGCAGTCGGCGCAGGTGATTTTACTTAACGGCAAAAACCTGGATGCGATAAAAGATGTATTGCTCATCGGCAAACACAGTCTGAAAACCATTCGTCAGAATTTATTCTGGGCATTTTTCTACAACGTGGTGGCCATTCCGGTTGCTGCTGCCGGACTGCTGAGTCCAATGGTGGCCGCGCTTTCTATGGCATTTTCTGATGTTGTGGTCATTGGTAATTCCATCCGCCTGCGGGGCAAAAAACTGAAGTAAAACGTATGCTGCAACTCATCCGCGAAAACCTTAAAACAGCCCGTAATTATTTTTCCGATGCGGCATACCGTGAATCGTTGCGCATCAAACGCCTTTGCCGGATAACACCGGAACGCACACCGTTTACAACTACCATTGCCGGTTTTACGGTACACGTTCATGATTCCGCTTCGCTGCACCACCAGTACGAAAGTATTTTTACTGCTGCCGCTTATGCGTTTCATTCCGATAAAAAAGAACCGGTTATTTATTGCTGCGGCGCAAATATGGGACTGGAACTGCTGTTCTGGAAAAAAGAATTTCCCGGCAGTCGCATCGTCGCATTTGAAGCGGATACAGCCATTTTTAACGTGCTGCAGCAAAATGTAAACGGAAACGCACTGCAAAACATTACGCTGCACAACGCGGCCGTGTGGACGGTAAACGGGCAGATTGCCTTTGCATCAGACGGGCAGCAGGGCGGCAAAGCAGGGGAGGGCGTAACACCGGTAAACGCCGTGGCGCTGCATGAACTGCTGGCTGCCGAAACGGAAATTGATTTTTTAATGGTTGATATTGAGGGTGCCGAACTGCCCGTACTGCAAAGCTGCCGCAACCAGCTGCAAAAAGTGAAACACCTGTTTGTGGAATGGCACAGCGCCGAAAACGCACCGCAGCAGCTCCCGGAACTGCTGGAACTGCTTACTTCCTGCGGATTCCGTTACCGCCTGCAAAATAATTTGCCCCGCGCCCCGTTTAACAACCCGGTAACAGAAAATGGTTTTGATGCCATGACTGATATCTTTGCCGAACGCACTACCTGATGGCACGACGCCCGCACATTCTTTTTATCTGCAGCTGGTACCCGCACCGCGGAGCCCCGGCGCTCGGCAACTTCATCCGCCGCCACGCGCAGGCCGCCGCACTGCACAACGATGTGAGTGTGGTGTATGCCGTTTCTTCCGGCGATGTGATTGACGGGGAATTCGGAATTGATATGCACGAAGAAGAACACCTTACCGAATGCATTGTGTATTTTCCGAAACAGCAACGTAACATTCCGCTGATTTCCGCTTTCCGCCGCCTGAAAAATTACCGCAAAGCCATTGGTTACGCCATACAAAATGCAACGGCGCATTATGGCAAACCCGATCTCATTCACCTGCACGTGGTGTGGCCCGGTGCACTGGCTGCATTGCCGCTGAAAAAAAAGTGGAATGTACCGCTGCTCATCACCGAACACTGGTCGGGCTACCTGCCCGAAGACGGCAACTACAAAGGCGCCCTGCTCAAAAGTTATACGCAGAATGCGTTTGCGGCGGCGGGACAAGTAACCGTAGTTTCCGACCGCATGAAAAAAGCGATGGAAGCACACGGGCTGAAAAATAATTTCAGCATGCTGCGCAATGTGGTGGATACGGAACTGTTCAGCTATAAACCAAAATCCGCGGAAGCGGGCAGACTAAAACTGCTGCACGTTTCCATGCTGGTGGAACGGGAGAAAAACATCAGCGGCATGTTGCGTGTAATGGCCACGCTGCACGATGAACCCGGTATTACCCTGCAGTTTGTGGGCGACGGACCGGAACGCAAAACACATGAAGCACTGGCCAGGCAACTGGGCCTGCTTGATAAAACAGTATTCTTTACCGGCTACGCCGATTCGGCTGCCGTTGCCGAAGCCATGCACGGAGCCGATGCGCTGCTCATGTTCAGCCATTTTGAAGGTATGCCGGTAACCATTATCGAGGCGCAGGCCTGCGGGTTGCCGGTAATTGCCACACAAACAGGATCTATACCCGAAATGGTGAATGAACAGCAGGGAATAGTTGTTCCGTGTGGTGATGAACAGGCACTGGCGGAAGCGATACGCACGCTGCACCGCAATCCGGATACATTTAACCGCGAAGCAATCCGCAGCCATGCCGAAAGCTATTACAGTTTCAACGCCATCGCGGCACAGTTAGATAAACTTTACAGGCAATTGTTACCCGCATCGTGAACCAAACGCAAAAACCACATTTACGTGTTGCGATCTTATGCAACGGTTCCTTGTTTGAAGCATGGGAGGCGGCCTGCATCCGCGAAGTGATGGCATTGCCGTTTACCGAAGTTGTATTGCGCATTGCGCCGCCGGAACAGGATGTGCCTGCGCGCGGGTTCGTATACAAACTGCTGCACTACCCGTGGAAACTGCTGCTGTGGAACCGCCTCGATAAAAAATCAAAAACAATACCTGCCCGCCAGTCTGTAAACATGAACAGTGAACTGGCTGCTGTGCCCCAGCTGCATTGCCTCCCGGAGAAAAAAGGAAAATACAGCGAATACTTCAGCGAAGCAGATATTGCAGCCATACGCAGTCAGCAGCCTGATCTCATTTTACGTTTCGGTTACAACATCATTCGTGGCGAAATACTTACCGTTGCACCTTACGGCGTATGGTCGTTTCACCATGCCGATGAACAGGTGATCCGCGGAGGTCCGGGCGCGTTCTGGGAAATCATGCATGGCCATGATGTTACCGGCGCACTGCTGCAACGCCTCACGGATAAATTAGATGCAGGCATTGTGCTGCGCAAAGGCTGGTTTGCCACCGTGCGCCATTCGTACCTGCACAACCTCGATCAGTTGCTGTGGGGAACCACATCGTGGATGAAACAGGTGTGCATTGACATTCACCACAACGAAGCATCGTACTTCAATGCGCCGCCGCTGGAAACCACTGCGCCGGTATTCCGCTTTCCGCGCAACGGCCGCATGTTGCTTTTTGCATTAAAACTGTTCGGGCAGAAAATCCGTTTTCATTACCGCGAACTATTTTGTGCTGAACAATGGAATGTGGGCATCGTGCGCAAACCCATCAGCACGCTGCTGCAAAATAAACTGCCCGCCGAAGTGGAGTGGCTGCCTGAAGCTGCCGGGGAAAATTTTAAAGCCGATCCGTTTGGTTATACCGATGCGCAGGGCAACGAACATGTGCTGTATGAGCGCTATGATTTTAATACCGGCAAAGGTGTAATTGAAGAACAGGTAAATGGCAATGCAACAACACTGCTGGAAACCGGTTTTCACCTCTCGTTTCCGTTTGTGTTTACACACGAAGGCAAACGTTACCTGCTCCCCGAAGCCAATGCATCCGGTAAACTGACGTGTTACGAACTGGATGGTGCGTCTGTAAAACCAGTGAGTGATTTATTATCCATCCCGGCGGTTGATGCAAACCTGGTGTTTTATGAAAACCGGTGGTGGCTGTTCTGCACCAACGAAGAGAAGGGATCGAACCATGCGTTGTTTATTTACCACAGCGCGCATCCGCTCGGCCCGTGGGAAGCACACGCGAACAACCCGGTAAAATGTGATGTGCGTTCGGCACGCCCGGCCGGTGCGGCGTTTGTGCATGACGGCAAACTGTTTCGTCCTGCGCAATGCTGTGTTCCGGAATATGGCAGCGCGGTAATCCTGCACGAGGTACTTGAACTCACCGCAACCCGTTTCCGCGAAGCGTCCGTGCAACGCCTCGATCCGCATCCGGAATGGAAATACGCGCAGGGATTGCATCACGTATCGGCCCTGGGTGAAAAAGCGGTACTGATTGATGCCAAATATTACCGCTTCAGTTTTTCGCATTTTGCGGCCGTGCTGAAACGCAAATGGAAACGGCTGATGAAAAAATAATGTGCATTTTTGAGTGCTGATACTATGCTGCGATCCATTCTCGCCAATTTTTCCGCCCGTTTCGCTGTAGCGCTCATCAACTTTATGGTGCTGCTGCTCACCGCGCGCATGCTGGGTTCTGATGTGCGGGGCGAAATAAGTGTGATTGCGCTGGGCATGAACATCATTCACCTCATCAGCGATATTGCCGGGGGGCCATCGCTTGTTTATCTTGTTCCGCGGGCATCCAACTACACCCTGCTTATAATCGGTTATGCGTGGAGTTTTGTTTCGGCAATCATCATCGGCATACCGCTCGCGTATTTTGAACTTATTCCGCCCGCATTTGCCACGCACATCCTTATCCTGTCGCTGCTGGTTTCGCTGCATTCGGTTCACCTCAACATGCTGCTCGGCCGCGAACGCAACCGCGAATACAACATGCTGCTGGTAACACAGGCCATCGTACTCATACTGGTCATGGGCATTGTTATTTTTGCCTTCGGAGGAAAAACAACCGGGGTTTTTATCATCGGCGCGTATGTGGCTTACGGAACGGTGCTGCTCATCAGCACGGTAATGGTGTGGCGTGTATTTAAGGTGCGGAAAATCGAACAGGTTGCGCAGGCGCTTACCGGGTTGTTCCGCAACGGATTTTTTACGCAGGTGGCCAGCCTCACGCACCAGCTCAGTGTACGCATCAGTTTTTACATCCTCGCTGCCATCGGCACAATCAATTTTGCGGGGCAGATGGAGTTAAACGGCGACCAGGCCGTAGGCATTTATTCCATTGCTATTTCGCTGGCCGAAGCGATCCTGCTGTTCAGCCAGAGTGTGGCCACCATTGTGCTTTCGCGTACGGCCAATGCCAATGATCAGCAGTACAAACGCCGTCTCGCCGTGCAATGCAGCAAACTGAGTTTAGTGGTTACTATTCCCGGCATTGCGCTCTTCATGCTGTTGCCCGAATCGTTTTACGTAAACCTGCTCGGTCCTGATTTTCTGCCGGTGAAACAGGTGTTTACGTTTCTCACCCCGGGCATTGCACTCGTCAGTTTCGGAACGGTTTACAGTCATTACTTTTCCGGCACAGGCAAACATTTTATGAATGCCATCAGCGGAACAGTGGCCTTAACCATAACATTGCTTACCGCTTATGTGCTTATACCGGGTTATGGTCTCGTAGGTGCCTCGCTGGCGGCCTCGCTGGCGTATGCGGGCATGGTGCTCACCATTTTTGTGCTGTTCCTGTTCGAACGCGGTTTCAGTCCGGCCGAAACCATCCGCGGCTTTTTCTCCGTAGCCGATTTTGCTTTGCTGAAAAAGCAATTTGATAAATTGCTGGGGAAGAATACAACAAAAGAATAATCCGCTTTTATAAAACAGCAAAGCCGGGATATTTAAATCCCGGCTTTGCTGTTTCTGATATTTTAAAACGCTTAGTGCGCAGCAATCTTATCACTCTGATACTGTCCTGATACCAGTTTGTTCCTGATTTTCGAGAACGCATCAATGGTATAAGTAACATCTTCCAGCGTATGCACCGCGGTCGGAATGATGCGCAGGATGATCACGCCTTTCGGTACTACCGGGTACACCACCATTGAACAGAAAATGTTGAAGTTCTCGCGCAGGTCGAGCACCAGGTTGGTGGCTTCCGGGATGGTTCCGTTCAGGTACACCGGTGTTACCGGCGAGTTCGGGTTGCCCGTGTTGAAACCGGCTTCGGTTAAACCGTTCTGCATGGCGTTGGTAATTTTCCACAGGTTTTCGCGCAGCTCCGGTTTGCTGTTCATCAGTTCGAGGCGTTTGAGTGCACCGATAACGATTGCCATCGGCAGCGACTTGGCAAAAATCTGTGAACGCATGTTGTAGCGCAGGAATTCGATCACGTCTTCATCGCCCGAAATAAATCCGCCGATGAGTGCAAACGATTTTGCAAACGTACCGAAGTACACATCAATGCCATCCTGGCAACCTTGTGCCTGGCCGGTTCCGCCGCCTTTCGGGCCCATAACGCCCACACCGTGTGCATCGTCAACAAACAGGCGGAAGTTGTATTTCTTTTTCAGTTCAACAATCTCTTTCAGTTTGCCCTGTTTGCCGCTCATGCCGAATACGCCTTCGGTGATTACAAGAATGCCGCCGTTTGTGCCTTCCACTAATTTGGTGGCGCGCTCCAGGTTTTTTTCAAGGGCTTCCATGTCGTTGTGCTGGTACACAAACCGTTTGCCCATGTGCAGGCGCACCCCGTCGATAATGCAGGCATGCGATTCTGCATCGTACACAATAATATCGTGGCGGTCAACCAGCGCATCAATGGCCGAAACCATGGCCTGGTAACCAAAATTGCAGAGAATGGTATCCTGTTTTTCCACCAGTTCCGAAAGACCGGCTTCGAGCTGTTCGTGGTAGTTGGAGTTACCCGACATCATGCGGGCGCCCATCGGGTAAGCCAGTCCGTACTGTGCGGCTGCTTCGGCATCCACCTTACGTACTTCGGGGTGATTGGCCAGGCCGAGGTAGTTGTTCAGGCTCCAGTTGAGACGCTCCTTGCCGCGGAACAGCATGCGGGGGCCGATTTCGCCCTCCAGTTTCGGAAACGTAAAGTAACCGTGTGATTCTTTGGCGTGTTGACCAAGCGGACCGCGGTTGGCGCGGATTTTCTCAAATATGTCTTTCATAATAGTGGATTGGCTTTATTCGTCCGGCAAAAATACGAATATCGGCGAAATTAACCCGGAATTTTTTCAGGGTTATTAACTGCATGCTGTGAATGTGTCTCAACGGCATAATCACTATATTCGGGCTATGAAGCTTCAGCAATGGCGAAAAACCTTTCGCTACGACTCGTTTACTACCTATTCCGTTTACAGGGAGCCCGAACTGACCGTTTTTCTTGAGCAGCAGAGCAAAAAAATACGTCTGCTTGAAGAACAGCTGAAAAATGCGCGATACATGAAACAGGCAGGCTTGTCTGAAGCGATCAAATTGGAAGAAAGGAGGAAGGGACACATCGCTATTCCCATTCGCGATGCGGATGGCGGTCTGCATCCGACTGCAGTTCGTTTTGCTGAAGAAAAAGCAGATTCCGATAAAGGACGCGAGCTGGAAGTGATACTGAATAATAACCTTGAAGTTGACGTAGCCTCTGGATGTATTCCTGTTTACCGCGACGGGATTATTTTTCATGATCATGCTTCGGGAGAATCCAAAGTGCTCAGCATTTGCCTGGAATGTTATGGGCTTAGTAGTGATGGCCTCGATGGTTATGCACATTCCTCTGTTTTCAGGGCTTTCGCGGCTTTTTTCTACAGCTGTGGCCACCCGATAGAAGACTATTGGATGGATGTTCTCAGGGCAAAGTAGGTGGTTGTATTAAACCGGTTATTGCGGAAAGCGTAAATTTGCAGGATAAACCCTCAATTAAATGCCCTGGAAAATAGCAGAACGAAAAATCGGCCGCGCAGGCGGAATAAAACAACGCGAAGGCCGCCGCCGCGATTGGGATAAAAAATACGGCGATGGTAACTGGGCCATCGGGTATATGCTCGACGGCGAATTTGTAAGTTCCGAAGAAGCCTTCGAACGCATTTATTACCCGAGTTATGTGCAGCATTTCGAAAACCATCCCGACGACCTCGACGAACTCATACGCACCGCCCGCCGGCTGCGCAACCCGCACGCCGAAGCTACTTCCGGTGTGGACCTGCAGGTGCCTGCAATTATGGAATACCTCGACCGGAACGGTCTTAAGTTGCAGGGAAACGAACTGGTGGATATCGGTTCGTGGAAAAACACGCACTCACACAAAATCAGCATCCGCCTCAGCCCGCTGCACATCCACGTGCTGGGCAACGATAAACAAACGCTCGAAAGTTTCTGGCAGGAGAAAAAAGTGCTGGTGGTGTGGGAGGAGGAATGAGCACTAAATTGCAGGATATGAAAATGAAATGCGCACAATGCTGTTTCAGCATTTTTTTGTTTGCTGTTTGCATACAGCCGCTGAACGCCCAGCAGCTGCGCTTTGAAATTACCGGTTACGATGCAGAGACAGTTGGTAATGTTCCAGGCTACAACGAATTAACTATAATGCCGATGCATTTTGATGCGAACGGGGTGCGCCAGGGCATAGCACGTATTTACAGCATAAATGATGCGAACCAGGAAAAGCCGCTTTTTACAGGAACCTGGAAAGACGGCATACTGGTAGATACCGCCTGCTGGTATTCTGCCACTGGTCAACTTAAACGACGCGCAATTTTTTCAGATAATAAGGCGCTGGCTACGGAGTTGCCCTGGAAGGATGCAAAAAGTGTGGGCAATGGAACACTTCATGGCGAAGTAACAACCTGGAATAGTTCACGAACCGGTTCCTATATCAGCTTGGTGGAAAACTTCAGCGACGGGAAACGTTCGGGTATGTTTTATTATTACGCGACAGAAGGCAAACTCAGTTACCAGGAAGAATACAGCAACGGACTGCGCAACGGAAATTACATTTCCTATTTTGATAACGGCCTCATAAACGGGGAGGGCGCGTATGAAAACGATAAACGGGAAGGCCAGTGGAACTTTTATTACCCGACGGGGATCATTTCTCAGGCTGCAGTTTACAGGAATGACCTGCTGGAAGACAGTTTGATTTATTTCCACCCCAACGGGAAACGGAAATCGGTTACCCGGTTTGTACATGGCCTCCAGTTCGGCGATTACCGGCAATACGATACGCTCGGGCGGCTGGAATATTATTGCCATTACAATAAAAACATAGACCGGGACAGTGTGGAGATTTATTACTATGCCGGCGGCCGCGAAAAAGAACGCTGCGGGATGGCCGGTGATAATCGTAACGGAACTTTTTTAAAATGGCATGAAAACGGGAAACTGGCGGAAAGCGGGCAGTATAAATACGGCCGCAGGATTGGTATATGGTCGTTTTACAATGACAGGGGTGCTCTGCTCCGTAAACACGATTACGAAAAGAATCCGGATGACGGAAGGGAAGTAATAAACAAGATAGGCGAGGTGGAAGAAGAAGAACTTCCGGATGTTTACTTTGAAATCATTTCCCTGCCTGTTTTCAGGGCATTCATAAATACCGTTGAAGTGCATGATAGCAGCAGAATCCGCTTTCCCCGAAAACTGAAATTTATTGACCTGGATGCCCGGGTAGAAAGAGACGGTTCGGTGCGCTACAGTATTGTAAGTGTATTGCCGGAGAAGGAAAAACAGCAACTGCTTGGCTGGCTCAAAACAAACTACAGCAGGGCAGAACCATTCAATCACAGCGGCCGGCGACTCACAAGCACCGTTCACTTCCGTGTTTACATCACCAAATAAAAAAACGGAACCGCCGCCACGCAGCAATTCCGTTATTTTAAAGGCATTTATAAAACGGCTTACATCTGCAGCAGTTTGTACAACTCGTCTTTCAGGTGTACGCGTTTCATCCGCAGTTCGGTCAGGTAATCGTCCGTAACCGTTTCTGCGCCGGTTTCTGCGCGATGTATCGCATGATCGGTTTCGTGATATTCGTCAAACATTTTCCGGAAGTGGGCATTACCGGTTTTCAGTTCATGAATTTTATCGCGGAGCTCGGGAAATTCGTGTACCAGGTCGTGTTTTTCCATAGGTAGTATGATTGTTATTTGTTTTGCTCAAAGTTAGGCCGGATGCCCGGGGCCGGTTATGACGAGAATCAGTTATTGAAATGATCACTGTCTGCCAAAAACGGTTAAAAAACACTGCAAAAATTGTATTCGGAGGCAACCTGTGCCCTTAATTCCGTCTTTTTAACCGGAAAACGGGCAAACGCCTGGATTTGCAGTGTTTATGCAAGTAACAGAAATCGGCTGCGTGTTTCCGGTTTCATTAAAATCATTATCTTTGCCAGCTTAATATGCAACGGGTTATACTTTTCATGCTGTGGTTAGGGTTCGGGCTTTCGGCCTGCAGCCCCTTTGAGCAACTGAAAAAAAACGGTACCATACCGGAAAAACAGGCCAAAGCACTGGAGTATTACGAGAAAAAGGAGTACGTGAAGGCCCAGCAGCTCTTTGAAGACCTGGCTTCTTCCGTCAACTTCGGAACAAAAGACGGTGAACTGGTGCTGTATTACCAGGCTATGACGAACTACCAGCTGAAAGATTATATTCTTGCAGCGTACCAGTTCCGCAGCTTTTACCGCCGTTACCCGCTCAGCGAACACGCCGAGGAATGTGCATACATGAGTGCCTATTGCCATTACCTGGAATCGCCGCCGTATTCGCTCGACCAGACCGATACCCGCGATGCCATTACCGAGTTTACGTTCTTTATCAAACAGTTTCCGAAAAGCCCGCGGGTGCCGGAATGCAACAAACTGGTGGACAAGCTCTACGATAAACTGGAGCTGAAAGACTATGAAATTGCCAGGCAGTATTATCGTATTTACGATTACAAAGCGGCCATTGCATCGTTTGAAAACCTGCTGCGCGAGTTTCCGGACAGCAAACACCGCGAAGAAGTAACCTACCTGATGGCGCGCAGTAATTACCTGCTGGCCATCAACAGCATCCAGGCAAAAGCAGAAGAACGTGCACAGAAAGCCGTTGACAGCTGCAAAAAATTCCTGGCGATATATAAAGACAGTGAATATGAAACCGAGGTTAAAGGAGTTCAGCGCGATGCCGAACGCCTCCTCGAACGCCTCGCCCGCGATAAAAAGGCCAGTCAATAACGTAAATCTATAACTCGAAATAACCAATGGTTGATTTCAAAAAAACAAATGCGGAAGTATCAACAGTTACCCGCGACGTGCGTGCCCTCGACAAAGAGACCGGCAACATCTACGAAACCGTAGCCATCATCTCGAAGCGCGCCAATCAGATCAGTGTTGAACTGAAAGAAGAACTCACAGGCAAACTGAACGAGTTCGCAACACACACCGACAACCTCGAAGAGGTGTTCGAAAACCGCGAGCAGATCGAAATCTCGAAATTTTACGAGCGCCTGCCGAAACCGGTAAACATTGCCGTTCAGGAATACAATGAAGGCAAAGTATACCACCGCAATCCGAACAAGGAACAACAGCAGCCGGCCGAATAAGTTATTCAACGGCTGTAACGGATCGTCATTATGCTGCATGTCCTCATTCAGCATAATGGCGATTGTCTGTTTATATGCCTGGCCGTTATAAACCACTCCCGATGTTACACGGAAAAAAAATCATACTCGGTGTTACCGGCGGCATAGCGGCCTACAAATCCGCCACGCTCATCCGCCTGCTCATTAAAGCCGGGGCAGACGTACAGGTGCTGATGACACCCGCCGCACATGATTTTATTACCCCGCTCACATTGGCTACACTTTCGCGCCGCCCGGTTTACACAAACTTCCAGGCCGATGCTTTCGGAAGCTGGAACAACCATGTGGAACTGGGCCTGTGGGCCGACCTGGTCATTATTGCACCCGCCACCGCCGATACACTCGCGCGCATGGCCAACGGCATCTGCGATAACCTGCTGCTGGCCGTGGTGCTTTCGGCACGCTGCCCGGTAGCCGTTGCCCCGGCCATGGACCTCGACATGTACAAACATGCCGCCACGCAGCGCAACCTCGCACAACTGAAAAAAGACGGCGTACTGCTCATCCCGCCCGGAACCGGTGAACTGGCCAGCGGGCTGCACGGCGAAGGCCGCATGGCAGAACCGGAAGAAATACGTGCATTTGCGGAGGCAACGATCGGGCAGAAACTCCGTCTGAAAGGAAAACAGGTGTTGGTGACTGCAGGCCCCACGTATGAGCATATTGATCCCGTCCGGTTTATCGGCAATCACTCGTCCGGTAAAATGGGTTTTGCCATTGCCGAAGCACTTGCTGCCGAAGGCGCTTCCGTAACACTGGTTTGCGGACCGTCGCAGCAGCAGGTTAAAAATCCACTCATCAAACGTGTCGATGTGGTGAGTGCCGCTGACATGTTTGTAAATTCCATCAGGGCATTTGAAAAAGCCGATGCCGCTATACTGGCTGCCGCCGTGGCCGACTACCGCCCGAAAACGGTGGCGGAACAAAAAATAAAAAAGACCAAAGGCAAAGGACTGGAAAACATTGAGCTGGTAGAAACCGCCGACATCCTGGCCGAACTGGGCCGCCGCAAAAAAGCGAAACAGGTACTTGCCGGCTTTGCACTGGAAACCAACGATGAGGAAAAACATGCGAAAGATAAACTCAAACGCAAAAACCTCGATTTCATCGTTATGAATTCGCTGCGCGATGCCGGTGCGGGGTTCGGAACCGATACGAATAAGATTACCATTTTCGGTAACAACAATAAAACCACTAAATTTGAGCTGATGCCGAAAGCCGAAGCGGCCCGGTGCATCGTCAATTATCTTGCTGAACGGATAAAAAAATGAAAAAAATACTTCTGCTGCTCGCTTTCACTGGAAGCCTGTGCGCACTTCACGCCCAGGAACTGAACTGCAAAGTGCAGGTAATTTCGCCCCAGATCCAGGGAACCAACGAAAAAGTGATTTTCGAAGCCCTGCAAAAAGATATTTTTGAATTCATCAATAACCGGAAATGGACCAACGATGTGTTCGGTATTGATGAGCGCATTGAATGTACTTTTTTTCTGACCATCAATGAAAAAGTATCGAGCGACGAATACAAAGCAACACTGCAGGTACAGGCTTCGCGCCCGGCTTTCAAATCATCGTACAATACGCTGCTGCTGAATCACAACGACCAGGAGGTCCAGTTCAAATACGTGCAGTTTCAGCCCATGGATTTTTCCATGCAGCAGCACCAGGGCAACCTCACATCCATTCTTGCTTATTATGTGTACCTCGTGCTTGCTACCGATTACGATACGTTTTCACTCAACGGTGGCACCCCCTGGTACCAGAAATGCCAGACCATTGTGGCCAACGCACAGAGCGCACCCGAAAAAGGATGGCGTTCGTTTGACGGTACCAAAAACCGCTACTGGCTGGTCGATAACATGCTGAACCCGCAGTTTGCACCCATGCGCGAATGTTATTACAAATACCACCGCCTCGGTTTTGATGTGATGCACCAGGATGTGAACACCGGCCGCGCCGCGGTACTCGATGCCCTGCTGCTGCTGAAAAAAGTACACCAGGCCAAACCGCTTTCGTTTAACATGCAGTATTTTTTCAACGCCAAATTCAACGAAGTCGTTGACCTCTTTAAGGGCGCACAGCCCGATGAAAAAGCGAAAGTGGTGGAACTGCTCAACCAGATAGATCCCGGGCACGGCACCCAGTATCAGAAAATACAGAGCGGGCAATAAACTGTCCGCCTGATGTAAAAACAAACAAGGCACCGGTTCCATCTCCGGCTGTGTGCTTTTTTAAGTGTAAAAACCGCATGCGGAGAAATCAGCTGTACATCGTAGTGTTACTTTTTACCGTAGCTGCCTGCAGTACGCGACACAGGGGCTATGCCACCTGGTACCGCGTGGGGCCGCCGCCGCTGCAGCTCCCTGCATCGGGCAAAAAAGTAGCCATCATCGACCGCTGCCGCGAACACGAAAAACAGCGTACACGCAAAGACACCACCGGCGGAATCATTTACCAGTATGGTGTGCTTGAATGCCTGCAGTATGCGGATACGGTCCTGCAGGAAAAAAACAACAACACGTATTTTGTGCCTTATAATGTGCAGCTGAAAGGCGCGCGTTATCCCGGGGAACTGCCGGCTGCGCTTACCCCGCGGCAGGTAGACAGCCTGTGCAGCGTTTTCGGAGCCGATCAGCTCATCGTGCTCGAAGCGTACAAGGCCGACTATAAAGTCAATTACTTTAAAGTGCGCACGCATGAAAGTATCACCAACAGTTATGGCGGAATAGAAGACCAGGAGCGGACCGATTATCAGTATTATGCCGATTTCACGGTGAAACTGACCTGGGCATTTTATACAAAAAACGAAGCACACGAAACAGGGCGGCTTAGCCAGGAACAGCGTGTGAAGCATGAACTCACGCGTTATTTTTCAGGCGCTTATGCGCCCGGCGATAAAGACCTGCGCCAGGCCGTGGGGCGGCTGATGGGCCGTCGCATTACAGAAGCCCGCGATTCGGCGCAGCAAAAAATTGAGCGATTCTATTATACCGGTGACGATCCGGTAATTGCCGCCGGGGCCGCTTTTGCGCGTAAAGACAACTGGAAAGCAGCGCTCAGCGAATGGCGCCCGCTGGCAGAAAGTACAGCACGCAATTCCGGTAAAGCGTGCTATAACATGGCAATAGGAGCGGAGCGGCTCGGGAATTACGACCTCGCCCTGCTGTGGCTGACCAAAGCCGAAGAAAAAAAACTCGGCAAGTTCCCGGAATACAGAAAAGCGCTTGAACAATTGGCAGGAACAAAAAAATAACGACTTTTGGTACGATCTTCGTATGATCGCTTAAAAAAAGTCCTGCTATGAAAAAATATACTTACGCAATTACGGCTGTATTACTTATCGCGCTCGGTGCGTGCAGAAGTACCACCAGCCTGCAGGTGATGCGTCCTGCCGATATCGCACTTCCCGATCACATCCAGCGCTTCCTGCTGGCCGACCGCACCCGCCCGGAAGAAAGTCAGAAAGAAATCAATATCATTGAAGGTATTCTTACCGGCGAAGGTATTGGAATTGATAAAGACGGTGCCATTGCCTGCCTCGAAGGTGTAAAAGCCACGCTGCTGCAGACGCCGCGTTTTACCGTTGACATTACATCCGTAACCGGCCTCAAAGGCACAGGCACCGCGCGCATGCCGGCCCCGCTGCCCTGGGATACCATCACCAAACTGTGCAACGCCCGCAAAGCCGACGCCATGGTGGTACTCGAAAGTTTCGACTCGAACAACCAGGTGTTTACCGAATCGGTTCCCGTTCAGGGCGGCGCCCCGCAGCTGCGCACCCGTACCCGCGTTACACTTATTACGGGCTGGCGCGTATATGATGCGAAAAACAAACGCATACTGGATGAACACGTACAGACTTCCGAATACATTTACGACGGGCAGATCGGCGGCCTGCTCGATATCGCCATCCAGCGCCAGCGCCGCAAAGAAATGATGCGTGCCGCAGGCGACCGTGCCGGTGATATGTACGGACATCGTATTTCGCCGCAGTGGATATGGGTAAGCCGCAATTATTACAACAAAGGCAACGACCAGCTGAAAATTGCAGCCCGTTTTGCACGCACGCAGAACTGGGATAAGGCCGCTGAAATATGGCAGAAACAGGCTAACGCTGAAAAAGAAAAAGTGGCTGCACGTGCAACCTACAACATGGCACTGGCCGCTGAAAAAGCCGGCGATCTTGACCTGGCGATTACCTGGATTGAAAAAGCATACACGCAGTACGGCATGAAAAAAGCACTGCCATACCGTAACGAGCTCTACTTCCGCAAGGCCGAACAGGAGCGCCTGAAGGAACAGATGAAGAGCCTCGAAAAGAAAAATTAATCAGCAGCTCCGCTGCAAAATAAACAGCTTATGTTGCGCTGAAGTACAAACAGCGGGACATAAGCTGTTTGATTGAAAAGACAACTGCAATTGATGGATAACAGTTCTTTTTACGACCGGAAACTGGTGGATACCGGCGACGGATCGCATTCCATTTACCTGCCGCAGCACGATGAGTTTTACCATTCGTCGCATGGTGCGCTGCGCGAATCGCTGCACGTTTTTATAAAGCATGGATTGGAATATTGGATTGAAAATAATCCCGGCAAACCCATTACCGTTTTTGAAATGGGTTTTGGTACCGCACTCAATGCACTACTCACCTGGCAATTTGCACGCGATAAAAACTGCACCGTTCACTATACCAGCCTGGAGGCTTATCCTGTTGCCCCGGAAATGGCCGCCGCACTTAATTATATTGACCGTTTAAATGCGCCCGCCGATGCCGCGCTGTTTGAACAGTTGCACTCCTGTGCCTGGAATGAACGCATACCACTGGCCCCGTTTTTTGAACTGCAGAAATACGAAACCACGCTCGATGCGTTTGTGCCGGATGAATTATACCAGGTTATTTATTACGATGCGTTTGCGCCCCGCGTGCAACCGGAACTGTGGACAGCCGCAGTTTTTGAAAAACTTTTCGGGATGCTCCAGCCCGGCGGTGTGCTGGTTACCTATTGTGCAAAAGGCGAAGTGAAACGGCACCTCAAAGCCGCCGGTTTCCGGGTGGAAACACTTCCGGGACCTCCCGGAAAACGGGAAATGACACGGGCGCATAAGTGAGGCGGGAGAGGCGATAAGTGCAATTTAATTTCCGATTTTAAACGCCTTTATGCGCTAAAATACAATATTAGGTACTTATTTGTAGAATGCATTGGTGTTGTAACCTGTATATTTGTCCAATAGTACTAAACCGATGAAGAAAAAACTATTATTGACAAGCGTTGCATTTGCAGGGTTGCTTCTTGTTTCCACCTTATTTACACCGGCAGTTCCGGTTCATTCTTCTACTTCGGGTGCTCCTGCGGGCAAAACCGGCTCACCGGGAGACGTACAGTCGTGTACACAGTGCCACTCGGGAACGGCTACCCTTCAGCATAATTTAATTAGTACTGATATTCCCCCAACCGGTTATGCACCCAATTACACGTATCACGTAACGGCAACGGTTGCATATCAAGGCCGTGTTAAATTTGGGTTCCAGGTTTCACCGCAAAATGTATCCGGTACAAAAATCGGGAACATGGTGGCTACCAATACGACGGCCACTCAGGTACAATCATCCGGCAAATACATCACACACAAATCGGCAGGTACATCGGGTACCGATGGCCGCACCTGGACCTTCGACTGGAAATCACCGGCATCAGGCAGCGGACCAGTTACTTTTTACGGTGCATTCAATTGCACAAACAACCTGAATAACTCCTCAGGGGATGTGGTGTATCTTTCCAGGATTACCTATTATGAAGATCCTTCCAGCGTTGCCGAATATGTAAACCAGGTACACTTTAATGTGTTCCCGAGCCCGGCGTTGAATGAAATCAACCTCGTGATGGAAACGAATGAAAACATCACGGCTGAAATTTTCGGCATTGATGGAAAGCGCGTAAAATCAATGGAATTTACAGATGTGCAGGCCGGTGTTATCATCCCGGTTGATGTGCAGGAACTTGCTTCGGGCATTTATTTTGTTCGCATTGCATCCGAAGGCAAAACCGGTATTCAGAAATTTGTAAAACAGTAGCCCGGTTTTTTCGGGTATTATAAGAGCCGTTACGTTGCAGCGTAACGGCTTTTTTTGTGCCGTTTCTATTTCACACCGGCACAAAAATGAAGTTCATCCTGAAATGCGTATTTTTGTCTTTTCAATCGTATGCAGGAAGTATTTTACACCGTGCTTGTGATCTGGCTGTTGTTCCGCGTATTTGGCGGCAGCAGCCGCATTTACGTGCATCATTCGGTAAAAACGGACAACCGCAGCGAAGCGAAAAAAGAAGAAACCGGCAAAGTAACCATCGAGAAAAAACAGCCGGGAAAAGACACACAAACCGAATACACCGATTTCGAAGAAATCAGGGATTAGCCGCTTGTCCGGATTTGCGACTGTCCCACTTATCCGGCTTAAAATTCCACTTACCAAAAAAATGTACCACTTGCAAGAAGGCACTTGATTGCCCCGATTGTTGCATCTACATTTGAAGCAACAATTCTGGTTAAAGGTGTTTGGTCAGCCTGGTCTATCCCAAACGGATCAGTCGGTAAAACGACAAAGGCTGTAAAAAAAGTTCCGCTGCCGGTCTCCCAGACCGGCAGCGATTTTTTATAACCATTTCCGCATGGGTTTTCATCTCCCCCGGAAACGGGTCGTTTCCCACTGTTTACGCGCCTTCACCGCATTAACAAAAGGTTTGTTAATAGGAGGCGGACGGCTTTTCTCCCTGCCTTTTTTTGATAACTTTGCCGGAAATCAACTTTTTACGCAAAACGTTTTATGGCCAACCAGGAAAACCGGGAACGCACTGTTGCCGCAGGCAGCTCAATGTTTGATGGAAAAAAAATACTGATTCACGGTGGTGCGATCATCCTCTGCTGGATCATTACAGCACTTTTTTTCAGCCCGCTGTTTGGCGGTAAGGAAATGATCCAGTCGGATATTGAAAGCCACAAGGGCATGACGCAGAGTATTGTGGAGCACCGCGAAAAACTGCACGAAGAACCGTTGTGGAGCGACGCGATGTTCAGCGGGATGCCGGCCTACCAGATTTCGGTGATTTACCCGAACAACCTGGTGAATAAAATCACAAAAGGGTTTACCTACATTATGCCGCACCCGGCCACGATCATTTTTTTATGCATGATCGGATTTTATTTCCTGCTGTTAACATTTAAAGTCGATCCGTGGGTGGCCATCATCGGGGCCATCGGCTTCGGGTTGTCTTCCTACTTTGTCATACTCCTTCCCGCAGGGCACAACTCCAAAGGTTTTGCCATTGCCTATATGGCACCGGTACTCATGGGTATGCTGCTCACGTTCAGGGGAAAGTTATGGCTTGGCGGGGCGCTCACCACGCTGGCGCTGGCACTTGAACTGGAAGCGGGCCACCTGCAGATAACGTATTACCTGGCCATGATGATCGGCTTTGTGGCAATCGGTGAAACCATCCGCCTCTTTGTGCTGCGTGAATCGAAAAAACTGATGTACATCGCGCCGGTACTTGTAATTGCCGTGCTGTTTGCAATTGTTCCGAACATGGGCAGCCTGCTGCTGACCAATGAATATGTAAAAGTATCTAACCGCGGTGGCTCCGATATTACCATCGGGCCCGACGGCAAAACCAAAAGCGCATCACAGAAAGCAGAATCCGGGCTTCCGATCGGTTACGCTACCGGATGGAGCTACAGTGCATCTGAAACGATGACGCTGCTCATTCCCGACTTTTACGGCGGCGCGAGTTCAGCAATTATGTCGTACGATGAGTCGGCCGTGGAAGACATCCAGGACAAAACCATCCGCGATTATGTGGGCCAGGGGTTTGGTGCTTATTTCGGCGACCAGCCGGGTACCAGCGGACCGGTATATGTGGGAGCCATCATCTGCCTCCTGTTCCTGCTCGGTATGTTTATCGTCAAAGACACCATCAAATGGTGGCTGCTTGGTGCAACCCTGCTTACGGTTGTGTTATCGTGGGGATTAAATGCCGGCGGATTTTTCGAATGGTTTTTCTACAATGTTCCCGGCTTCAACAAATTCCGCTCGGTTTCGATGATGCTGGTGATTGCCGAATTTACGATGCCGCTTATTGGTGTGCTGGCCATCCAGGAACTGATCCGCAACCGCGAAGAATGGCGTAAAAAAATGGTATTCTTATATATACCGGTTGGCTTCCTGGCACTCATCTGCCTGCTGGTTGCTGTAACGCCCGACAGCTTTGTAACTGCAGTGAGCGACCGCGAGATGAACGACATTGCTTCATCGCTTAAACAACAGCAGGTACCTGCAGACATGATTTCCACCATACAGGGCGAACTGGAACACGCACGCCTGAGCCTTGTTACCGGCGACGCGTGGCGCAGTTTCCTGTTCATTGCTGCAGCCGGTATTATGCTCGTCATTTTTACGATGATGAAAGGCATTCACCAGTTCGTGCTTTGCGGTGTGCTCGGTGTGCTGGTGGTGGCCGACCTGTTCCCGGTTGACAAACGCTACTGCTCAACCAAACAGTTTCCGCCAAGCAAAGACCGCACTGTAAGCGGCGATTACCGTAAAAAAGTAAAAGGAGGAACGAAGCAGGAGGCCACGCCGGCCGACCTCGGCATACTGGCCGATACCGATCCGAATTACCGTGTGCTGAATATGACAGCCGATGTAACGCAGGATGCGCGGTCGTCGTATTTCCACAAATCAATCGGTGGATATCACCCGGCAAAAATCCGCCGTTACCAGGAGCTGCAGGAGTTTTATATCCTGAAAGAAATGCAGCAGATCCGCGAGGGGCTGGGGCAGGGAGCTACAGACAGCAGCATCCGTGTGATGCTTTCGAACCTGCATATCCTGAACATGCTGAACACCAAATACATTATTTACAATCCGGGCGCAGAAAATGGTTTTATCACCAACCGCTTCGCCAATGGCAATGCCTGGTTTGTGCGTAATTTCAAAACCGTTCCGGATGCCAACAGTGAGATTCTTGCGCTGAAAGACATCAACCCGCGCACCACCGCTGTAATCGGAAACGATTTTGCAAAACAAGTGGAAGGTCTTGCGCTGAAAGCGGATTCAACTGCGCAGATCAAACTTACGGGCTACAAAATAAACGACCTGGTTTACGAATCAAGCGCATCGTCGGAACAGCTGGCCGTGTTTTCTGAAATCTATTACGCACCGGGCTGGGATGCATTTATTGATGACAAACCGGCCGAACATTTCCGTGCCGACTATGCGCTGCGTGCGCTGCGTGTACCGGCAGGCAAACACAAAATCGAATTTAAGTTCCAGCCGAAAACCTACAAAACATCGAACACCATTGCGCTTATAGGCTCGCTGGGTATCCTGCTCGTGCTGGCAGGCGGTGTGTGGATGCAGATGCGCGCCGACCGCAAAAACGGGAATAAGGCGGCGTAAGGAAATGACCGCAGGAGATTTTTGATTTTTGATTGGATCTGTCACACGTCGTCTTCGACTGTCGCTCAGACTGACGGTGGTTATTTTATCATCCAATCGAAAATCAAAAATCAAAGATCCACCTGTTCCAAAAACGGTATCGGATTACCTTGTTTCAGTAGCCCAGCAGGCTTCCTTCCACCGGCGCTTCGCTGTGTCCGAGTGCTTCAAGCGTAACGAGCCAGCGTCGTTCGGCTTCCACGGTTTGTGTTTTCATAAAACCATACGATTTCAGGCGCCACTGTTTGCCTGTGGTTTCATCGGTCAGCACATCATTGGGTTCGGGCATGGTGCCCTTGTTGGCGATAATGGTGGCCATCATACCGATGGGGGAATCGGATGCCGTAGCCACGCGAACGGAGTTTGACATGGAGTTGGGTTTTGAGGTGGATGAATTGCCGAAGAGGCGGGAGAAGAAACTGGCCATAGCTGGTGGTTTATTTTTATGATACCAATTTACAAAAAGCGGTTAGGGGATGCAAGTTTTTGTTTGGATGAATTTGCCCCGGAATGTAGATTGTTTTGGCATTTTGTTTCGCAAGGAATTCTTCGGCGGCTTCATCGCGCCAGGTGCGTGCGCCTTCCTGGGCGAGTAAATCGTCTTCTATTTTTTGCAGTTCCGCTTCGGTGAGTTTGCTTTCGTCAACGCCTTTGGGGTTTGCATCATCCTTAATCTGTTCCGGTTCTTTGTTTTTTTCAGATTCCTTCACCTACTCCGGCTCTTTCACCTTCCCCTCCGCAAACACCGCATCCGGATTTTTAATCGCCTCCGGGTCGCGGGTTTCTAACCAGCGCTGGTGCAGCTTATCCATGTTCTGGTTGCTGTAGCGCTGGGCAATATTTTATGTGTACCTCGTCGGTATAGTTTTTGGCGTGTACCAAAAAACATTTGCCGTCACCTGAAATATTTGGTCTTTAATTCACCAAATTAATTGATTTTCGCTCACATTAATCGAAACTTAATTATTGATTGCCTGAATTTGACTCGTATAAAATCCATTCGTTCAGATCATTTCTTACATTTATATGATATGAATAACTATTCAAGTTATTCAATACTTGTTTAATGCATTTAATTCCTATATCTAGATCATTTAAGAGAATTTCCATCTTGAAGCCTACTGTAACTCTTTTTTCATTGATAGTTCGAAATTCTGGAATCGTTAGTATTATTTGGCCAGCAAAGGTGGTATCCAAACATTTTTGAAGAACGTTGTCAAATAGAATCACTCTTTCTTGAGTATCTAGAATTGTTTCAACATTCAAGATTATATAAGCTTTTTTCATTGTGTTTTATTTTTTGGGAAAATGAAAATCTAAAAACTGTTTTGCTAAAATTACGGCTCTTTCATGAATTAATCCCGGTGTTGGTATGTAGGACCCTTTATAATACCCGGATTGTTTTCCGATCTCCACTAAAGTAGCAAAATCTTGTTCGCCATATTTGTATTTTGCATCCCGAGGTGACATTACATCAATAGGTACTGTTTTCTGCCCAAAATTTTCCATTATAAGTATTCGATGATGCCCATCAACAACCATAAGTGCACCGTCTGGTAATTCAACAATTGGAATTGGATGATCTAAGTCCCAACCGTCCTGTTTTAATTTATTTTCTAAAATTGCTAAAGTAGGTTCGTGTCCAGCTTTAGGAGCGTCGTGAATTTTTGTCAACTTTGATATTTCCATTTCCATGAAATTGGAATTTGTAGGAGGGGATCCGTATCTTTTAATAATAATGTTATTCTCATCCGCCATCTTAAACCCACCCACCTCCGCATCCACCGCCTTCGCTGCATCACCACCCTTCGCATACTCCGCCTTTTTCGCTTCCCAGTATTTCAGGTTATTATCAAACTGTTTAATCTCCGCATCACTCCAGCCTTTCATTTTCGCGTAGCGCGAAAGCTGCTGCTGTGCTTCGATTTCGAGTTTGATGATTTCTTCCGTAGTAAGCGAAGCAAACTTTAACGATTTGTGTTGCTTCAGGTGTTTAATTTCTTCCAGTACTTCTGCTCGGGTGGCGTTGCGCGAGAATACGAGCACACCGGGTTTGCCGGGTTCACCCGGAATGTACATTGCTTTGGCATTTTGTTTCGCAAGGAATTCTTCGGCGGCTTCATCGCGCCAGGTGCGTGCGCCTTCCTGGGCCAATAAATCATCTTCTATTTTTTGAAGTTCCGCTTCGGTGAGTTTGGTTTCGTCAACGCCTTTGGCGTTTACATCTTCTTTCACCGCTTCCGGTTCTTTTGTTTTTTCCGGTTCCTTCACCGCCTCCGGCTCCTTCACTTTTTCCGGACCGTTCACCGTCTTCACCCCATCACCACCCGCATCAATCACCTCATCTGCATTTTTAATCGCATTCGGGTCTTTGGTTTTCAGCCAGGCGTCGCGCAGTTTGTCCATGTTTTCGGGACTGTAGCGTTGCGCTATTTTTATGCGGATATCGTCCGGGTAGGTTTTGGCATTTACGAGAAACCATTTGCCGTCGCGGCGTATAAACTGCACATTGCCCCATTCGGGGTGTTTAATATGAAATGCGTTGCCATTGTCTGTTGCGGTGGCCACGGCTTTCTGTGTGTCAATCGCCTGCGCCGCGGGAACGGGTGCCATATCTGTTTTCACCGCACCGGCATCATTAACTGTTTTGTTACTGTCAGCAATTGCCTGCTTTTCGGCTTCGTATTTCAGGCCGTGTTCATTCGCTTTGATACGTGCACCGAGGTCAACATTTATTTGTGATTTCTGGCTGGCGGTGAGGTTACTCTCATTCACCTTTTTCTGCATCGCGCGCAGTTCATCCAAATCGGCATCATCAATCTGCTCGGCAATTTCCTTCATCTTCTTAAACCGTTCCGCTTCGGCCTGCATCGTTTTAGCGGCACCGCCGGTGAGCTTGCCGCTCAGCAGCGCCTCATCCACTTGTTTAATAAACGATTCCACCACTTCCCAGCTTTGGCTCACCAATGCTTTGCCCAGTTTGGCCACCTGGTAAAACGAAAACGCCATGTTGGCCACATCAAATGCAGCTTTCAGGTCTTTGGGCAGCTCTTCCTTATAGCTGTTGGTGATAAGGCTTGCTGCCGTAAGTGCAATATCAATAGCCGCAATAATCATTTGTGCTAATTTGGCTGCCGCCGCCAGTTCGCCAATACCCACCGCCAGGAATACGAGGTCGAGCGCTTCACCAATTTGCCGCTGGGTTTGTTTATTGTTTAAGAAAAACAAATAAATCGCAGGCATCATCCGTATCTCGCCGCGTTCGCCGTTCAGGTCGCTGTCGTCTTCCAGGAATTCCACGCCGATGTATTCCCACGGACTGTAGGGCCCTTTCTGTTTGATATTACGCAGCCCGCCTTTCCATTCTCGGGGATCGTAATAATGCAGCACGATGTTGTTGTCAGCATCCCAGTTTACGATAAACTCATAACTCGTGTCGGCATAAAACTGTTTGAAAAAACCGGGATCGGCCCAGGGCACTACTTTTTTATGTGCGGCTCCCTGGTAAATCATTTCTTCGCGTTGCGCTTTCAGTTGCTCGGCGCGGGCAGGATCGTTTGCTGTTTCGGTTTCTAATTTCGATGTGGCCAGCGTATCCAATGTATTGTGCAGCTGTTTAAATTCATCCCCGTCAATGGCACTGTGCAGTTCATTGTAAAACTCGCCGTGATTGGCCTGCATCCACGCCAGCAAATCCGTTACCTGGGTGGCGGGTGTGGAGTTGATGAGTCGAATCATGGCTTCCTCATCTGATTTGCCCACACGGGTAAAAAGTACAACCCCGGTAAGATCGCCGTAAGCGCTGATTGCACGCAGCATATCTTCTTTTGCCGAACGGCCAAGCATAATGCGTATAAATTCTTCGCGTTTTTCAATGGTCAGTTTAGCCATAGTTTCAAACGGCATACTGCGGATTACATCGTCTTTAGCATTATCTGCTGCGCCGCTCACTGCGGTTTCAAATGTGGATGTTTCCACAAATTTGCCCGCCAGGTTATTTAACTTCAGCAGCAGCGCATCTTCGTTATCCATCTGGAAACCGGCTTTCAGCTTCACATACCCGGCATCGCGTTTGTTAATGGCCGCGTGCAGCTGCAGGCGCTGCAGATCGTACTGATAGGTTTCTGCTTTTTCTTCTTCGGGTGTTTTGCCCGGTTTGTTTGTTTTTGCCAGCATCCCCGCCGAGTCAATAATGCGGAGAATGGTTTCTTCATCCGTTCCATCCGTATAGTTGCCGTTATTTATTTTCATAATCAGGTCGGCCTGTTCGTCGGCAGTCATACCGGCATAAGCGGTTGATGGCAGCGCGGCGAGATACACTTCCCAGTCGCGCCCGGCACCCAGGGCTTTGCTGTTGCCGATGAGTGTAACTGCTGTCGCCCGCGATGCGGCATCGTTTGCAAACAAGGTGTTGAAGCGGTCGGTGAGCAGTTTCTGGTACAAATCATCGCCCATGGCATCCTGCACCTTTTCGAGCCATTCGTTGTTGTTGTAGCCGAGGAAAAATTTCACATACCAGTTTTCGCCGCCAAATTTCAGCAAACGATATAATGCTTCGCCGCCGCGTATGGGATTGGCAAGCATAAATGTGGTTTCCGCTATTACGATTTTCCGGAACGCGTGCGGATCAAATTTGCGTTCGGTACCCTTGCCGGTAAAACCGACGTCTGCCAGCTGCCGCTCCGACATGCCATACAGTTCTTCGTGAACGAGCAGGCCCGCAGCGGGATTTTCTGCCCATGCCAGCAATTGGGTTTCCGACGTTTTGTTTACTTCCGCTTTTCCGCCGGTTTGCTGCACACTTACTTCTTCGGCGGCTGCATAAAACCCGCGGCGTGTATCGTCGTTGTCCTGGTCTTCAATCAACTCGTTATAATGGTATTTGTTGTTTTCGTTCAGCCATTTCCAGAGTTCCGTGCGCATATTCGTAACGGAGTCGCTCGTTGGATCAGGATCAATGGGCGTGTATTCGATCAGCTGGTTTACAATTTTTTCCTGGGGTTCTGCAAGAAATATTTCTTTTTCAAATGCTTCCAGTGCTTTGATGCGTTCGATGTGGTTGAGCAGGTAAAACATCGCCTTGTTTTCTGCATCGCCTGCGGGATGGTTGTCGGTGATAAAATCAACAATATCATCCGGATCGGTTGCCGTGCGGATAAACGCTTTCAGCAGCGACAGTTTGCTGCGGTTCGCTTTCAGTTCAAGTACCTGGCCGGGAATGGTGCGTTTAAATTTGTTAATGCCGGTTGGGGTAGTGGGTACACCAATTTCGCGGAACAGCAGCGCTTCTTCGTCAGCTGCTTTTTTTACAGCGACAGCAACAGTTGTTTTTTTGTTTTGCAGATCGGTGCGTGTTGTTTCGGTAAATACCCCGGTAATTTTTGCATCGGCATCGGTGGCGTTGGCATATAAAACACTCTGCCCCGAAATCACCAGGTTCACAAACGACTCACTCAGCAGCTGGTCGTTGTAGTTTTTTATTTTCAGCACCGCATCGTAATTCCCCTGGTCGCCCGAAACATCCAGCAGCAGCTGGGCCGCGTTCCAGTCGGCATGGTCTTTCAGGTTTACAAAATTCTGCCATGCCGTGTTTGAGGAATAGTTGAGGAAATGATAACTCTGTTTGCCACTGAATTTTCGCTGCCAGTAAAACGGTGCATCCGCATTTTTGGGCAGGTGCAGTGTTTTGTCGGCATACTGCCATGCGCTGCTGAACGAATACGCTTCAATAATCGGCGCCCCGTTTTTCTCCCCGGTTTTTTCAGCCACCATCAGCAGCGGAACCGGGTCGCCGAAGTTCCAGCCTTCCTTCAGTTTTTTGCGCGCCCACGTTGCCACATTGGCTGCATTGGTTTTCGGCTGTGCATCGGTAAATGTTTTGAGTACATCGGTCCAGAAATATTTTTCTTTCTGTGTTGCACTCAGCTCCCGGTAAATGCTTACGATGTCGCTGCGGTCGGCGGGCAGGGTAAGCAGCGGTACCGTTGCAGGAATCAGCTCGGTCTGTGTATCTTCTGCAACAGTCACTCCCTGCATGCCACCCGGAACAGGAATACTGTCGAGCGCCATAAGGTCTTCTTCGGGATTGTAATACGAGGCGTTGGTAATTTCGGTTGTTCCCGTATTGCCGGCGGTTGATCCCGGTGCATTGGTGTTTTGTGTTGCTTTATTTGCATCCTGTGCAGGTAAGGTTTTTGCCCCTGCATCTGCTGCAACTGTATTTTGCGCACCCGTATTCTGAATTTGTTCCTGCACCTGTTTTGCCCGCTGTTCATCCGTAACAGTGGCATCCGTTGGAATTACAGATCCGGTTAATTCGTTTTCGGATGTGCCGATATCAGAAGCGGGAGGCAGGTTGATCACGGTGCCTGGTTCCGGCATGCGAAAATTGATACCCGGATTGAGGTAATACAAAATTTCCTGGCCGTAACCGGCGCGGGTGCAAATGCTGTCAAGCGTATCGCCATTGGCAATGGTGTATTTTTTCTGAGCTTGGTTTGCCCGCAGTTCGTGCGCAAGCCGCCAGAATTCACCCGCATGGCGCCAGCGGTGACGGCGGTCGCGCAGGGCGAACAGGATAATGTTTTCGAGGTACTGGTTCCCGATTACGGAAGTGTCTTGCCTGCGCTTTTCAATAAAGCCATCAGCAAACTGGAAGTTGATGCGTGCCATCAGGGTTAAAACGGTTAATGCAACTATTGAATTAATTCACGGCAAACCCATAGGTGATGAACGCACAGTGATGCACGCAACAAAACACGATGGCTTTACCTGCAATGAATCAAAACAATAAACCGGTGATGGAATTCCGATAGCTATCGGAGGGGGTTAACGGGTTACTGCAAGGATTAATAAGGCTAATTTACAAAAAGGAAAGCAGGAAAGCAAGTTTTCCCGGAAGAAGTATTGATTTACAGGGAGTTGTTTTTTTCGGGTATGCGGGAGTGCATTAAAAGATATTTTAAAACAGACAGGGAATAATTACGCTTTGTGTAAAATAATTCCTGCTTCGAGTTTGCAGTCGGCAGTTTGCAGTCTGATTGGATTTCAAGGAATACGTTCCTATTCCGGACTAAAAAACAAAACTGCAAATTTCAATCCGATAGCTATCGGATTGAAAACTGCAAACTAATCATAGGATGTTGAATTTATACGATCCTTTAAAGCCCAAACTTCTCCGTAGCCATTTCCTCAATCGCTTTGCCGATGGCCAAACAAGCCGTGGCAGCGGGGGAGGGCGCGTTGAGTACGTGAATGGCGTTTCCGCTGTGTTCAATAATAAAATCGTCGCTCATGTTGCCTTCCGGCTCTAAGGCCATGGCGCGAACGCCGCAGCGCGAGGCCACGATGTCGTCGCTTTCGAGCGAGGGGATAAGCGTGCGCAGGCGTTTCAGGAAAAACGCTTTCGAAAATGCACCGCGGTATTCATCCAAACCAAAGCGCCAGTGTTTTGCAAAAAACTTCCAGGTGCCGCCAAACGTAAACGCCTGCCAGGTGTCTCTGAAACTGAATGATGTTTTCGAATACCCTTCGCGTTTGAACACAAACACCGCATTCGGACCACACTCCACACCGCCGTGAATCATACGTGTAAAATGCACACCGAGAAACGGGAACTGTGGATTGGGCACCGGATAAATCAGGTTCTTTACTTTGCTGCGTCCTTTTTCCGTCAGGTCGTAATAATCGCCGCGGAAACCCACAATGGCCGCTTTGCTTTTCTGCCCTTCTTCTTTCGCAATGCGATCGCTCTGCAGTCCGCCGCAGGTAACCATGTACTTTGCCGAAAACGTGCCGTTGTTTGTAATAATGTCGGTACCGTTTGCAGTTTTCACAAACGATTTTGCCTCGGTGTTTAGGAAGACTTTGCTGCCGCTGAATTTTTGTTCGAGCAGTTCACCCAGTTTGCGTGTAACCGCGGGAAAATCAATAATGCCGGTGCAGCCCACCCATATTCCGGCAATGCCTTCCACGTTCGGTTCAATTTCTTTCAGGCGTTTGGCATCAATCAGTTCAATGTCTTCCACGCCGTTTGCCAGGCCGTTGTTATACACTTTGTTCATGTGTGCCAGTTCACTTTCGTGGGTGGCTACAATTATTTTTCCGCAGATGTCGTGCGCGATGTTATGTTCTTTTGCAAACGCCACTAATTCGCGGCGGCCTTCCACACAGTTTTTGGCTTTGTAGGAGCCGGGTTTGTAATAAATGCCGGAGTGAATAACCCCCGAATTGCGCCCGGTCTGGTGTGCGGCCAGGCGGTCTTCTTTTTCCAGCAGGGCCACCTTCAGGTTCGGGTGGCGCATATTTATTTTATAGGCAGCAGCCAGGCCCACACAGCCCCCGCCAATCACAACGATATCGTACTGGTGATTTTCCACGTCAGAAAAGTATTTTTTTGATTTACCGGGGGCAAATATCGGGAGATTTTTTGGGGTGTGGGGAAAAGATTTTGGGGGGTTGGGAAAGAGATTAGATAGGAATGTGAAAATTGTTTTGGGGGATGCCTTTTTTTTGGTTAATTTGTCAATCGAATACAAAAAATAAGTATTTCCTTTTTATTTAATGTCTAAAAAGTTAAGTATTAAAATCTCAAAAGATAACATGGAATATTCCTTTTCGGAAATTATTGAGAATAGGATTCATCCTAAAATGCGACTAAATGGAATTTGTCCATACTTTACAATGTTTCCTCTTTCATTTCCTTTTTCAATACTCTCTAAAGCAAACAAAAACGATATTGTATTTGATCCATTTTGCGGAAGAGGAACTACTAATTACGCAGCCAGGCTTCTTGGTCTAGAATCCTATGGTGTGGATTGCAACCCAGTTGCTTACGCAATTGCAAATGCAAAAATTATTGATGCACGCCCGAAGGATATAATAGAATTATTAACTAATATTATAAGTAACAAAACAACGGATAATATTCCAAATGATCTTTTCTGGAATTTGGCATATCACAAAAAAACACTAATGGAAATCTCTACCATTAGAGCCTATTTTTTATCGAAAAAAAGATTAAACAAAACAGATATTGCGCTACAAGGAATAATGTTGGGTGTTTTGCATGGGCCAATAATGAAAACTCAGTTTTCGTATTTGTCCAATCAAATGCCTCGAACTTTTTCAACAAAACCAAAGTATTCCGTTAGTTATTGGAAAAAACATTCTTTATCACCATCATATGTAAGTACACTTGAACTTGTTTCCAGAAAGGCATTGTATTTATTTAATAAAGATTTGCCAAAAAGTACAGTTAGTCGAATTATTCTAGGCGATAGTAGAGTGATTTCTCGAAAAATTAAAACTAAAATAGATTGGGTAGTGACATCTCCTCCATATTTTGGTATGTCAACCTATGAGCAAGATCAATGGTTGAGAAAGTGGTTTTTAGGAGGTCCTGAAAAGGTTGATTATTCACACAACTCTCAACTCAAACATTGGTCTGAAGATGCTTTCATCTCTGATTTGGCAGATGTTTGGAAAGAGACTGCCAAAAATTGTAACTCACAATGTAATTTAATTATTCGGTTTGGTGCTCTGCCTAGTCGTTCGGAGAGAACTCCATCTGAAATAATAAAAGATTCAATCTATTTATCTCAATCGGGATGGAAGATAAAAACAATAAGAAAAGCCGGAATTCCTCATGAATCTAAAAGGCAAGCCAACCAATTTCATAATAGTACAGGAAAATATATCGAGGAAGTTGATGTTTATGCAACTCTAGAAACTTAAGATGTTTGACCCTGAAGAAATTCCAGATGTAAAGAAAGCTATTCAAGAATGCGCCTTCAACGACAGAAGACTCTTGGATGATCTTAGACGTGAAGTAGTATTATTGAAACCTAATGTAAGAGTAGTTAAAGCACGGTCAACTACTACATTTTCTCTTGTTGCAAGCGAAGGGACGAATAATAAATTGGTATATGATCCATTTTATTTTCAACTGATAAGAGTTGTTGACTCTAATGGTAAAAATTTGTGTTTAGATACAATTACGCCAACAACAAATACTGATATATTAAGTAGAAGACAGTTTGATGATAATGGCAACCCTAAAACAGCTCTGGGGTTACTTATGAGAGATTTAAATTGTACATCACTCAACGACTTGAGCCCTATGATTCCTACGGGAAAAAGGATGGAAGATTTTCCAGCGAAAATTTCAAAATCGTGGGTGTTAACATATAAAGATTTGTGTGAGTGGGCGGTTATTTATGATAAAATTTGTTACGAGGGTTTTGGTGCGAATACGGTAGTGGTAAGAGATGGACTTCTGCGCAGTAAAATATTTAATTATGATAAAAAAAATCGAAGGCCGTTATTTATAGAAATGATGAATCGAATCGATAGAGCTATAGATGAAGCATATAAAAAAAGAAGAGTTCGGATATTCCTTGTTGGTCTTGCAAAGCATAGTCAAGTCCTATCTAGGTATTCACTTGCAATGCAGTTGGAAGATGTATTTCCAAATGGGGAGCCGCGATTTGCAAGAGTTCCGGAAATAATGGAAAAAAACTCATACGCATGGGAGGAATTTATATGGAAGCCAGAATCTGTGGAGGGTGAGCAAAATAAGTTTTCAATGGGATATTTATACTTAGTTCGTTTCGGGAAGAAAAGTTTTGACCCTGTTTGGGCGGTAGATCTATTGCCATCACAGACGGGCATGGATACTGATATATTTGGATATTTATTAATGGATTCAATTCATGGGTTTCCAATACCACACTATCCGTCATGTCTTCAAAAAGCACTAGAATTTGCTCAAGTAGTGGATTTCGATCTTGATATTCTGCAAGACGAAGTAATGAAAGCCATTAAAAATATTCTCCCACCAGGGAAAAGTGAAATAATGGATCATCAAATATTAAATCGGGACCAATCTCAAAACAGACAATGATGAATCTCTTTCCAGAAGATAAAGTTGTAGGCATTTTCAAAGGATTTAGTGAGGGAGGAATGGAGTTCCATGCAGATATAATCCTGAAGTATGATAATATTTTTCAAAACATACCAATGCATGGCCAGTTTCTTGTAGTTGCATTAGAAGGCGATAATGAGGCAGTTTTAGGGCGAATTACTTCTGTTGCCGCTTTGGGGAAATTGGCCGGATCGGCAGGGGAAGATTATGCACTACGAGCAATTGCAGACGGACGTGAAATTTCAGAAGATCTGAGAGAAGGTTACTTAAAATACAAAATTGATATAAGGGTACTTGGCGTATTAAGAAAAAATTCAGGCAAACTGGATTTTGCACCATCACATAGGAGATTGCCCCATGTAGGGAGTAAGGTTGCTTTCCTATCAGACAATGTTTTGCGTGAAGTTTCAGGACATAATATCTTGGATAGTGATGGAAATCCGGCTTCCGAATTTGGATATCTGACTTATGGCGAATTTGTATATAATGGAGGAGAGTCTAATTCCAAGGTAAAGCTAGAGTCTTGGATGCTACCCAAATCGCCTTCTGTAATTACTAAATTTAGGATAGATCAATTAGTTTCAAGAAGATCTTTTGTATTTGCTAGAGCTGGATTTGGCAAGTCGAATTTGGTCAAATTACTATTTACTAATCTGTATAGCACAACCCCAACAGTGATTAAACGTGAAGGTAAAAAGACACCAGTGGGTACTATTATTTTTGACCCTGATGGCGAATATTTTTGGCCCGATGATAGTGGTAGACCTGGGCTATGCGATGTGCCGCATCTTGAGGACAAGGTTGTTGTTTTTACAAATAAAAAATCGAAAAGTCCATTATATCAATCATTCGTTGCAGATTCAATAAAACTAGATATTAGAAGGTTAAGACCAGCTGATGTTATCTCAATTGCCCTTCCTTTAGAAAAGCAATCACAGCAAAACGTTCAAAAACTAAAAGGACTTAATGCGGCAACTTGGATTAAACTCATTGACTTAATTTATAAGTTAGGAAATACGACTCCATTGGAGGACATCAGAGAACTTATCTTGAATGACAAAGAAAATGATCGACAAGATGCCGAGATAATTGCAATCCGCTCAAATATGACTACAGTTGTTAGGCTTATTCATGATCCGAGTAGTCAAATGATGGATAAATTATTTGATTCTTTAAGATCTGGTAAACTATGTATTGTCGATATTTCGCAAATGAGAGGTGCAAATGGCCTTATACTCTCTGGAATAATTCTTCAGCAAATTTTTGAGCATAACCAAAACGAATTTACCAAAGAAGAGCCAAATAGTATGCCTACTATAGCTGTACTAGAAGAAGCGCAATCAGTTTTAGGAGGAACAGGAGGTAGTGATAGTCCATACATTGCGTGGGTTAAAGAAGGAAGAAAATTTGGCCTTGGTACTGTTCTGATAACACAACAACCTGGTAGTATTTCTGATGAAATATTAAGCCAAGGGGATAATTGGTTTATTTTTCATCTTCTCTCTGCAGTGGATTTGGGGGCTTTACGAAAAGCAAACGCACACTTTAGTAATGATTTATTAAGCTCGCTATTAAATGAGCCAATTCCTGGCAATGGAATATTTTGGAGTGGTACTGGCGGCAAACCTTATCCGATTTCAGTTAGAGTTCTCAGTTTTGAGAATATAGTACAGATTCGAGACAAAGAATACAATTTACCAGAGGGTAATACTTTTGGTAAAACATTAAAAGAAAAATTTGCAGAGCAACTCCGAAAAGCACGAGAAACAGTTGGTCTGCAAGAGCCCGAAGAAATTATAGACCCTGACAATATAGAGTCTGTTGATAACCCCAATGAGGACGTACTTGAACTATATCTGAAAAGTGCATTTAAAACGGTTTTATCTAACACTACTTTAATTGAAAAAATTAAAGCGGGTAATTCACCTTGGATGGGCTTAAAAGTTGCCATAATGGAAGCCTTGCCAGAAGATATTCAGGATAGAGATCAATTGGCCTATAACAACATTCCACGGTTTATGGATGAAACCTTTGGTGTAAAAAAATGGAAAACTACTAAACGGCCGGGCAAAAACAACCCCGATAAGTTAGTTTCATATTTAGAAGTAAATATATAGCCCATCAACTTCGCTATGAGTAATATCAAAATCATTCATGAGGAGGTTTTTCATTTCCTTGAAAATTATCGACTAATATATCCATCATTGCGATATACTTTTAGAAAAAGTAATCGAGCCAATAGGCTTGAAGATAATTATTGGTTTTATGGTAATGATGGGTATATGGCCGTTTCCTTTTGGACAGGCATGGATTGGAAAAACAGAACACCTAATATAATATTTGTCATCCTCGCTAATTCAGGCGAAAGCTATCTAGAGGTTAATGTTTCTGACTCAGATGAAAAAAGGAATTTTATAGTTAAAGACTTAGCCCCACCTCTTAATCTTGAACAGGTAGGAATAAGGTACCGTAAATTTTATGTGGAATTTGGTGGCGATTATATCAGTGCTTTAAGGTATTTTCTTGAAAATGATAAAGTAATTATTGATAAAATTATTGAAGAAGGAAAAGTGTTTTTGAAAAAAAATGGAATCAATATTGGCCCAATTGATTACGATGACTTCGAGAAACAAAGACAAAAGGTACTGCAATATAGACAATCAAATTATTTTGAGAAAGTACAACCCAAACCACTAGCTCGACCGGAGAAAATACATAATATCATTATAAAAGGATATGGTCCGATTATTCATGTTGAACTCGAGGAAATTGCCTTCAATACTCAGTGGGTATTCATTACTGGTGAAAATGGGACTGGAAAAACCTCTATTTTGAAAGCATTAGCGAGTTCTATTTGTGGTCGTAAAATTTCAGAAAGTGAAAAAGTTCAAGGAGTCCCATTCCAAACACAAATTTCATTCTATGGACCTACAGGAGAGACAATTGATTTTGTTCGAAAACAAAACTCGCTACAGGGAATAGCTCCTCCTGTCACATCCGGGTTTGCAGCATACGGTCAATCGCGTCTTCTTACAGGTAATACTTACTCAAAGCAAGATGCCCCCAAAGATTCTCTCCTGTCTTCGTTATTTGAAGAAAATCCAGTGCTAATTGACTTACAAAGTCAATTAGATAACTGGCGTTCAGAGAGACAGCTTGAGAATCTTTTTCAAAAACGAAAGGACTATATAACTGAAATACTGACCGAGATAATTCCAAATTTATATAACATATTGTTTTTTGATTATGAAAACGGTAAGCCGGTTACGTCTTATATTGAAAAGGATGCTTCAGGTAATGAACTTAAAAAAGTTTCATTTTATCAATTGGCATCAGGAATAAAAAGCATGATTGCTATGCTTGGAGACATTTTGGTTAAATTTTATGATCAACAACCGGAAATATTTGATCCTTCGGAATTTACTGGTCTCGTAATTATTGACGAGATAGATATACACCTCCACCCCAAACTTCAAAAAAAGCTAGTCGAACAGCTTTCAATAACTTTCCCTAAAATTCAATTTATTGCTTCTACACATAGTCCAATTCCATTGCTTGGAGCACCTAAAAATAGTGTGATTTTTACGGTAGAGAGAGGGGCTCAAACAGGAGTAATTGCAAAGAGAATCGATCAAAAGTTAATTCTTGGCGATTTACTCCCCAATACAATACTTACTTCTCCAATTTTTGGTCTTGACGACATCATTCCTTCTAGTCATGAGAAATCACACCTTATTAGAACTGAAATGAATTATAAGGATGTTGAGATAAATGATATTGTTAGACAAAAAATCCAAGACTTTTTTACTGATAAAAAAGAACAGGATCTAATTTCTTTATTTGAAGAAAGACGCAAATGAGATATGTCGTTAAATCTGATGCGGATAAACCACCCATCTTGGCTTCGTCGGAAACTTATCAAGCTTTGTTAGATATAATTCGAACTCGAAATAAGGATTTGATAAGCGAGAGAATTTATCGTCAAAATTATACAACCCCAGATGGAGCTAGGTCGCTTGTTGAAGATAAATTAGCAATTGCCTACAAAGATAAATGTGCTTATTGTGAGCGGATTTGTAAAGCAGATATTGAGCATTATAGACCTAAAAAGGGTGTAAGTGGGGAATTGCATGATGGGTACTATTGGTTGTGTTATGAATGGAGTAACTTGATTCCATCATGTATTAATTGCAACAGAGAAGGAGGGAAACATAATCAATTCCCTGTTTTAGGGATCAGAGTCAATGCTCCAATAATTCTTGCAGACGGCAACCTGGACTTAAACGCTTGCAAGGCTTCAAAACCTCCTTTATTAAATGAAGTCCCTTTTCTTTTACACCCAGAAGTAGATCCACCTGAAAAATATTTTAAATTTGAAATTGACCCTAATGGTGAGGGAATTCGCATAGTTGGAATTGACCCAGAGGGTAGAGGAATCGAGACAATTAACATTTGTCTGTTGAATCGCAAGGAATTAAAAATCGATAGAGTTGTGAATGTTATTGATGATTTTAAAGATTCAATTCATGGTCAGTTTCTTTTGCTTTCAAATAATGTGATAACTGAATTGGAATTCAAAGCAGATTTAATTAAGGAAATAATATATCTTAAGGGGTATAGCATAAATGAAAAAAAAACGCACACCTTACTTCGCAAATATATAGTATCCTCGTCTTCAAATTTTTCTGAAATTGTTTTGCCATTTATAGCTCCCCAAGTTCGTTCAATATTATATGCAGCATATATATCGACCTAATTATGATGAGTTAAAAGCAGGGTTAAAGTATAACGATTCTCAGTTAAATTCTTACCAAATAGAAATCCCCGTACCCCATCAACAGCCTCCAAATAAAAAGTTGAATAAATTTCCTGAACTGAATTGAGAAAAGACGGGAGACAAAGAGCTACCGCTTGTTGATGTTGAAAAGGTCATTCCCGCATCACGTGCACCGAAATAACCGGTGAAAACTGCCGGTTTCTTCATCACCTGCTAGGTAACGTATTTTATTAGTCCATGATACGGCCAAGGTGTACTCCAACACGCACTCATACCGCCCCTCCCATACCAACCAGCTATACGAATATCAATCACACCCCTGCGAATAAAAAACGGATGGATGCGGATATCAGAATGGTTCACCTGCCGGTTCAATCTGCTGTACTATTGCCGGGCGATAAAACGCATAAACGGGAAATGGTTAAAACGAATTGTTGTCTTTCCGATGTGGTGCAGTGTTGAAGGCAGGCACCGGTAAAACAACAGTGAACGTTCATTTTTTCACTAATAAAACAGGATACGATGAAAACAAAAATGAATTTAAAAACAATGGCAACCGTTATCGCACTGATACCGGTTTTTACTTCCGGCCTCGGGGCGCAGGAACTGATTATTAATCCCGGTTTTGATGCCGGGCAGATTGTAACAGGCCCATCTCAGATTACAAAGGCTACAGGCTGGGAGCAGGGTTGCGGAAAAAGATATGACAATATATCGCAAACATATATTTACACAAATTCTGCCGATCTGATTGATAATAATTCCACCTCGGTATCGTTTGACGAGCCCCACCAGAACGGGCCTTCGCATACCATTATTTCGCAGGACGGTGACGGGCGTTTTGCTGCCTTCTGTGGCAGTGCACAGACCAATCCGGCTATTTACCCCTACATAACGTACCCGGCAGAAGCATACGCGGAGTCGATAAAAGGTTCGCTGACTGCACCGTTAAACGGGTATATGTACAACATCGGTTTTTGGGCTGCCGGCAAAGCCGTGTCAACCAATGGCGTGTTGCATCCCAACCTGGTTATACAGGCGGTGTTGCGTAAAAATACCGATTGTACGACCGAAAAAGTGGTTTATACCACACCGGTAATTACCAGCCTCGACTGGCAACACTATACCGGGACATTTTCGCTTACCGCAGCTGATGTAGCGCAGGGCTATGACAAAATCGAATTCCGGGTTCCGCTGCTTCCGAATGCGGGCGGGGCAACGTGGGGGCTGGTAGACAATGCGTCGCTGGTGGCCATAACACCTACCCCGGCATTTATTTTTACCAATGCAAACACCTGCCTCTCCACCAAAACCGAAAATTCGCCTTACGGTCCGCAACTGGTTACCATTGTGGGACTGCCCAACATTTATATTGATGGTTCGGCCAGCACTAACGAAAACGGGTACCACATTTCGATTGATGAATTTAACATGGATGCCAATACCTGGTCGTTCGGCGTAAACCGGTTCAACGGATGGATAAGCAGCAGCGGCCCGGTGCCTGCAAACATAAATCTTGCGTCGCTTGTACCTGCGAACACATTCCAGTCGGGCATACTTTACCGCATTGCCCTCACTGTTGGTCCGGGCTGGAATACGGCCGCACGTTTTATGCGCATCGGCTGTGCATCAACCGCGTCGTTTGTGTTCAGCAACCTGAACAGTTGTGTTTCCACGGCAAACGAAAGCTCGCCTTACGGACCGCAGCAGGTAACAACCATGCACAAGAGCAATGTGTACATCGATGGTTCGGCCAGTTCGAATGAAAACGGGTATCATATTTCGGTTGATGAATTTAACATGAATGCCAATACCTGGTCGTTCGGAGTAAACAAGTTTAACGGATGGATAAGCCCCACCGGGCAGGTGCCTTCCAGCATTAACCTGGTAACGCTTGGCAATGGGCTTACGTTTACTCCCGGAATTCTGTACCGGGTTGCCTTATCGGTAGGCCCGAACTGGCATACGGATGCAAAATTCTTCCGCGTAATTAATTGCACCCACCAGCCAGAATTTGAAGAGGTACTGCCCATGCAGCAGGGGCCAGAACCCGCGCTCCGTATTTTCCCGAACCCGGGCAACGGCTGGTTTACCATCAGCGCAGGTGACGAGCCGGTTGAAAAAATGGTGGTGAAGGATGTGAGTGGTAAAACAATTTACGAAGGTGCAGGCCTTGCCGGCGCTGCCGTTCAGCAGGTTGATCTTACCGCGTATGCAACCGGTGTTTATTTTGTAAAGGTATATACCCCCACAAATGTGCTCACCGGGCGCATTATTAAAAACTGATTTTTCCGATTGATCTGAAAGCGGGGCAGTTCCGGAAACGGGGCAATGCCCCGTTTTTTTTGCCGGAAAGTTGTTCACGTTGCCGCGCTGAACTGCAAAACGGCAAACCCGGATCACTGCTTACTTTTAAGAACAACCGTTTGCTGTGGGCTGTTTTATAACCACCACTCCCGCGGGCGAACACAATCCTCCCGCAGGAGAACGCAACCCTCCCGCAGGAAAACGTAATGCTCCCAAAGGAGAATGTAATCCTCCCGCAGGAGAAGAAAACACTCCCGCAGTGAACCCGGTGCTTCCGGAAATTTTATCCCGCAATTATCAAAAAAGGAGTGGCAATTTTTCCTGGCGCTTAATTTGGGTTTATATTTACATAGCCATAAGCGCAGGTATGAAAACAAAACAGCTCCGTCCGAAAAAGCAGCACGGCAAAAATGCATCCGCGCAGCGCAAACAGCTGGGCGGCATCAGTTTTGGTGCTCCGGTGGTGCAGCGTGTTATTCATCCCGATATAGACACGGCGCTGGCTGCGGTGCTCGGGCAGGCGGGACCTGATATCACACAGTTTGATCCGTCGCTGCAGTCGTTGTTTAATGAAGCAGAAAGCATGCTTCCCGAAACCGATTTTATTGCAGCACCCGGGCAGGGCCGCTCTGCGGAAGCGAGTAAAAATCCTGCACCGCCTCCCAATTACCTGCTGGAATATGACCCAACCTGGCCCGATCAGAATTACCTCGTAGCCAGCATTCTCCATGAACTGATTCACGCGGCAACAGATGTGAATTACCGGAAAGGCGGACTGGCGCAAGGCCCTGCGGGTGAAATTCCGGAATTTGTAAATCTGAATTTTCCGGGTGGTCTCGGCGGTAACCAGCCAGCCATCAATGCCGAAATGCGGACGCAGCGCCTCGTGCTCGAAGCCAACCTGCGCGATGCCGTTTATGTGGCAACACACGATACCGTTATGAGCCATAATCTGCAGCAGCATGTGCTTAACCGGCTGAACAATTACGCGCTTCCGCAACCGCTGGTGCATTATGATACCGTGCTTACCGATATACTTGCCTACCTGGAACTCGAAAACGAAAAGAATAATGAAACGTTCCGGTTTATCAAACGCCTGATTGATGAATCAACCAACCGGCGGGTGGTTGATCCCTACTTCGGAATCAAACGCGCGCGGCGGGTTGACCGTAAAACCTATTCCATCACTTTCTGGAAATGGTAACTGATTTCCGCATTCCCGCGATTATTCGTTTATTCGTGAACCACTAGCCGGGAAAAAATGCACATCGTTATTCTTTACGCCACTTTTTCAGCCAAGGGCCGTTCGCGCAAAATTGCGGCGCAGCTGGAGGCAGAACTGAAGCAGCATGCGCCTGCCAAGCCGGGGGCATGGGTACACTGTTCGGTTTTTGAAAACACGTGGCCGGAAACGTTACCCGCTGCTTGCACATACGTGGTGGTAATCGGCGGCGACGGCACGTTCAACTATTTTGTCAACGCTTATCCGGGCTGCACTGTGCCGGTTATTCTAATGGCGGGCGGAACCGGCAACGATTTTTTCTGGAAAGTGCATGGCAAAAAAACACCGGCCGAAATGCAGCAGGCGGTGGTGGAACTGGCCACCGGGAAACGGCCGGACACAAAACGGCTGCACAGCGATGTGGGGCAGTGCAGCACCGACGGAGCGGCCCCGCGCTTTTTTCTGAACAGTGTGGGACTCGGTTTCGACGGCGAAGTGTTGCGCAGCATGAAAGCCATCCGTTTGCTGGGCGGGCACCTCGGTTACCTCGCCATCGTGGTGAAAAAAATGTTCAGTTTCCGCGAGCCGTTTTATGAATTCCGTTCGCCGGAAAAAACATATACCCAAAGCTGCACGCTTGTAAACATTGCCAATTCATCGCGCACGGGCGGGGGCTTTCTCATTTCGCCGCATGCGGAAATAAACGACGGCAAACTGAACCTGTTTCATTGTTACATTCCGTCGCTGTGGACGCGCATCAAGGTGCTTTCGCAGGTGGAAAAAGGAAAACACATCGGCAATAAAACGGTGCTGTATGAACCGGTAACCGAACTACAAATCACAGCTGATCGCAAGCTGTTTTCGCAGATGGACGGCGAACTGATTGAGGGAACAACGTATTCGTTTGCGCTGGCGAAATGGAAACTGGAGCTGGTTTTGTTTTGAAAAGTGATCGTTTATATAAGACATCTTGGATAAGTGGCAGGCAGCAGGGGGCAGTGGCAGTCTTGTTTTCGTAAGGAACAGATTCGTATTCTGAAATATCTGCCTACTGCCACTGTTGACTGCCACTGCCACTAATTCCACGTTCTGTTTTATTGAAACTTTATAAGCTGAAAAACTATTTTACAAAATCATTTAAATACCCGGCACTACTTCCAGCGTGCGTATCAGCTCTTTTTTGTTTTTGCAGCCGAAACGGAACGACATGGTTAACTCGTGTGAACCGCCGGTGTAATTGCTGAGTTCGCTTACCGTATAATCATAACTGTACGCTACTGAAAACAGGTTGTTGCGGAAACCGAGCGATGCAATAACAGCATCTTCGCTGCGATAGGCCACACCCAGCGAAAACTTTTTCCAGCCCGCTGCAATGCCTCCCATGAGCATTACAAAATCCTGTTGCTGCTGATAAAGCAGGTGCGGTGTAAATTGCAACCCTTCGCTGGTTTTGTCGCTGCCCGGGCGGATAATGCCGCCGAGGTGTGCGGTGTATTTGCGGGGCAGCGGGGCGTTGCCGTTTTCATAAAAACTTTGGTTGGGTTCAAACAGGTGCTGCACCGCGAAGCCGCCAAACAGGTGGTTGCTGTACATCACGAGGCCTGCACCAAAATCGGGATTTACCGTGGTTGCATGTTCCGGTGGCGCAAAGGTGGTGTTGTTAACAATCCCTTGCCGCGGATCGATCATGTTACTGAAATTAAGCGCAGACCAGTCCAACGTTTTTGTTATTACCCCTGCCGACAGTGCGGGTTTTAGCACGATGTTTTTACCGAGTGCGAAATGCGGGGCATACACCAGCATGGCACTGTTGCTTTTGTACGTGCCGCTGCCGGCCCGGTCGTTGAGGTACATTACGCCGATGCCGCCTTTCAGTTTGGGGATATACTGATCGTACGCTGCAACCATCGTATTATAGTTTCCGGAAATGCCCGGCCACTGCATGCGGTAAGCCGCACCGGCACGCGCGCAGCCATCGCTGCCTGCAAATGCGGGGTTAAGTGCAATCGGAATACTGTTGTATTGTGTAAGCTGCGGGTCCTGTGCCGAAAGCGTTACACAGGCGAAGAGGGGAATAAAAAGGAGTCGCTTCATTATCGGGTTGTTTTATCTATAGACGTAGCACCTGCCCAAAGGGTTGGTATGGCATTTTAAAATAATCTATAAAAAAAGGCAGGGCGCGTGGTTGCGTAATTGTGCAGGATGAATGAGCAGCCGGTCGTGCCGACGTTACCGGGCAGGGTGAACGTAGCCCCGCGTCAGTTTTCGGGAGCACCGGCTTCAATCCAGCAGGCCAGTTGTTTCAGTTGTTTTTCTGTAAGCGGAGGTTGTGAAACGGGGGGCATTATTTTCAGTTCGAGCACGCGCAACCGGAAACTGCCGTTATCCACTTTTGCTTTTATGCCGGCGTAGGTTGTAAAATCACCGGTAAGCGAACCGGCATTGTGACAACCGGTAACACTGCAACTTGCTGTAATAACGGGTACCACATCACGGGCATAATGTACGTCCAGGTTTTCGCAGGTAAGTACCGGTTCGGCCTGTTCCCAGGTACATGCGGTAAAAAGAAAACAGGTTGCGGCAATCCACACTTTTTTACGGAATGCACAATAAAAAAAACAGCGCCGCACAATGCAGGAAGTGCGGCGCTGCAGGTATTTATAAACGTTCATCAGGGTATGATAACAAGTTTTTTCTCTTCCACGATATCACCTGCTGTAAGCCGTACGATATACATACCTGGTGCAAGCATATCCGGAAGCGGAAGGGTATAGGTACCCGGAGCTTGCCTGGTATCATCGGCAAGCACGGCAACACGTTGGCCGGTAAGGGTTACAATTTCAGCATGAACGGTATTGGACTGAACAAGGGTGTAACGCAACGTACTGTTTCCCTGTGCGGGATTCGGAAAAAGCTGTACATCGCTCAGCTGATCGGGTTGTTCTCCAACGGCATTCGGATTTATAATAGTTACATCATAATCTTCAATTTCGCCGTGATACCCCAGCGGGTCGGCCGGAATGTCGCAGGGTGAGGGCAAAATGTGCCCGCCGCTCGAAGTCATTTTTGCAGTGGCGCGCAGACGTGTTGTACCCGCGGTGGCAGTAAGCGGAACCATAAAGGTACCGGTGTATGTTCCCGGCAACTGGTTATTCACCGAAATGGCTGTTTCACCGGGATCGTTGAGTTGCCCGTCCTGGTTATAATCAATCCACACGCGCAGGTTCATGTCGGGGCAGATCTGCGGATCAATCGTGTAGGTCATGGTAACGGTGTATGTAACGCCTGCCGTTAATGTGGTACTCATCCCGGTGAGTACATAACTGTTTGAAGGAAAATTTTCGAGATCAGCTGATGAACGGGAAATGGTGTTTAATGTAAACTGTGTTATTCCCGGCTGATTTGCATTGTAGGGTACAGCTGTTGCAGGTACGCACCAGGTTTGTGCGGCAGCAGAAAGTGTAAGCAGGATACCTCCTGAAAGTGTAAACATTTTTTTCATGGTTTGCTGTTTTGTTTGCGGTCAAACGTATTTCATTTCCTGCCGGCATGCTGCTAACCTGCACTTAATAAATCTTAAATCACCCTTAACCCCCGCAACCGCGCAGCAAATAGTCCGATCTTCGGAAGGTGAAACGTACACGGCTGAACCTGATTTTTGCAACCATTGCACTGGCGCTTGCGGCGCTTATTACTGTACAGCTGATCTGGGCCATCAATGCGCACCAGCAGCACAAAACCCGGCAGGACAACAAGGTGATGGAGGCGCTTTATTTTACCGTGAAAAAAGCGCGTGAACACGCCACCTGTTTCGAAATATTTTCAAAGGTGTACATCCGTCCGGGCCAGGGGTTTTACATGATGAAACACCCGTACACCGCGGCGGGCGGGTATTTCAGCAACGATAGTGCGCATGCCGATACGATTCCGATGTATTTCACCGGCAAAGGATTTTATTACAATACACCGGATAACGTATTTGAAAAATTCAACGACATGCGGTTCCGCAACCCGGTGTCGGTTGACATTACGCTGCGGTTTACACTGCGCACCCGCGATGCCGGTTTTGAAAAAGAAAGCGACCTGCTGCTGGGCGATCTGAATGCCAAAAACTACCGCGATGTGTTTTCGTCGCGCCTGCCCGTAACGTTTTATTACGATACGCTGAAACTCGATTCGATGCTGCGCAGGCACCTGGCCGATCAGCACATTGCCGCCCCGTTTTATTTCGGCATCATCACCGCCGGAACCGACTCACTGGCCTGGATGCAGCGCGGGGCACGCAAAGCGGCGCTGCTGGAATCGCGCCTGGGCATGCAGCTTACCGACGATTCGTATTTTTCAAAACCCTACCGCATTGTGGTGTATTTTCCGGACGAGGCCATTTACATCAACCAGACGCTGTGGTATCTCATGGCCTCGTCGGTGCTGGTGGTGATTGTGCTGCTGGCCGGGTTCTGGTATTTCATCCGCACCATTTTGCGCCAGAAACGGCTTTCGCAGGTGAAGAATGATTTCATCAACAACATGACGCACGAGTTTAATACGCCCGTGGCCAACATCGCACTGGCCACCGAAACGCTTTCGGACGTGCTGGGCAATGGCGACGAAAAAGTGCAGCGCCTGCTGCAGATTTTGCAAAGCGAAAACCAGTTGCTCCGCGAAAATGTAGAACGCATCCTGCAGGCCGCAGCGTTCGACAAAGGGGAAATCAGGTTGCAGCCCGAACTGTTTGAGTTAAATGCCATGGTGCAGAAAGTGCTTGCCGCCTTTGAAATAAAATTCAGCGTAAGCGGTGCACAGGTTGATTTCCGCCCCTGGCCGCAGCCGGTTATGCTGTACGCCGATGAAACACACATCATCAACGCGCTGTACAATCTCATTGATAATGCGCTCAAATATACCCGCCGTAAACCGTTCATCACAATCCTGACCCGGGTTGAACAGGATATGGCTATTATTACGGTGACCGATAACGGCATCGGCATGAGCAAAGAAGAAATTAAAAAGATTTTTACTTGTTTTTACCGGGCGCAGGGCGGCAACCTGCACGATGTAAAGGGATTCGGACTTGGCCTGAGTTACCTCGAATCAGTGATCAACGCCCACCAGGGCGAAATACATGTTAAAAGTGAAAAGAACAAAGGAAGCACCTTTGAAGTCCGGCTTCCGCTGAAAAAAACGTAAACCCATGAACACAAAAATTCTTTTTGTTGAAGACGACCTGAACCTCGGGTACCTCGTAAAAGAAAACCTCGAAAACCACCGTTACAATGTGCTGCTCTGCAAAAACGGGAAAGAAGGCTACGATGTGTTTCACAGCGAAAAACCGGCGCTGTGTATTCTCGACATTATGATGCCTGTGCGCGATGGCCTCGAACTGGCCCGCGATATCCGCCGCACCGACCAGCACGTACCGATTTTGTTTCTGACTTCGCGTACCAACGAGCAGGACAAACTGGAAGCATTTAACGCCGGTGCCGATGATTATGTAACCAAACCGTTCAGCATGAAAGAGCTGCTGATGCGTATACAGGCCATCCTCAAACGCACCGGCGAACGCGATGTACAGCAGCGTTCACCCGTGTATCACATCGGCAACCTCGTGTTTGATTATACGAATCGCAAACTTACAGCCGCTGCCGCAGGCGAAAACGAAACAAAAACGCTGAGCATTAAAGAAGCGGAACTGCTGAAAGTGCTGGCCGAACACAAAAACAAACTCATCAGCCGCAGCGAAATTTTACTGACCGTGTGGGGCAACGATGATTTTTTCATCGCCAAAAGCATGGACGTTTATCTCACGCGCCTCCGCAAACTCCTGCGCCCCGATCCTTCGCTGGAAATACAGAACCTGTACGGAACGGGGTTTAAGCTGGTGGAAAAAGAAATGCAGGTGGAGTAGATTTTACTTCTGAAAACGGAACTTTTATGTTCCTGTTACTGCGAATGTGTGATGGTACTATTGTGTTTTTTTCAATTTTCAATATTCAACTATCTCAATGTTCAATGCTCAAGGGGTTTTATTTTTTTACTTGCGCCTTGCGCCGCAAGCAATGTGGGAATAGCAGGCGTTTACATGTTCCAAAATCAATGTTCATTTGTTTTTATTTTTCACTTGAAAATTGCGCATTGAACATTGAAAATTGCCCATTTCGCCCCATCAAATAAAGGAATGCCAGGCATTAAAAATTTCCAAAACCAATTTCCATTTGTTTTTATTTTTCACTTGAAAATTGCGCATTGAACATTGAAAATTGCGCATTTCGCCCAATCAAATAAAGGAATGCCAGGCATTAAAAATTTCCAAAATCAATGTTCATTTGGTTTTGTTTTTTCACTTGAGCATTGAGTTTGAGCATTGAACATTGAAAATTGAACATTTTGTCTCGTCCTGAAAATGGTTGACAGATTAATTGATGATGTGACTTTTTCTTTTTGCTACTTTTTTCTTTTGTTAATATCTGTTTATTTGTTCATAACGTTCAAAAGTGCACGGAGGCAGGCGTCTGCATGTTCAGGCAGGAGTGAT
>CALRZN010000024.1:0-81781 GCA_943372645.1 Chitinophaga pinensis | reverse complement strand
GGCAACGCCGCTTTCTGAAAACTTATTTTGCGTTTAATTACTTACGGATCACCAGTCGGCTTACCGAAGTTACATCACCTGCAGTTACTTTAATAAAGTAAACACCCGCAGCCTGTTCGCCCAGTTCAACCTGGTTTTTACCGCTGCTGATCATACGTTCGTTATATACTACGTTGCCGAGCATGTCAGTAATCACAACCAGCGATCCGTTTTCAGGCAGTTCGATGGTGAATGAACCGCTGTTCGGGTTCGGGTAAACCTGCAGATTTGCTGCGGCCTGTTCGTGAATGCCTACGCATGCGCTGATAATAAGCGTAAGTGTATCTGATGCTGTACATCCGTTGCCATCGGTAAATGAATAATACACATCGTGATTACCTGCACCAATCGAAGGATCGAACTGGTTACCGGTTACCGAGGTACCGCTGAACGTTCCGCCCGAAGGTGTACCGATCAGTGTAACGTCTGCATCATCAACGCAGATGCCGCTTACAGCAACTGCAAGTCCAACAACCGGAAGCGGGTTAACCACAACCGATACCGAATCGCTCTGCGAGCAGCCGTTGCTGTCTGTTACCATTACGGAATAAACACCGCTGGTGGTTACCGTTAATGACGGTCCTGTTGTGTTGTCGTTCCAGAGGAACGTGCCTGTCATATTCGGGCTGATGGTTACTGATGCGCATCCCGAAGTGTCAGAACCAAGTTCAACTACCGGGTTCGGATTAATGGTAACACTGATCGAATCGCTGTTGGAGCAGCCGTTCGCATCGGTAACCGTTACACTGTAAATGCCGCCTGAAGTTACAGTTGACACCTGGGTGGTATCGCCGTTGCTCCACAGGAAGGTCGAACCGGCGTTCTGTGCATCAATCGTAAACGAACCGCAGTTGGTGGTATCTGCACCAAGTGCAACCACAGGCAGCGGGTTGATTACTACCGCAATTGAATCGGATGCGCTGCAGTTGTTTGAATCGGTTACCATTACATTATAGGTACCGCTGGCAGTTACCGAAAGTGTTTGTGCCGTTGAGTTGTCATTCCACAGGAATGTGGCACCCGGGTTACCGGCATCAAGCACTGCACTTACGCAGGCGGAAAAATCAGCGCCGAGTGCAACGGTCGGATTCGGCACAGCAGTAAGGATAAACGGCGTATGCGAAGAGTCGGAGCAGCCAAAGCTGTTCGTAGTAAACATGTTGTAAACCCCGGGAGCGTTTACTGAAATGGTAGCACTGGTTTGTGAAGGAACCGGAACGCCGTTAAAATACCACTGGCTGGTTACCTGTGCTGTACCTGAAATTACAACGGTATCGTTCGGGCAGAGCGTATTGATACCGCTCAGGGTTACTGACGGTGCCGGGTTTACAGTAACTGTAAACGTTTTAATGGTATCCTGGATCGTTCCGTTATCTACTTCGATGCTGATGGTATAGGTACCACCTGTGCTGTAACTGTGGAATGAACCGGTTGCAGAAGCTGCGGTGGCAGTCGTATTGCCATCACCCCAGTGATAAATCACCGAGTCAAACAACATGGTGTTGCCCGCACCGATAAATGTTGTATCACCCGGGCAGAGCGTGGTGTTATTCTGTGCGAATGCAGGGGGCATTACCAGGCCGCGCAGGTCATCGGGCAGGCTTGCCAGTGTGGCGCCATCATAAGCTCCGCTTGTCGTCAGGCGTTTAAAAGTGCTGGAAATGTTTGATACAATAAAATGCGTGGCATCGAGGTAAAGCATACCAAATGTTTCGCCGCCGGGAGTACCGGTAAAAACAATATTTGTTGGTGTATAGGTTACATTCGAAATCGGCCACTTTTCCATCACCATGGTGCTGTTTCCAGACCAGTGGTAAATGTTGTTATCATCGCGGTTGTAACAGATAATTTCACCGTCGGCGCCATTGCCCATAGCAAACTGGAGGGTTTTTGCACCGGTGGTTTTATCTATTTTATAAAGTGTTTCGGGAACAGTAGCACCGTTTCCGGTGGCACCCCAGAGCTGGCCGGTTTCATCGAACATGATGGATGAAAACTGATCGCCGAGGTTACCCACCTGCGAACATACACCGGTCTGCAGGTTGATTTTACCAAGCACACGGCCGGTAACTGCAGAAACCTTCATAATAATGTAGGTTTCGTAAGTGGTCGGGTCGTAAGCCAGGCCAGTCATACCGGTAATTGTAAAGCCGGGCAGTGTGGGCCCGATGCGGTTTACAACCGACCAGGTGGTGGTATCAATAGACCAGAGCGAATCCTGGAACGGACTCGATCCCCAGATCAGATGCTGCACAGCGGGTATCTGTGCTTTGGCTTCGGATCCGAATCCAAATGTGGCAACAATTGCAAATAATGCAATGCGTAATCGTTTTTTCATGGGTCTTGTTTTAAATAGCGGAACAAAGATAGAAAAATACCCATGCCATGGATAGCAGAATAGTACAGCTTCGCTGGTACTTTTGGCCAATTCACCTCAAATTTCAGATACGGATAAACCGTTTTAAAAATTCGTCTTTTTCCGGGCAGAACCATCAATAAACAAGTAATACTTGAATATGGGCGGATTATCCGTCTCCGGGAATAGTTCGACACAGCCGGGGTTCACAATCCACGAGCATTGGCAGCGGAAATAAGTTATTACCAGATCGTATGGATTACTGATACAGTTATGGACGCAAATCGGCTTTTGAAATCAGCTCAAAATCATTTCGGTGGTAGTTGCGCCTTCCGCTTCCGGAAAAGCAATACCAAAATTACAACAAGCAGCGCCACCGCACCTGCACTTATAAACGGATATTCCGTAATCACATCCCACAGGATAGCCGGCAATGCGATAAAGAAAAACGGCAGTAAGATGAGGATAAACACCAGCATCACCGGCGTACCGATGGCATCGTCGAGCGCAGCTTCATACACCTGCATCGCCTCGATGAGCGAAGCCCCTGCCCGCCCGCGACCTTCGCTGATGCGGCTGTGCAGCTGCGAAGCCAGTTTTACACGATACGTTTCGGTGCCGCAGTACACGCACACACAACCCAGGTCGCCGGCATTAAAATGCAATGGTCCGCCGCAGGTGCCGCACGATGTGTCTTCGGCCTGCCCCGCAAGTTTCATATCCGATTCCGGAACCGGCAGGTGCCTCCTGATTTTCGGGCTGAGAATGCCCCGGGTGATGAACAAAATAAATATCCAGAAAAAAATGGAGACAACCCCAAGCCCCATAAACCAGTCGCCTACTGCCCCGAGTTTTTGTACCACTTCTTCGTAACCGGTTATTTTCCGTTCGCTGCTTGCGGTGAGCAGGATAAAAAACGTGGCAAACAGCCAGAGCGCGAGCAGCAATAAAAACCAACGCATCCAGGGTGAGGTGAGCCGGTTTGCGCGTTTCCAGTAACGGGCGGCCCGGTTCAGCCGCTGCGTTGCTTCTTCGCGCAGCAAAAAAAGGTGCTGGTATTCGTTCGGAATGGGCACCTCTTTTCCGCAATGCCCGCACGAACGTTTACCGTTCACCGGCATCACCTGTCCGCCGCAGGCCGCACAGCTCAGCGGATGCAGGCGTTGCGCAGGTTCCGGTGCTGCAACTGCTTTTTTCAGATCGCTGTTTTTCGGCCTTGATTTGCTTTTTGCAAACAGGTTTTTGTACACAAAATAAAGTGTGTACAGGATGAGCAGGGGAAATAAAAATCCCTGGATGATAAATGTTACAAATGCAAGTAAGCGGAGAATGTCCATCGTGCTGATCCCGAAAATACACTAATTTTAGTTTTGCAAACAATTCATTCTTTACGATACTCCGCTTATGCATTCCGGTATTCAGTTGTTTCTGCTGTTATTCTTCCTGGCTTCCTGCAGTGGCAGCGAAAAAACAAAACAGCGTGATACAGCCGCCGTCCCCGTAATGCAAAAAGACACGACACCCCGTGACAGCCTCCCGCCCGATCCGCAATCGCCTGCGCAGGCGAAAAAACAGGACGAGGCAGCAAACGATGCGGCTGAGCGCGGCAAAAAACTGATCGGAAAAATACTTCCGGATACAGAAGATGCGACGTTGATCCGTTTTGTTTATGGCAGTTGTTATAATGCTGATAATCGTGCTATGTACAATTGGGGACCACAGATCTGGAGTGAGGGCGATTCGGTAATAATGCAGGTGGCCGAGCGCCTGGGCGATGAAAACACACAGCTCATTTACATCCGCGGCGAACAGGCCATCACTGCCGCGATGCACAATTTTTATAACGAAACAACACTGCTGCTGAACAAAACAAAAAACGGCTGGCTGGTAGCTGACGCAATCGTTGATGATGAGGTAATTGATTTTTCCGCCGTTGAACTGGCTGCCATGCAGGATAACCGGCTGCTGGTGCGTTACAGCATTTCGGGCATCTACGCGGGCGGGGTAATGTTTGCAAGTGATTCGTACAACCTGCTTTCGCGCAATTCGTTCACCGGGCCATTGGTTTCGTTTATTACTGCTTCATCCAACACGGCCAGCATGGGATGCATGGGAGAAGGAAACGGGTGTGATTGTTATGACCGCACCGGGGAAACAAAATTCAGTTATGATAAAACGTTGCAGTGTTTTGTATTCCGCTATAACTTTTCGAACACCGAATATGAATGCGAAATAAAAAACGGCAAAACAACAACTGCAAAACAAACCTGGTACATGAATGCTGACACCGCATTTATGGGCAGCGGTAACGCCATCGGTGAATATGGCGAGACCATCGGCGGTTTTACAACATTACCGCAGGCCGAAATCAGAAAGCTGCTGCAGCGGGGTAAATAGCCGTTCACTTTTCAGCAAATTGCATTGAAATAAAAATCCCGCAGAACGTATAACGCCCTGCAGGATTTTTCGGCTATTAAAAAAATCAGGCGTTTGCTTTTTTCACTTCGCGGTTAATGAAAAACAGCACCGGCACAACAACAAAGATGTGCATCACATCCAGCGCTATGGCATAGCCGGTGGTTACGCCCGGTATGCCTACAAACGGGTTGGCAAAGGTTACCAGCATTAATACGATGGAAATAATCAGAAAAATGCGGTACCCGTTTTTGGTGAATTTTTCAAACAGGAAAAACACCATACTGGCAATGATAGACGGGATGAGGCTCGACATAATAATCGGCACAACAGTCATCGGCTGACCGGGCTGGATAAAAATCGTGTCGCTTATAATACCTGCTGCGTGAAAAATAAAAAAGAGAATAACGTTGATTGCGGTTGCAGTAAGTCCTGCAAAAAGGCCGGCCTTCACCGCCGATCCGAATGTTACTTTGTTTTTCATTGTACGTTGTTTTTATTGGTCATTAAATGGTTTCAGATGTTTCAAGAACGGGGTAGTCAATGTATCCTTTATCGCCTCCCCCGTAAAAGGTGCTGCGGTCGGGCGCATTCAGTTCCGCACCCAATGCAAACCGGTGAACGAGGTCGGGGTTTGCTACAAACGGGGCACCGAACGAAACAAGCTGTGTACTGCCTTCAGCGATTGCAGTTTCTGCCGTTTCGCGATTGTAACCGCCGTTGGCAATGATGGTTTTATCTGTCAGGTGCGCGAAGGTTGCAATAACATCTTTCGGCCAGTGCGGAAAAGCATCCAGCGGCATCATGGCACGCATGAGGTGAATGTATGCGAGCGGCATTTTGTTGAGTTCGCTGATGAGATACGTATATAATGCGTTCGGATCAGAATCAATCATGCCGTTGTAAGGAATAACCGGCGAAAGTTTAATACCGGCGCGACCGGGGCCCCACACGTTTACGATTGCTTCCATAATTTCGAGCACAAAGCGGCTGCGGTTTACAATGCTTCCGCCGTATTCATCCGTGCGGTGATTGGCACCGTCAACCAAAAACTGGTTGGGCAGGTAACCAAAAGCACTGTGCAGTTCCACACCATCGAAACCGGCTGCTTTGGCGTTGGCCGCTGCGGTTGCATAGGTTTGTACAATTGCTTTCACTTCGGCGGTTTCCAGCGCGCGGGGCACTTCATACTCCTGCATGCCTGTTGGTGTAAAATGCTGCTGTCCTTCAATACGGATGGCCGAAGGCGCTACCGGCAGCTGCCCGTTTTTTACAGCGGAGTGCCCTACCCGCCCGGTATGCCAGAGCTGCATTACAATTGTTCCACCTGCCTCGTGCACCGCATCGGTTACTTTTTTCCATGCAGCAACCTGTTCGTCGGTGTAAATTCCCGGTGTAAACGGACTGCCGATGGCCTGCTCCGAAATATTTACTGCTTCGGTAATGAGCATCCCGGCACTTGCACGTTGCTTATAGTATAATGTCACGGCATCGGTTACTACACCGCCGGCGGTTGCACGGCTGCGGGTCATGGGTGCCATTACCACGCGGTTGCGCAGTTGCAGTGCGCCTGTATTTACTGGTTCCAATAGTTTCATGGTGTTGTCGTTTTTATTTGTAGGTATTTTATTTGTATATACATTTATTTAGTCAAATTTTTTTAGCCCCGTAATTCGTCCAGCCACTCGTTCATTAAACGTGCTTTTTCTTCGTTATACCCGGCAGGGACAAATTGTTCCCGTTTCAGTTGTTCGCTTATTTCGTCAAGCAAAGCAAGGCCTTTGGCGGTAATGCGGATATCAACAGCGCGGCGGTCTGCTTTGTTTGCGGTGCGTGTAATTAATTTTTTCTCCAGCAGCTTATCGGCGATCCGCGTGGCATTGGAGGATTTATCAATCATCCGTTCGGTAATTTCCTGGTTGGAGTATGAATCCGGGTGTTTTCCTTTCAGGATGCGGAGCACATTAAACTGCTGCGGCGAAAGATCAAACGGCTTGAGGCGCTGCGACATCATACAGTTCAGGTGGCTTGCCGTAAGCTGAATATTGATAAACAGCTTCTGGATTTCACTGCTGAACGGTTTGGTTTGTTTGATGGCCTCTTCCAGTTTCATGGCACAAATATACATCTTTTATTTGTACATACAACTATTTTTTATGCACTAAAAAAGCGACTGGTTTTTCAGAACAGTTATCTTTGTCGCTGACAACTGGCGATGGAGTTCGCCCGGAACCGCGGCCTTCACGGGTAACGCTGATAACTCCTGCAGAACCACATAACACCAGGTTATGGGCAGGATTTTATTATTGGCAGGAATCGGCGGTTTTATCGGGGGCGTGTTGCGCTACCTCATCCATCTTTTCACAGGACGTATTTTCTCCATCGCATTCCCGGTTGATACCTTATTAATCAATGTTGCGGGCTGTTTCCTCATCGGCATTTTTTATGCGTGGTCCGACAAGGCCGACTGGATTACCGCCGAATGGAAATTTTTCCTGCTCACCGGCCTGTGCGGCGGCTTCACCACGTTCTCCGCATTTTCGCTCGACAGTTTCGAAATGCTGAAACAGGGCGAGTACCTGTACCTCACACTTTACATTTCGCTTTCGCTGGTGCTGGGGATTGGGGCTACGTTTGGTGGGATTGTGGTGATGCGGTGAAATAACCAAACATCCGGTTTCTGCCGGATAGTCCGATAACAAATTCGTTTTTTATTCCTCTTCGTGTTCCGGGTCCCACGCATTGAACAGTGTATTCAGGTACACGTTCTCGTCGGTGGTAAGTTCGTTGTCGGCAGTAACCATCTGCACCGCAAAATCGAGGAAGTTTGTACGCTCTTCAGGCGTTGAATCTTCGTAAAAGTCATTCATCGCCTTGGTGAAATGATCGAGGTACTTTTCCTGCGGAAGCGTACACAGAAATTCGATTTCACTGTCAAGATCAACATGAAACGGGAAGGTTTCTTTCAGGTAATCAACTACCACTTCGCCTTCTGCCACATCAAAATCGCCGTCGAGCTGCGAGAGAATCATCAGCAGGTGATAGCCGGCAATGGCTTTGTTCAGTTTGCGGTTGGTGTCGTAAGCGGGTGGAATATGGTTCATCAGGAGCACGTTTTTGACGCGCTAAAGGTAGGTTTATTGTGAAAACAGCCGCAAAGGCAACTGTAACTAGCTGAATAATAGCGCGCTAAAATTGTTTTACTTTTTTTTTGCGCTTTTCAAAAATGCTGTTAATTTTGTGCTCCCAATTTTGCTGAAACAGCAGGAAAGGAAACAAAACAGTTCTTTTATTAGCGGAAATAGCTCAGTTGGTAGAGCGCGACCTTGCCAAGGTCGAGGTCGCGGGTTCGAATCCCGTTTTCCGCTCCAAAAGATCCTTCTTCTCCGGGAGAAGGATTTTTAGTTTACAGCCCCCCTTCGGCTCCGCTCAGGAGGACTGTAGATCATTTTTTAAATACTTTTTTGCCCGGGTGGTGGCTCCGATAACTATCGGAGTGGTAGCCACGCAGGCTGATCTTTAGTATAGTAGTGTTCTTTTATATATTTTGCCCGGGTGGTGGAATTGGTAGACACGCAGGACTTAAAATCCTGTGGCCATTGCGGTCGTACGGGTTCAAGTCCCGTCCTGGGTACAAGCAGCAAGAAATTGCTGCTTTTTTTATTTATAAGATGGCCTTCGTTTATATTTTGTATTCCGGAAGTATTGACAAATTCTACACGGGTAGCTGCAAAGATCTGGAATTAAGGCAGGAACAGCATATCAGCAAGTTTTATCCAGATAGCTTTACTTCACGCGCCGATGACTGGACTTTATTTTTCATAATCGAAAATCTGCAATTGGCGCAGGCAAGGAGGATTGAATATCATATTAAGAAAATGAAAAGCAAGATATACATTCATAATCTTAAGAAATATCCTGAAATGGTAGAAAAGCTCAAAGTAAAATTTGCATAGCGGTCGTACGGGTTTCCCGATAGCTATCGGGATCCCGTCCTGGGTACCATAAACAGAGCGGGAAACAGAGAACAGAGCGTTACTATTTGCTCTGTGTTCTGTTTCCCGCTCTGCTTTTTGTTACTCGCTCTGTTCTCTGTTTCCCGCTCTGATTTTGAAATCTCCAGCTATTTCAAAAAACAAATTTTATTTCAGAACTATTTTTATTCATTATACCCCTTCCCGGAAAGTATATTGGGAATCCACTTCTCCACCCGTGCAGCCCGTGTGTTCGCCTGTTTCGCGCTGCCAAAGTGCAGCAGGTAGGCGCGCTGCCTTCCGGGCGTAAGTGCTTCAAATGCTTTTTTCAGTGCGGGCAGTTGATCTAATTTTTGCTGAAACTCGTCCGGAACAGGAAACTCCGACACGGGTTTGTATGCTATTTTCAGCCCCGCTTTTTCTATTTCGATCGCTTCAAAAATGTACGCTTTCAGATCGGCTTTGTGTTTGCTGATGGTGCGTGCGTCGGTAAACCGGATGAGGCGTGCGGCCTGCGTATGTTCTCCCGGTGATGCAAGCAGTTTGGCGGTATCACTGAGCAAAGCACCTTTGAAAAAACTGATGGAGGCATACGCTTTAAAGGCTGCAACAATTAATATGTTGTGGCCCTGCCAGGTGTAACAGGGCACATCCCACTTCCGCTCTTCCTGCAGGCCGCATTCCAGCACAATGCTGCGCAGCAGTTTCAGTTCCGGCTGCCAGCTGTGCACTTTGCATTCCGGTGTGCCGCCCAGTTTGCAGCGTCCGCATCCGTCGGCGAGGTAGGCATCAATTTCCGGATTCATCATGGGTCCTGTTTTGCGTTTTTCCTGCGTACGCAAAAATACAGTTTTCGGATTTTAATCGTCCAACCCTTTGCCCGCTAAAATGTGCGGGATGTATTTTTCAATACGAGCCTCCCGCGTTTTGGATTGTTTGGCACCCTCAAATCGAAATGCGAAGTCGCGCTGCGTTGCGGATGTGCCCCCCCTGCTTTAATCGTATGTACCGTGACTTATTGGTTTATTCGCAGCATTGGCCAGGTTGCATGAACAGCCCGTCAGGTTTAACATTGATCCGGCTAAAAGAACATATGGATTTTTTTTGGCGATGTTCCCCGAACAGGTAACCAGTGAGCCGCCACGCACCATCATTTGTCCCGTCCAGCTTAATGCCCCGGGATCATTCAAAACATTGGCAGATAAATTTGTTCCAAAAGCAAACGAAGAAAGAACCATCGCTATAATGTTTTTCTCTTTTGCCCTTGCTCCTTTATTATAGCGGCCAAGTTGATTAACCACAAAAACCTGTGTCGCATTTATAACATACTGGGACAAACGCAGGCTTAATGCGGCCTGCTTTTCCGGGGTATTTACACCCGCTGAGGTAGCGACAGGAATAATTGACGCGTAAGTAATGCTGCTGAGACAAAGACTTATTGCATCAAGCATTGGCTCTCCTTTGGCGAGTGCAAAGAACCCATTTATCGCTGCGGAATAAGAACCGATCAGCCCCCCGAAATATTTATACTGATCTACAAATTTGTCCCATTCTGACTGGTTACTCCTGTTTTCATTACGCGCATCAGCAGTTGCAGGCAGTTCACCCGCTGCTGCCGGTATTACCCATAACCTGTCGAACATAGCGCGTTCACCAAAACCGTCCAGTATTCCGTCAAACAGGTTCCTGCCTCCATTCAGTATTTTATGCAAAATCGTTAGCGGCACGGAAAGCATCAGCGAAAATCCGTCAATAAAACTGAATCCTTTCCCTCCCCCGAATACCCGGGATACAAAATTATACATGGGTGTTAAAAACGGAATCTCCATAGTATCACCGAGCAAATGCTGCATATCATGAATTGCATCGGAAAGAAAATCAAGTAACCCGTTGATAAGCGTTTCTGCTGTTGTTAAAACCCGGGTAAGTATCGGCTCAAAAAGTGCCAGCATGGCCTGGGTCGAAAAACGCGGATTAACCGCAAACGCAATAATCGCGTTTAATTGGTCATCAACAAACTCTTTTATGTACTGGTATGTTTCGGCCTGCTTTTTGACAAATTCATCGAGCAGCTTGATCTTTTTTAATGTCAGATCATAAATTTTCTTCATCATCCCGCTATGTAAAACCTGGTACATTGGCCAGCTGAAAAGCGGGGAAATAAACAGTTTCTTTATCGTATTAACAACTTTGTTCTGGTTACGTTCTGTATCATCAGGCAGGTTTTCATCTTTAATCTTTTGCAGTTCATCCTGCAGTTTGTGGATAGAATGATCCAGCGTATTTTTCCACCCATTCACCGATGCATCAACATGCGTACCGATACTTTGCATGCCATTGGTGGTAATACGGGAAATTATTTTATGATTTTCCCATATATCGCCCCAGCCGATAAGCCTGCCCAGCCAATGCAGCAGTGTTTTAAATACCAAACCGATTGCATTAAAAACATATTCCAGGAACGGAAATATTTTTTCGAGCGTATCAATAATAAAATGAAATATCTCTCCGGCTATATTCAGAACAAACGTTGTTACACGGTTTACAACCTTGACAATAAAAGACCGCAATTTTCCGAACACTGATTTGATGTATCGGAATAACGAACCTATTGCATGCCCCACCCACCGCACCGGGTGAAACCCTTTTTCTTGTTCCTCCATTAACTTTTGTGCTTCGGAGCTGCCGAGATACGTTGCTTTGTTTTTCTCAAACGTTACACCCCATATCCCGTCAGGATGTACTCGTTCGGTTTGAGGTATCGCACCCGGAAGGTTGGCAATTTCATCATTCAGCATGTCCTGTTTTGCATCGAGCAACTGCTGAATAATTTTTGCAGCATCATCCAGGTCCCTGTCGGCCGGCCGCTGGTCTTTGCCCCATAATGATTCCCCGTCGTCTGTTTTCGCCTCTTTAAAATCAGCCGCATTTTTTATACTCCGCATGCGTTCATCAACCAGGTGAGCGGGGTTAATCACATAAAGCCGCTCCTGTTTATTATACCCGATATAAAAAACGGGCGTCTGGAGTTCATCATTAACCGGGCAGATAATTGTGAGCGCACCCATTACATCTGTTTTTACAGCTGCCGGATGCTCGTTATTCAACTGGTATGTACTTCCGTTAATGATTACATCCGTTTGCGAAGAGGCGCTTACATAACATAACTGGTCTGTTACAGGAATCCCGTTTTCCTCGTCCTCCACCACAAAGCGTGTTGTGTAACACGGAAATTCGAGAATCTCTTTCAATGATTCAACGGCAATATCACGCTGCTTCCAGAAACTGGTTGATGGATCCTGCGTAAGGTGCTGAAGCTGGTTCCGTTTATCAATCACCACAAGGTGATTCCCGTTTGCAGTTCCTTTGACACAGGAAAACTGGTGTATATCAGGCATAAACGGCAGGTCGGTGGTCCATGCTTTCCGGAATTGCTGTGTCTCCTGGTCAAAAAAACAATCGGTGAGAAAAACGAGGCTTGACTGCTGGTCGTCTGTTTTTTCAATCACCCATACACTGGTGTTACCTTCATACTGGCTTGCCTGGATATCAAAAAAGCGGGTCCCGCGGTGAGCGATCAGTGTTTTTCTTTTTTTCACCGATTCGTGCAGCACCACACTGTCGCCACATACCAGTAACTGGTCTTTACCGTCCGGCTGCCGCACCAGGTCAATTGCGGTAAGCAAACCTTCGGTTGAAAAACGTTTTACAACATCATCATCACCGAGAAATTCCTTAAAAAGTAATGTCTGCTTTTCCCCCACATTATAAAGCAGGTAGGTGCCCCGCACATTGTTATAGGAGCCTACTTTAAAATCAAGTATCCGGTAACCATATTCCGGCAGCGTAAAGCGTTTGTGTTTGCTGCCAAACTCCGCCACATAATAAAAAGCTTCACTGTTCCTGCTTTGTGTAGAAAACATGATGTACTCGTGATTCGCTTCGATCCGGTTTATTTCAGCAGCCGGATTATCAAGCACATGTTCTACCCATTCAAATTCAGCACCGGTTTTAAACGTATTGCTGTCATTGCCCCGGAGCCGTGAATAATACAGCCTCGATTTGCCATCAATAAACGTGGAATAGGCCACCCGGATTTCCAGGTTCTGCGGATTTTGTGCAACTGCAAAAGTATGGACCGGGGTGGTGGTCAGTTCGGTCAGCTGATAAGGAGCAGCTTCATTATCGGTCTGCCTGATCAGCCGCAACCGGTTATCTTCTCCTATTGAAAAAATAAGCGGATTATTATCTGCATCCAGCAAGGTACTAAACGCTTTTCCTGCTCCAACCGGAGCCTGGCAAACGTAATTTTTCATGAGTTCGCCCTGGTAGTCGGCTTTGAATGGAGGTGTTGCCATGATTATTCGTATTTAAATCGTATAACTGTAAACCGGTCCGTAGGTGGATTGAAAGGTGATCACACTGTTTTTTCCGTCACCGGGCACAAACCCGATTGTTTTGTACAAATACACATTACTGATCGGGAGCACAACCTCCGGCAGTGTTTTAATTCCATTTTTGAGGTTTGTTGTCAGTTTTTCCAAAAAAACCGGGGCGTATAAATCGCTGTAAAAACTCCCGGAAATAACTTTATTTACATCATCTACCGTTTTATAACTTCCTTTAGTAATTGTTTCTATTCCATTGGGATGCGGAATGACATGAATCAGCATATCGCCATTTTTACCGGGATACAAATTGATATATAAACCAGCCCCTTTTACCTGGGTTTCTGCAGTTTCATTTATCCCGGTCGACTTTCGCTTATAATTTATCAGCTCATTAAAACAAAGACTGATTACCAGCCGGCCCGGTTTTGCAGCAGCAGCCAGTATCTGTTCTTTATTTTGTTTTAGTTCATTGTCACTTAATTTTAACCGGAGCGTATTTACAAAATCAGTTTCTGAATCAAATGGCCGGCTATCCAGTGAAACGAGTTTTGCCACAATATCAGCAGGCACACCCGATTGACGCATCCGCTCCATCGAATCGTCTGTAATCATATACATCGGAAACAAAATGTCAGCAAACGGGTTTATGGCTATTTCTTTTGCCCATAAATAATTAGTAGTGATGGGCGGATGTGAAGCTGTACTTGGGGTTGTTGATGAATAGGAGGACGAAACGTTAACCCAGGCCAAACCAAAACCCACCTGCATTTTATTTTTTTTAAGCACGAAAGCACCATTTGTCTTTATGGTCTGATTTCCTCTAGAGCTTACAAAAACACCACCTGATTTATTGTTCTCCGATTTATTTAAACTGATTAATGTCTCGTTCAACTGCTTCAATATCATCTGAAAAACATCCTCCAGGTATTTTGCATAAAACAATTCGTAATCAATACCTAATACATTATAGTTTTCCAACAGGCTGTTCATCACCCCTGCTGTTCCATCCGTTTCAGGAGTGCGGGTAATCATCATCAGGTAATTCAGCGACGATTTGAGCGGGTCGCCGTTTACCACGCCATTTTTGTTTTTTATCACGTTCCCGTTTTTATCTTTCGCGGGAACAAAGGAGGTGGAAAAATTAAGACTCACCGGTTCAAACACCGCAGCATTGCGTTTCTCCAGAACGGGAACAGTAACGCCATATCCAAGCACATACGGATTCTCCTCTTTAGCCAGCAGCGTTTTAAAATAAAGCTGCAGCTGCTTCTGAAAATCCAGCCAGGGTTCTAATTCCAGGTCGGGATTCGGGTTTATCGTATTTGCACTGTCTGCTACAAAATTTGCATTTTCGAAATCCAGGAAAAGACTTTCAATGGCAAAATCTTCCGGCTTCAGCCCAACCGCACGCAGCTCGTCAACCTGCCTGTTAATGTTTTCCTGCAGAACGGGATTTGAAAATTCAACTGCTGTGTACGGACGCGATAATTTTGCCAGTGCTACGGTAAATACATACTGTATTCCGTCCAGCATGTAGGTATCTATATCCGTATCTCCCGGGAACGACTCAAGCATTTTCCCTTTCCCGAACGGAATATTAAAATTGACTTTAAAAAAATCATTTTGAATAATTGTTATAAAAGGAGCACCGGTTTTAGCAACAAACCCTTTCATCCGGGTTTTCCCGGCAGCAGCAGCAAACGCATTTTTAAATTTTTTTTCCACCGTTTCATACGAAGGGTTTTCTTCACCCGTATAACCTTCATTCAGCACAATACTTTCGGGAATCAGTTTGTCTCTTTTATCAAAACTCATCCGGATGCTCCATACTTCATGTATTTCGCCTTCTTCACGAAGTGTTTTAAAAAGAGAATTTATCGTCCGTTCAGCGAGCGACATAACCATTTCATATTTTCCGAGAATTGGTGTGTTTTCCATTTTCTGTAACGTTTGCGCACGGGCCGATATCTGCATTAACCGGATGCCGCCGAGGTGATTGACTGGACTTCTTTCTGATGGACTTTTTCAAATGTATAAATCAGGCTAAATAATATCGCTTGCAAACGTTTGTTGTCATATAAATACACATGGAATGGTGCCTGGTTCGTATTGCTGAATGATCCGGCAGGCTTGTCTCCTTTGCAAAATCAGGGCAGCAGGTAGAAATACCTGATTAGTAAAAAAATAATTCAGAAGCTGTCCAAATTTTACTTCATAAGCCTGTTGTGCCCTTTTTGAGCATTGTTACCTTTTTTGTCCGTAGCTGAATGGGGTACAAAACGTGCTCCTTCGCCTATGCAATGGCAGGCCAGCATTTGGTATAACAAAATCAAAGGATGGAATTTAAACAGGCGCTAAAAAGGGGATTAATCGTCCAATCCTTTACCGGCAAGAATTTTCGGGATGTGCTTTTCAATACGCGCTTCCCGCGTTTTGGATTGTTTGGCGCCCGAAAAATGAAACAGGTACGCGCGCTGCCGGCCGGGTGTTAATGCCTGGAATGCTTTTTTAAGTGCGGGCATGGTTTTCAGTTTTTGCTCCAATTCTTCGGGCACTTCGTAGTCGGCCGTTTTTTTCAGTTCCACTTTCAGCCCCGCTTTTTCAACGGCGATGGCTTCTGCCACATACCGTTTGAGGATGGCCTGCTGTTTTGTAATTTCAGCAACGCCGGTAAAACGCATCTGCCGCGCAGACTGCACATTTTTGGTCTGCTGTATAAGCACGTTGTCGGTATCTTTCAGCAATGCACCTTTAAAAAACAACACGGCGCAATAGGTTTTGAAAACATGAATAAGCACAATGTTTGATCCCTCGTGCGTGTATGCCGGGCATCCCCATTTCAGTTCTTCCTGCAGCCCGCAGTTGAGCAGGATCACGCGCAGTTTGGCAATTTCATCGTGCCACTGTTTTTCTTTCTGAAAATAAAAATCAACGTTCGGATTCATGTTTTCGGATTATGCTGATGCTGTATTTATTTTCCGGTTTGCCGGCCTGAAATACCACGAGACTAAAATAAGCACAATAAATAAAACCGGGCCAAAATACGATTGCGCCTTTGGCAATTGCTTGAAAAACATATCTCCGTAATTTCATTGTGTAGCTATTTGGTTATAGGACTATGCAAATCATTTTGCATTTAAATTCCTGGTACATCGCGGCTAATCAATCAAATTTCTTCAGTAAATTAGCAGAAACACAAAAGCCATGCGGCTGATTTTATGGCTCATTCTGCTGCTTCCGTTGCGTTTGCATGCGCAGGTCACCTACCACCCATTTCCGCAGCAAAACGCAACCTGGAGTGTGGATCATCATGACTTTTCTTCAGCAGGTTGGGCCTGTATCACCACTTTTCATTATGGCATAAACGGCGATACGATTATAAATGGCATCAGCTATAAGAAAATGTATCGGAACAATACGTTATCAAGCGCTCCGGATTCTTCATTTAACCCCGCTACAGCTTCCTATGAATGTGCGTTCCGGGAAGACTCCACGAAAAAAGTATGGGCTGTTCATCCGAATGATACAACCGCCTATATATTATATGACTTCGCTTTGCAACTGGGCGACACATTTGATTTCCCATATCAGAATATTTTCACCACGGGTGATACGGTAGGATATGTTGACTCCATACAACTTCCAAACGGTCAATTCAGAAGACATTTGCAGGTTGGTCCCGATGAATGGATTGAAGGCATCGGATCAATGAATGGCCCTATTGATTGTACACCTTGTTTTGTAACCAGCTGGGGTAATGTTTTACTTTGTCATTCTGATTCCACTGGCATGATCTGGGGCAGCCCTCAGCCTAACTTCTGCCACTGCGACCTGTTTGATGCATTGCCCGAAATTAACGCACCGCAGTTCACCATCAACACCAGTAACTCCGGGCTTGTCGTTAAAACCATTACAAATGCCCGTTACAGCCTGATGGTATACAATAACCTGGGAGCATTGGTTTACAGCAATACAGCACTTTCCTCATCAGCAACTATTCCACTTCTGGAGCTTCCGGCCGGGATATACATTGCACATATCAGGATGCAGGATAGCGGGCAGCTGTTTCAGAAACTATTTTTCTTTCCCGGAAAATGATTGCAGTTTTTATTTTTTCCGGAACTATTTCTTAATTCCCTCCCCTATCATTCCCGAACCATCCGGTAAATCCGGGTAGAAATACCTGTTTTCTTAAATCGCACAGTTTTATGCTGGTATGCGCGTCCGGATTATCCTTACTTTGCTTCATACAACCCATTAACCGGGAATAAACAAATTCGTATGGCTGATCAGAACGAGGAAACCACAAAACACAACTGTTTTGTTACCATTGATAATACCGGCAATCCTTACGACCTCACGCTGTTAAGCATAAACACGGAGGAGGGAACGTTTTCGCCTGCACTTATGCCGGGACAAACCACTGTTGCCAAAAACAGCACGTTTCAGTTTTCACTCAATGCCTCCGACTTTTTTTTCGGGGCCGATGGTGTGCTGGTATGGACAACCGGGCCGGCAGCTGCTGTTGCGACAATTACAACAACGTTTATGAATGAACTGGTGCTGCAGAATGTAGCGTCATTAAATGTGAGCGGTTCTGCTGATGCGCTGATGGCCTACGGCGGCGTTTGTTACCTGGAAGCAGGTTCGGGCGAACCGCAGCCGCCGCTGATGCGTGATTTTATTCCCAACGGCCTGTTGCTGCCCGCATACCCGCTTTATGTTCACTTTCACATTGTGCGCAATGCGTATGCCGATCAGCCTGCTTCATTTCTTCCGGGAATAAAAAATGTGGTGATGCTTATGCTCGAGAACCGCGGGTTTGATCATCTGCTCGGGCAACTTTATACATCACCGCCGCCGGTGGTTTACCCGGAAAACAGCAGTCCCGATTTTGACGGACTGGGGGCTGTACCAACATTCAGCAATACCGATGCTGTCGGCAATACCGTAACCGCATACCCGATTCCGTCAGCAGCAAACCTGCATGCGCCCGATCCCGATCCGGAAGAAAGCTGGGAAAACATCAACGAACAAATTTTTTATCCCGGCACGCCGGATGATAAACCGACGATGGGTGGTTTTCTGCAAAACTACACGCAAAAAGATGCCGCCGATCCGAACCAGGTCATGGGTTTTTACACCTGGCTTGATCTGCCGGTGATTTCTACCCTCGCCGCAGCGTATGCGGTAAGCGACCGCTGGTTTTGTTCTGTGCCCGCGCAGACGTATACCAACCGTGCATTTTCGCTTGCAGGAACAGCAAGCGGACTGGTAAACAATGAATACCTGTCAACGTTTAAGATGCGCACGATGTTTAATGTGCTTTCCGACAGCGGCGATAACGACTGGGCGATTTATTACCAGGACAAATGGATTGTGGATACCAGTTTTACATCGTGGAAATTTTCAGCCATTGAAAACGATCCGATGATTGATACCTCCCAACGTGTGCAGCCTTTTGAAAATTTCCTGGAAGCCGCAAAAAGCGGAACACTGTCTGCATTTTCGTACCTGGAGCCGGCGTGGTTTTTCAGCATTTTCGGCAACGGCAACGATTATCATCCTACGGCCAACCTCGCGCCCGGTGAAGCGATGCTCAATAAAATATACGAGGCACTCACCAGCAATGCAGCTGCCTGGGCCGATACGCTTTTTATTATCACGTTTGATGAACACGGCGGCACCATGGATCACGTTGCGCCGCCGCATGCCCGCCGCCCCGATAACATTGTTTCGCCGGAAGGATTTGATTTCAGCCGGCTGGGGGTGCGCGTTCCTACACTTATGATTTCGCCGCGCATTCCGCATGGCATGGTGTTCCGCTCACCGGAAAAAACAGATTTCGATCACACCTCGTTTATCAAAACCATTTTAGGCTGGCGCGGCATTGATATTTCCGGCGGTGCAATGGGAAAACGCGCTGCAGTTGCTCCCGACTTTTCCGGAATCATTTCAGATCAGCTTGTAAATGCGGCTGTGCAGAAAATCACACCCAATACGGCTGCCGAACACACAACCGCAGCATACCTGCAGCTGCCTTTAAATGACCTGCAGAAAGGAATGGCATCCATGCTTGCACACGGTATTAGTAACACTAAAAAAGGCAGCGATGAACACCTGCGAATCTGGGAAGAAATGAAAGCACTCGGCTCGTTGCAGGAATTGCAGGACTATATTGAAAACAAAAAAACAAATTAACATACACCAAACAGCATCATCCATGAAAACAAAAATCATTGCTTCCGGCTTCGGCATACTTGCGCTTTATCTTTTTCTTTCGTGGCTCAACGGCTGGTGGCCATTTATTAAAACGGAAGAGAAACAGGCACAGGCCGATATAGCAGGGCTGCCGAATGCGCCTGCGTTTACGGCAAACGATGTGGTGCTGCTGTTTGCCCCGCACCCGGATGATGAAAGTTTATCCAACGGCGGAACCGTTTCCATGGCGCTGGCGGCCGGTGCAAAAGTGTACATCTGCTGGATGTGTGCCGGCGACGGCTTTGAACTGGATGCCGCCTACCTGGTGGCCCACGGCACACTCACCAATGCCGACACACTGCTTTTTCACAATGCAGAAGCCATGATGGATCTCGGGCGTACACGCATCGGCGAAGCACGCAATGCGGCCACCACCTTAAACGTGCCTGCTGCAAACCAGATCTTCCTGGGGTATGGTGATGGTACCATTATCCCGATGTTTACGTATCCTGATTCTGTTGTTACATCCACCTACAGCAAAGTGAGCAAAGGCCCCTACACCGGTACACTGGCCTACGGCGAAGACTATTGCGGCCGCCACGCCGAACGGCATATCCAGAAACTGATTGATTCACTAAACCCAACCATCGTTTATGCACCGGCCCCGATTGACAATCAGCCCGACCACATGGGAACAAGTTTCTTTGTGGTGAAAGCCATGGAAAGCCTGAAGAAAACAAACATCATGCGCAACTACATCGTGCACGGCGGTGATTACATTATTAAAGACATGGTGATGAATCTGACCGAGTACCCCATTCCGCACGGTCTTCATCCTGAAATGGCGCTGAATCAGCCCATCATCGGCAATTCGTACAAATGGACACGCACAGCTATTGATACCGCAGCCGAAAACCGGAAACTGGCCGCCGTTAAATGCCACGTTTCGCAGATGGATGTAATGAGCGGCATGATGCTGGGTTTTATCCGCACCAATGAATTGTATGCTACGCTTGATTCTGCGGAGCGGGCTGTGCATCCGCAGCAGCTTTATTTTCGGCGGTAGGATCACTTCTATACGACATCGTTAGTATAAAATGACGTTAGCGCGGATTTTGTGTGTGGTTCAGTGCGGTTCATGCCTTCGTCTTGACAAGTGCTAATCCGTGCTGAACCACAGACCTAAGCGCGGGGAATTGTGAACAGGCAGGTAATTACACACGCGCAAATCGTATGCTGTCACGGATTAGCCCGCTCACCTGCACCGCACAAAATCCGCGACAACATCAAAATAAAGAGAACAGCGAAATGATTTCTATTTGTTTTTCCTACCACGCTCGATTCAGCGGAGCGGGCTGTGCATCCGCAGCAGCTTTATTTTCGGCGGCAGGATTGTTTCTTTACGTTTTTCCCTTGAATGTGCTGGTGTAAGAGCCTTTGTTATTTTACTTTTCAAGGTAAGCAAGAATGTCTTTGAAATGATTCAGTCATTTTCTGTCCCAAACAACTCGCAGGGATTCTGGGGTTACCATTTAGCTAATTCCTTAAGGGCAGCTTTATGAGAAACAGCATTGCCTTTTTCTATACGAGCAACAGCCTCATTAATTTCTTTGTTGTATTGTTTGCGGGAAATTCGCTTCGTGTCCTTATCTACGTTTAACCAGCTCTTGATCATTTCAAGAACTAAATTTTGCTGTTTTTCAGAAAGCAGAGGCAGGTATTGGTCAACTTGTTTCTTTATTGCTTTTACTGTCATGGCGATAAATTATAGTAAATAAATTTAGGGAAATTATTGCTAGCGGAAAAGGGGGGCAGGCAATCGCTCAGGGTTACTCTAACAAATCTCCATACACAAATAGACCCTCTACGCTGAACCCATTTAATTTCTTTTCTCCAATCATATTCCAGATCTCCTCATTCTCAATTTCATATTCGATCATCCAAGTGCCATCCGGGAGGTCGAGGAAATTATCTTTCAAGGACGATCTGTTTTCGGAGTCGATTAGAAAAGATTTGGTCATTCTGACACCACTTACCTGAATGCCATCATGATTAATATTAACTCGATTGTCAAAATTGTTTTTATGAAATTTTTCTCTAATTCGTTTTATGGTATCTGTATTGAATATGACAAAATGAGGTTCCCTGACGGCATTGTTCGCATTTCTGTAGATTTTTTTATCCGGAATCATTGCCGGCCCGAAAACATAGTTACTCATTTCAAATATTTTTTTTTATTTAAGTTACCTATAACGTTTTTGGGCTTTGGGTTCGGGCGGGTTTCGGAGCACAAAACGGTCAACCAGCACTGAACTTGAATAGAAGCACAAAGCTCCGAGTTTGCACATCACCCCGCCTTTGGCATAACTCATGCTATGTTCAGTTTAGTTTATTGTAATTTGCCTAATTCTATCTGACAAGAAGTGTTCGGTAAATTCTGGATTCCAATCATTATAGTTTTGTAGTAAATCAATTATGTCTGCATCTACAAGTGGAATAATCAAACCTCTGCCGTCTCGAAATGTATCACGACACCTTTCAATGAAAAGTTGCATATTGTCGATTGAACGGCAAACAACAAAGCCTACCTGACCTCTATTTACCGAAAACCTACCTCCCATTTGGTCCAATTCTGGATTTGCAACATCTCTGCTGTAATTTTTACACTCCACGTAAATGTATGGACAGGGTATTCTATGATTTTCTGAAAGTCTTCGAAATATACCCGTTTTTGAAGCATTATCAAAAGATATATCAATCCTCTTTCTACCATTGTGAATTTCCAATTCTTTGACTGGGTTAATCAAGTGAGGATAAAAAACAATTTCTAAAATACCTATTATAATATTATGAAAATTTGAAGCATCATCATTCCCTCCTGGAATAGTTTGAAGTCGGACAATTAAGTCCTGCAAAATTTGCCCAATATCTATATCTGTGATTTCAATATTCGTTAATGAAATTATATTGGTTTCGTCTTTAAATTGCTCAAGTACTTCTGGATGATCCCTTGTGAATCTTCTAAGAAATTCTTTGGATTGAGGATTGATTTCTTTAAGACTCTTCTTTGTTACAAATTGAGTACCATTATTTTTCCTTTGAACTAACGCAGTTTGCATTCTTAAGTGTTCATCTTGGAGAAACTCAAGAACGAAATGATTATAGTATTTGTCTGGAGTATATGCTTTACTGAAAGAAACTATTCCTTTGGGGATAAGGAGTATTTTTTTATTATTCACTACAAGCATTTCCGTATATTCAGTTTGCCATTCATTCTCCTGACGGTTCCAAAAATATCCAGAGGCTATTCCTTGCGTTAATGGTATATTGTGAAGTTGACATTGATTTTGAGTATATTGAATTAGATGCTTTGTAATAATATTTGTTGTCATATCGGAAAGTTTGTCCTTTCCAAAGTTGTCAACAAATAAAATATTATCTTCAATATCTTGAATCAGTCCTGTTTGAATAGCTCTGCTCCGAAGTAAGTTGTTATATATTTTATCTGTATCTTCATTTCCTACACCTCGTCCTTGGGGGTCGCCAACTGACATACCTAAACAAGTTGAATTTGGTTCATGCAAATGGTCAAATAATTCTTTCGCTTCATCTTCATTTTCGTTTCTTATTAAATCAATTACACGCTGAAAAAAGCTTCGTATCGTCAAAGTAGCTTCGTGTGACCAGTTGTCATGTTTCTTGCTTAAGAAAAAAGGATCTAAAAATAACGGCGTATCACCTCTTGGATCGATGTCAACAAAGTCCAATTCTGCTTGTGACTTATTAAGGCTATATATTCTACTGATTTTCATCGTCTGTAAAATTGCACTTAACTCACTTATTTGTAAACCTACTTCAAATATAAATAATTAAAAACCATATTCAATAACGATACTGAATTTTATTTACAATTTATACAACAAAATCATAAACGAAAAAATATATTTTAAATCAGATCGCAATACATAAAACCATAAAAACAGTAGCATCCGTCATCTTCAGCCTGCCTGCAATCACGCTATGTCATGTGCGGATGCACACAGGCGATAGTTAAAGGGAGGCGGCGGCTACTTTCTACCCCCCAATCATCTTCCGAATCTCATTCAGCTTCATCAGCGCCTCCACCGGCGTAAGTGTATTAATATCCGTCTTCAGTAATTCCTCCCGAATATTCTCCAGCACCGGATCATCCAGCTGGAAAAAACTCAGCTGCACATCTTCGCCGGCTTCTTTTTTCTTCTGGTGGGTTTCGCTTTTCATCAGTTCGGTGTCGCTGTGCGAGCGTTCGAGCTGCAGCAGCACTTCACCGGCGCGGTCCACCACTTTGCGGGGCATACCGGCCATGCGGGCCACGTGAATACCGAAACTGTGTTCGCTGCCGCCGGGTACCAATTTGCGCAGAAAGATCACTTTGTTGGCCACTTCTTTCACACTCACGTTAAAATTTTTGATCCGTTTGAAACGGTGTTCCATTTCATTCAGTTCGTGGTAGTGCGTGGCAAACAGCGTGCGGGCGCGGGCGTGCGGGTGCTCGTGGATGTATTCGGTAATGGACCACGCAATGGAAATACCATCGTAAGTACTCGTTCCGCGCCCGATTTCATCAAGCAAAATGAGGCTGCGCGCCGACATGTTATTCAAAATGCTGGCGGTTTCGTTCATCTCCACCATAAACGTGGATTCGCCCGACGAAATATTATCCGATGCGCCCACGCGCGTAAATATTTTATCCACGAGCCCGATCTCCGCATTGGTGGCCGGCACAAAACAACCCGCCTGGGCCAGCAGCACTATCAGCGCCGTTTGCCGCAGCAGTGCGGATTTACCGGCCATGTTCGGACCGGTGATGATGATGATCTGTTGCGTATCCGGATCGAGGTACACATCGTTGGCCACGTATTTTTCACCGGGCGGAAGCTGATGTTCAATCACCGGGTGGCGGCCGCCTTTGATGTCAAGCACATGCGAATCGTTCAGGTGCGGCCGCACGTAATTGTTTTTCTGCGCCAGCACCGCGTACCCGCACAGGCAGTCGATACGCGCCAGCAGCGTGGCATTTTTCTGAATCGGTACCACGTGTTCGCCGATGGCCGTTACCAGCGCCTGGTACAGGCGTGTTTCAATGGCCAATATTTTTTCTTCCGCGCCGAGAATTTTTTCCTCGTACGTTTTCAGTTCCTGCGTAATGTAACGCTCGGCGTTTACCAGCGTCTGTTTGCGTATCCAGTCCGTCGGTACTTTGTCTTTATGCGCATTCGTAACTTCGAGGTAATAGCCAAACACATTGTTAAACGCCACTTTCAGCGACGTAATGCCAGTGCGTTCACATTCGCGTTGCTGTACTTCGAGCAGGTAATTTTTTCCGGAGGTGGACAGGTTGCGCAGTTCATCCAGTTCCGCATCCACGCCTTCCGCAATTACATTGCCTTTGTTCACCAGCACCGGCGCATCGGCATGCAGTTCGCGTTCAATGCGTTCGCGGATGGCCATGCACAGGTCAATGGATTTGCCGAGCTGTTTCAGCGTCGGGTTCGATGCCTGTTCTAATTTTTCGCGTATCGGTTCCAGCGCCTGCAGTGCGCGTTTCAGCTGCGCAGTTTCGCGCGGTGAAATACGCCCGGCCGCCGATTTCGAAATCAGGCGTTCCAGGTCGCCGATGGGTGCAATAAGCGCATGCAGTTCATCACGCAGTTCGGGATGTTCGAGCAACGCGGCAACGGCATCGAGGCGCTCGTTAATGGCAGCGGCTTCTTTCAGCGGCAATGCCAGCCAGCGTTTCAGCAGGCGGCCACCCATGGGCGAAACCGTCTGGTCAATAATATCAATCAGCGTACGGGCGTTTTCGTTGCCCGATCCGAAAATTTCAAGATTCCGTACCGTGAAGCGATCCAGCCACACAAAACGATCTTCTTCAATGCGCGAAAGTGCAGAGAGGTGCTGCAGTCGTTCGTGCTGCGCTTCCGAAAGGTAATGCAGCGCGGCACCGGCAGCGATGATACCGAGCGGCTGGTTGTCAACACCAAACCCTTTCAGCGATTTGGTACCGAAATGATTCAGCAGCCGTTCACCCGCAAACGATTCGGTAAACACCCATTCGTCGAGGCCAAACAGGTTAAAGCGTTCACCAAATTCTGCCGTAAACTGTTTGCGCTGGTTTTTGCAGAACAGCACTTCGCTCGGACGAAAACTCTGCAGCAGTTTATCCGCATATTCATGCGAACCCTGTGCAACCAAAAATTCGCCGGTAGAAATATCGAGAAACGAAACCCCGGCTTCTTTGTCGGTAAGATGCACCGCCGCCAGGAAATTATTCGTTTTGTGATCAAGCACTTTATCGCTGAACGCCACGCCGGGTGTAACCAGTTCGGTAACGCCGCGTTTCACAATGGTTTTGGTCAGCTTCGGATCTTCGAGCTGATCGCAGATGGCCACGCGCAGTCCGGCACGCACCAGGCGCGGCAGGTACGAATCAAGCGAATGGTGCGGAAAACCGGCCAGTTCAATGTACGCTGCCGAACCATTGGCCCGCCGCGTAAGTACAATGCCCAATATCTGTGAAGCACGCACCGCATCCGAACCAAAGGTTTCGTAAAAATCGCCCACACGAAACAGCAGCAACGCATCGGGATATTTCCCTTTGATTGCATTGTACTGTTTCATCAAAGGCGTTTCCTTGTCTGCTGTCTCTTTTCCGCCGGTTTTGCTCTTGGCCATATATCCGCGAAATTAACAGGTTTGACGGCTAAAAACGGGTAAAGTTTTTAACAGGCGGTTAATAAGATTGTGGTACAGGGAAGTTCATTTTACCAGTGGCAGGGGCAGTTGGCAGTGGCAGTCGGATACTATTCCATTTTATGTTCCGGTTACATGCATTTGAAAAACAGCTTTGCTGTTTTTTCAAATGGATGGTGAAGATCGTAGAAAGACTGCCACTGCCCCCTGCCACTGCCACTAATTATAGGAAGTCTGCTATCATAAAACCTGAAACGAAGTGCATACCTTTGCCGAATGAAAATCACCATAATCGGCTGCGGAAACATGGGCATGGTGTATGCCCGCGCCTTTCTGCGTTACACCATTGTTGCTCCTGAAAACCTGTTGCTTGTGGAGAAAAGCGAACCACGTAAAGAAGAACTGCGCGCGTTAAACCTCGGCCGCGTGGTGGTTCCCGGCGATGCAGCTATCGGTGAAAGTAACCTCATCATTCTCGCGGTAAAACCGCAGGATTTTCTCGCCCTCGCTCCTGCCCTCGCGCAGCACATCCGTCCGGGCATGATCGTACTTTCCATTATGGCCGGTGTGCGCATGCAGGTGATTGAACAGCAATTAAACACCCGCGAAATTGTGCGCGCCATGCCCAACTCGCCGGTAGAAATAAGCATGGGCATGACCGGCGTTTGTGCACACGAAGCCGTTACGCCCGAAAACATCCGCAAAACCGAGCAGCTGCTGGCCACCACCGGCCGCACCGTATTTTTTGAACGCGAAGAAATGCTCGACGCCGTTACCGCACTCAGCGGCAGCGGTCCGGCCTATTTCTTTTACCTGTTTAAAGCCATGACCGATGCCGGCGTAAAAATGGGCATGGACGAAGCCGTATCGGCCACACTGGTAAAACAAACCATGCTCGGCGCATTTCACCTCATCAACAACGGCGGCAAAACCAGCGAAGAACTCATCCGCACCGTAGCCTCCAAAGGCGGCACCACCGAAGCAGCGTTTAATGTGTTTAATGAAACGCATGTTGCGGAAAACCTGCAGCAGGGGATATTGCGGGCACGTGATCGTGCTGCGGAGCTTTCGAACGGGTAAAAAGTGGCAGCAGCAGAAGGCAGCAGCAGTCGGATTGTTTTACATGAACCGACTGCCACTGCCTTCTGCCACTGCCACTCATGCAGAAACTACCGATTAACAAAAACATCACGCAATACAGATAACTTCAATTTCCTGCAACAGCTGTTTGCCGGAATAGGGTTATTATTACCTTTACCCCGCTTTGGAAAAACACATACTCAGCAAAACCAGCTACATCCGCGGACTGCAGTGCTCCAAGTCACTTTTCCTGTACCGCTTTTATCCGCAGAAACGCGATCCGGTTTCCGCGGAGCGGCAGGCGCTGTTTAACCGGGGCAACGACATCGGGCTGCGTGCGCGTGACCTGTTTCCGGGCGGCGTGGATGCTACCGCGGGACTTACCAAACGTTTTGAAGAAGCCCCCGACCGCACGCGTGAGCTGATGAATGATCCGGAAATTCCGGCCATTTACGAAGCCGCATTCCGTTTCGAAGGCATTCTCATTTTTGTGGATATTCTTGAACGCCACGGCAACAGCTGGCGCGCATACGAAGTAAAAAGTTCGCTGCGTGTTTCGCATGTGCATTACAACGATGCGGCGCTGCAGTATTTTGTGCTGCATCATTGCGGCATAACCATCGAATCGTTTTCGCTCATTCATATTGACGGCTACTACGTGCGCCGCGGTGCGGTAAACCTGCAGCAGTTATTCAAACAGGTTCCGGTTACCGAACATTGCGTAAAACAACTGAACGAAATTGCGCTGCGCATTGCAGATATGAAAACCATACTGGCATCGCCCCAGGTTCCGGAACGGCCCATCGGCGAACATTGTTTTCAGCCCTACACCTGCGATTTTATGGGGCAGTGCTGGAAACCGTTTGGTGAAAGCAGCATCTTTAACCTCACCGGGCTTTCGCGTACGGATGCGTTCCTGCTGTACCAGTCGGGCATTGAAACCATCGGCGACATCAGCGATGTGAGCGCACTCAACGACATGGCGCGCATGCAGGTGGCTGCGTTTAAAAGCGGCGAAGCACAGGTGGACAAACCACGCCTGCGTGAATTTCTTAGCGGCTTAAAATATCCGCTGCTGTATTTCGATATCGAATTGTTTATGCCGGCTGTGCCCATGTACGACGGTACCAAACCGTACCAGCACCTGCCCTTCCAGTTTTCCATTCACCGCCAGGAAACACCGGGCGGCGAACTGCAGCACATCGAATTTATTGCCGAACCCGGCACTGATCCGCGTCCCGAATTCCTCGATCAACTGCTGCGCGAAACAGAAGGCGAAGGCACACTGCTCATTTACGATGTAACGCTGGAAAAAAACATCCTGCTCGCGTTAAAAAAAATATTCCCGGAAAAAGGCGAAGCCATTGACCAGCGCATTGCGCGTATGCGCGACCTCATGCAGCCGTTTATGGAACGCACGTATCACCATCCGCGCATGAAAGGTTCCGTGTCGCTGAAAAATGTGCTGCCCGCACTTGTTCCCGGCATGAGTTACGATGAACTGAAAGTGGCCAACGGCTCACAGGCCATGACCCTGTACGAACAGATGCACCAGGCCGCCGATCTTTTTTCCGCCACCGAAATGCGCGAAGCACTCAGCACCTACGGCAAACTCGATACACTTTCCATGGCGCGTATTCTCGAGGTATTGCAGGATGCGGTTAAGGAATAAGATCGTTTCAATAAAACATCTTGTATTAATCGGCAGTGGCAGACAGGAGTGGCAGTCGGGCTGGTGTAAGGAACAGATTCTTCTTCTGAAAAAAACACAGACTGCCACTGCTTACTGCTGCTGCCACTTGAAGCCAGATTCACTTTCCGAAAACCGGATTTTGCAGACGATCTGTTTTAAACGATCTAATCGTCATCTTTCATATCATCCGACGTACCATTGTACATGTAGTAGTAATTAAACTCCTTGTTCACTTTTACGCCTGATGTTGTTTCGTACAGCTTTTTATATTTCTGGAAAACTGCTTCCGGTTGTTCTTTCCCGTTCACTTTAAAACTTTTGTTCGTAAGCTGAAAACGGATGGATTCCTCGTTCGCGTCGACCAGTTTGTCTTTGATCAGTTCGCTGATGAATATTTTTGGCAGCAAGCTGTTATGTGTGGGTGTTGTAGCAATCACGGTTGAATCATTGCTGCCGTAGACATAAAAATTCCCTTTCGCAGTAAAGCCTTCCGACGTACTGCTCCTGCTGCGTTTTCGCGATTTGGTGTTCCTTCCGTCGGAACACTCACCGATAACAAACGCATAATTCGAACCGTTGCCGCAGCTTGCAGCGCAGGATGAAAAACAACTGCCGTCACCACTGCTGAATGCAAAAACGGTGGGTTCTTCGCTGTCGTCGGTCATGCAGTTCATGCGATCCACATGCGTGGTGGTTTTGCCTGCAGAATCGGTTGCGGTTGCAATCATATATGCACCTTCATCACCGGCATACACATACGCGGTGCCGTTGGTAACCGTAACCATGGCCGGTGTGGGCACTTCGGTGGTTTTCCCGTTAATCACCAGCACGGTTGTTTTTCCGGGCCGGATGGTATCGGGAAGTGATTTCTTTTTCACTGCTGTTACCGGTGAATCGAGCGGTGTAATTTCAAAGGTGGTTGTGCCGCCGGATTCGCCTTCGCCGGCTACCGGTCCCGCAGTTGTTTCTTCCGTAGTGCTGCCGCCGAACAGCAATGCAAGTGATATGGCGGAGGTGATCATAAGTCCCATAAGTGAAAAGAATTTTACGTTCAACAATGATTTGGCAAACACCTTCCCCGACAGGCTGGTTGTTGCATGCAGTGTGCCTGCGGCAGCACCGTTTACAACAGCTTCCACCTGCTCCAGGGAAACTTCGGACGGCAATTCCCGGATGCGCGAAAACAGATGAGCTACTTCTTCTTCCTTCATGGCATTACATCATAAAAACATAAACAGTTGCGGCGTTTTTGAAACCAGCCGCCTGGTTTTCGGTTCGTCTTCCAGCAGCTCCCGCAGTTTCTGCCGTGCACGGCTGATGCGGGTTTTGGTGGCCGACAGCTGCGACTGCTGCAGGTCAGCAATTTCCTGCATCGAAAAACCATTGATCTCGAACAGGATGAGTGCTTCCTTGTCGCGGTGCGGCAGTTTGTTCATGGCCCCGTAAAGCAGGTGTATTTCCATGCTCAGTTCGGCATTACCGGTACGGCTTTCCAATTTCCGGAATGCGTTTTCATTAAACTGCCCCTGGAATTTGCGGCGCCGCAACTGGTTTTTCACCAGGTTCGAAGCCGTCGCAATCATGTAACCGAGTAGTTTTTCCTTCTCCCGCACCGACCCGAACCGCTGCAGCACGTGCAGAATGGTTTCCTGCACGAGATCGTCCGTGTCGATTATGCCATACCCGTGACTGCTGCAGAAACGTACAAATGCCCCGTGCAGCGGCCGGTATAACTCCATGAATTCGTGATAGCGCTGATCGCCCATAGTAAATTGCCGTACACCATTAAAGTAACACAACCGGGCGAAAGGTTACATGGTCATTGTATTTTTTTAGGAATTATTCCACAGCGGGAGGGCGTTCCGCAGTTGGCAGTTTGCAGTTTTGCAGTTTGCAGTTTTGCCCGTATTTCAAGGAATAGGTTCGTTTTCCGGACGCAAAAACAGAACTGCAAATTGCAAACTGATAAACTGCAAACTGATAAAAAAACCATTCCGAAGCGCAGCGAAGGAATTTTAAACTCACTGCTGCTCCTGCCGGTCGTCGTTTTTCCGGATGCGTTCGAAAATGCTGTTTACAATGGCCAGAATAACGCTGAACAACAGCGCCGACCAGAAACCGCCCACTTTAAAGCCATCCACAAAATGATCAGCAATCATTATAATGCCGGCATTAATAACGAGGAGGAATAAACCGAGGGTTAAAATGGTGGCCGGAATGGTAAGCAATATCATCAGCGGTTTTACTACCGCATTCAGAAAAGCCAGTACAAGCGCCACAATCAATGCGGTGGTGAATGTGTCAACAGACACCATGTGTTTCGGAAGCAGGTACGAGGTAAGCAATACCGCCAGCGTTGAGATAAGTATGCGGATAATAAAATTCATGGTACAAAGGTATAAAACCGTTACAACTGCAAGGCCAATCAGGTCTAAAATAAACAAGTCCGAAACAGTATAAAATTGACGTTAGCGCGGATTTTGTGTGTAGTCCTCCGCCGCGGCGAACTGCCCCACGCACAAAATCCGCGACAACATCTGAAAAAGGAACAAAGAAGTTTATTTACGATGACAACCACATACAATATCTAAACGAATTCTGCGTCTTTAGTACATTTTTTTGTTTCTGTTTAGTTTGGCACGGGACTTGAAAGTATGCAGGCAAGTAACTAACAAATTTAAACCAACAGAAAGGACTAACCGTCATGAAAAAGATCACTACTCTTTTTGCTTTTGTGTGCGCTGCACACCTGGCTCATGCGATCGGCGGAGCGTCTCAGTTAAGCCTCCGTATTTTCGACAATGCTCCGTTTGCTGTAACATTTGACAACCAGCAATACGCCAATCAGTCAAGCACGTACAAATTCCAGGAAGTGGCTCCGGGCCATCATTTTATCCGGGTTACTAAAATGGTTCCGTACGGTTTTGGATGGGGCAACATTTTGAAACCGGTAAACATTTATGAAGGATGGATCGACATTCCGGTCGCTACCGACATCAATGCAATGATTAATAATTACAACCAGTACACTGTTGTAAGCATGTTCCCGATGTACGATCCGGGTTATGGAAACTACGGCGGCAACTATGGTGGCAACTGCGGAAACGGCAACAATTATGGAAATGGATACGGCAACGGCAACTGGGGTTATCCCATGGGCATGAACCCGAACGATTTCCAGGCCCTGAAAAATTCGGTAAGCAAACAGTCGTACGACGACAGCAGACTTACCATTGCAAAACAGGGCGTTGTTGGTGGCATTACTGCAGCACAGGTGGCTGAACTGATGAAACTGATGTCCTACGAATCAACCAAACTGGATTTTGCAAAATTCGCTTACCCGAAAACCATTGACCGGCAGAACTACTTCCGCGTAAACGATGCCTTCACCTATTCGAGCAGCGTGGATGACCTGGCGAAATACATCGCCTCCAGCAACCTGCCGGTAAACAACACCGGCGCTTATGGGAACGGTTACGGCAATGGATATGGCAACGGATACGGAAACGGTTATGGCAACGGCAACTGGAATTTTAACATGGGAATGCCCGCCACCGATTTCCAGGCGCTGAAAGCCAGCATGAGCAAACAGTCGTTCGACGACAGCAAGCTGACCATCGCCAAACAAGGCATCGCAGGTGGTGTAACTTCTGCACAGATTGCCGAACTGATGGGACAGCTCACCTACGAATCGAGCAAACTGGATTTTGCCAAGTACGCATACAAGAAAGCCGTTGACAAACAAAATTACTTCTGGGTGAACGATGCGTTTGATTACAGCAGCAGCATTGATGAACTCGCCAAGTACCTCGGCACCATATAAACGAACAACCGCAGTTACCGCTCGTACTGCGGCTCCTCAACCACGGGTTTGTAGCGTTTCCCGGTAAAGGAGAACAGGGACTTCCAGCGATGGGGGTCCCTTTGTTTTTGTTGAGCATTGAGAATTGAGCGTTGAATATTGAGATTTTTTCACCAGCAGTTCGTTGATTTACCGGGCTTTTTAAATTTTCAACGCTCAATTTTCAATGTTCAATGCTCAACTTTATTTCAGTTGAAAATTGAACATTGAGAATTATTCCCCCATCGCCGCAGCAATGGCTTCGGCGCATCGTTCCCCGTCAATGGCGGCGGAAACGATACCTCCGGCGTAGCCGGCTCCTTCGCCGCAGGGATAAAGGTTCTGGATTTGCGGGTGGTTGTAGGTTTCGCGGCTGCGCGGAATACGAACCGGCGAAGAGGTGCGCGATTCGGTGGCTACTACAACCGCTTCGTTGGTGAGGTAGCCTTTCATTTTTTTGCCGAACACTTTTAACGCTTCCTGCAGGCGCGTGGCCACAAATCGCGGCAGCACTTCGTGCAGGTTTACAGAAGTTATTCCCGGCTGGTACGAACATTCCGGCAATGCATTTGAAATTCGTTTCTCCGTAAAATCGGCGAGTGCCTGTGCGGGGGCGGTTTGTGTTTTTCCACCCGCAAGCCACGCGTTATGTTCTACTTCCTGCTGGAATCGCAGTCCGGCAAACGGGCCTGCTTCGCTGTACTGCCGCAGCTTGGCCGGATCAATGGCCACCACGATGCCCGAGTTGGCAAACGGGTTGTTGCGTTTGGAAGGCGACCAGCCGTTGGTTACAATTTCTTCCGGACCGGTGGCGCAGGGCGCAATGATTCCGCCGGGACACATACAAAACGAATACACGCCCGTACCGTCGGCCTGGTGCACGAGGTTGTACGCCGCTGCGGGAAGCCATGCGCGTTGTTCGTGCAGCTCTTCGGCGGAGCAATGGTATTGAATACGATCAATCAGTTCCTGCGGATGCTCTACACGCACGCCGAGCGCAAACGGTTTGGCTTCAATCAATATCTGTTTGCGGTGCAGCAGTTCAAAAATATCGCGTGCGGAATGGCCGGTTGCCAGTAACACCTGCGTGGCTGCAAACTCCACTTCTTTTCCTTCCTGCACGGCGTGCACTGCTACGATGCGGTTTTCGTTCAGCACAAAATCGGTAACGCGGGTATTAAAATGCACTTCGCCGCCTGCATTTAAAATGCTTTCGCGCATGGCGGTGATAATTTTCGGCAGTTTGTTCGTACCGATGTGCGGATGTGCTTCTACAAGGATATTTTCATCGGCGCCGTGTGCCACAAACAATTCGAGGATGCGGTGTACATCGCCGCGTTTGGTGGAACGCGTATACAGTTTTCCATCCGAATACGTTCCTGCGCCGCCTTCGCCAAAACAATAATTGGAATCGGGATTAATGATATGCAACCGGTTAATCGCGGCCAGGTCGCGGCGGCGCTGCTGCACATCTTTTCCGCGTTCGAGTATCACCGGGCGCAGGCCAAGTTCCATGAGGCGCAGCGCGGCAAACAATCCTGCAGGTCCGGCACCGATAATAATCACGGCCGGTTTGCCGCTCACATCCGGATACGAAGGTTTCAGTTTGTTTTCGGGCAGCGGTTCGTTAATGAACACTTCTACCGAAACGTTGACGCGGATAAAACGCGAACGTGCATCAATGGAACGCTTCTGCAGGCGGATGCCGGTAACAGCAGTTACATCAACGGCGAGGTGATTGGCAATGCAGGCGCGCAGTTCGGTTTCGTCAAACGCCTGGCGCGGCGTGAGTACAAGCTGAAGCGCGTGAACCATCGCTGTTTACCCTTCGAATGTAAAGGAAATGAGAAACACCTTCGAACGCAGGTTGTCTAACGCCCGCGAATAAACAGCATTGTCGCGCACCAGCAGGTTGCGGGTGCCGAGTGCTGCGCGGAATTCGATACCGAACTTAAAATACGGCAGGAAAAAATCAATGCCCGCACCGGCATGTACACCGAAATCGTGTTTGTTGATTTTCACAATCTCCTGCCCGGGCACGTTGTTGTTCACGTCTTTCTGCGAAGCAAGATCAAGTACATATTGTCCGCCGCCCAGCATGTAGGCCGAAAAATTGGTCATGCGTTTCGAACGCAGTTTAAGGCTCAGCGGGAAATCGAGAAATGTGGATTCAATTTTTTTCTGGATCGTAAACGTATCCGTTACACCTTCAAAATAATAATCAACCACACGCTGCCCGAACGACAGATCCGGCACAAAACGAACCGTGAGGTATTCCGCCAGCCGGTATTCCGACACAATGCCGAGGTTAAATCCGGTTTCCGGTCCCGACAGAATCGTTTTCAGGCTGTCAGACACCAGGCGCAGCGTATCAACCGGCGTTACAATAAAATTGGTTTTATTGATGCCGAGAAAAAAACCGAAGTGGATTTTTTCACTGTAATAATCCGGGCGGTTTTGCGAATACCGGCCGCCCTGTGCCTGCAGCTGAACGGTCAGCAGCACGGTAACAGCAACGCTTATAATGAGTTTCCGAAACATGATTAAGTTTTAACGCGGACAAAGATACTTTTATTGTTCCTAATATCGGGCATCCCGGTTGATATGCCCGGGCTGTTTTCATCCCTCAAAAGTAAATGAAAACAGCAGCATCCGCGACCGCAGGCTGCCAACAGCGTCGGCAAACGGGGAGCCATCGGGAACGAGGATGTTTCTTAATCCATAGATAAATCGTACTTCCAGTCCGAATTTGAAATACGGCAGAAAAAAATCGAGCCCGCTGCCGGCCTGCAGGCTGTAATTGTTTTTTTTCATGCGCAGCATCGGTTGCCCCGGATACGATTGCTGCAGTTTCCGTTCATTGCCTGCCACATCTAAGGAATATTCAAAACCGGTAAGCATGTACGAAGCAAAATTCCCGTAACGTTTTGATCGCAGGCGCAACGCCAGGGGAAAGCGGATGAGGTCGGACTCCGTGGCCTGCATCAGCGAATAATTGCCCCTTTTACCGGCCACATCAAATAAAACGGCACGTTCACCGAGCAGGTAACCCGGATCGAAACGCAGTGTAAGCAAACGCGAAAGCCGGAGTTCCGACTGGATGGATATATGCAGCCCGCTTCCGTCGATGGCACTTATTCCAATGATGGAATCGGGACGCATACCTCTTGCTGCGGGCCTTACATCAAATCCGGGCAGATTGAGTCCGACATGAACGCCTGCGCTGAATTTTTCGCTGTAAAAGGCCGGCCGGTTTTGCGGGCGGCGCATCTGCTGCTGTGCCAAAAGCGAACCTGAAACACATACCCCTCCCAGCACCATTGCGGTGATTTTTTGCAGGAACATAAACGGATGATTTGGGTAATGGTGTTTCGTACGTTATGACGCGAAAATGCGAAAACGTTGCCTGCCGTTTACTTTTTGCCCGTGTAAATGGATGCAATGCCCATGGAAACCGGCATACATGTTACGTCCGTGTAACCCACGCGTTTCAGCACCTCCAGGAAATCAGTGCCATCGGGAAACGCGTTCACCGATTCGTTGAGGTACGTGTAAGCACGCGCATCTTTGGAAAACGTGCGGCCTACGAGCGGGCAAACGTAGCGGAAATAAAAATTGTAAAGCTGTTTCACCGGGAATTTGCGGGGGCGCGAAAACTCAAGAATCACGGCCATGCCTCCCGGTTTCAGTACGCGGTGCATATCGGCCAGGCCTTTTTCCAGGTTTTCGAAATTGCGAACGCCGAAACCCACGGTGATACCGTCGAACGTATTATCCTCAAACGGCAGGTTTTCGGAATCGCCTACCTGCAGCGTTATTTTATCGGTAAGTCCGCGGGCGGCCACTTTTTCCTTGCCTTTTTCGAGCATGCCGGTGGAAATGTCAACGCCGGTAATGTGAACCGGGTTCAGCACCATTGCTTCGATGGCGAAATCGCCGGTGCCGGTGGCCACATCCAGCAGGTAATCGTGTTTTACCGTAGCCAGTTTTTTCAGCGCCTTCGGGCGCCAGCCTTTGTGAACGCCCAGCGACAACAACTGATTCAGAAAATCGTAGCGGTGCGCAATGTTATCGAACATTTCAGCCACCTGCTCTTTTTTGGCTGTGGTGGTATTGTAAGGCGTTACGGTAGTGGACATGGGTACAAAGGTACGTTCAATTCTATAAACAAATGCGGCCCTGTATTGTTGTTGGTAAAACGGGTTTCGGGCGGAAATATGAAAAACGGGCTGTTAACAACCTTTTGGAACTGTGAATTGCCTGAAATCCAACTATTTTATATCATTGCATAACCAACCTTGATGTTCATGGTATCGCAAACCACGCTTGGCATACGTATCAGTGTTAACTGCCAGTACCAGGAAATCTATTCCCGCCCTGAGCAGCGGCACTATTTTTTCTCGTACCGCATCACCATTGAAAACACGTCGGATCAGACCGTAAAGCTGCTCCGCCGGCACTGGCACATCTTCGATTCGGCCGGCAGCCTGCAGGAAGTGGAAGGTGAAGGCGTGGTAGGCCAGCAACCCACCATCGGCCCCGGCGAATCGTATTCGTATGAATCGGCTTCTACGCTTAATACGGACATCGGAAGTATGCATGGCAGTTACCTCATGCGGCGGGAATTGGATGGGACTACGTTTGAGGTGGCGATACCGGAGTTTAACCTGGTGGTGGATTATAGATTAAACTAAGCGATTCTCTCATATCCTCTGAAGTATTTACGCTAAACGCTGTTATTCCTGCGACAGGCATTTGTTGTCGTTTGCTATTCTTTGTTATCGAATAGACTAACTGATTTTCAAGTATCAGATGAGTTTATAGCCTGATTAATGCTGTGTTTGTTATTTGGCGGAGGTGCGTATATAAACGAGTTAGCGGTCATTGTAGGACGACAGTGCAAACCCAAAACGACAGTGCAAAAAAATAAATTTGACAAACAATAAATTAATAAAATAATGAGTAAAATAATCTTTGACAGCGGAATATCACTTGACGGTTTTTTCGCAGGAGACAACAGAAGCCCTAAAAATCCTATGGGTGGAGTTTCAGGACAAATCCATTCGTGGATGTTTAATCAAAAAGCTTTTTGGGAATACCTTGGGTTTGAAGGAGGAAAGGAAGACAGTGCAGACGGAAAATACATTAGAGAAACAATCGCAAGAACGGGTGCATTCATAATGGGTAAACGAATGTTTGAGGAAGGCGAAGCAAGTTGGCCAAATGACCTATACAAAGCAGACGTATTTGTATTAACACACGAAATACGAGAACCTTGGGGTCAGGAAGGCACGACAACTTTTTACTTTATAAACGATGGGATAGAAAGTGCTTTGGACAAGGCAAGACAATCGGCAAAAGAAAAAGACATAAGAATACAAGGTGGTGCAAACACAATCCAACAGTTTTTAAATGCAGGACTTGTAGACGAATTTTTCATTCATATTGCACCAGTTTTTTTAGGTAACGGTATTCGACTGTTTGACGGCATTGACAAAGACAAATATGACTTACAAATTACAGAAGTTATACCATCCGACTTGACAACCCATTTAAGATACAAACTGACCAAAAAATAAAAACAACGAACCGCTAACAGCACATTTGCGATAGGCGGGGTTTCGTACTCTATAGCAGTTTTGTGGTAACCAAATGTTTAGTGCTCTTCATAAACATTTGTGATAAAAGCCCGCCACATTCGCCAAGACCCGAAACCTTTAAATCAATCAAGAAACAGAGCATGGCAATCTGGCAACAAGGAATGACCGTAATCCCTGCAGTTTGGGAGATTATACCAACTCCGAACAAGGAATTACCCTATGAATACGAAGAAGCCTGGAGAAAACTGAATATTGACCACAAGAAATTTGTGGAAGAAATAGACGCTTTCATTCCCAGGGCACCTTGGGTGGACTCCACCGATTTCTTTTACTGGAAAGGAAATGAAAGGAATAAAGAAGATAATGACATTAGTCTTAAAGTTGACCCAAATTCAGGAATAATAATTTCTCTTGGATTCCGATTTGATTTAAGGACGAAATCACTCTACTTCCTGGAAAAGATGTTTGGGCTTTGTGCTGACAATGGATGGAAACTGGAAACAGGTGGAGGACGAGTATTCCAGCCTGACTTCGCTATTATTCCGGAAGTAATTGAACAATCAGCATTCAGTGAATTTCTTGCTGATCCGGAAGCGTTTGCAGAAAAAATAAAAAACGCACCGTGGAATAAGAAGGATTAAATACTGAAAATCATGAAACGCATCGTTCCTCTTTCCTGCATCATGTGGTCCATAAATCTCTTCAGCCAGTCAGTTTACAAGTCCATTGAAATACCGCCCGACTCGTTGATAAAAAAACACCATGTAAAGACCATTACATCATTTTTCTCTGATGACACTGAGAAAAACACACTTGACATGGTATGGAAATTTGACAAAGCAGGTAATCTGATCTCAAAAGAGTTATTCGATATAGACGATCCCTCGATTGACAAAACCCTATACTTCTACAACGGCAATATAAAGGAGGAAGAATGGCAAATAGGAACCTGGCTCGCATATGACACTTTGAAAACGAAATTCTATTACGACGCTAAAGGTCGATTGCAAAAGACCGTAACAATTGGAAAATACGGACATTTTGATGCTACATCACAGGGACTTGAGAAGACAACAACCTACCAGTACATAAATGATACAACAGTTATTGTAACCTATGAAGGAAACAACCGCTCCGCCATGCAGTCAGGGAGCGACAGCCTGGTTTACAACAAGCAGAACCTGTTGCTTTTTAAATACAGTAAATCCAACGACTTAAAAACATCTTACCATTACAATACGAAAAATCAAATTATTGCAATATCACTGCGCTCCATTTCTGATCCGGAATCACTTAATGTTGAAGACAAATTCACATATGAAAACGGGCAAGTAATTCGCCAGGAACACACTTACATTGGAAGCTTCGGCAATCACAATAAAGCAGTATTTACAACACTTTACAAAAACAACACGAAAGGCCTACTTGAAACGGTCGAAAGACCATTGAATTTCGATACGTATATGTATGAGTTTTATTAGACATTTACGGGAGTTTGCTACAGTACGAATACGTATACAAAAACTAGACTCCCCTACCCCACCCTAACCCCCGCCACCAAAACATCATCCACCTGCTCCAAACAAAAAAAATGGCCATCCCCAAAAAAGGAACACGAAAAATAACCGTTGGTAATGAAACCTACCTGTGGCTTATCCGGAGAAAAGCCACGTATAATCAAACGGATTATGGGAGCGGGCACATTCACGTGGCAATTGAGCATGCGGAAGTACCGGGTACAACGCTTGTAATATATACTGACAAAGGCCATCCAAAAGACTATGGAACAGGGAAGGTTATACCAGTAACCCCATCTGATGTTTCGAAATGGATTACACAAGCGAGAGCATTGAACTGGGAACCAGAAAAAAAGGGACCTCAGCTATCCGTTGAAATCGAAGGAGATGAAATGCGAATTATAAAAAAGAAGAACTAATTAAAACAACAGCACATTTGCAATCAGGAGGGCATTATAAATTCCTTTCAGAAAAGTTCTATATCAGTATCTCGCAGGTACCCTACCCCACCCTAATCCCCGCCACCAAAACATCATCCACCTGCTCCAGTTCCCCTTTCCAGGTTCTGAAGTACTCCGCATGTTTTTCTTTCTGCACCGCAACAGGTTCACCCGCATGCAGCAGCAGCTGTTCTTTCATGGTGCGCAGCATCATCTTTTTGCCTTTGCCGCCGCCGAACTGGTCGGCGTAGCCGTCGGTAAACGCGAGCAGGAGGTCGCCGGTTGCGAGGGCGAAGGTTTGCGTTTCAAAAACAAAATCTTCGGTGGTGCTGCTGCCGATGGCTTTGCGGCTGGGCTGCAGTTCGGTAATGGTGTTGTTTCGGATGATGAGCAGCGGACGGTTGGCACCGGCAAACGTGAGTGTGCGCGTGGCGTTGTGTATTATCACCAATGCAATGTCCATGCCGTCGCGTATTTCACCGGTTGCGGCATCGGCCTGTGAGTGGGCGAGTAATTGCTGCAGGCCGCTGTTGAGTCCGTGCAGAATTTTTCCGGGATCGGTGATGCCGTGTTCGTGTACTTCGCGGTGCAGCAGGTTGTTCCCGATCATACTCAGCAGGGCGCCGGGAACGCCGTGGCCGGTACAATCGGCAACTGCAATAATGGAATAACCGTTTTTGGCCGCGCACCAGAAAAAGTCGCCGCTCACAATGTCTTTCGGCATAAACAGCAGGAACGATTCCGGGAACAGTTTGAGCAGGCTGCGCTCATCGGGCAGCACAGCATCCTGCAGGCGTTGTGCGTAGCGGATGCTGTCGGTAATCTCTTTATTTTTTTGTTCAATCTGAAATTTCTGCGCCTCGATGGTGAGGTTGCGGTTCTCCAGGATTTCGTTTGCTTTTTTCTTGTCGCGGAAACGGCGGAAGAGCAGGAATGCGGTAATCACCAGCAGCAGCGCCCCGGCCACCAGCAGCAGGATGAATATATTTTTCTGTTTGTTCCGTTCTTCCAGCACCGCATTTTCTTTCTGCGCCTGCATATCGCGCTGCTGTGCTTCGAAGCGTTCGCCTGCGCGCTCCAGCTTATCCGTCATGCCCGAAGTGAGGCTATTTTCGCGTGCTTCGCTATATTTCTGCTGAAATTCAAACGCCTTTTCAAACCGGTTTGTTTTGCTGTACAGTTTGGCCATGGATTGAAACATATCCGCTTCCAGTTGTTTGTCTTTCTGCCGCTGCATCATGCCGTAGGCCCGCAACATATAATCTTCCGCACCCTTATAGTTGTTGTTTTTCAGCAACAGGTTGCCGATGTTAAACAGGTTCATGGCAATGCCGGCACTGTCCGCATACTTCAGATTAATGGCCAATGCTTTTTCCATGTAACCGCGCGACACGGCCGAGTCGTTCAGTTCATACATAATCGAACCGAGGTTGTTGTACGCCGTGGCCAGCTGATCCGGTTTTGCATTCGGCATTTTTTCAAGAATACCAAGCGATTGTTTCATCGCAAGGCTGGCGTTCGCATTGTCTTTTTTGTAAATGTATGTTGCCGCGATATTGCTGTAAACGGTTACGCGCGCTTTATCATCCGTTATAAATGGCAGTGCATCTTTGTAATATTTCAGTGCCCCATCGTAATTGCCTTCGGCAGCAAGCAGGTTGGCAATGTTTACCATGGTGCGCGCCTGGCGGTTCTTCTCCCCTTTCAGTTTGTATATTTCGATGGCGCGGAGGTAATAATCCATGGAGCGTTTCAGATCGCCACGTTCTGCGAAAATTACCCGGCCCACATTGGTGCAGGCCACCCCTATTTTAAGCGAGTCATTGGAACGCTCGGCTACGCGCAAGGCTTCCTGGTAATATTTCAGTGCCTCCGAAAAATTATTGATGCGGTCGTAATAATACGCGAGTGCCGAATTGCCGATGATGATCAGTTTATCATCTTCCGCTTCCACAGCCAGGTTGATGGCTTCGCGCGCAAGCGATTCGGCTTTTTTATTGTCAACACCGGCATACTCCTCGCTCAGGTCAGCGAGCAACTCCACACGGTCTTTCCCTTTTTTGGTTTTCAGCACCTGCTCTAAACTGTCGGTAATTCCGGCACGGAGCAGATGAGGCGTAAAAAAAACGATAAGAAAAAGGAGAAACCTGTTTTTCATTTGCATCCAAATTTAATCAGGTTTCCCGAATAAAAAACTCCCGTCCCGGAAGAACCGGAAACGGGAGCATTTATACCGCGATTAACAAACCGACTTTATTAACGCAGGTGGATTGTGTATGTGTTATTGTTGATGGTAACAGTTGCAATATCGTCGCAGGCACCGGTTCCGAAATCAATGGTACGCATCGGTTTGTTCGACGGTGTTACTTCAACAGTTCCCTGTACAAAGTGGCGGCGGCAGCCGAGTGCCATGTTGCGGATGAGCGGGTTGGTGATGGTGGCGCTGTACGAGTTGCCGCTTGCGCTTGTGCCGCTGGCAGTGCCGGTAATGGAATACACATCATCACTCCACTGCGGGGTGCTTTCGCCTGCTACCCATTCGCGCTGGCGCTGTGAAGCCCAGGTAATGGTTCCGCCGTTGTTTGCAAGTACGAGCGATCCGTTTACGTTTACATCATATACAAGGTGACCGGCCTGGTTGTGTCCGAGGTTCGAAACTGTTTTAGTTCCCAGCACCTGGTTGTCGTTAACAAAGTAGTTATCAAACGAAATGTTCCAAACGGTTCCCGAATCGCGGTAATGGCCGTTGTAGGTGATTACAATTGTTCCGCGGCGGTTGCGCCCGTCGTTACACATGCAGTTGCTCGAACCGAAGTTGATGCGCAGTGTATCCGGGTTGGTAGAAACAGCGGTGTCCATTGTAATTACAGCGCAGGTGCTGAGCAGGCCTTCGTAGTTGCCTCCGCGGTAGTTGCTCAGTGATCCGTCGCCGGCTTCCGAAGCAATGTTGGTTACATCCTGGAAGGTGCTTTCAGCAAGGGCGTTGTCGCCTGCAGTGGAAGTATCGCTGTCTTCGTCTTCTTTTTTGCAGCTGCTGAGGGTGAGTGTGGCTGCAGTCATCAGCATAATTCCGAACTGAAAAAGATTTTTGGTTTTCATGATTGAAACGTGTTTTGTATCGTGTTTAGTTGTTGTCGGTTTTCGCTTGGTATGATGCACACAACCGGCCGAGGGTTTAACCCAACACCAAAAATAATTTCCAAAAACCTGTTTATCAGTTGATTACAATTACCTCAGCGGCGCCACTCCGACAAGGCGAGTGCAGCAGCAATGGCGGCATTGAGCGATTCGGCCGTGCCTGTTTTACCGGCGGCGGCTGAAAATGAAGGAATGGTTATTCGTGTTGTGCATGCTGCGGCCACCGCAAACGAAATGCCATTCGATTCGTTGCCGATGATTAATACACCGGCTTCGGGCATGGCGTGGGTGTACAGCGATTCGCCGCCGAGAAACGTGCCCATTACGGCGATGCCGGGAGCAAGTGCTTTTATGGATGCAATAAATTCGGGCAGCGGCGTGTAATGCACCGGTATGCGGGCCACTGAACCCATGCTGGCCTGCACCACTTTGGGATTCCACACTTCGGTGGTTTCGGGCGAACAAACGATTGCCGCGATTCCGAACCAGTCGGCAATGCGTATCATCGTACCCAGGTTGCCGGGATCGCGGATATCATCCAGCACCAGCACGCGGGCCGTGATCAGTTTTTCCGGTTGCAGCGGATACACGGGCGTTTCAAAAACAGCAAGCACTTCATTGGGCGTGGTGAGTCCCGAAATGCGTTCGAGTTCGGTATCGTTTACAGCTGCGGATGCAATGTTTGCCGTGAGCGCGGGGTTGCGGCCGAGCCATGAAGGCGTGGCGTAGAGCTTTTTAACGATAAAATCACCGGCCAGCAGTTCGGGCACGATTTTGGTGCCTTCGGCGACGAAACAGCCCGATTCGTTTCTGAATTTTTTCTGCTGCAGCGAACGAACAAATGAAAGTTCTTGTTTTGAAATCATATTGACCGGTTATCTTTGCAAAAATAGGTGAATACGCGCAACCATATCGCAAAATTCTTTTCCGTATCGTTTCCGGTCTCCCCCGGAATGCGTTTCAGTACGCTGTCCGGATTAGTGCTGCTGCTGGTGCTGCTGGCAGGGGCGGGCTGCAATACGCTGCGCCGTGTACCCGAAAAAAAGAAACTGCTGGTTAAAAACAAAATCACCGTTGATAATAAAAACATCAACGTGAGCGAAATGACCGGTTACCTGAAACAAAAACCGAACCGCCGCATTTTTGATTTCGGGATGCGGGGCTACCCGCTGTACCTGCACATATTTAACCAGGTGGATTCGGTGCGGCAGCAGCGCCGCCACGATTCGGGCATGGTGCGGATGTACCGCCGCAATGCAAAAATTACAGCGAAAAACATCAAAATACAGGCGCACAACAGCACGCACAAAAACAAACGGAAAACCAAGGAGCTGCTTACAAAACCGCGGCGCGGCCTCACAGAAGCAACGTGCGACTGGTTATTAAAAATTGGTGAACGGCCGGTACTGCTCGATTCGTTTCTGATGGAACGGACGGTGCGGCAGCTCGGGCTGTACCTCAACAACAAAGGGTATTTTAACAGCACAGTTACCGATTCGGTGGCGCTGGTTCCGCGCAAACGCAGCAAGGTGGCACATGCGCTGTTTCCGAAAAAATACCCGGAACTGAAATACAAACGGAAAGCCATGGTGTTTTACACCATCAGGGCAGCTACACCGTACACCATCCGCAGCATCCGTTACAAATCGGCCGACACGCTGCTGCTTTATTTTGCCGATACCAGTTCGGCAGAACGCCTGCTGAAACCGGGGATGATTTACGATGTGGACCAGATGCACGCCGAGGCCGACCGTGTTGCATTGCTGCTGCGCAACAGCGGGTACTATGCATTTACAAGAGACTTTGTACACTATTTTGCAGATACTACACTGAACAGCCACCAGATGAATCTGACCATCGAGCTGCGGCAGAACTACCAGCTGATGCCGGACTCGAGCGTGAAGCGCACGAACCATACGCGGTATTATGTGCGTAACATTTATGTGGTTACCGATTACGTGCAGCGCGAAAAAGGAGATGAAGTTGCACGCCGGAGTTTTAATCCGCCGGGCTACGACAACCTGTACCTGCTGTTCCGCGACAACCGCGACAGTGTAAAAAAAGGAACAGAAACCGACAGTCTTGATTTCCGCCCGTCAACACTTACCGAGCGCATCAGCATGCAGCACCGGCAACTGTATAGTGAATCCGATTACGAACACACGTACCGCGAACTGACCAGCCTGCGCAACTTTAAACAGGTGGGCATAAACATGCAGATTGCCCCCACGCGCAGCCGCGATTCGCTTGACTGTTACATCCGCCTGCTGCAGAGCAAACGCCAGTCGTACCAGCTGCAGCTGGAAGGCACCAACACCGGCGGTAACTTGGGCATCAGCGGCAGTTATGCGTACACGAACATCAACGTGTTCCGCGGCGCCGAGGTGTTTGAACTGCGCCTGCGCGGTGGTACAGAAGCGCAGCAGCTGGTGAGCAACCTCACCGGCGGTTCGGGCGACGACCAGCTGACGTTTAACACCATTGAATTCGGGCCGGAAGTTTCGCTTACGTTCCCGCGTGCATTTTTTCCGTTTACGGTGTTGCGGCCGCGGGGCTTTTTCCCGTTCAACTTTGTGAAGGAAGATAAACTTTCGGGCCGGCGCACGGCACTGCAGGCATCGTTCAATTACCAGCGCCGCGTGGATTACACACGCACCATCGGCAACCTGGCGTACAGTTATTATGTGAAGGTAGGCAACAACAACCGCTGGAACATCAACTTCACCGAGATCAACGTGGTGGATGCGGTGCTTTCCGAAAACCTGTTTGAACAATTGGTGCAGAACAACGACAAGCTGCTGCTGTATCGTTTCACCGATCACTTAACGAACGACCTGCGCATAGTGCATACGTACAACAACCAGAATCAGAAACGGCAGCAGCGCAACGTGTTTTTTGTAAAAACAGAAGCCGAAATGGCCGGCGTGATTCCGTATTTTATTTTTTCGCGGAGCAATGCAACGGTTGACAACAATGGTTCGTACCGCATCAACAACATTCCGTTTGCGCATTATTTCCGTTACCTGATAGATGTGCGCTGGTACCTGAAATTAGGCGATCACCAGCAGGCCGTGTTCCGCATTGCGCAGGGCGCGGGGTTGCCGCAGAAAAACTTCAGTGTGTTACCGATCGAAAAAAGTTTTTTTGCGGGCGGTGCAAACGGCGTGCGTGCGTGGCGCTCGCGTACACTGGGACCGGGCTCGTACAGCGATCCGTCGGGCGTACGTTATGTGCAGTTCGGTGATATATTGTTTGAATACAATGCCGAGCTCCGTTTCCGTATTACCAAAACATTGAACGGGGCCATTTTCGGCGACGGCGGAAACATCTGGCTGATCAAAGAAGATGCAACGCGTCCGGGCGGCACATTTGATTTTAAAGACGCCTACAACGATGTGGCATTCGGAGCCGGTATCGGTTTGCGTTTCGACCTCAGCTTTTTTATCCTCCGTCTTGATGCTGCTGCCCCGCTCCGCGATCCTGCTTTCCCGGCAGGACATCGCTGGCTCGGCAAAAACGACGGATCGCTGAAACGGACGAATATCAATTTCGGGATCGGGTATCCGTTCTGAGGTCGTTTTACTTTTTGTTTAATTCCTTCAGCAGCTTTTCGATTTCCAGTTCTGTTTGTTTTATTTCCTCATCGTACGTTTGCGAATCGGCAGTTGCTGCATTGTAACGTAATTCATAACTCTTTAAACGCAACTCCGCATATTTTCGCAGGTGTTTATTTCTTTCCTTGTATGCATCCGGCAGGTTGAGCGAATCAATTTCATCGGTCAGGCGGATGATCCGTTTCCAGGCCGGAATGCCTTCGCTGTTTATTTTCCCGGGTAATGACAGATCCGATTCAGCACCGATGTTATTAAAAACAGCAAGTGCTTTTTCTTCCAGCTGTGTTATTTGCTCCATGCGTTTATCAAACGCCGGGTAATCATTTGGCAGTTTTTTAAGCACAATGATGGCCAGGGAAATTACAGCAATACCCAGCAGTGCAATTAAACCGTATCCGCGCAGCGACTTATCATGCTTCCGCAGCGCCGGTACCATAGCATAACCGGCCAGCAAGCCGCCGATAAGTCCGCCGATGTGTCCTGCATTGTCAATACCCGCCTGCATGCCAAACACGAGGTTAAAACCAATGACCGAAATGATGCTCATGAGCAACGAGCGGCGCACGGAACGGGCAATAAGTTTGGTGGTAAGCAGCGCAAGAAAAACCCCGAACATGCCAAACACCGCACCGGAAGCACCCGCCGAGATGCTGATATCATTCCAGGCGAGGCTGAGGATGTTACCACTGATGAGGGCAATGAGATACGCGACGAGAAAACGCCACGAACCGATAAAACGTTCAATCGTTTGCCCGATCTGAACCAGCGCAAACATATTCATCGCAAGATGTATTATACCGAAATGCAAAAAGCCAGCAGTAAGCAGACGCCACCAGCCGCCGTTCAAGGTAAGCGGTTTGTAGTTGGCGCCCCATTGAATCATTAACTCCGGGTCGGGCATCAGCCAGTTTACACCGCTGCCCACCATTACGAGGTAAATTAATACGTTGATCAACAGCAGTACCGGTGTAATTCTGTACCCGGAAACCGGGCGAATGATTCCGGCAAGTCCGGGCTGTGGCTGCTGCACCAACTGTTCGCCAGCAAAATAGGCCTGGTGTAGTGCGCGGTATTCTTCGTCTAACGTTTCAGTATCGGCCAGGCCGGAAAGTTTCGAAACCGTTTTTTCAAATGCGGCAGCCAGTTGACGCGCCTGCTCATCGCCGGCACCGGTGCATGCCATGTTCACTTTTTCTGCCACGAATGTGAACCGGATTAATATTTCGTGGCCGGCCGGGTCGCGCAACAGGCAGATGAGTTCACCGGATTTAATGGTAACAAAGTTCCAGCCCAGCCGCTTGGCTGCTTCGTAGGTGAGTACAAGCGCATGTCCTGCCCGCCTTCCGGGCAGCACAACAGCATGGTTAAATGGCTCCTGCTCGTTCATAACTCCTGCAAAGTTCGTCATTTGCCCGGCCCGGATGATCGCCTGTGGCAAAAAGCGGTAAAAAACCCCGGAAAATTTACGACCCGTTGATTTTAAGCAACTTAACCAAATGCGCCCGGCATTTCAAAACTTCTTTTAACTTTGCCACCCTGTTAAAACAGATTAAAAGACCAATGGCAACGATTGACTTTATCCGCGAACAGTTAGGCAGCCAGGCCGACAGCCTGCTGAACCACGAATGTAAAACGATCACGAAGAACCAGATTCACCTTCCGGGTGGCGATTTTGTTGACCGCTGTTTCAGCCTCAGCAACCGTACGCCACAGGTACTGCGTAACCTCCAGGCCATTTATGGCACCGGCCGTTTGGCCAACACCGGTTACGTGAGCATTCTGCCGGTTGACCAGGGCATCGAACATTCGGCGGGCGCATCGTTTGCCCCGAACCCGGTTTGTTTTGATTCGGAAGGCATTGTAAACTTAGCTGTTGAAGGCGGCTGCAACGCGGTGGCTTCTACCTACGGCGTACTTGCCGGCCTGTCGCGCAAATACGCGCACCGCATTCCGTTTATTGTAAAAATCAACCACAACGAATTCCTTACCTACCCGAATAAATTTGACCAGATTATGTTTGGTTCGGTGGACGAAGCGTGGCGCATTGGTGCGGCCGCAGTAGGTGCCACCATTTATTTCGGTTCGCCCGAATCGGGCCGCCAGATAGTGGAAGTGGCACGCGCTTTTGAACGTGCACACGAACTGGGCATGGCCACCATCCTGTGGTGCTACCTGCGCAACAGCGGTTTCAAAAAAGACGGTGTGGATTACCATACCGCCACCGACATCAGCAGCCAGGCCACACACATCGGCGTTACCATCCAGGCCGACATTATTAAACAGAAACTGCCGACCAACAACGGCGGATACAATGCGCTCAATTTCGGTAAAACACATCCGAAAGTATATAGCGAATTAACCACCGATCACCCGATTGACCTGACCCGTTACATGGTAGCCAACTGCTACATGGGACGCAACGGCCTCATCAACTCGGGCGGCGAATCGAAAGGGGCTACCGATCTTGCGGAAGCAGTGGCAACCGCGGTAATCAACAAACGCGCCGGCGGACACGGGCTGATCTCGGGCCGCAAGGCATTCCAGAAGCCGCTGAAAGAAGGCGTGGCCCTGCTGAACGCCATACAGGACGTTTACCTTTGCAATGAGGTTACTATTGCGTAATTTCCGGTGATTTTCCGGCGATTTTCAACTAACAACACAAAACCATGAGTTGGTTTAAACGAATAAAAGAAGGCATCACCACGTCCACCAAGGAGAAAAAAGAAACTCCCGAAGGCCTGTGGTATAAATGTCCTTCCTGCAAAAAAATCTGCCCGACCAACGAGCACATTGCAAACCTGTACGTGTGTCAGCATTGCGAATACCACGACCGCATCGGCTCGGCCGAGTATTTTGAAATTATTTTCGACAACAACGAATATTTAGAACTGAACCCGGATCTGACTTCGGGCGACCCGCTGAATTTTACCGATACCAAGAAATACACCAACCGCCTTGTTGAATCGCAAAACAAAAGCGGGCTGAAAGATGCGCTGCGCAGTGCACACGGCGTTGTTGACGGCAACGACCTGGTGGTGTGCTGTATGGATTTCGGATTCATCGGCGGTTCGATGGGTTCGGTGGTAGGTGAAAAAATTGCACGTGCCATTGATTACTGCCTTGAAAAACGCATTCCGCTGATGATCATCTCCAAGTCGGGTGGTGCGCGTATGATGGAAGCTGCGTTTTCGCTGATGCAGATGGCCAAAACCTCCGCCAAACTGGCGCTGATGGACGATGCCGGCATACCTTATATATCGTTGCTTACCGATCCGACTACCGGCGGTGTAACGGCTTCGTACGCCATGCTCGGCGACCTGAACATTGCCGAACCCGGTGCGCTCATCGGTTTTGCCGGTCCGCGTGTGGTTAAGGAAACCATCGGCAAAGACCTGCCGAAAGGCTTCCAGACCAGCGAGTTTGTGCTGGAACACGGTTTCCTCGATAAAATCGTTTCCCGCCGCGAACTGAAAGCCACGCTTTCGCGCCTGCTGGTCGTTTTCAAATCGTAATTCACTGTTTTTCAATGATTTAATTTTCCTGGTGAAAAAGTTGCGCCGGGAAAGGCAGATTATTTTGCCGGGGCTTGTCATTTTAAAAGAAAAGCCTATCTTTGCAGTCCGTTTAATAAAACGGCTAAACTCAATAATTTAAAAGTCAACATGTACCTGACTGCAGAAAAGAAAACAGAGATTTTCACCACATACGGAAAATCCGCCAAAGACACTGGTTCATCAGAAGCCCAGGTTGCCCTGTTTACACAGCGCATTAACTTCCTGACCGGCCACATGAAAAAGAGCCCGAAAGACAAACACACACAGCGTTCGCTGGTGAACCTGGTAGGCAAACGCAAAAGCCTCCTCGATTACCTGAAACACACGGACATTGAGCGTTACCGGGCCATTATCAAGAAACTCGACATCCGTAAGTAAGGATGGAACGAACAATAGGAAAAGCATCCCCATTATCTCCGGGATGCTTTCTTATTTTATACATTTAACTTATCCATTTTAAATTTAAGCATTTATGTCACAATTAGGAATCCAGAAAACCTTTGATATAGGAGACGGCAGAACCATCACCATAGAAACAGGCAAGCTGGCCAAACAGGCCGACGGATCGGTTGTCGTGCGTATGGGCAACACCATGCTGCTGGCCACCGTAGTATCAGCACCGGAAGCAAAACCGGGCGTTGATTTTATGCCGCTCACCGTTGATTACCAGGAAAAATTCGCATCCACAGGCCGCATCCCGGGCAGCTTTTTCCGCCGCGAAGCCAAACTGTCGGATTATGAAGTATTAACCAGCCGTCTGGTTGACCGCGCCCTGCGCCCGCTCTTCCCGGAAGATTATCATGCTGACACACAGGTAATGATTTCGCTGATTTCGGGCGACCTCAACTTCCCGCCGGATTGTCTTACTGCACTTGCCGCATCGGCTGCCATTGCAGTTTCTGACGTACCGTTCAACGGTCCGATTTCGGAAGTTCGCGTAGGCCGTGTGGATGGCAAATTCATCATCAACCCGACCCTCGAACAGCTTGCCGTATCAGATCTTGACATCGTTATTTCGGGCAGCGCCAAAGACATCAACATGGTGGAAGGCGAAATGAAAGAAGTAAGCGAAGCCGATATGCTTGCGGCCATCAAATTCGGTCACGAAGCGATCCGCCTGCAGATCAGCGCCATCAACGAACTGGCTGCGCTGGTTGGCAAAACCACCAAACGCGAATACAACCACGAAACGCACGACGAAGAGTTGCGCGAAGCCGTGGCAAAAGCAACATACGACGGTGTTTATGCGGTAGCTGCCTCGGGCAATGCCAACAAACATGCACGCCGTGAAGGTTTCCGCGCGGTATTTGATGCCTGGTGGGAATCGCTTCCGGAAGAAGCACGCACCGATGAGAAAAAATCGCTCGCGAAAAAATATTTCCACGATGTGGAATACGATGCAGTTCGCCGCTGCATCCTGGATGAAGGTAAACGCCTCGATGGCCGCAAAACCACCGAAATCCGCCCCATCTGGTCAGAAGTAAACTACCTGCCTTCGGCACACGGTTCAGCAGTTTTCACCCGCGGTGAAACACAGTCGCTGACCTCGGTAACGCTCGGCACCAAACTCGATGCACAGATGATTGACGGCGCTATTTACCAGGGCGACGCCAAATTCCTGCTGCACTACAACTTCCCCGGTTTCTCAACCGGCGAAGCCAAACCGAACCGCGGCCCGGGACGCCGCGAAGTGGGACACGGTAACCTGGCCCTCCGCGCACTGAAAAACATGCTGCCGGAAACGCCTTACACCATCCGCATTGTATCGGACATTCTCGAATCGAACGGTTCATCATCAATGGCTACGGTTTGTGCCGGTACGCTGGCGCTGATGGATGCAGGTATCCAGATCAAGAAACCGGTTTCGGGTATTGCAATGGGACTGATCACCGACAAGTCGGGCAAATTCCAGATCCTGAGCGACATTCTTGGTGATGAAGATCACCTGGGCGATATGGACTTTAAAGTGTGCGGTACCCGCGACGGCATTACTGCAGTACAGATGGACCTGAAAGTAGACGGTCTGCCGTACGAAGTAATGGAACAGGCGCTGGCACAGGCCCGCGAAGGCCGCCTGCACATCCTCGGCGAAATGCTGAAAACGCTTGAACAGCCGAACGAAGAACTGAAACCGCACACCCCGCGCATTGTGCAGACCCGCATCCCGCGCGAGTACATCGGTGCCGTTATCGGACCCGGCGGAAAAATTATCCAGGAAATGCAGCGTGAAACCGGAACCACCATCGTTATCGAAGAAGTTGGTGAGTTTGGTATGATTGACGTTGCAGGCCCGAACAAAGAAGCCATTGACAAAGCACTCGCGAAAATCCGCGGCATTGCTTCCACACCGGATGTAGGCGAAACCTACGAAGGCAAAGTGAAAACAATCACCGCATTCGGTGCATTCGTTGAATTTATGCCGGGCAAAGATGGCCTGCTGCACATTTCAGAAATCGAATGGCGCCGCCTCGATACCATGGACGGTGTGCTGAAAGAAGGCGATATCATCCAGGTGAAACTGGTTGAAATCGACGAAAAAACCGGCAAATACCGCCTCTCGCGCAAAGCCCTGCTCCCGAAACCGGAAGGTTACGTAGAGCCGCAGCAGCGCACCGGTGGCAGCGGAAAACCGAAAGGCGACCGTCGTCCGTTTAAAACCGATCAGAACTAAGTTCTAATAAGTCACTTTTTTGAAAAAGTCCCTGCCAGGTTGGTGGGGATTTTTTTTGGTACGAAATTGAACCTTTAACCGCGGCGTTTTTGTTCCGTTTATGATCCAGTTGGCAGTTTGCAATTTGCAGTTTGCAGTTCTGATTTTTAGTCCGGAAGTTGCTCTTATTCATTGGAATACAGCGCAAAAACTGCAAACTGCCAATTGCAAACTGCCAACTAAATGCAGGATCTATTTCGAAGAAATTTTATACGATCAATCCACCACCACCATCCGGTTTATTTTTCGCGGAAGTTCGGCTCGGGTATCGCGGTACAGGAAATAGAGCACGCCGTTGCGGAGCTTGGGTTTGCTGATGTACGAACGATCATCTACGGCAAACTGGCTGATTATTTTCCCGGTTTCCGGATCAATGCGGCTGAATACGCTGTGCCCGTTGTATTCTTCCCAGGTGTACATGCGCCCGGTAAATTCATCCACCAGCATTTCTTTTTTAAGGTATACGCTTTTTGCCTGTGGGAAGGGCAGTTTTTTTTCCAGCTCCCCGGTTTTTGAAAAACGCAGGATGCTGGTATCCGCATAATTGAACACAAAAGCCTGTTTGCCCGCGGCGTAAATGGGTGCATCAATCGGTGTAAGCCAGCGCGCATCGGCTTCGGAAAGCGGTTCGGTAAGCCGGAACGAATCGAGGTGCGCCACCAGGAAACTGTACGGAACCGTGTAACGCGGATTCGGAAACGGCCGCACCCGCCGCAGTGCGAGGAAATAGTCCAGGCTGTAGTTGGCCTGGAATCCTGCAATTTTGGCGCTGTCGCTGGCCGTGTAAAACGGTTTCAGTTCGCCTTTGCGGTACCAGTCGGCGTAATAAAAATTCACCTTCAGACCGCGATACGCCGGCCAGCTGAAATAATAATAATCGGCAATTCGGCATTTGCACGGGAACATCACTTTATCAAACGTGGCTTTGTCTGACGGATAGAGCAACTGCAGTTTGGTATAATCATAATACACCTGGAAGGTGCTGTCGGGCGTAATCAGGTGCACCGCCCCGAGGCAATCGGTAAACAGGCTTTCGGCTGTTTTTTTTACGGGCAGTTTTTGCAGCACTTTGCCGTCGGTATCCAGCAACTGCAGTTCCGTTTTCCCGTTGGGCCGCACGGCCAGGGCGAGGATCTGCTCGTTGTAAAATGCAAAATCGATGTAAGCGAAATAGTCTTTTTCATTCAGGATCTGAATACGTTCGCTGCTGATGACCACTTCCCGCAGTTCGCGCACGGAGGGGCGCATGACTATAATGCGTGCGGTGGTATCACTTATACGTACTTCCTGCGTTTTATAACCGAGCATGCTGAACACGAGCGTGGCGGGCAGGCGGTCGGCCTTTATAACGTAGCGCCCGAACTGGTCGGTTAAACCGCCGCGGGTGGTGCCTTTGAGTGCGAAAGGCGCATACGGCATCGGTTCACTGCTGGCGGAATCGCGTAACTGCCCGCGCAGGGTTACCTGGGCCTGCATCCGCGTATTAAAAACGGAACAAAACAGGAGCAATACGAGTACAACGGACAAACGCATCATAAAAACACGGGCAAACAGGTATGCAGCAAAAATCAACATTTCAGCGAAGCGGGCAAATGAAATTATACCCGCGGCTGCTCCCGGTACATAGCTGGCAAAGAAAACAACAGGTAGCAGGCGAACGGATATGCGGCGGTTTTAAACATTTTTTCTTGAATTGTTGAAAAACAGGACCAAAAATAGTTGACAAAGTGAAACCTGAGGGGCTTCGCTTCGTATAATAGAAAGGCTTTAACACACCACACTCTTATTTGACTAAACCTATACTTTCCCCTGATGAGGCAACTAAAAATTTCGAAGCAGGTAACGAATCGTGAGACTGCATCGCTTGACAAGTATTTACAGGAAATCGGTCGTGTTGACCTGATTACAGCCGAAGAAGAAGTTGAACTTGCCCGCCGCATCAAAACCGGGGATCAGCTGGCACTCGCCAAAATGGTAAAAGCCAACCTGCGTTTCGTGGTATCTGTATCAAAACAATACCAGAACCAGGGCCTCAGCCTCCCCGACCTGATTAACGAAGGCAACCTGGGCCTCATCAAAGCCGCACAGCGATTTGACGAAACCCGCGGTTTCAAATTCATTTCGTACGCCGTTTGGTGGATCCGCCAGTCGATTCTGCAGGCGTTGGCCGAGCAGAGCCGTATTGTACGCCTCCCGCTGAACAAAATCGGGTCCATCAACAAAATCAACAAAACATTTGCCCGCCTCGAGCAGGAATTTGAGCGCGAACCGAGCGCCGATGAAATTGCGCAGGCGCTGGAAATGTCGCCCGAAGAAATTAAAGAAGCACTGAAAAATACCGGCCGCCATGTTTCGATGGACGCGCCGCTGGCTACCAGCGACGAAAACACGAGCAACATGTACGACGTGATGCAGAGCGAAGATACGCCCAGTCCGGAAGGCGGGCTCATCAACGAGTCGCTGCGCCGCGAAATCGAACGCGCCCTTACTACGCTCACGGCCCGCGAAGCTGATGTGGTTCGCCTGTACTTCGGCCTGAACGGAGAGCATGCGCTCACACTCGAGGAAATCGGCGAACGTTTCGACCTCACCCGCGAACGCGTGCGCCAGATCAAAGAAAAAGCAATCCGCCGCCTGAAACACACTTCGCGCAGCAAGTTGCTGAAAACGTATCTCGGATAACTACCGCTGCCGGTTTGACCAGACACCTTTCCGGCGGTGTGTACGATCATAAAGGAAGCTTTACGGCTTCCTTTTTTTATTTATCGTAGATGAAGATGAATTTAGTTTCGGAAACCCAGGCAATCGCGATTAAAAAAAATGATCCGGATATCGCTTTTCATAAACAGGGGAATGCGGGTTCGTTTCAGCTTGTGCGGTTGATGCCGCCCTGTCTGGGCTCAATTGTTTTTTATGCTATTTATACTGACTTATGCCGCCCTTTCAGGGCTACATTCTTGTCCTGATCCGGAATTTCAATCAGCTTGTGAATCAGGACCGGAAAGTAGCACCAACGGTGCGGCATCTGTCAGAGGTACCATTTATTTTTTGAGCCCAGGCAGGGCGACATCAACTGCACGATCATTTTGAATAAACAGCTACCTGCGTTAATAATCAGCAGTTCATACACGTTGTTGATTTCCCGGAACAATTTCAGAAGTACATGCACCAACTGCGGTTGATTTAACAATTTCATTATCCCGGAATTGCTTTAACTTTGCGCGCATATTAAAAAACACAACTACGCATTATGGCCATCATTGCACCTTCTGTTTTATCTGCTGATTTCGGTAACCTGCAGCGCGACATTGAATTTATCAACGGCAGCGCGGCCGACTGGTTTCATGTGGACATTATGGACGGTGTTTTTGTTCCGAATATTTCGTTCGGTTTCCCGGTGCTGAAAGCCTTGCAGAAACACGCCACCAAGCCGCTGGATGTGCACCTGATGATAAAGGATGCCGATCCGTACATCAGCACGTTTAAAGAACACGGCGCTGCGGTACTTACGGTTCACTACGAAGCCTGCACACACCTGCACCGCACGCTGCAGAACATCCGCAGCCAGGGCATGAAAGCAGGCGTGGCCATTAACCCGCATACCAGCATTACATTGCTCGAAAATGTTGTACACGAAGCCGACCTGTTTCTCGTGATGAGCGTGAACCCGGGATTTGGCGGGCAGCAGTTTATACCGAACACGTACCTGAAAGTGCGGCAGCTGAAACGCCTGCTGGAAGAAACCGGTTCGAAAGCGCTAATTGAAGTGGACGGCGGCGTGGGCCTGAACAATTACCGGCAACTTATTGAAGCCGGTGCTGATGCGCTGGTGGCCGGTAACGCTGTTTTCGGCGCAGCCGATCCGAACGCCGTGATTACCGAAATGAAATCGTAATGCCGGAAAAATTTACACAATCGCTTCCGTTTCGTTTCCTGAAACAGTTTGCCACGTGGCTGCTGTTTTTTCTTATTACCCGCAGCATTTTCCTGTTCTATAATTTCTCCGACCTGCACGATGCCGGTTTCGGGGAAACACTCGCTGCCTTTTTTTATGCGCTGTATGTGGATGTGGCCATGTGCTGCTACATCATGGCGTTTCCGTTTCTGCTTTATGTGGTAATGTATTTCTGGGCTTCGCCCCTGCCCGACCGCATCAACCGGATCTATAATACAATCGTGGTTGTGCTCGTAAGTATCATCACCATTTCGGAGCTGACGATATACGATGAATGGGCACACAAACTCACGTTTAAAGCAATCTGGTTTTTACGCAACCCGTCGGAAGTATTTCACACGGCATCGTGGGCGCAGCTGCTGCTGGGCATTTCGGGGATCATTTTTTTAAGCACGGTGAGCTGGAAACTGTTTTCGAAAATACTTGGTCCGTATTATGTGGCTCCTGAACGGCGCTGGGTTCATTCCATCGCTTTTACGCTGCTTACACCTGCCCTGCTGGTAACCGGGCTGCGCGGGGGCTGGCGCCCGATTCCGATACAGGTGAGTGATGCGTATTATTCCACCAACAACTTTCTGAATTATGTTTCGGTGAACAGCAGCTTTCACCTCATGAGCAGCATTTTCCAGAGCCGCACCACGGAGCCGTACCGGTTTATGCCCGATGCGGAAGCAGAAACACGTTTTGCAGCGTTGCATGCGCTTCCGAAAGACACAACGATTGCGGTGCTCGATACCACGCGCCCGAACGTGGTGCTGGTGGTGCTTGAAAGCTGGTCGGCCGACCTTGTAAAAACACTCGGCGGGTTCGATGGCATTACGCCGCGCACAAACGAGCTGATGAAAAACGGCATTGTGTTCGACAGCTGTTATGCCAGCGGTAATCTTTCGGACCAAGGCATGGCGGCGGTATTTTCAGCGTTCCCGGCACAGCCGACCACCAGTATTATTACACAGCCTGAAAAATACAATCGCCTGCCGTGCATGAACAAGGAATTTAAGAAAGCCGGTTACAGCACCTCGTTTTTGTTTGGCGGGCAACTTAATTACGGCAACATCCGCGCGTACATGTATTTCAACCAGTTCGACCGCATTACCGAGGGCAGCGATTTCGGCAGCGAGGTTCCGCAGGGGCGGCTGGGCGCGCATGATGAGTATGCGTACGCGCGCGTGCTGCAAAATCTGAAAGGTGTGAAGGAACCGTTTTTTGCTTCGATGTTTACATTAAGCACGCACGGCCCGTTCGACATCCCCATGAAAAAAGACAAACTGCAGTGGGGCGACAAGGAACAGGATTACATCAACTCAGCATATTATGCCGACAGCTGCATCGGTAACTTCATCAGCGCAGCGAAAAAAGAACCGTGGTACAACAACACCATTTTTGTTTTTGTGGCCGATCACAGTCACAACACGCCGAAGAATTACGAATACTTTGCCCCCGAATACCGGCGCATCACATTCTGGATGTACGGCGAACCGATTAAAAAAGAATTCCGCGGCTATCATTACACCAAAATCTGTTCGCAGGTGGATGTGGCCTCTACCCTGCTGCACCAGCTGCACATGGATGCGTCAACATTCCGGTACAGTAAAAACCTGTTCAATCCGTTTACCCCGGCGTTTGCATATTACAGTTACGAAAACGGTTTCGGCTGGATCAGCAACAAGGGCGAAGTGGTGTATGATGTAAACAGCAAATCGCATGCACGCGTGCGCGAGGCCGTGCCGGGCGCGAAGGAGGCGTTGACGCGGGAGGGCGAGGCGTATCTGCAGGTGATGTTTAACCAGTATCTGAACTACTGAGTTTGGGTTTAAAACAGCTGCGCTGTAGCCGGCATAACAGATTTCAGACTTTCAGATATGAGAGTTCAGACTATTAGATATGAGATTTCAGACTATTAGATATGAGATTTCAGACTTATGATTATAGAAGCAAGACTCAAATCTCATATCTAATAGTCTAATATCTGCTCGTTTAAATCTTCGTGGTATTCATCACCGTTGCTTCGCCGCTTATCGTTACATCGCCGGTAGTTTTATCCGCAATAATGGTTTCTACCGTGATGCGGTGTTTTTCGCGGATGACTTCTTTTACGGTCATGCGGGCTTCGTATACGGTATCCACAAACATGGGGCGCATAAAACTCATGGATTGTTTGAGGTAAATGGTGCCTTCGCCGGGAAACAGCGTCCCGAAAATTTTGGAGAACACTGCGCCGCCGAGGAAACCGTGCATGATCGGTTTTTTAAACATGGTTGTTGCAGCATACGCAGCATCGAGGTGAACGGGGTTGTTGTCGCCGGTTACTTTGGCAAACTGTTCAACATCGCTCTGGGTGAATGAAAATTCGTGGGTGTAAACGTGGCCTTGTTCGATCATGGTGTGTCTGGTAAATTTTTCCGAAAAATACAGGATTTTTATCCCGCAATCCGCATTAGCCGACAAAAACATTTTTTTGAAGCAAAAGCTGTAAATTCACGTATTGCTGTTAAACCAAAATAAATTCTGCAATGAACCTTTTGCCCCTGATGTTTGCAGTTCTGCTTATACTGTCCGCCTGCACCCCTCCTGCCGTTCCTCCCCGGCCATTTCCTGCTATTGATACCAGCCTGGTTGAACTGCATAACTTCGCCAAACTCAGGGAAGACAGCTGCTGGCTTTCGAATGCAGATTATTATCCTTACTACATCGGCCCGGAAAACGACACGGTGGTACCTGACCGGTGTTGGGCGCATTATTTTGACAGCACGAAGCGGGGAATGAACAAACGTTATGAAAAATACGTTATTAAACGTGAACAAAAACCATTAAGGCCTGGGCAGGAAACACCCCCGGTGAGCATACGCATTGGCACAACAAAATCTATTCATAACGGGTATCCTGTTATTCTGAAAAACGAAGGGAAAGACACCATACAGATCGGGTACGATGAATACATTCCGTTATTGCTGGAAGCAAAGGATTCTGCCGGAGCATGGCGCCCAATTGAGAAACACATAAGTGGCTTTTGCGGATTAGGCATGCGATTCTGGATTTTACCGCCGGGAGAAATCGCATTAACATTTGCACCTGTTACGAGGGGTTCGTTTAAAACAGAACTGCGCCTCCGGTTTGAAGACCATTATTCTGAACCGTTTCGCGGAAGCATCAATTACCGGCAGTTTGAAAGTATTTTTACAGAAAAAGGAGAATTTAAACCGGAATACCTGCGCGAACGCAAGGCTGCAAAAGCTAATAAAAAAACGGAGAAATAAGACCCTTGCACGCACGTTCAATTGATAAATTCGATTAAAAAGGATTTTTGGGAATCAAACCCCGTAAGGTTATATTTGTATAAACTGTTCAACTATGCTAACGAAAAAGCAGCTCAAAGAAACAGCCGAACAAATGCCTGACGTTTTTTCGCTGGAAGAAGTCCTAAACAAGCTTATCCTGCTTGATAAAATTGAAAAAGCAGAACGGGAATCTGCGCAAAATGATGTGATTTCAGAATCGGAACTGGAAAAGGAAATTGAAAAATGGTTCCAATAATACATCGAATAGCACACCCAGAAAGAAACCGAAACCCCATTTTTCCAACCCAGAAAAAATAAAACTCGGACCTTTTATCCCACCAACCCCACAATTCTTCCCACGAAAACCCCGATCTGTTACGATGAATTAACAAAATAGTGATGCGAATAGCTTGCCTTCTATCGAAAAAGGTGTACCTTTGCACCCTGAAAACGGGATAAGATAATTTAAACCGTTAAAAGTCAATAACTTACAACAAATGGAAAATAAGACCATTTTCGACACGTGGATGGAAACCAACAGCAAGTTTATGAACAACTGGCTGACCAGCACACAGAAACTCCAGGAAGCCGTTACCAGCGGTCATGCCATTGAGAAAGGCAGCGAAATCTACCAGGAGTGGCTCAACAACCAAAGCGAGATTGCAAAAGAGTCTGCCGCAACCGGCAAAACCACTTTTGAAACGATCTATTCGAATCCTTTTGCTACCAACGGCGCTACAAACGGTGCTGCTGCTTCTTTCAACCCGGCTGATGTTTATACCCAGTGGATGAATGCACAGCAGAACGCCATGAAACAGTTCATGGATAACGCCAAAAACTTTACCACTCCGTTCGCAGCCAATACCGATATGTTTGCAAATGTGCGCAATGCACAGGAGCAGATGATGTCGCAGGCCAACACCTGGATGACCCAGTGGACTGCTCCGTTTTCGGCCATGTCGAAAAACATCAACGACGGAACTGCACGTGATGCCTACCAGCAGATGCTGAACATGTCGAACACCTACTTCAAAATGTACGAAGTATGGGCACCGATGTACAAGCAGATGACTGCAAACACCTTTAACGCAGACCAGTTCAAAGAACTTTTTAATACCGAAAAATTCAAGAACCTGCTTGACAAGAGTTTTGAATTTACTTCGCCGGTACAGCTGAAAGAACTTTACACCCAGTTTAACAGCTGGTTTGAAGTGATCAACAACTACAACCGTCATGCATTCCAGACCGCTTCGGCCAACATGCCGCAGCAGATGCAGCAGCTCATGCCGTTCCTGATGTTCGGTAACAACAGCGCAAACAGCAACGACATCGCGGGCTTTTACCAGCGCGCCATGAATCCGTTGGTTCGCCTGTTCGCTCCCGGCAAGGAAAGCGAAATGAACGAACTGTATTCGGAACTGCTCACCAAAATGGGTACCTACGGCAACAAACTGAACGAACTGCAGTACCTGCTGTACAACACCGGCACCAAAAACTTCGAAACGTTTGCTTTTGAAAGTTACGAAGACGTGAAAAAAGGTGCTGACCTCAGCAACTTCCAGCAGGTGTTCCAGAACTGGGTGAACAAAAACGAAGAAGCGTTCCTCAGCCTCTACCGCACCGATGCGTATTCGAAACTGCAGGGCGAACTGCTCGACCTCGGTCTCGAAATTAAAGGCAACTTTGAAAAAATTGCCGAGTCGGCGTTACAGCCCCTGCCGGTAATGCTGCGCAGCGAAGCCGATGAGCTCCACAAAACCATTTATGATCTGAAAAAGCGCCTCCGCGAACTTGAAAAAGCAAACGGTGCAACCGAAGAACTTTTCACCGATGAGCCGGAAGTAAAAACGGCTAAAACATCGAAGAAAAAATCGGCTACTGCTTAATCAGTTGATCTGAATTTCCTGAAAGGCAAAATGTAGCATTAACACACTGCATTTTGCCTTTTCTTTTTTCGGAAGAGGCAATGGTTCGTCATCGATCTGTTGAAAAAAGAAGTTTCAGTAATGTTCTTTTCTTTGCCTTGACACAAAGAAAAGAACCAAAAGAAAAGTCAAGGCTTTTTAAAATTGCAGGCAAAAGCTACGGCATGCCAACGCAGGCCGCTGAACTCACCCCCGGAAAGTTTTCGGTTTGAAATTATAACCGGGGGCTCAAACACCACCGGCCTTTACCTGCCCCACGCCTTGTTTTGCACCGAAATTATAAAAGGCCGGGAAAGATCGTTTTACAAAATATAATTGCAAGCAATACGCTACTTTTACATACACACACCAAAAACAGTGAACATGGGAACCGAAAACCTGGTAAAAGAAATGACGGACACCGGCAGCAAAATGCTTACCGGGTATGAGAACCTGGTAAACGCCGGCGACGTGGATGTGGCCACCACACCGAAAGAACTGGTGTTTCAGCAGGACAAAGTAAAACTGTACCGCTACACCCGCGAAACAAAAGCAACCGTAAAAACACCGTTGCTGATTTCGTACGCGCTGGTGAACCGCCATGATATGCTGGATCTGCAGCCCGACCGCAGTGTGGTTAAAAAACTGCTCGATCTTGGTCTTGATATTTACATCATTGACTGGGGCTACCCCACCCGCGCGGATAAACATTTCACCATGGATGATTATGTGAACTGGTTTATCGGTGATTGTGTTGACTTTATCCGTAAAAACAACAAGACGGAAAAAGTGAACCTGATGGGCATCTGCCAGGGCGGAACGCTGAGCCTGATTTATTCGGCGCTGCACCCGGAGAAGATTAACAACCTTGTAACACTCGTTACACCGGTTGATTTTTCAACCAACGACGGGCTGCTCTTCCGCTGGGCGAAAGACATGAATATTGACCGCCTTGTGGATGCCTACGGCGCTGTGCCCGGCGATTTCCTGAACAACGGTTTTGCCATGCTGAAGCCGATGATGAAGGTGAACAAATACATGGGTGTGCTGGATACGCTGCAGGACAAAGACAAGATGATGAACTTCCTGCGCATGGAAAAATGGATCAACGACAGTCCGAACCAGGCCGGTGAATGTTTCCGCCAGTTTCTGAAAGACCTGTACCAGGGCAACAAACTCGTGAAAGGCACACTGGTAGTAGGCGGCAAAACCGTGAAGCTGGAAAACGTAACCATGCCACTGCTGAACATTTACGCGGCCGAAGATCACCTCGTACCGCCGGCAGCAAGCATTCCGCTGAATGATTTTGTGGGCACGAAAGACAAAGAACTGTATAAATTCCCGGGCGGGCACATCGGTGTGTTTGTGGGCGGACGCTCGCAGAAAGAGCTGGCGCCGGCGATACATAAGTTTCTTGCCACACGCGATTAAGTTTTTACAATCATACCGAAGAGCCGGATTTCAGCGTAGCCTGATTTCCGGCTTTTTGTTTTTCACCCCGCAATCGGAGTACCTTTGCAGTAACGTATGCAACACGAACTGTATTTTCTGCCGAAACAAAATTGCAAAGTCTCCTGCGCGATAGCTGGAACCGGTACGCCGGTGGTGTTTTTACACGGGGCCGGCGAAAGCAGCGTGATGTGGACCGAGGCGGTGGCGTTATTGCAGAACGAATTCCGCTGCATCGTTCCTGATCTGCCGGGTCACGGAAAATCACCTGCGCTGGCGGTTTCTGCTATTCATGCGTATGCGGAAGTTATCCTGGAACTGATTACCGTACTCCAGCAGCCGGAAGTAATTTTGTGCGGGCATTCCATGGGCGGACAGATCAGTATTGTAACCAGCCTGCGCAACCCGGCTGTCGTTTCGAAACTGATTCTTGTAAATCCTGCCGGGTTAGAAACATTTACGGAAACGGAAAAAACACAGTTGCAGCAGTGGGCCGACCGCACCTACGCCACACCGTTTGCGCCGGAACTGTTGCGGCAGTTTTACGGTTCGCATTTTCCGAAAAACCCGGAGCAGCTGGAAACATTTCTGAAAAAACACCTGCAACCGGAAGCCGAAGAAGTTCGCAAAAGCAAACAACAGGTGAACCTCGCTTCCATCAAAGCCATGCTGAATGAGCCGGTGTTTGCTTTTCTGCCGCAGTTGCAGGTACCGGTGCGCATCATTTACGGCAGCAACGACACGCTCATCCCCAACCGCCTGCTGCACCCGCGCATGACCACCACCGAGGTGATGGAAAGCGGCGCCGCATTCATACCCGGCGCAGAAACATTTCCCGTGGAAGGCTGCGGCCACTACCTGCCCGTGGAAAACCCGGAATGGTTTTCGCACCACTTCCGCAAGGCCGTTAAACAATAACAACCAGTTTTTATTATCTTTGCACCGTATAACACGCGGACGTGTTGTAATTGGTAGCCAAGCCAGACTTAGGATCTGGTGCCGAGAGGCGTGCGGGTTCGAGTCCCTCCGTCCGCACAATAAAGCACCCTTTTAGGGTGCTTTTTGTTTTGTATAAAACGCACGAGAAGTTCATCCCTCCGGATGGCGGGAAGTCCCTCCGTCCGCACAATAAAAAGCGCTTTTCAGCGCTTTTTATGTTTTGTATAAAACGTATCACGCTGGAGCGCAGCGCAGGCGTGAAGTCCCTCAGTCTGCACAATTGCACAAACTACTAGCTTTTTGTGAATTATTTTATATTCACAAACGTATATTCATGGCAATTAGAATTTCAATGTTATTTATTTTCTTATATTTAATAAATATTCAACTATTTCAAAAACATTTTATTGGCATGAGAATCATAAGCCGAGATTTAGTCGATTTATCAAAATATGGTAAATCCTCTAGTGGAAATGTTTTTCTAGTTCATGTAAAGATTGAAGATCATAAAGAACGAGCAAAGGAAATGATTGATTCAATTAGAGATACAAGTTGGATAACCAAATTAAATGTCATCGGAGAGCGAGCATATAGTGCTCGTTCAGAACCTACTATAAATAAAATTGTCAATGACGTACTATCTAATGTTGGCGATACAGTAAGTTCTGATTTAGGGGAGTATTTGATTTCAGATAGTGCTCAGGTAGTCCTATGCAATGAATATAATCATACCAAATTGCCATTAGCGGAACTATGGAAAGAAAAACTCACTGGAAATCCTGGATTTGACTTTCACACGGAAAGTCCGACGCAATACATAATATTTGGCGAAGCAAAATATAGCTCTATTGACAATCCTCATACAACAGCCGTTAGTCAAATAATTGAATTTATCTCAGCAAAAAAAGATGAAATGGACTTAGTCCATCTGCAAAATTTTGCTTCTAAAAACGCGGTAGATAATTGCAATAATTTATACAAGGGATTTGCAGCAGCATTTTCTATCAATGGAATTCGATATGATCAAATTTTTTCAACTGTACTGAAATCGGATTTACTTGATGAATTATTGAGTTACCCTGAAGTTTACTTAATTGGAATTGAGTTATGACATTACCCGAAATACTTAACAATTCGTATCCAGAAAAAATAATCTTAAAAATTCTTTATGACCTTCATATTGAGGGGCCAATCAATCCATCCCATCTAGAAATACTAGCACATATTAAACAAAAGTTTCCAGATAAATTTGCTAACTACGAAAATCGGATTTGCCTTCTACTTGGCTTATTTTTTAAACCCAACCTAGAACCTAAAGACTTGCTTGAAGAAGTTTATACAATACTAAGTGATAGTATAAAAGAAGAAACTAAAAGACGTTTTACCCCTGTTCAAGCAAGAGCATATAAGTCAATTTTAGACAAAACATTCTATTCTTTTTCAGCGCCTACAAGTTCAGGAAAGTCATATTTACTCCGAGAATTAATACAAGAAACTCGTAATGACGTGATCATAGTAGTTCCCTCAAGGGCATTGATCGCAGAATATATACATACACTACAAAATCAGATTGATAAGCGCACTCTGATTCTGCAATTTATTGAAAATGTAAACAGAGATAAGGTTGATCGTAGGATTTATGTTGTAACTCCAGAGAGAGGAATGGAATTATTCAAAAAATCCAATGAATTAACAGTCGATCTATTTCTATTTGATGAGGCACAAATAATCGAAGAGCCAATTCGAGGAATGAAATTAGATGCCTTTGTTAGACGAGTTAATGTAGGCTTCCCTTTAGCTAAAAAAGTATTTACACACCCCTTCGTTGAAAATCCCGAGGCACAATTATTGCGACACAAAATTGAATATAGTATGGCCTCTATGAAATTTGAGCAAAGTGCAGTCGGTAAAATCTTTATTTCTTTGAATAACAATAAGTTTTATTATTTTTCTCCATATTTAAAAAAATCAACTTCAGCAACCTTAATTGAATATGATCCTGTCTCCAAAATCCTAATTGAAAACGGAACTATACTTATCTACATTTCAAAAGCAAAAATATATAATCATAAGTATATACAAGAATTCGACAAGTACATATCCTTATGCCCTAAAATTACAGACCCTAATGCCTTGAAAATTGTAAATGAACTAAGAGAGTATATTGGAGCGACCGAAGTATTTGGTGATAAACACTCTTTTTTAATCGACATGATGGGCAGAGGAATTGTAGTTCATCATGGCTCAATACCTCTAAAAGCAAGGTTATTAATCGAATCTTTTGTAAATAATAATCATGCTAGAATTTGCTTTGCTACTTCCACATTGACTCAAGGTATAAATATGCCTTTTGATTTAGTTTGGATTGACAATTATAAATTTCAAGGGAGCGAGGACCGAAAAAAATTGGATCTCAAAAATCTTATTGGTCGATCAGGTCGAAGTACAACATCAAGTAACAAATTTGATTTTGGGTATGTGCTAATAAAACAGTCTAATGTCAACAGCTTTACGTCAAGAATTATGGAATCAGCCTGGTTACCTTCAGAATCCCTTATTGATTCGGATTTAGCATCAATTCCAGAAGATTTGAAAGACGTTGCAGAGGCCATTAAAAATGATTCATTCAACCATGAACTGCAAATTCCAGAAGTTCAAGTCCTTCGCTTAAGTGAGTCTAAAATTTTCAAGTTTATAAAATTAATATTAGACAATCTATTACCAGCAGGGAATCCAATTGAAGGGAACGCTTATTATTCGTTAAAAAAAACAACACAAAAAAACATCAAAAATGCTTTTAAGCTAATATTTATTCAACATATGCGTAGAGACAAGTTAGAAAAGGCAGAATTATCGATTCTAAGTACTGCAATACCAATATTCCTTTGGCAGATTAAAGGCCGATCTTTTAAGCAAATATTAGCACTTCGTTATGCTTACATCACATCTTTAAACAAGCAACGAATGATTAGAAAACTATTGAAAAAGAAAAAAATTAGTACCGAATCCGCTAAAAAGGCAATAAATGAAATTAAACTAGCTTACTCTCCTCAAGCATTTCCTATACCTGATAAAGACGTCAAACGTATTGGTTTATTTGGATTTTCAGCGACATACAAGGACTTTGACTACGACATGCTTGTTTATGACACATACGATTATATTGACAAAGTGATTTCTCTTTCATTATCAAACTGTTTTGAAGCAGCATTTCAAAGTTATTATAATGCAACTAGGGATGAAAGAGCTTTGAAATTCATCAAATTAATCAAATACGGAACAGATAATGAAAAAGAGATATGGCTACTCCGATATGGATTTTCATTTGAAGACATTGAATGGCTTTCTAAGTATGTCAGCGATATTAATGAATATCGAATCGAATTCACAAATCATATTAATAATTTTAATGAACATCGGCTCAAAGTTATTTCTCGATTTATATAATTCCAATACTAATTATGACCAATAAGACTAATTGGTAAACAAACAAAAACCTACAACTCCTTCTCAAAATAAATCTTATAAAACTTCCGTCCATCCTTGTCCACACCTTGTTCAATAAGGCTGCGGTCGCCGTGGATGTAAACGTGGAAGTTTTTGTCCAGCTTTAAAACGCTTTTGAAGTTGCGGGCCTGTTTTTTTACGGCGGGGGCGGAGATTTCGAAATTGTCGGCCACATCTTCTATGGCGTTTTCTTCGCGGTAGGTTTCGTCGAAGCTGCGGAAGGATTTGATCACTTCTTTGTCTTTGAGTACTTCTTTTTCAAATTCTTCTTTTTCGAACGTATCGTGTTTTTTGAAATAATCAACCGAACGGTTGAGCATGTCAATCTGGTCGGCTTTGCTTACTTCAAATTCTTCGGTGAGCTGTTTGGTAACGAAGGTTTTGGTGATGTTCAGCACTTCGTTGGTTTGATAAAACGCGTTGCTTACCGGGCGCACGTGCAGGAAATTATCTTTCCAGTATTGCGCTTCGGCGGAGCGGTTCTGGTTATCAATTACACACACGCGGAAACCGTCGTCCGCTTCCGTATTCAAAATAAGGCAGCCTTTTTCGGGTTTGTTGGTATTTACGCCCTGCTGCGAATGGAGTTCAAAACTGTCGCTGGTTTTATCTATTTTCAGGAAGGTGTCTTTGTGCTCTGTTTTGAAAATACCGATCGCATCCATCGTTTCTTCGCCAAGTCCAACGCTGCGGAAATACGCCACATACACTTCACCGCCTTTTATTTTGCTGTGTGTGCTGCATTCGTACAGGTGTTTGGCAAAGTGCTGGCTTTCCTTCAGCATATTGCCTTTGGAAGCGAACATCTTTTTCGCATACACATAACTTTCGTTGAGGTTGATGTCTGATTCGTGATACAGCCTGAAAATTTCGGTGCCGGTAAACGACGAGAGGAAATATTTCTCAAGCAGGTCCACCAGGTCGCCATCGTGCAGCGAAAGTTCTGCTTCCGACAGGACAACGCCTTCTTCTAAATTGCGGTTTCCGACAAAGTGCATCGCAAGGCTACGCAGCTGGGCATGGGTGGTATGAATCATTATGGTATGCGGTATTGGTAAAACTTTTCAGGGCGGAAAATTAAGGATACTTTATGGAATTATGGTTAAATATTGAGCAGCAGTGTATCCTGATACCATAACCACAATGGACACAAAGGCATACACTACGGCCACAAAAAAAACGATCAGGAGCATCGTGCGCTTCGTGCATACCTTTGTGTGCGCGTTGGAAAGTGCGGGAAGACTGTTGTGGTTAATTTTAAAAGATCACACTACCGCTGCTTATACTTCTCGCGATAAATATGATCCGTGATCCAATCGTAGCTCGTGTTTTTCTTTGCTTTTTCAATCGCAATGCTGCCGCGGGGGAACATGTAGGTTAAGCGTTTGCCGCCGAGGCGCAGTTTGTAACCGATCTGTATTTCGTAACGTTCGGTGCCGAGGCCGCTGTTGCCGACTTCGAAACAGTCTGCTTTTTTCATCTGTTCAATTAACAGCAGCAGGGCAGAATAAGGCAGCCCGGTGGTGCTGCAGCTTTTCACAAGGTCGCTGTCGTTAACGGGTACCGCATTAAAACTGTACATGCCGATGGATACGTTGATGCGTTCGTCTTCACCCAGTGTGATGGCCAAAAACACATTGTGTTTTTTGAGCACCGAATCGTAAAATGTTTCCAGCGGTTTGATCTGCACCAGGCGCTCCGCATCTTTTTTCTTCATATCGTCCTGCGCGGTTGCCGCCGGCAGCAGGTGCAGGAGCATAAACAGCAGCAGTATCGTGTGTTTCATCTTCATGGTTGCGGCGCATTAAATAAAATGGTTCCGTACAGCGCATAGTTCATATTGAACAGCGGCATTTTCATAATCCGGCGTTTGCCGTAATCCCACATATCAATGGTAACGTAGTCGCCCGAAACCGTAATATCATGGATACGGACAAAATGCGTGCCGGTCAGGTTTTTAAACGCAATGTGTTTCTGGTTGCGCCATATCGGGCCGTTCAGAAACACCACACACACCTGCCCTGCTGCTATACCGTCTTTGATATGTTTGATCCAGGCATTGCGCCCGTTGCTGTTCCAGTCGGCCCCGCCGAAGGTGGAACCGGTGGCTTCGTAGGTGTAACCGAGAAAATGTTCAGCAATCCACACCACGTTCTTAAACGTTGATCCGGCCCAGTACCGGTTCTGCCGCCCCATGCGGAATTTGCCGCCGATGGTGTTGTATTTTTCTTTTATAACAAGAAGCAGCATCTGGTCGGCCGGATTGTCGGAAAGCGCTTCCGAGCCTTCCACGTACCCGTTGCGCCCGTTAGGCAGCCAGCCCGAAGCATCACGTATTGCAGGCGATGGCTTTATGCAGATGGTTTCTTTGCCGTTGTAATAACTGGCTGCACCGTCTTTGTACAGGTTCACCATAAAAGTGACATAACCCACCGGGTCGTAACGCATAAACAGCTGGCTCATGATAACCACCGGCCCGCAGAAGTTGGTGCCGAGTCCCTGCGACATGGCATCGGGATTTTCGATGCGGCGCTGCAGGTTATCCACAAAATCGCTCGGACCCACATGCGTGAAATAGGTGCTTTGCTGCATGCCGGTTGTAATTTCTTTCAGCACGCGCGAGGCATCGGATGCGCTGGTGTGCGGGGTGCGGGCCGCGAGGGGGTGTGCGGCAGCGAGCAGCAAAACAAGAAAAAAACATCCCCGGATTTTATACATACATTGTTTTAATCACAATAAATATACGTGGTTTAACAATTCTGTTCCCGTTTTATTTGTTGCACTTTATCCGGTCAGCACATCTTGTTAATGTGTCAATACAAATTTTGCAGTGTGCTCAAAACCACCCGGAGTTATAGCCCGCACAAAATAAAATCCGGCAGGCCATTCCGAACAGGCAATTGTAATTTTTCCATCTGCACCGCTATAACTTCCTTCGAACTGTTGCGCGCCCTGCAGGTTCAGCACCTCCACCGTAACAGCATTCCCGGTTTCCGCAGGAAAATGAATTTGCAATTGGTCATCGGCCGGATTCGGGTAAACAGCAAGCGGAATTTCTTTTTGTAATGCCGGCATCCCAACCCCTGCCGGGCAAAACTGCTGAAAGAAACCACTAATAAGGTAACTGGCATTGATATCATAATTGGTAAATCCGAAAAGCGGCAACGGAAATCCGCCCGGCCAGGTGTGGCCTCCATTTATGATTTTGTAAAATGTTACTTCACTGCCATTAATTCCTTGTCCGTAATAATACTTTTCAACGGTACAGCTGTCGCCGATTGAAATATTCGGCATTGCCGTAAATACCGGTGTAACATTGCAACTGTTTGCATTCACCCACCAGCGGATGGTTGTATCAACCGGTGGTACGCCAAACGAACCATTGTAATTCACAAACAGATCACTGGTGCCATGCATGTGCATTACCGGAAGTCCGCTGCCGGCTGCACAAAAAGCGGCCTGTATTGATGACATATTACCGGATACAACAGCAATGGCCGTTAGCGGTTGCTGCATTTCGCAGGCTAATTTATAACTCATAAAACCACCGTTCGACATACCGGTGGCAAACAGGCAGTTATTACACGAATAATTTGCACGCAACGTATCCACCAGTTGTGAGATAAAATCAACATCAACGGCGGTTACCAGGTTCCACTGGTTGTTGAGTCCGTCCGGGTAAACAACAATAAACCCGGCGGTATCGGCCACATTGTCAAACTGCGAGTACAGTTGCTGCTGCGCCCCATTTGCAGCCAGCCCGTGGAGGTTGATCACGAGCGGATACGGATTCGCGGTGGAATAACCGGCAGGCAGGTGAAGGATAAATTTCCGCCAGGTGTTTTGTACGTAGATACTGTCGAGTTGAGCATTTGCATTATTTGCAAGCAGCAGCACCAGGGCAAAAAGGAATGACCATTTTTTCATACCGCTTCCAGGGTAGATTATAAAGTAAATGTAATTTGTTTTGGGGATTTATGAATCGGCTTTGTTCACCTATAAAAAAATACTCTTTACCGATGCCTGCCGCAGCAACGGAAATAGTCGTTTATTTTGTACCTGATGAAAAGCAACTCCCGGCAGATCCTGCTTCACACGATTGGCTGTATCGGTTTCCTCGCGATACCGTTTCTGATTTCGCCTGAAAATGACCGTGGTTTCGGCATTTTCAATTCCGGGTTCTTCCGCCGCGACTTTATTTTTTATGTGTTGCTGCTGTTGTTTTTTTATGGGGCGTATTATTACCTGGTTCCGAAATTTTATTTCACGCGCAGGTACACCGTTTTTATCGCGGCCACATTGTTATCATTTGCAGCCATCTATTTCCTTTCGTTGCTTGGCGACATCCGTATGCACGCGCCTGCGCCTCCTCCCGGTATTGGTGGTGGCGACCCGATGATGCATGGGCCACCGCCGGGTATGCGTATGCCTCCGCCCGGAATGCGGCCGGGGCATTTCCTGATCCGTTTTGCAGGCAATTCGTTGTTCCCGTTTCTCGTCGTGTTTGCAACGGCTCTCCTGCTGCGCATCCGCACCCGCCTGCAGGAATACGAAAAAGAAAAGAACCGCGCCGAGCTTTCGTACCTGAAAGCGCAGATCAATCCGCATTTCCTGTTCAATTCGCTGAACAGTATTTACGCGCTGGCCCTCGAAAAAAGCGACCAGGCCCCGGAGGCCGTACTGAAACTTTCGGGCATGATGCGTTACGTGCTGAACGATGCCAAACAGGAATTTGTGCCCCTCGAAAAAGAAATTGCATACATCACCGATTACGTGGCGCTGCAGGAAATACGCCTGGGCGATACCGCAACCATTAACTACACCGTTTCGGGAAACACCATGGGCTGCAAAATAGCGCCGATGCTGGTGATTCCGTTTGTAGAGAATGCGTTCAAATACGGTGTAAACCCGGAACAAAAATCGGAAATCGGTATTGGTGTAAATACAAACGACGGCGTTTTTCACATGCACGTGATCAACCACAAAGTGAAAACACTTTCGTATCCCGAAGAAAAAAACGAAATTGGGCTGGAAAACACGAAACAACGCCTGCAACTGGTTTATCCCGGCCGCCACGAACTGGTGCTGAACGAAACAGAATCCACGTTTGAAGTAACCTTACAGATCCGCCTCTGATGCTTAAAGCCATTGCCATTGACGACGAACCGCCTGCACTCAAAGTAATTGAGGCATTCTGCAGGCGCACCGAAACCGGCGAAGGCACCCGCATCAGTCTCGAAAAAACATTTACCAACCCGGCCGAAGCACTGCGGCATTTCCGCAAGTTCCCGGTTGATCTTTTGTTTCTCGATATCAATATGCCAACCATGTCGGGCATTGATTTTTACAAATCCATTGAGCAGGATACGATGGTGATTTTTACCACCGCCTATTCCGATTATGCCGTGGAAGGATTTAACCTGAGCGCGGTGGATTACCTGCTGAAACCGTATTCGTTTGAACGTTTTATGCAGGCCGTAAACAAAGCCGGCGAATATCACCGGTTCATTCACCAGTCGGATAAATCGGAAACAAACCACCTGCTGGTACGGGCCGATTACAGCCTGCTGAAGATCAACATCAGCGACATTGAACTGGTAGAAGGGCTTGACGATTACCTCAAAATTCATGTCACCGGGCAGAAACCGATTGTAACGCGCATGACGATGAAAAACATCGTTGAAAAATTACCGGCCAAAAACTTTGTGCGCATTCACCGCTCGTTTATTGTTCCCCTCGCGCGCATCAGCAGCGTGCGAAACAAAACCGTTTACATCGGCAGCCACGAAATTCCCATCGGCGGCAGTTATGAGCAAACGTTTTTTGAGGTGTTTAATAAATAGATCAACTAAATCCGACCCGATTTAAAATACTTACGTCAGTTCAGTGCGTCAGTCGAGAACAGTGATGTATGATCGTATAAAACCTGTTCTCGACTGCCGCTCGAACTGACGGTAATAAACGATCCTGTAAAAAAGATCCCAGGCTGAGGCAGCAGTGGCAGTCGTGCTTTCGTAAGGAACAGATTCATCTTCTGAAAAACAAGCTTACTGCCACTGCTGCCTGCCACTGCCACTTATTCCATGATCTCTTTTTTATACAGGAACTTTTTTAGCCGATAAAAGCCTACCCTTTACCGCAATTATTTTTCTACTTTTAACGGTTTAGCCATATTTGGTAAAATTTAATTTAACACAACCATGCCGAACAACACCATCAAAAACCTGCTTGCCGGTGCAGCGTTACTCACCACAGGCCTGCTGAACGCACAGCAGTGGGGCGATTACACGCTTTACAGCGTACAGAACAGCACCACGACGTATCTGATTGATACGGCCAACGTAACGTATCACACCTGGACACACGCCAGCGGCAAAGGAACCGGGTATTCTTCTTACCTGGCACCCGGCGGCACATTGATACGTACCGTAAAAAAGACCGGTAACTCCTTCAGCGGGGGCGGCATGTGCGGGGAAGTGATGAAAGTGGATTACAACGGAACCGTTTTGTGGGATTACGTGGTTTCATCCACCACCGAATGTTCGCACCACGACATCTGCCCGATGCCAAACGGCAACGTGCTGATGATTGTGTATGAACTCAAATCATCGAGCCAGGTAACACAGGCGGGTTGTTCATCGGCCATCACCATGTGGCCCGATAAAATTATTGAAGTACAGCCTACCGGCGCAACCACCGGCAACATTGTATGGGAATGGCACCTGTGGGATCACCTCTGCCAGGATTTTGATGCGGCCAAGGACAATTATGTAACCAACACCACCGATCACCCGGAACTGTTTGACATCAATAGCTCCATCACCAAGGAGATCTGGCACATGAACGGGATTGACTACAACCCGGTGCTCGATCAGATCGTGGTAAGCGCACACAACACCGATGAGTTTTATGTAATTGACCACAGCACCTCTTCCGCTGAAGCAGCAGGCCACACCGGCGGTTACGGCGGACGCGGCGGCGATTTCCTGTACCGCTGGGGGTATGCTTCCAACTACGGTATTTCGGGCAACAACAACTTTAACGTATTGCACGATGCACACTGGATTCCGGAAGGCACACCGAACGCAGGCCGCATTGTGGCACTGAACAACAAAGGCATTTCGAACACACAATCGTGCATTGACCAGGCACAGCCGCCGGTGGTGAATTACAATTACACCTACACGCCAAACACCTCGTGGGCGCCTTCGGCTTATACTTCACGCCTGAACTGCAACGGTGGCACGAGCAACATGGGCAACTCGCAGCAGTTGCCGAACGGCAACACCATGTACTGCCTCGCACTTTCGGGCAGCATGTACGAAACCGATCCTGCCGGCACCACAATCTGGAGCAAAGTGGCTTCGGGTTCTGTGGCGCAGGCGTTCCGTTATTCGGCCTGCCATGTAAACAATGCAGCACCGGCTATCCCGACCATTTCGCAGAGCATCAATACGCTTACATCAACTTCGGCAACAACCTACCAGTGGTATTTTAACGGCGTACTGATGCCGGGCGAAACCAACCAGTCGGTGAATGCTACACAAAGCGGCAACTACGTGGTACGTGTTACCGATGCGAACGGATGCACATACAGCTATTCGCTCACGTATGAGTTTCAGCTCAGCACCGGTATCAGCGAGGCCGATCCGAATGTGCTGAAACTGTTCCCGAACCCGACCACCGGCATGCTGCAATTAGACGGCACTGCAACCGGCGACGACTTCAACGTGTTTGTATATGACACGTACGGCAAATTAGTAACCAGCGTCCACAACGAAACCCGCATTGATCTTTCGGAATTTGCTAACGGCATTTACCAGGTGGTAGTGGAAAATGAAAACATCGGCCGGATCAACCGAAAGGTAATGCTGATGAAGTAAGGGCTTCGCAGAAAACGCACTATTTAAAAACAACAACATGAAAAATATAATGCTTGCCGCAGCCTGTGTGTTACTCAGCTGTTCCGCATTTGCGAAGAAAGTAAAATTTGCCGTGAACATGTCGGCGCAGGTGGTGGATACCGGCGGCGTGCACATTGCCGGTGATTTTCAGTCGGAGGCCGGCTACATTGGTGGCGACTGGATTACCGACTCTACACCGATGACACAGGAAGTAAGCGACACCAACATTTACAGTGTGGTGGTTGACATCCCGGCGTTTGCGTGTTACCAGTTCAAATTTGTGAACGGCATTCACGGCTACAACCAGGAATTTGTGCCACTCGAATCGCGGGTGAATTACAACTTCCTCGACAGCCGCTGGATTTACATTGACTCACTTTCGAACGACACGCAGCTCGTTGGTCCGATTATGTACGCCGGCAACGCACCGATCGGGAAATACCTGATGCGTTTTTATGTGGACATGTCGCTGGTAACAGTAAACACGAACGGTGCCCACGTTGCAGGCCTGTTCCAGGGCTGGAACCCGGCCACTACCCGCCTCTACAGTTTCGACAACGTGGTGTATGAATACATTGCGTATGTAGATACCGGCATCAATTCGTTCCAGCACGAATACAAATTCGCGAACGGCAACAGCACCGGCGACCTCGAAGTATTGCCCGGCTGGTGTACAAGCCAGGCCGGCAACCGCCAGACCACGGTACCGAAAGACACGATGCTGCCTACGATCTGTTATTCGTATTGCTCGACATGCGCTACGATCGGTATTGATGAATCAGAACTTGCTCCGGCGTTCGGTCTTTATCCGAATCCGGCTGCTGATGTGGTGAACATTACGTTCAGCGATAACAAACTGATCCATCACATTGCAGTAACTGACATCAACGGCCGCCGCGTGAAAGATGCACGCAACTATGTGTACGACACCGCCCGCCTGGATGTGGGCGATCTGAAACCCGGTGTGTATTTCATCAGCGTGAGCAGCGACGATGGGGTGCGCAGTGTTCAGAAACTGATCCGGAATTAATTCAAACCGAATAAACACCGGTGTTTCAGCAGAAACATCGGTGTTCTTTTTTTTGCAGGAAACAAATTATGACAGGATTGCGGTCTTTTTTTTGCGTTATAAGCGTAGGCATATTCATGCTGTTTTCCGGCAGAACGGAAGCGCAGGAACGGTTTTATGCCATTGACACCATCCAGGATATTGAAATCATTTTCCCCTTCAGCAACTGGGATTACCGGATGGATACGGCGAAGTATGGTGCAGAATCCTACACCATGGCATCGCAGGTCATCATCAATGGCGAGGTGTTTGACAGTGTTGGCGTAAAATACAAAGGCAACAGTTCATACGATTCCACACGCAGCAAAAACCCGCTGCACATCAAACTGAATTACATCCACGACAGTGCCGATTACGACGGCTGCAACGACATTAAACTGAGTACCGGTTTTGCCGATCCGACTTCGGTACGCGAAGTGCTTGGTTACAAAATACTGCGCAACTACATGCCTGCGCCCCGCTGTAACTTTACACGCATCAAAATAAACGGCGTTTACTACGGTGTGTACAGCAGTGCCGAAGACATTGACAACGGGTTTAACCGAGAACATTTTTATTCGAACAACAATAGTTTTTTCAAATGCAACCCGGTGAGCGTGGTAAGCGGAAATATTCCGAACCTGCTGTACCTTGGAACAGACAGCACAAACTATTACAGCCGGTACGAAATCAAATCGGACCTGGCGTGGAAAGACCTCATCGGCCTGTGCGATACGCTTGCGAATAATTTTCCGGAGCTCGATACGATACTTGATATTGACCGCGCACTGTGGATGCTGGCGTTTAACAACGTTACCGTAAACCTCGACAGTTACAGCGGCGCGTTTGCGCAGAACTATTACCTGTACCGCGATGACAACGGGCGTTTCCAGCCCATCATCTGGGACCTGAACATGTGCTTCGGCGGGTTCCAGTCAACCGGCACCGGCGTACTTTCCACCAGCGGCATGCAACAGATGACGCCATTACTGCATAGCACTTACGGCGCGCGCCCGCTGATTATGAAACTGCTTTCGGATTCACTGTACAAACGCATGTACATGGCGCACCTGCGCACCATCACGAATGATTATTTTGCAAACGGCCTGTACGAAACGGAGGCACAAACGCTGCAGGCACTGGTAGATACATCGGTGCAGAACGAAACGTTTTCGTTTTACAGCTACAGTCAGTTTCAGCAAAGCCTCACAACGGGCGTAGGTGCAACGCCGGGTTTAACCGACCTGATGGACAACCGCGCAACGTATCTTGCAGCTACAACCATCTTTCAGCAAACGCCGCCCACCATCGCCGCGATCAATGTAAGTCCGCAGATTCCGGTTTATAACGACAGCGCCTGGATCAATTGTATTTCCACGAACGCCACATTGGTGCAGCTCGGTTACCGCGACCAGGTGTATAACCGGTTTGTGCGCACCACGATGTACGATGACGGACAGCACCACGACGGGGCTGCCGGTGATAATGTGTACGGCGCAGGCATTGCAGTTACTTCGTATAAAATGCAGTATTACATTTATGCGGAAAATGCCGCTGCGGGATTATTTTCGCCGGAGCGTGCGGAATACAACTACTACACATTCACGTCCAATCTTGCTTCACCGGTTGCAGGAAATATTATTATCAACGAAGTGATGGCCGTGAATCAGACAGACACCACCGACAGCGATCACCAGCACGAAGACTGGATTGAGTTGTATAACACCACTGCTGCCCCGCTCCACCTGCACGGGCTGTACCTGAGCGATGAACTGAGCAACTTAAATAAGTTTGCATTACCCGAAAACCTCGTGATTCCCGCAAACGGGTATGTTACCATCTGGGCCGACGGCGACAACACGATTGCAGCGCCTGCACACACCGACTTTTTCCTGGATGCAGACGGCGACCAGGTATTCCTGAGTGACAGTAACGGCGTGATAGTAGACAGCATGAGTTTCGGCACACAATACATCGATGAGACCATGGGCCGCTGCAGCGGAACAACAACACGGTTTGTACGACTCGCCAACCCGACGTACAACGCTGCGAACGATTGCAGTTCCATTATTGAAGAAGCAGTAGAAAGTACACTTGCTTACCCGAACCCGGCCACCACGTCGTTTACGGTGGTTACCAACCAGGCCGAAGCGGTTACCTGCCAGTTGCTGAATCTGCGTGGCCAGCTGGTTACATCGGCCACCTTCACCAATGATAAAGCGACGTTTTACACGGCGGAACTTCCGGCCGGATTGTATTTCTACCGGCTGAATAAAACGGACGGCTCGTATATTGAATCAGGGAAAGTGATGGTGGTACATAATTAAGTTCGTAGAACTGTACTGCCTTACGTAAACGCAATGGCTTCCGCACATCCCATCGCACCCGCAACGTTTGGCGCAAAGTGACGCTATGCTTCATTGCGAAACATTGCGCAGAACATAGCGAAACTTTGCGGTAAAAAACAAGTACGGGCAGTTACAGCTTCTTCAAAACACAGACCACCAGTTCCTTCCGCACTTCCTCCGGGAAACCGGTAATGCCGGGAATATCATTGTACTCCACCACAAACGGCTCACCATCTGCGGTTTCGAGCACATCAATGGCTACGATGTCGGCACTGAGCATGGCTTTCAGGTGTTTCACATGGGAGGTAAGTTCGGCATTGGGTTCAATAAGCACAAAGTCGGTGGTTTCCACATTCGCTTTCCAGAATTTGCCTTTGCGCGCCATGGCCCACACCTTATCGCCGCAGGCGAGGTAACGGATGTCTTTATCGTAACGGATAAAGGGTTCTACGGTTACATAATCATTGCTCATGTACAGTACATCTTTGATGTCCTGCCACTGTGCATCGTTTTCAACCAATGCTTTTCCGAAACCGCCGTGATAGTTACCTGCTTTTACCACGAACGGAAAAGGCATACCGATGTTTTTCAGTTGCGAAGCAGACGAAGCCACTTCAAAAGGAATTACCGGTAACCCGCAGTTTTTAAGCATCTGCAACATACTGAGCCGGTCGTAGCCCTGCAGCAGTGCATCCGCATTATTCACGCAAGGCACGCCGCTGTGCCGGATGATTTCGAGCACGGTGCGGTGTTTCGGATCGGGTTTTATAGCTCCCACGCGCCAGAGGATGAGATCGGGTTCCACAACGCCGGCCTCATCAAGCACGATGAGATTACCGTCTTTGAGCAACCATTCGCTGTGCTGGATTTTTTTCTGTACAACGGTTTCATAGGGCAGGTATTCCGGCCACCAGTTTTCGCCGTTAACAACGAGGATTGTTTTCATAGGGTCAGTTCCGTAAAAACAAAATTACACTTTTTGCAGTACGGCCATCCGGCCCGCAGTACGTATCAAAAAAAACGGGGCGCTCCTTTCGGAACGCCCCGTACATAAAGCTGAAGCAGCAGAAACTATTTTGCTACAGTTACTTTTTTAGTGAATACATATTCATCATTCACCACTTTCACAAGGTACATACCTGGTGCTACGCCGCCGCTGATCTGGTTCAGATCAATGTCGTCGTGGATAAATGTTACATCCGAATAGGTACGCGAGAAGAACAGTTTTCCGGTAAGATCGAAGATCATTACGGTAACTTCCGTGTTCGGAATTGCCGGAACGATTTCAAGACCAAATGAACCATTGTTCGGGTTCGGTACTACGTCTACTTTTCCACCCTGGTAATGATCGTCGTGGGTGATGTGTCCAAAACGTGCGTTCGGATCACAATCATCGTTACAATCGCCCAGGCAGTCGCCGTGTGCAAGGTGTGTCGGTACCGCATTTACGCTGATCTCAATATCCACTTCGGTATTGGTAGCGCTGCTGGTGATGTGACACATTTTCACCTTTTTCACAGAACCGTTCGGGTTGTACTGCGCAACTACGTTAACCACTTTAACAGTTACTGTTTGTGTTGCCACACAACCGTTGGCATCTGTTACAGTAAGCGTGTAGTTGTAGTTCGAACAGCCGGTAGTCAGGTTCGGTGTAAATACCGGGTTCGGGCTCGATGCATTGCTCAGGTTGCTCGACGGGAACCACGAGTACGTGTACGCCGGGGTGCCGCCTGATACAAACGAGTTCAGCGGTAATGAAGTCGGGCCGTTACCGTAACCGATTACGATGTTGGCTCCCGGACCATAGCCGCAGGTTACTACCGGCGAAACCGGCAGCGATGAAATACCTGCAAACAGTGCGTTTGCACGGGTTACTGTAAACGAACAGGTAGAAACGTTACCGTGAATATCAGTTACAACCACATTCACCACGGTAGTACCGTAGTTAAAGGTTGATCCCGAAGCCGGTGTAGATACGATGGAAGCAATTCCACAGTTATCCGTTGCATTCACAGTCCAGCTTGCAGTGGATGTACATGCCGCCAGTGTGATGTTGGCCGGGCAGGTTACTGCCGGTGCCTGGTTATCCGTAACGGTTACGTTCTGTGTGCAGGTTGCGCTGTTACCGTTTACGTCGGTTACGGTCCAGGTTAC
>CALRZN010000023.1:0-87890 GCA_943372645.1 Chitinophaga pinensis | reverse complement strand
CGGATAACGTTGGCGGCCGTACACGTGCGCTGCTGATTGACCGCTCCAACCCGAACCGCATGTATGCGGGCGGTATTTCGGGCGGTCTGTGGGTATCAAACGATGCCGGTGCAAACTGGGCGCAGCACCCGCAGTTAGTTACGATGCGTAACAACTGCATTTCTACAATCTGCCAGGCAGCCAACGGCGATCTGTACTTCGGTACCGGTGAAGGTTTATATTACCTCCTCGGAACCGGTGCGGGTGGATTCATTGGCGGCGGTATCTGGAAATCAACAGATGGCGGTACTACTTTTGCCCGTCTTAGCACTACTGTTCCCGACTCGAACTCAACTTCGGGCCAGTGGACCTCCGTAAACAAAATGGCGGCCGACCCGACCAACCCGAACCGTATTTATGCCGGTACCAACAAAGGCATGATGATGACCGATGACGGTGGTGCAACCTGGGTAAACCCGGTAGTTGTAAACAACATCACCCAGCAGGGTAAATGCTCTGACGTTGATGTGGCATCAAACGGAACCGTTATTGCCGGTGTTTCCAACAAGCCGTGGATTTCGCCGAACGGAAACAGCGGAACATTTGTAAACATGCAACCTATTGGTACTGGCTTCCCGTCATCAACAGGTCGTGTTGAATTTGCAATTGCACCTTCCAATCCGAATTATATTTATGCGATGGCTGCCAAAGCTTCGCCCGCCACACTGCAGGGTGTTTATCTTTCAGTTGACGGTGGTACCAACTGGACTACACTGGCACTCGGTGGCAACCCGACCTTTGAACCGTTCGGTACAAACGGCCAGGGCGATTACGACAACGCTGTGGCAGTTGACCCGAGCGATCCGGGCCGTGCTTTCTTCGGTGGTGTAGAACTTTGGAAATGGGAAATGGTTACGAACAACCCGCCCGCAGGTCAGTGGACACGTGCCGCATTTGAATTCCCGGCTTCACCGTTCAACCCGTGGTATGTACACTCGGACAAACACATCATTCTTTTCCACCCCACCAACTTCAACGTAATTTATGTTGGCAGCGACGGCGGTGTAGGAAAATCATTCAACAAAGGAGCAACCTGGATTGCAGCTAACAAAGGTTACGGTGTAACACAGTGTTACTCGGTAGCCATGGATTATTCGGCAACCTCACGCGCAGTAGCAGCAGCAGGAACCCAGGATAACGGCACCCAGTTTGTTGACGGACTCGGAAACACGGCCATGTCGGCTGTAAGTATCAGCGGCGGCGACGGTGGTCATACGGAGATTTCGTACCTGAACCCGAACGCGTTCTTTACAACCGTATATTATGGTTCGTTAGATCGTTCGTCAAACCGTGGTTCCAGCGGAGCTTCGTTTTACAATGCACGTATTAGCAGCTATACCGGTATCGGAACAAGCGCAGCAAACTTCGTTACACCGATTTCGCTTTACGAAAACCGCAATCTGGCCAGCAGCGTTGATTCGATCACGTTTATCAACAGCGATATTACGCAGAACATCACCCTCACTCCGGGTAACATTTCAACATTTACCGGAACAATTACTCCGGCCCAGCCGAATGCAACCATTGTACTCGACAGCGTATTCTTCACCGTAGGTGTTGATACTGTAGCATGCGATGCTGCCGGAACACTTTCGGGTGACGGTTCAGGCACAGTACAGACCAATGGTTCGTTTACAATTACGCTGAACAACATGCCGACCAATGGTCAGCTGCTGGCAGCACATTATTATGTGCGTTACAATTCGGGTATCCAGATGTTCCTGAACAGTATGACACACAACCTGCCGTACACTTACCTGAACCTCGCAACCATCAACCCGGGCGACACCGTAAAAATTCAGGATCCGGTTCAGGCGCGCCTCGTTGTAGGTTTCACTACATCGGGTACAGCCGGATCGGGAACAGATCGTGGTGTAATGCTTTGCAAAGCACCGCTTGATTTCTCGCAGACCCCGGAATGGATTAAAATTGCTGCAGCACGTTCGAAACCGAGCGCATTCAGCGGCGAAGTTTCAACCATGAAATGGTCAGCAGATGGCGATCACCTGTATGTAGGCACCGGAGCTGGTACACTGTATCGTATTTCAGGATTGAATTCGGTACGCGATTCGGCACACGCCGATCTTGACAGTGCCAATGCCGCACGTGTTCTTACACCGATAACCTGTACCAAAATTGCAGGCTTCAACGGCCAGTATGTAACCGGTATTGATGTTGATCCGAACAACCAGAACCGCCTGATTGTAACTGTCGGCGGCTACGGTGCATCAACGTATGTTTACCTCTGTACCACTGCAACTACTGCCGGTGTGTCTTCTGCACCGACACCGAACTTCACTTCGAAACAGGGTACCGGTTCAAACAAACTGATTGACATGCCGGTTTACAGCTGTTCGTTTGATAAATATGTAAACAACCGTGTGCTGGTAGGAACAGAATACGGTGTTTACGAGTGTGCTGATATCACTGCTTCTTCAGCCAGCCTGAACTGGCAGCCGTCTGTTTCGGGTGGCCTGCCGCGTGTTCCGGTTCTGATGATCCGCCAGGCCCGTTACAATCCGTGGGAAATCCAGAATGCCGGTGTGTTCTACATCGGTACACATGGCCGCGGTATCTGGCGCGATGAATCATCGTGGCAGCAGCCGAACAGCATCAACGATCCGTACAGCCCGAACAACAACGTTGCGAACCTGGACATCAAGGTATTCCCGAACCCGGTTACCGAAGGTGCAAGTGCAACCTTCAAAATGGCTAAAGGCGGCGACGCTACCCTCGAGATTTATGATCTGCAGGGCAAACGTGTGCTGACCCAGGTGTATCGCCAGCTTACTGCCGGTGAAAACACCATCCGTTTTGATGCTGCAAACCTGCAGGTGGGTACCTACCTCATTAACATTACCAGTGGCAACAGCCGCGTAGGCACTTCACGTTTTGTGAAACTGCGCTAAGCCGCCTCAAATAATTTTGCATCAAACGCCCCCGGTTCAGCCGGGGGCGTTTTGCTTTATGTAACTTTGGGAACAGGTTCAACAGAACATCAGTCCGCTATTTTTGTTTTACACAAAAAATAAAATATGAAACCCATCCGCGTTGCAATCAATGGTTTTGGCCGCATCGGCCGCATGAGTTTGCGTGTTATGCTGAAACGCAGCAATATTGAAGTGGTTGCCATAAACGACCTTACCGACAGCAAAACACTTGCACACCTGTTTAAGTACGATTCGGTGCACCGCCGCTTTGACGGAACGGTAACGCATGAAGCCGACGCGCTGATCATAAACGGAAAACGCATTCGCGTTACTGCCGCAAAAGATCCGGCAACATTGCCGTGGAAAGAACTTGACATTGATGTGGTGCTGGAATGTACCGGCATTTTTCTCGATAAAGAAGGCGCATCGAAACACCTCACAGCTGGTGCGAAAAAAGTATTGCTATCAGCGCCGCCCAAAGGCAGCGATATTAAAACGGTTGTTATTGGTATAAACGACAACCTGCTTTCGCCGGAAGATGTGATTATTTCAAACGCCTCGTGTACCACCAACTGCGCCGCGCCGATGATTAAGGTGCTGGATGATAACTGGGGTATTAACGATGGTTACATCACCACCATTCACTCGTACACCGGCGATCAGCGCCTGCACGACGCCCCGCACAAAGACCTGCGCCGCGCCCGCGCTGCCGCGGTTTCGATGGTGCCGACGTCAACCGGCGCAGCAAAAGCCATCACTAAAATTTTTCCGCACCTGGAAGGCAAATTAGGTGGTTGCGGTATCCGCGTTCCGGTGCCGGATGGTTCTGTTACTGATATTACTGTACAACTGCAAAAGCCCTGTACCGCAGAAGAAATAAATGCTGCATTTAAAAAAGCAGCAGAAGGCGAACTGAAAGGCGTACTCGAATACACCGAAGATCCGATTGTATCTATTGACGTGGTAGGTAATCCGCACTCGTGTTTATTCGACGCCGAATTCACCTCCATTGTTGGGGACATGGTGAAGGTGTTCGGGTGGTATGATAATGAGATGGGGTATTCTAACCGGTTGGTGGATTTGGTGGAGAAGGTGGGTTAGCGGGGGATTTTAAAATATTTCACAAGTTCGGCTGTAAACGAACACTTTAGTGTATTTTCATAAAGTAGTAAGTCTACTTCATTTGTAATTGCATGGACTTTATCTTCCTGCAAAAGGGCCATACGTGCAGCCACAATCGCCAAGGCATCAAGGCTATACTTAATATATTGGGAAAATGTTAGCCCGGAGTCGTAAATTGCGTTCTCATAGACAAGAAAAATGGGTGTTTTGCTGGTCTGTATGGTATAATCAAATGTTGCAGCGAAATTCATTCCGAAAACAGTTTCAACCAATTTGTGTGTTTTCAGAGTCTTGATTAAAGACCTTGGCGTTGAATCATTCCACAAAACACCTTCGTGAGCAGTTGTATGATTGTTTGACTTCAGTTTTTGATATTTCCCTCCGATGGCCATTTCAAGACTTGAAATTTTCAGAGCACCTGAAGGTGAGGGGTATATTCCGTTGCCTGCCTCCCAGTTTATGTTGAAGCCATTCATTTCTGAATAATATGAAATTATATCCTGATTCAGTTGGGTTTTAAGGATATCGGCTACCTGTAAAATCAATTCGTTTGCAGCAGGGGGAGCCTTACTTGTTTGCAGAGTAATATTGCCGAACGCATTTATTTTATTTATTGTATTTTCTAAATGTGTTGTAAAATCCATTTTCTGATGTTGGTTTGGCTGTTATTTAGGTGCATTCTTTAAAGTCAGGTTTGGAGTAGACAGGATGTGATCTGCCGTCGCTTCAGCATTTGAAATCGTCATAACCTGAGTTTTCAGCAGAAACTTGTACGAATTGGTGTGAAGTTCCTGACTCATTCGAGATTTAAAGTCCTGCAGAGATGTGTAAGGCCTGAGTTTTTTAATAACCTCAACTACCTTTTTGTTTAACGGATGTGTCGGGTGGTTTCTGAATTCTTCTCCCGGGCTGAAATTCAAACTTAGGTATTTGGCAACTCCGCCTTGTTTTATTGACGTTCTTGGATGTGGAATATTCCTGTCAATACCAACAAGTGGTTGCGGCATCAGCTGCCATTTGGGTTTGCCAGCTGTTTTTCCTAAAAAGGCATAGATTCCAAAATTTGCGTGATATTTTTTTGCAAATGTGTGTTTATTGCCAGCAGTGTCTACAACCTGTTCTGAATAGTATTCAACTTTGGTTTTATACCAAATCATATTTCCGCTCTGATTGCCGGCGCCTTTTTTTCCACCTCTTGTGTAAGAGCCTATTGCTTTAGCTGCCTGATCTTCAAAAATAGTAATGTTCGAGTTAATATGATTGGGTACGGCTACCAGGTTTGAGGCAATTACATACCCTCCTAATGCATCTGGTATTAAGTGAGCCTGTACCCAGTTTTCGATCAACTGGTCATTATCATTCAATGACTTCATGTAAGAATAGCCCGAGGTACCATAATTTGCGCCTTTGGCTGCCTGCCCGGCTCTGATTTTGCCGGCACTGAGATTAAATGCATTTACAGATTCGGGCGGATTTCCACTTGCTGCTGGGTATTCTGCATCAAGGAAATCAGTTGCCGGATCAAAATTACCTCCAATTTTTTGAAATGCCTGGCTTAACTGGGTTATGTATTCCAGCATTTCTTTTCTGTCTTTTTCTTCCGGTTTTTTGGTTGATTGACCGTGTTTGATCATTAATATGACCTTTGATAAAATTGATTCTGCCTGATCAACATATTTGATGTCTTCCGTTCCGGCAAGGTCTTTTCGCTTCTCCTCCAGGTACTTTCGGATCTTAACAGGTTTTGAAGCCATCATTACTTCTTCATGATCACCTTCTTTTTCGATATAGATTGTATGATTCTCTCCTTCTTTATTGGTGAACTGTTTTTTAATACCGAAAAATCCAAAGAGTTTGTCTTTGGCATTCGTTGCAGCGTCCTTTATTCCACCAAACATTTTCCCCGCCTTATCCTTAATCCAAACCGCCACCTTATGCATTACCCCATCCACCTTCGCACGTATTTTCTCCAGCGCCGCTTTGATTTTTGCAGTAATGCCATTCAACCGCAGCAAAGCCGCCAGGAAGTTGATCACCAGCGAAAGTCCACGCGCAAGGCCGTTTTCCATGGCATCGGCAGCGGCGCCGATGTTACCGGCAGCAATGTCGCTGATGGAGCTGAGGAAGTTGCCCACCATCTGCATGATGGTTTTGGCTTTCTGGATGAAGAACATCACGGTATCGTAAATGCCCACGATGGCTTTGATGATACCGGCGCCGGGCACAAACAAACTCACGAGCCACTGGATGGCCTGCTCCACAATTTTCATCTTGATGAAATCTTTCACCGCTTCGATGAAGGCTTCTTTCATTTCACCGGCCATTTCCTTCAGCTGTTCCCATGCAGCCATCGGGCCTTCGGTGATCAGTGTTTTAACCAGCGTAAACGATTTTTCAAGTCCGGCCACCACGGGTTCGCCCATTACGGTAACCATGTGTTTGCGGATGTTCTGGTAGGAGATACCGATCATCTGGAGCAGCAGGCCCAATATGCCCTGGGCATTCCAGGTCTTGGGCAAGACGAGTCCCTCCAGCGACCCGGTTAACCATTCAAACAGTGCATCCTGCAAATGTTTCAGGAAGTTTTTGCCGAAGTTTTTGAAGCCGGTGAGGGCTGCATTCATCAGGTTTTTTACAAATTTGATCGGCTGGGTGAAAATGGCTTTCAGTACCGCGGCACCTTTGTTGATGATGCCTTCGATATCCGCCAGCGAGAACCCGAATTTTTCGAGTGCCCACGTAAAGAACTTTTTCGCAGCCAGCAGCAGCAGCTTGCCGAGTTTCGACAACGCGCCCGACATGGCTTCCTTCATCTTCTCAATCTTCTCGTCAATAGCTTTGATGGCCGCCTGCTGTTTGTCTTTGAGCTTGTTCTGTAATTCTTCTTCTTTCTTGGCAACGAACTTATCCAGCTCTTCGAGCTTTTCGTTCATTTCATCCTGAGCCTTTTTGCCTGCATCTTTCAGGTCGGGTCCCAGTTTGTCAACGTATTCTTTGATCTGTTTTTTCGCGTTGGCTAATTCGTCTTTACATTCCTGCACCACGCGTTTGTTCTCTTCACCGATTTCGGCAACGAGTTTGTCAATTTTTCCAACGAATGCTGCACGGTTGTTGTCGAAAATGGCTTTCACTTCCGGCAGGTCGTCCATGCCGAGCAGCCAGTCTTTCGCTTTTTTGGCCCAGCCCCAGAACCCGGAGTAGCGGCGGTCTTTGAACGCGTCAATCTCGCGTTTTACATTGTCTTCAAATTCTTTGGATGCGGCGGCGTTGCCGTCATCAAATTTTTTCATGGCCGCGGTTTCCAGGTTGTCGAGTTTTTTCTTGACACTGGTTTGCGCGGTGGTATAAATCAGGTTAATTTTTGCGGCAACCTCTTCGCGTTTTTTCTCGAGCGCTGATTTTGTGGCTTTCTGTTTTCCGGCCGTATTGCCGAGCGCGCCCTTGCGTTGTTTTTTGAGGTTGTCTTTTTCCTTGGTTTCTTCTTTTTTCAGATCGGTATCGATCTTCGTTGTTTCGGTTTTTGCAAACTGGGTGATCTGCGCCGGCTCGGTCACCGACTTTTTCTTCATGTCTTTCTTTTCCTTGTTGGCTTCGGCGAGGTCGCCGCTGTCAACCATATCCAGCTGCTCCTGCGAAACGCCTTCTTCCTGCAGTTTGGCATCCGCTTCTTTGTTGTAATTGCTTACGTCGGTATGTTCTTTCTGCAGCGGCGCAACGGCGCCAGTGCCGAGGTTCATGCCGGGAGTGGCGGGCTGCACTTCTTCCGGCGGCAGTGCTTCGGGAATCTGTTCGGGTGGGGCAGGGGCTGGCGTTGCGGTTACTTCGTTAAATGTACCTGTAACCGCGTTTTTATCGGTATTCACTACACCCATTACATCAGACGAGATGTGCTGGCCTTTTTTATTCTTCTTGAAATTATCAACGTCTTCAATGCTGGATGGAATATTTTCTTCCAGCGATTGTTTCAGTTTGTCTTTTGCTTTTTGCGGATCGGGTTTGGGTGCGGGTTTGGCATCCACATCGCCCACCTGGCCGGTATTGCTTTTGGCCTGGCCTTCCGACGGGGGATGAACCACGGCTTTGGTTGTGTTGCCGAGTTTCTGCGCAGCGTCTTCATGGGTCTGCTCATTCATTTTGAGTTTCGCCAGTTTGGCAATGCCGGCCATAAGTACCGGTGACGCTTTGCCAACGAGGTATTTTGAAACCAGGCTTTTGCCAACGGCGAGCATGGCTGCTTTTCCGGCACCACCGCCTTTGCCTTTTCCTTTGTCGCCCGGACCTTTCTTTTTCTGATCGCCTTTTGGTTTTTTCTTCTCGGGTTCTTTTTTGTCTTTCTTAATTACCGGAACCGGTTTGGGTGGCGGGCCTTTGCCGAGTTTTTTCTCTGCGGCGAGTGCCTCCATCTCAATTTTGATGGCCTCAAAAATGGACATGTCCGGCGGCAGCTCAATCATTTCCCCGTTCTGCCGTTTGAACATGCGTTTGCCGTCTGCACTTTCGGCGGCAGGTTGACGCGCAGCCTGGTCTTTTGTTACGGTGGGCGTAACAGACTTGGTTTTTGCGGGTGCGGTAGTTGCGGGTGCGGCCATGATCAGTTTAACGTAACAGGTTCAATTAGGTTTATATTTTTGAGCTGTAACCGGCATTTTACCTGATGCAGCAATTTAGTTATTTATTGGGATGCGTTTTTTGAAAGTTTTGAACAGTTATTAATTGGTGTTTATCTTTTTTTGCTTGACCTGTGACGCATCTCTGGCAGGTTGGGCGGTGTGGCCGACTTGCCTCTGTTTTTCGATTTGGATGAGGTGCTCATTTGGAATTCGCGGTGTTACATTTATGGTGTATTTTATGCTAACGGTGTTCCAGAGGCATCGGTGAATTTTTGCCCACCGATTTCAAGTGCGTTTGGCATACCACCTGATGCAATGCTGCTTGTAAATGTTTTCTCAACATAATTATCATAGGACACGTTGCCCGAGCCTTTTGATGTGTTTTGTTTCTGTGTTAATATCTGCAGGTTTGTAGTTAAATGTCCGCCACGTGTACCATCGTCGCTTTTCTTTCCGATTCGGTTCCACCGTTTGGCAAGTGGTTCGACGTGATCGGTATGGTATTGAATAGCATTTGGGTTATATGAGAAAATGTTAGCCCCCTTGTCAACTCTTCCTGCTGCAATTTCGGCAGTCCAGCTGCTCATGGCTTTATTCAGATCAGCAGTTTTATTTGCAGCAGCAGCAGTATTTGCGTCAGTTTGAATTTTAACAATATTGGCGATTACAAGAGGCACATTGGTTGACCTGTATGAAGCACTGAAAGCAGACCATCCGTGCATGCTATCATACAGGTTATTCCGGATAAAGTCGCCCGCACTACCCGGTATGAAACGTTTGTCGGGCGGTGCTTTAAAAAAGTCTTCCAATGCTTTGATTTTCCAACCTGAAGCAACGGCCTGCAGTTGTACTGCAACTTTAGCCAGTTTGCTTTCTGTAGCCTGTTGCAATTTTTGGTTTTCTTCCCCGGTTTTTGCACCTTTTATAATTTCATTTTTCTGCGCCTCTACTTCAAATTTTACATCACTGGCTGCAGTTCGCGCAAGGCCAAGCGTGGTATTAATCATCGATTTTTCATCATTCTTTCTTCCCGATTTTGAGACTTCGGTGATTGCTTTATCAATAGCAGGTATCAGATCAGCCGGGTTACTGTGAATCTGAAGCCCGACCTTCCCTTTTTTCAGTGTCAGTACGATGTTATGGCTGGCACCATTCATTGGTGTTGGTTTTTTCGCTTCTGCATCGCCCGGCTGATCTTTCGGGTCACCCATTTTAAATAGTTTCATCACCATCGCCTTCACCCACATCATCCCCTGCCTGATCTTACCCATAATAAAATTCTGCGCCGCTTCCATCGCCGATTTTATTTTTCCACTGATGTCCCCAAGGCCGATCATTCGTGCCAGGAAATCGAGGATAAGCGGGATGGTCCTGGCCATCGTCTGTTCAATGTATGCGGCAGCTGCTCCAAGTGATCCAGCTGCAATACTTGCAATCGAATCAACCACGGAGTTTACGAATTGCAGAATCTGGTTGATTTTCTGCACAAAGAACATTACCGTCTGGTACGTTTTGATGATGGCCTGGATTACTGCGCCAACCGGCGAAAGCAACGATACCAGCTGGGCAATACCTGCCATCACAATTTTTTCCTGGATGAAGGATTTAATTTTGCCGAGTACCATTTCCTTCAAACCTGTGAAGTATTCGTTTACACGGTCTTTGATGGTTTGGATAAATCCTTTTTCTCGAACATCCATTACAAAGCCTGCTATTTTTTCAACTTTGTCGACCACATTCGCTCCAAATACTTCCACTGCTACCGTGCGGATTCGTGGCCATGTTAAGCCCAGTATTTGCATTATAAGTCCGAGAATACCTTTCAGATCCCAGTTTTCAGGCAGCGTGATTCCTGCTTTGGTGAGTGTGCCGGTGAGCCAGGTAATTACACCGGTCTGCAAGTGTTTCAGGATGTTGCCACCGAACTGGCGTATGCCCATACCCACGGCTGTTACGAGATTGCCGAGAAAACCAACCGGGTTCTGGATAATGGTTTTGAATGTAGCCGCTGATTTTTTGATGATGGAAAGCACTAATGAACCACCTGCACCCATTACCGCTTCGTAAATAATTTCGAGCAGTTTCATGAGGGCGGCCTGTGCAAAACCAACGAGGTCGGTAAACAACGGACTGAAGGTGGCACCGATGCGCTGCAGTGTGGCTACCGGTGCAAGTACGTCTTCTAATTTAAGCGAATTCCATGCGGTGGCAAACGTACCTGCAATACGCGCCCAGGTGAGGTTTCGGGCAGTTGTTTCCTGGATAAACCAGTCGTAAGCTTTCTGCAGTCCTTTTGATTCTTCCAGCTCTTTTACTTTTTCGGTTCCGCCGGGGATAAATTCCGCAAATGCTTTCACCACATTCATGGCCGTGGCCGGAACCGCTTCGTTCGTAAACGGATCGCTGCCGAGCAATACGGTAACCAATTTGTATCCCGGTATCTGCACGCAGAATTCGCTAAGCGGCTTCATGAATTTTTCTTTCAGCCAGGCGATGGCCTGCGAAATCAATGAAGAAACAAAATTGCCGATGCGTGTTATAAATGGGGTGAATATATTTTTCGCACGTTCCCACACATCGCCCGGACTGAAAATATCGCCTGGTCCCAGGCCCTCTACAAACTGGCCGAAGGCCTGGCTCAATGCGCTGTATGTAATGCCCAGTGCATCCACCTGCTGCTCGGTCCAGGTGGCAATTTTTTCCATGATGCCGTAACTGCTGAGTACCTGGAACAACATTTCGCCGCCGGGGATCAATCCCATAAATGCCCGCAGCACATTGAGCGCATTCCGGTCAACCACTTCGTTGTTTATCGGGTTGCGGCCGATCACGAGGGTGAGCAACGTCCAGCCCGGTATGTTTGCAGCAAGCGCCGCCAGCGAATCGCGTATGCCCACGCGCTGAATGGATGGCGGGGCCTGTTTGATTTCGACATTGCGCTGAACGGTTTCTTTTTTAGTGGCTACCACCGGCGATTTTACCGGCTGTGCAGGATCTGCTTCCGGTGCATATCCTTGCTGGATAACGTGCGTTAATTCGTGCGCGAGCAGAAATTTGCCACGCTCAGTTCCTGGCTGATACCTGCCGGCACTGAAAAACAGATGGTTTTTATAAGCAAAAGCCTGGGCTCCGATTTCGATGCATAATTTCGCTGCTGTGGCATCGGTATGGATCCGCACCGCACCAAAATCAACCCCGAAACGGGATTCCATATAGGCACGTGTTGCATCATCCATCGCCCGGCCGCCGCCCATTGTGCTTGCCAGTTGTGATTCAAACGCAGGTGTAACGAGGTTTTCCGGTGTTGGTTTTTCTACCGCTTCCGGTTTGTCCTGTTTCTTTTTCAGTTTATCTTCTTCTTTCAGACGCACAGGTACTGCGGCAGTAGCGGACTCACTTTTGAGCTGCGGTTTTACCTCGGCCTTCTGCACTTTTTCTTCCGTTGCTTTCTGCAGCTTTTCATCCGCTTTCTTTTTCAGCTTGTCATCTTCTTTCGGCAGGATGCTGCGGGCGATAGTTGTTTTTGCAACAGCAGGTGCGACGGGATGTATCCCGTCTTTACCTGTTACTTTTTCAGCTGACTTCTGTACTTTTTCTTCGGAAGCCTTCTGCAGTTTTTCGTCTGCTTTTTTCTTGATCTTGTCTTCTTCCTTCGCCGTACGGCGGGGTGCGGGCGGGGCAGGGGTAATGGTGCGTACCAGTTGCACCACGGCCTGCTTCTGCACTTTTACTGCTGCTTTCTGCTGTACTTTTTCTTCACTTTTCTTTTGTGGTTTTTCTTCCGCTTTTTTCTTTAACGGTTCGTCCTTCTTTTTAATTTTTTCTTCTTCTTTCTGTTCCGGTTTGCGGCGCAGGTCTTTTTCGGTTACCTCGTGGCTGCGTTGTTTGGGTTCGTGAACCTGCTGTGTAACCTGTGCATTTGAAACCTGGCGCTGCTGTTCCTGCGCGTTTTTGCGCTGGATGGTTTGCTGTATTTTATCTTCTGCTTTCTTTTTACCTTCCTGTTCTTTCTTTTTCAGTTCCGGTTCGGTAGCTTTTTGCATCTTCTCATCGGCTTTCTTTTTTATTTTCTGCCCGGCTTCGAATGCAATTTTTTGCTGCTCCTGTTTTATTTCCTGCTGCTTTTCTTCCGATTTCTTTTTCAGTTCGGCATCTGCTGCCTTCTGTACTTTCTCGTCGGCTGCTTTCTGCAGCTTTTCGTCTGCTTTCTTTTTCAGTTCAGCATCTGCTGCCTTTTGTACTTTTTCATCAGCAGCCTTCAGCAGTTTTTCATCTGCTTTCTTTTTCAGTTCAGCATCAGCTGCCTTTTGTATTTTTTCATCAGCAGCCTTCTGCAATTTTTCGTCTGCTTTCTTTTTCAGTTCGGCATCGGCTGCTTTTTGTACTTTTTCGTCCGTTGCTTTCTGCAGTTTTTCGTCTGCTTTCTTTTTCAGTTCGGGATCAGCCGCTTTCTGCAGTTTTTCGTCTGTTTTCGGCGAAAGCAGGGGAGAAGCTTTACGGAACAGAAAGGAGCCGGGCTGTGCTTTGGCCTGAACGGCGGTTCTGGCTTTATTTTTCGGGGCCTGTTGTTTTTTTGCGGCAACATCCGCTTCGGTCATTTTTACGACCTGTTCGGCCATGGCATCGGCCTGCTGTTCATACACATCGTTGGGGCTTCCGACCTCCAGCTTGCGTTGCACATCGGCACTTACAGTTGCGGGTTTTGCGACAGACGTATCTTTGGCGGGCTGCGCGGCACTGCGCTGCACGGGCGGTGTTGCCGCCTTACCAATCGTCTTCGATTTACCCGAACTGCTCATTTAAAAATGAATCAGGTTGAACGTCCTTCTTTTTTAAACTCGCGCCGTATGCCTTCTTCGAGATCACGAAGCAGGATGATGTTTTCGCCCCGGCGCAGGCTGCTGATCATGCAATAGCGTACCACGTTCATCATGGAACCGCCCGAAATTTCAAAACGTGTGGCAATGTCCTGCATGTTTATGCGATCTTCCAATACACATTTGTCCGAAAACGCATTCTGCCATAACTGCATACGTTCGGCAGGGCGCGGCATGGGGAAGTTTACGGTACTCTGAAAACGCCTTGCAAACGCATCGTCGAGGTTGGTACGGAAGTTTGTGGCGAGAATAATCAGCCCCGGAAAATCCTCGATGCGTTGCAGCAGGTAACTCACTTCCTGGTTGGCATAGCGGTCGTGCGCATCTTCCACCTGTGTCCGTTTTCCGAAAAGCGCATCGGCCTCATCAAAAAACAGGATCCAGTTTTTATGTTCGGCCTGCTCAAATATTTTCGAAAGGTTTTTTTCGGTTTCACCGATGTATTTACTCACCACCATGGACAAATCCACCCGATATACCTCGCGGCCGGTACGTTTGCCGAGCAGGCAGGCGGTGAGGGTTTTGCCTGTTCCCGGCGGACCGTAAAACAAGGCACGGAAACCGGGCTTCAGTTTTTTATTCATGCCCCAGTCGTCCATAATTGTTTTTTCAAACAGCAGCCACGCCTGGATTTCTTCAATCTGATCCACCACCTGGTGATCCAGCACAAGGTCTTCCCAGTCCAGCGGTGTTTCAATGCGTTTGGCTGGAAAATCGCGGTCGAAGGTGGGGCGGCGCGCATGGCCCAGCGTTACAAAATCGATGATTTCGCGCGACAGGGAAAGTACACCGCTCAGGTAGGGTTCTCCGGGTTGCGCCGGTTCCAGTTTCAGAATACCATGCTGTGCAAAAAAATGATCCGGATCGAAAATGTATTGCAGTGCAAACCGTTTGCGGAGGTCTTCGCCCGTAAGCAGGAACAGTGCTGTTTCGCCCGTGGGCAGGAAACCGCCGTGGCCGATTCCTTTTACACCACCGAATTCGGTAAAGCCCCGTTCGGTATTTGCATTGCGGACAAAAAACGAATCAAGCAGCTGCGGGCGGATATGCGGCACAAGTGCAAGCATAATGGTAAGCCGCTCTTCAAACGTCATGTTGTAATGCGCAAGCAGTCCGCTGTACATTGATTCCATTACCTCCACCGGTTCGATGTCGTATATATCTGCATAGTCACATTCCTGTCCGAAATGCAGTTTCAGCCGGGTGTCTACTACTTCGGTAAACCAGTTCAGTTCGCGGTCAAGCGCCTCGGCGTTGAGCAGTAACGGATCTTTGTTTACCATTCGATGTGCAGCATGGTGTTCATCCAGCTGTGTTTTATCATTGATAAGCTCCATGGTAAAGTATCTAACATAATATCAATCGTTGTCCGTTCAATGCGCAGCAGCCATGCCCCGTCTTTCTTTTCCAGTATGCCGTTCCGCTGCATAAATGCCTGGCGCAGTGCGTCGCCCGATTCGGTTTTCATGGCGGTCCACATTTGTGCAACAGCATCCAGCAATTCGGCGGCTTCCTGTTTTTCATTTTTGCTGAGTTTCATATCCCGCGGAACGGGCTGCTGCAGCAGCATACCGCAAAGCATTTTCGGTAATGCCAGCGTGTATTCATGTGGCCGTGCTTTTCCGCCGGCGATATGGTTGAGCAGGTGCACCGCACGCTGCTGTATTTCTTCCGAAACAAAAAGGCCTTCCTTATCAAGGTAGCCGAGATTTTCGAACAGCGACGGAAAGTAGGGTGCCAGCAGTACAATACCCGCACGGCGTGTGATAATCCGTTTCGGATCGCTGAACCATTTGGGTGCTTCGTAATCCGAAAGCGTTGATTCTTGCGGAAGCGCTGTAAAATCGTCCGTGTTGTTTTTCTTTACAACCTGTTCCTTTTTCGCTGCCAAAAACGGTTTACCGGGTTCGGCTATCCGTTTGGCTGATGCAGGTTCTTTTGTAACCGGTTTCTTTTTGGCCGCCTGTTCTTCTTCCTGTTTTTGTGCAGCCTTTTTTTTCAGGGCAACAGGTTCTTCGTTTTTGAAACTGCTTTTTCGTTTTGCAGTTACCTGTTCTTCTTCCTGTTTTTTTGATCTCTGGCGGGGCAAACCGGTATCAGCAGGCAATTGTTTTGTTTTTTTCTTTGCTTTGCGATTTTCTTCCGGGATATTTTTTTTGCGCAGCGGGCGTTTTACTTCCGGCCCCGGTTCGTCTTCATCCCAGGCCTCTTCAGCCAAAGCCCCGGCTTCCTGTAAATCAAATGCAGCTGGTGTTTCGGGGATTTCGCCGTTTACCTGTGTTTCTTTTTTTGCAGGGCGGAAAACATCATCAAGTACTGCGGCTGTTTGTTTTTTCAGTACAGGAGGTATGGTATCGTCTGCAATTACTGCAGCATTTTTTCTGAACCATGTTTCGAGCAGTGGCGTTGTTTCTCCGGGCCATGCAACGGGTGTCACCTGGCTGCGGCTTTCAAAACGTGCAAACCAGCGGAGTACGGTATCAAGATTGCGTACCGTTGTTTTTTTTGTAATTTTTTCAAGCAGGGCCGCATAGGTTTGCTGCAGCTGCACACGCACGGTTACCTTTTCCTGCATGGCCTGCAGTTCGGCGCAACGGTTGAGCAGCACCATCACACGGTTTTCGCGGTTTTCCGGTGTAAACACTGTTTGCAGTTCATCAGCTGCGCGGGGCGAGGTAAGTACCACATACACGCGGAATGCATCAGCTGCAATGGGTTTGGTTTCAGCCAGGCTGTTCCATGTTTGTAAAACAGGTGCAATTTCCGGCCACTGGTTTTCGGCTGCGGCTTTTTCAAGGAAGAGCCGGATGGTGGATGCTGAAAACTGGCGAAGCATACGGGTAAAAATTACCGGCGTATGTTCCGATGCCTGCAGCTGGCTGATGAGCCGTTGCGGCTGTGTTTTAAGCAGCGTAATAAAATACTGTTCCGGGTCGGGTTCGGTAGTTTCATCTGCAATGAACCACGGCAGGTGGCCGTTTACCAGGTAATACAGTATCGCTTCTTCGAGCGTTGCAGCTTCATCACTGTTTTGCAGCAACGAATGCCGGACTGCATCTCCCGTGAGCGCAGCTGCTGCAGGTTGCTGCTGCACATCAGCCGCGGGAACAGTAATGTTGTTCTCCGTTTTGTACCGGCTTATCAGTTCATACAGTTCGGTTTCTACTTTTTCAATCAGCTGCTTTTCCCAGTCTGTTTTCTCCAGCGAACCGATGTCTAATTCCAGTTTATCAATCCGTATAATCTGCCCGTTGGTTGCTACGCGGTCAAATACCGATTCAATAACCTGAAGCAGTTTACGTTGATAAACATCCTGCAGTTCGCGGCGGAAACCCAGCGCCTGTTCATTCGACTCCATCCGGAAATCAAACACCTGGCGATTAATGATATGGGTTTCCGGTACACGCATTATAATTTAGCTAATCCGCTGAAGCGTACCTGCAGTGATGGTTTGTCACTCATCAGCGCAAGCTCGCTGAACACCTGGTGATCGAGGCGCGTAATTCCAAAATTGTTTTTTTGGAGGTATGGCATCAGTGTAGTTTCAACATAGTTTGCATAACCCACATAGGTTGTGTTGGATGTAATATCGGTTTTGCGGTACGCCACGAGCAGCCAGAACAGCATTTCGGCATCGTGTGCGAGTTTCAGCGCTGAAGTAAGCCCGGGATCTGTAAGCGGAGTTATCGCCGCAATCAGTGTTTTCAGCATAGCGCCGGTTGTTGATACTGATGTTTCTGTTACCGATGCAAGTGGTGTTACCGAAGCCGCCATTTTTGCTACCGATGTTTTTACTGCAGCAATGCGTGAAGTCAGCGTTGCATTGGATGCAAATGCATTTGCAATATCTGTACTTGTAGCAAGTTGTGTGTATGAATCGACATAAAACAGGAACGCATCTTTAATTAGTTCCATGTTAGGTGCAGCCGGGGGAGGAGGAGTCAGTATCGGCGCCGATAAAATAGGTTCCGTTAGCACCGGAGAAATGGGCGAAAGCGGTTGTGTTGTCAGCAGCGGCTCTGTTGTTATCAGCGGCTGCGTTGTCAGCAACGGCTCTGTTGTTAAAGACGGCTGCGTTGTGATCAGCGGCTGTGTTGTTAAAGACGGCTGCGTTGTCAGCAACGGCTCTGTTGTTATCAGCGGCTGCGTTGTTAAAGACGGCTGCGTTGTTATCAGCGGCTGTGTTGTTAAAGACGGCTGTGTCAACGTTTCCGGTTGTATCAGCAGATTCGGATCGGTAGTCAGCACCCGGTTCGGATCAAGTGTAAGGATCGGATCGGTAATCAGCGGTGGTGTGAAAATCGGATCTTTCGGCGGAATCACTTCGAGCGGCGGCATGAAGATCGCTTTTTCCATCACAAATGTGCAGGGGCGACTGGTCATGGATGCTTCCAGTTTGATGAGCAGGCTATAGTCTTTGCCCAGTTCAGCCAGGTTTATCGTTGCAGATAAATCACGTGGTCCTTTCGTGTACTCCTTGCCATCAATATACCATGTAAAGGTATCGGCCTGCGTGACCGGTGTGGTGTTGGCAACGTTGAAAATAATCTGGGTGTTGAATCCATCACTGAACCAGTGGTATGTGGTCAGTTCAAAATCAACAAGAATATCCTGCACCTGCAGATTAACAGTCTGGAATACCGATCCGTTTGCCGCATTGATCAGTTCAACACGGCTAAGTCCGCCGATAACTGTTGCAAAAAACGGATTGAAGTAATACGTTTTTTCTCCGTTCGATCCGGTTACTTTAAATGTAACACCACTTCCCACAATGTCTATTTCACCCATCGTCCAGCCGTTCAGCGTAATTTCGATGATATAAGGCGTGTTGTCGTTTTTACAGTAAACCGGTCCGCCGGTAATGTTCATTGCCGGGTTCAGTTTGTCATTGTCAAAGCCGAATGTTTTTGATGTCATCTTTCCGCAACCGGTTCCGCTGTTTGATGCATACAGCGAAACTTCCAGGTCAACATGCGTTACTTTCGGCAGCACATCAATAGTAATTGTAATATCTGATGTGGTAAATGTGCGAGTGCCTGAGTTATAGGTTACCGACCACAGGTAGGTATCTGCTCCAGCCGCAACCGAAGCAAAACTAACTGTAAGTCGTTTCTGCGGCATACCGTCAACCGTTACATCAGACCAGCCGGAAGAAACCAGGGTAATGGACGGTTCGATACGTGAAACCGTAACATTCAGGGTTTGCCATACTTTACGTGCGGCCGGTTCAATGAGTTTTATTTCGTTTGTGCCATTGGTCACATCCGGGCTGGTCGGATCAAAATACCATTCACCATCTTTGCCCCTGAATACGCCAGGTCCTTCAATCGTAAGCAATGCGAGATCCCAGCCCTGTGCCGAAAGCGTGATGAGCTGCGGGCCATCCTGCGAACAAAGGGTTGTGTCGTTCATAGAAATGGTCGGTGCTTTGCGCGGATCATTTACCAGTATCCACACGAAAGCGGAATCGGTAAGCTGGTTTTCTTTATTCCTTACCGAATACTGGAACCGGTCAACACCCAGGTAATCGGGCGGTGCCTGGTAAACAAATGCACTGCGGTCGTCGTGTTTAATTTTCCCGAGTTTCACTCCTTTTTCTGTAACGACATCTTTGTCATCAGCAAGTTCAACCACTTCGAGGCTGTCGCCGAAAATGCCCACATCGTTCATTTCGGGGAAAATTTCTACCGCTTTGTTCATATTCACAAGCACAAAATCGGTTTGTGCAAGCGGCGGAATGGGAAGACCTGCAAGTTCTTTTTTGTCAGGACACGCATCGTCGCATTCACACGGGCAGGTATCAGCACCGATGAAAAAATCGGCCACCACAAAACGGTCCACTTCTTTCGGCGGAATTTCGTCTTTCGGCGGGTCGGTATGTGGCGCCTTGTTGATGTTGATAATAATTTCTTTCAGGATTTCACCTGCTTTTACAAGCCATTCATTTGATTTTGATGGCGGAGTCGGATCGGTTGTAGCCGGGCTAAGCAGGTTCTGGCCTTCGAGGTAAATTGCCGTTTCATCAATAATCTGGGTTGTGGTCGGTTCAAACGGCAGTTTGTCAAGTTGAACGATAATACTTTCCGTTAATTTATCAACCTCACTGTCTAATATAATTCCGTTATCGAGCAGCAGATTTGCGGCTGTAACCGCGGCCAGTTTGTAATCTGTATTTCCTGCCGGAATTTTCTCGTGCATCGCTGTTTTAAACGCTTCGGTTGTAAGAGAAGGCGATGACGAACGGGAAGGAACAAGCGTGGGTGAACGGAATATCAGTTTACTGCCCGAAATGCCGCCCAGGTTTTTTTCAATGGTAGTATTGGTGCTGATACCATCTTCAATATCAAGGAGCGGATTTTCCAGTGATAAGTTCAGGTCGGGCTGGCTGATCACGGTGTTTTCTGCTTCAATTATCTTTTCAGCGGTGAGCGGTGAAACCACAATCGGTTCTTCTGTAGCTATGCTGCTGCCTTTGAGGTAGAAGTTTACCGTTAAATCTTCGCCGCTGGCAATTGCTTCTTCTTTCAGATCAATGATGCGTTTTACAATCGGCGATTCCGGATCGTTTGCAACGAGTTCGTTAATCACTTCGTCGGTCAGTTTCGGACGGATAATGTACGTGTCTGTTGATTCAGCCAGTTTGCCGATATCGTAACTGATGTCTTTAATGAGCAGGTCGCTGAATTCATTTTTCGTGATCTCGCCGAAAATACCGGGCTTACGCGACGGGGTGATGTCAATTTCGGCAATTTCATCTTTGATGCTGGTGCCGATGGCAGGTGCGGTAACATCGGTACATACCAGCAGCAGTGTGCCATTTTCGAGGGTGCCGGCAATGTGCTCGAGCCCCGGGAATGCCTTGATGTAGTCGCGCAGGGTATGCGGACGGTTCTGTGCTTTTTTACGGCGGATTTCATACGCATAATAGATGCGGTAAATCTGCGTGAAATAGAAACTGCGCAGCAGGCCGAACAGCGTACGTGATGCCAGGCTGAGGGCAAGTCCGGCAGCTGTTGTTTCCAGTTGCGGTTCAACTTCTTTCGGCGGATCAATGATTGTTTTTTCCTTTCCGAGTGCAAGCCCTTCGAGCATTTTTATGCCACCATCGGCAAAGGCTACTTTCATAATGGCCTGGATGATGATGTCTGCGTATTTTTTATAATTATCGCGGAACACGAGGTAGCTGAAGTCGGAAAGACACAGCGGCAGCGTGTTTTTGATATCGGTAGTGAGGTGGCCCCAGGCTTTCAGCACATCATCCACAGTAAGTCCTTTGTCAATTTCTTTTGCCAGGAAATCTTTCACTTCCGGGTAGGTCAGCAGCAGTTTGATGTAATCGTTTACGGAATCAAAAATGTTAAGCAGTTTGTTGCATGTGAAGAAGTAATTTTCCTGCAGGTCTTCCACACCGCAGGGCAGGCCTTTGGCTGTAACTTCTTCGAGTGTTGCTACTTTGATTTCGAAATTCAGACCGTATAATTCACGCAGATCGGAAACCTCTTTAACTGCATCAATGATTTTTTTGCCGCCCAGGTTTTCCACACGGTAATACGGGAACGGTTTTTTGTCATAGCGGAACGGGTTCTTCAGGTGATCGGCTGCTGAAGAATTATGTACGTTCTGATCGTAATAAAAATGTTCGAGGCTGCGCCCGTCGAGGTGCTGCTGCGGCGACCAGATATTGGCGAGGCGCAATCCGGATGCAGTAGAAAGGTCAAAGTATGCCGGTATCGTCCACGATGTATAAGGCGCATAATAGTAACGGCTCGGTGTAATGGAAACCGGTTTTGCAGCCGGCGGGCCATAACGGTTAATGAGCAGCAGTATTTTTTCGTAAAGCAGTTGCGCCGTTACTAATTTTTCATCCTGTTCATCTACCGGCTGAATGTTGAAGAACGTAGTGCGGTAAGCATCGTGCAGCGCAGTGGCACCATAAGTTAACTCATGTAATGCGAGGTGCAGCGGAAACAGGTTCGGCATCACCAGTTTTTTGCAGCCGCGTACAAATTCTTCGGCCGCGTCAATAAATTCGTTGTAGGTATGTATAATATCACACAATGCATCATAGCTGTACTGGTAATATTTATGACCGTTGCCGAACACATCCATTTTCGGGCGGGTAACATCCCACGCATTTTTGTTGAGCGCCAGCGGAATGTTAAGCACATTAAGTGCATTGTTCATCGTTGTGCTGATATCACCGCGCATACTGAAAATCACAGCCTGGTAAGCATTGCGCAGTTTCAGGTCGTTATCAATGGCCGGAAGCCGGTGCAGCAGCGGACGCGGCACCTGCAGTTTTGCAAATGCATTGGTACGGCGTATGAGCTGTTCGTTGTTGTATGGTTCCAGGTACGTTTTGTCAAGCAGCAGCACACGGATCAGGCGGTCGTCGCGTTTGCCTTTATTGTCGCAGTTGGTTCCGGTGCACGATTTCAGGTCGGTTTTGGTTTCTTCCAGGTACAGCACCAGCACCATGTCTTTCAGTTCAGGTGTTTCCCGTTCATCGAAATCGGCGAGTGGCGAGTTTTCCACGTTCTCATCGTCTTCGAACAACTCGAAAAGTACCGGCCGAGGTGTCGGATTGTTTTTTCCGAACAGGTATTTCGGATCGGCCAGGTCGGTATATTCCCGGTAACGCGTAAACGCGTAATTCCTTTTCAGGCCGAGGATATAGCCGTCGGTGGTTACACCGTGCCCGGCGCTTACCTGCACCGTTATGCTGTCTTCTCCCGGAACAACATTTGCGTGCAGTCCGCACACAATACCCGCACCGATGAGTTCGGTTCGCGTATCGCGGCTTTCGCGGTCGAGGTAATCCCGCAGGTCATTCAGGTGAACGTGTGAGAGAATCTGGCTTGATTCAAACAACGGAAGATGATATACGACTGATTTTTCCATGTTCGGTTATGCTTTATAGTGCGCTTTAACGTTCTGTTTTTTTATAGTGAGCCCAGCATGGTGCTGCCGAGAATTACCTGCGGTTCATCACCCTGCACATCATCACAATCGTGAAGTACAGCCGAGGGATAAACGTTTGCCAGGTTGTTCATACAAGCCAGCATTTCTTTTACAACATCCGGGTCGGGTATTTCATTTTCAGCCATGGTTTTTACCCAGGCTTCATAACAATCTTCAAACTCCTGCATCTGCTCATACCCGATCCAGCATATTTTCGGATAGATGTGAGCGGGTGTTTCCAGGCGTATTACTTTTTCTATAAACGCGCGGAACGACATGCTGCGGAAGCGGGTAGGCCAGGCCGGCAGGAATACCGAAATGCGGAACGAATAAGGGTCTTCCACTTTCGGGCAGTTCACATCCATATCGGCAAACTCGTTCGGTTTATTCAGTACCGGCTGCAGCCACAGGTCGTCCTGGTAAGCGAGGTACAGCAGCACCGCATTCAGTTCTTCATTGCGGCTGTTTTCATCGGTATAATTGGTGCTTGATGCAATGAGGTTGCCATCCAGAAACACTGAAAAATAATACAGGTCAATACCATTTACTTTATCGCGCCACATCGCCTCGGTGTAATTATACCGGTTGGCTCCAAGGAAACGGAGGTTGTAAATTTTATCTAAACAATCCTGCAGATCCGCACTGCCTTCGCTTTTCATCACTACGCGGTCATCGGCATTATCCACCAGAATAAAACCATACTGGTCGTCCTTGTCATCAAATTCAATCGGTGAATCGGCCGGGTCGGGATAATCGACCCGTTTGATAATGCGGAAACGGTAAATCGGACGTTGCAGTTCACCCAGCGGTGGCGGAATTGCTACTTTCGGCGTACAGGCCGACATCAGCGGGTGCAGGTGTGTGCGCGGACGCAGCAGCAGGTGTTCGATGATGTGAAAATCTTCGAGATCGCAGTAGTCATCAAAAATGCGCGACACATAATCAATGCGGTCGGTTGCTTCCTGCCGGGTATTGTAACCGGTCAGCGATCCGCGTGCAATTTCACCGGGTACTTCGCAGCCATCGAGCAGCAGGTAATAAAACTTACTGCCGTATTTACGTACTTCATACCGGTTGGCTTCATCGCCGCGGTGCAGCAGGTAGTGCAGCGCATCACGCGCACAGTCTTCTGTTTTATAGTTAACCGTTTTAAGCAGGATGCTGCTGTCGGTCGGGTCAATCATTTCAACCCAGTACACCTGTTGCTCGTCCGGTTCGCCGGGAATAAACCCGGGACCATTCATAATAAACAACAGGTCGGATGCAATGCTGCGCCGTTTGTAATCATCCATACCCAGCACACGGATGATGCGGTGTTTGAGCCCGGTAACGTTTGCCGTTTCCCAGATGCCGTCATCTGCCGCTTCTGCAACCGGTTTGTAATTATAGGCCTTGCTGTGCTGGCTGCTGAATTTCGGGTAATCGGTCAGGAATAATTCTTTGTCTGCAATCAGCCGTTTCGATGTGCGGAGCGGTTCATTGATGAATTCGCGGTGGCGGTAAAGCATCAGGCTGTATTCCGCCATGCTTTCCGAAAAACGTGCCATCAGGTGATCGAGAAAACGGTTGCGGCGGTCGGCAAAAATCGTATCGTCTTCGGCCATCTGCTGCAACTCGGCCGGGTACGTTTTCCCGAAGTTGTTTTTCAGATCCGTCATTATGGCTGCGAATGCCACGGTGTCGGGAGCTGTGGGAGGCAGCAGTGCTTCGAGCGCGGTTACGTAGGCTTCGTTTTTCAGCTCGGCAAGGTTGGCACGCCAGAGTTTCAGCATGTCCTTGTGTTCTTCGCTTTCGTAGCCGCCGTTTGTTACATACAGCAGGGCCAGGCGCATCCATTCGTATTGCGCGAGCAGCACTTCATCAAAGCTGTCAATAAACTCGCGGAGCATGGCTTCGCGTTTAATATGGTTGTCTTCGGCCAGTATGCGTTCAAACAGCGCACTGTCCTGGAACTGCACGATGCCGGTGAGCGCCGCGGTGTAATAGGTATTCCCGTTGCGTGTGAGGTTATGCCGGTCAATGGTGGGCGCATGCGAAAACAGGTGACTGGTGTGTGCCAGCTGGGCGAGGTAGTTTACAAGTATCTGCTCAAAGAAAACAAGAAACGCTTTGAATTGCTTCGATTGCGCTTTCCGTTCATCGCTGCTGTTGTTTGAAACACCCACCGGGCCTGTTCCGTAAACCAGCGGAAAATCATTCTGTACCGGGAAATAGTTTTCAATTTCGCGGTCGGTACCCTTGGTGTATTCCAGGTCCTTGTGATGGCCCTGCAGGCGGTAACGCCCGTTTACCTGGCGCAGGCGCAGCATTTCCGACTGCACTTCATCCGGCCGGGCCATATACGGGTACACGCCTTTGTAGAAAATGAATTTCGAATTTTTCTGCGAAAGCCGCGGCGCCTTGATGTTTTCCAGTTTCAGTTCCCACGGCTCGGGACCTTCCACCACCACGCCATTGGCATACTTGATGAGTTGTATGCTTTTCACGTGTTTCACTTCCTCCATGTCCATAATCTCGTTGATAATGTCCGAGGTATGGAGCACGGTGCGCAGGTCAATTTTCAGCAGTTCATCGTTGTCAATGAAACCGTGTTTGAGCAGCGGCCCTTCAAATATTTCGTCAATTGTTTTGCCTTTGTCCACCATCTCTTCCAGCGAATAGAAGTTGATGGGCGGCGAAAAGTAATCAATCAGTTTCAGGTAAATCTTGGCCTGTGTAAGCGCCACATCGGCATTCGATTCCAGTTCGATGTCGGCACACACTGCAATTTCTTCGTACTCCACCTGGCCGATGTTCATCACATCTTCGCACAGTGTGCGGTGGGCCATCAGTGTTTTACGTACTTCGCGGCGGATGTCGTTGTAAAACTGGTATTGTACAACGCGTTCGGAGTCGTCGAGGTCTTCTTCATTTTTTCCGTCATACCGCGGCTCAAATTCCAGCTGGATGTTGTAAAGCCCTTTGATCGGAACAAGTGCATTGGCTTTGCTCTCATCAAACGTAAGGCAGCGGTTTACGAAATCGGCATACACCGGTATTTCATAATCTTTCGCCGTTGTTACCCATGCATTGCGCACGCCTTCCACGTCCATCACTAATTTGCGGATATCCAGTTCGGTGGTCGGGTTCACCGGCAACACATCGCCCGCGGTAAACAGCGGGGGCGTGTCACCGCCCGAAGCAATGATGTCTTCAATGGGATGCGCGGTGCGGTAGCCCAGGTCGGTGATGGCATAACACAGCAGTTCGTGCGTGGTTATACCCGGATCGTGCGAGTTGTAATCGGTCCATATTTTTCCCGAAAGGCGCTCAATAAATTTCAACCCTTCTTTCCGGAGGAACTCGTAGTTTTCACTGTTCTCCAGTTTCGGTATTTTCGGGATGGTCAGTAACTGGTCTGTTGTCATGCTTATTTCTGTATCCAGTTAATACTATGCGCGTCGGATGAAACGAGTACCGATTTGGCTGTTGAAGCTTTCACATCATCAATATCGGTTCCGTTTGTATCTGCCAGGGGATTGCCGTCTTCGTCCAGCACCTGCATCACAAAGTTGCGGATGTACGAAACGTATTTCCGTTCTTCAATGAAGTTGATGATGGACGAGCCGTGGATGGTGCCGCCGAAAACAATTTCAGCGCCGTCATCAAAAGCCCAGGGCGAGAGGTAACGTTTTATTTCTTCTTCAAGCAGGTTTGTATAGTAGCCGTTGTCGGCAGCGTATTCGTCATAGAACACCACGTCGAAAGCAACTTTTACTTCTTCGAATTTCGGATTGATCACCTCGAGGTTCACAAAACGCGAAGTCCTTTTCTGCAGAAACGTTTTTATTTCTTCAAGCACCGCAATGCTCGTGGTCGGTTTCAGCGTGTCCACCTGGTTCTGGTTGCGCAGGTTGGAAATAACCGTTACACAAACACTGCCGGGGATGAGTTCCGAGTCGCACACATTGCTGGTGTGGCTGATGCATTTTACTTTGTAAATAGACGGGAAATATTCCAGCACAAGGTGCTCGTAATCCCAGATGGCCATGGAACGGCCTTTGTGCCGCAGGCGTTCGCTTACCCGGCGGTAATATTCCGGGCTCTGTTCGGCCATACGTCCGCCGAAAGAAGCAAACGGCTGTGTTACTTTTTTAATCTGCGGCAGCGAGTTCAGCAGTTTTGCAATCTGCCCGCTTTCGAGCGGTGCCGAAAGGCGCGACGGATCGTTGCCGTTATCGTCGAACACCGCACATACTGCCTGCGTGTAAATGCCAAGCACAGAACTGAGTGCTTCGTAGCCTTCGGCCACACTTGCAGCCAGCCAGTATTTACCCGAATCGAGAATCGTGTTTGTATCCGTTGCATCGTTCGGCAGCGCCACTTCCACAATGCCGCTGGTGAGAAACCCGTTGGTGGTGTCGGAAATCAGCTGCTGCTGGTTGAGTTTGATCCACGTGTTGTTACGGAGATAGCTCCAGTTCACATCGGGCGGACTTACATCGGGCGAGCCGCTGTTTTCCACCATCTGCACCAGCATGCTGATGGACGTTCCCGGCTTCGCTTTTTCGAGGCCAATAAACAGCATGGAAACCTGTTCTTCATCATCCAGTTCGGGAACCGATTTGCCGGTAGATTCATCTTCAATCAGATCATACAGCCGGAACTGCGGCAGCAGGTACGTTGCTTCTTTCTGGATGAGCACTTCCGCTTCACCAAACGGGTAGAGGTGGAATAACTGATCAATACCGGCTTCGAGTTTCTGTTCCGATGTATATTCAACAGTTACCGAGCGGATGGTAGGCGTGTACGGCGGATTAACAATCAATCCTTTCAGGCCTGTTGTGTCTGTAGTGGCTGCCGTGGCAAACGCCACCTTGGCCAGTACAGCGGCATAGGTTTTATGCTGGAAATCGGGATTGCCGAGGTTCATGCGGATGAACCCGCGCTGTACATCGTTATTGTATTCGTCAATGGTGTTGCTGCCGGTGTAACGGGAAAACTGATCTATCCTGCTGTAGCCGGTTGTAACGAGATCCGATGCGGAAAACTCGAACATGCAGTGACCGTTGATATCACTGTCTGTGCTGGTTTCCTTGCCGGGGAATAAAAGCACATTATTATACCCGGAATTACTGCATGACAGTTTTTTCCATTGCCGGTTATCGCGGTACTCAAGCGCAGCCGCAAAATACAGTGGCAGATAATTACCCTGCTGGTCTTTGGGCAGCCCCAGTGCAATCTTGTATGTTTGGTAATAGCTGTCGAAATCGTCCGGTTTTTCATGCCAGGCGAGGTAAATTTTAAGGTTGTCCAGTTTTTTGTAAAACAATTCCTGGCTGCCGATGTAAAATGATGAATTTACCGAAGGCTGCACACCGAACGGCAGGAACGGCGCATCCGGTTTCAGTTTGGCTGCATCGTTCTGCACAATTACATTTTTCAGCCCGGTTACATTAACCTTGATTTTGCCGTTGCGGATGGTTACCGTTTTCAGGAACGAATACACATTCCGTTTGTGTTCTGTAGCGGCCTGGTACTCCTCCGAAGTTGGTTCAGCCGGTAATTCATCCGAAGGATAGTTCGGAAACTCAATGGCAACAATAGGGTAGGAGGTAACATAACTTCCTTTATGGGCATTAGCCGAATAAGGAAGAATGGCCTGTTCGGTTGCATCAAGTGTTATCGTAAGTGTAAGTTCATAATAAAACGAGTTGCCATTGATGCGGGCAGCCGATTCATCCGTTCCTGCTTTTTCAGCAACGAGCAGATCTTTCCGCGGCATTTCGGTATAATAATTTCCGAGAACACCATATTTGATGGGGTCAATATTTACATTTTCATAATAGGATCCGGAAAAACCAACGTTACCATAGGTAAACACCCAGCTCTGATCATCGTCAATGGTTTCTTTGCGTTCAATACTAATCGCAATGTTATGCGTGGGTGTAAACCAGCCTTTTTTCCCGGTGAGCCTGCAGATCACGGCATCCCCTGAATGCCCCACAACCGCGTCAAGAATCTCCTGTGTTTTTTCCTGGCCGCTTTCCATCTGGAACGTCAATGTAATTACCCGCGCACCTTCACCCAGTATCAGCTGTGGCGATGCAATGGCAAAACCCACACGTGCATCGGGCATGGTGCGGTTTGCATCGAGGAGCCCGTGCTGGCTTTCACCAAATGCTTCCCATTGCGGTACATCTTTATCCAGCTCCCCGCCGATACCGTCAGACGAGTTGGCCACCGGCGAAGCATAGATGCCGTAAAAATCACGGTCCTGCGCGGCACCGGTGAGGTCCGTTTCAATCAGCAGGTTTTTAAATGTAGTTGCCTGGCTGGTGTTTACAAGCAGATCGTCGCAGGTATCAAAAACAACCTGCACACCTTTTTTATCTTTCGACGCATTGAGTTCGGTGCTTTCCGCAACCAGGAACTCGGTAACGTTTTTCGCAAGTTCAAAAATCACATGCACCTTGTCGGGTTCGGCGGCTTTGCGTTTGAGGCCGAGCACGCTTTCGTAGTAATAATCAAGGTGGCGCGCGGTAAGCCCGTTCATGTGCTGCTGCGCATACGTAAATACGCGCAGGAACGCCAGGTACAACCCGATGTGCGCTTTGTGGTATGGGTAGTTTTCGAGCGTTTCGGTTAAGTAAAACTCTTTTTTAACGGCAAAGGTCTGCAGCGCGTTGGCCTGCTGTTCATACAAACCATGCAGGTAACGGGATGCCGAGCGGTACAGTTGCTTTTCATTGCCGTCAACCTGGAACACGGCATCGAGCGGCGGAATGGTGGTGTCGTTTTCCCAGTCAATATTGCCGCTGCCATCTTCACCGAAAATTTCGGGACGTTTCAGGTATTCAATCCATTCATCATTCAGTAAAACTTCGAAATCGGGAAAATAAAACGCGATGGGTGTATCGGGTGCGCCCCATTTGTTGATGGCTGCTTTTATCACACCGGCAACACGCCGGATGTTCGGTACAAAAACAGATGTAAAGGTGAGGTTAATGTCGTGGTACAGGCGCAGGTCTTTGTCTGACCGGATGTACCAGCTGCTCATTTTTTTGATCAGCGCGGCAATGTGTTCAATAATTACCTGCGGCAGCTCCTCTTCAATATCTGCATCCGGGTCTTTGGCGAGGTCCTGCTCCATGGTTTCGATGCGTGCCTGCAGCTTTTTGCGTTCCTCGTACAGGTTCAGTTTGCTGATTTCCGCAACCAGCATAGTCACATCGTTTTCAATAAAGGTGAGCCAGTCGCCGTCGGGTTGATTATCGTTGCTGAAGAAACGGAGCTTCTGTGCAAATTTGCGTGCAAACAGCAGCATGTCTTCGATGCGGCGTTCGTCCGGTTTTACGTAAGCCGGATCGAGCGCCGGGAGCAGGCGCTGGTTTTGCCCTGTACCATCGCGTTCGAGCGGGTGCCGGGTTTCACACGCGCAGGGATCGTGTGTGTTGGCTGATGATTCGTTGTCGTTGATCGGCATACGGTAGTTCTCCCTGTTTATTTCAGGCTGCTGCCTTCGTTTATATAAAACGGATAAACATAATTGTAACGTGAGTTGGTACTCGATACGGTGAAGTCAATTTCAATAAGCAGTTTGCCTTCCACATAATTGCTGGTATCGAGTGAAACTTTATTCAGCGTGATGCGGGGTTCGTGGTAAAGAATCGCTTCATAAATGAGGTTCTCTATAAAACTCAGCATCGACTGGCCCATCGGTTCGAAAATATAATCCTGCAGGTTTGAACCGTAGGAGGGAACCATGATGCGTTCGCCCATACTGGTTGATAACAGGATACTCAGGCTTTCGATAATATCATCAATGTCGGAAACCATGATAAGGTCACCTGCTGTTTTTGAAAACCGGGGCGGAAAACTCCAGCCGGTTCCGATAAACGATAAAGATGCTTCCTGTACATTACGCATTTGATTAACCTCCGATCATTACTGTTGGACAACCGATTACGATACTTCCGCCATGTGCGGTGGTATCACCCTGCCGTGCTGCGGGCATTCCCCCGATCATTACGGTACCCGATCCTTTTACAATCGAGTCGGGCGGACCGGTGCAGGTACACATATCGCCCACGCGTGCGGCCGGCATTCCGCCGATCATTACGGTGGGGCAGCCGGGCGGCATTACCGGGCCACCCACGTGCGGAACAGTTCCTGTTACCATCGGGCAGGTGTGCATATCTCCGGTACGTGCGGCCATTCCCATGTTCGTGTCCCTGTTAATTTATCTGAACCATTGCCCCTTTAACAACGGTATTGCCGCCCGACTTCACCTCGGTACCGGCACTGCCTTCTGCTTTCAGCTGGGCGCTGGCTTTTACTTCAATGTTTACTGCTTTCATTTTGATATCACCGGTTGCATCCAGGATAATGTCCTTTCCGCTTTTAAGGGTGATACCATCCGAGCTCAGTTCAATGCTGTTGCTGTTTTTATCTTTCAGCGTTATTTTCCCCGCATCATCATCAATCACCACCGACTGTTCACCGGGTGTTAGAATCGTAACGATTTTTTTATCGTCATCAAATTCCAGTTTGATTTTGCTGCGCGTATAAATTCCTTTAATGTGATTGTCGTCTGTTGCGGTAAGCGGTGCCGGATTTTTTTTGCTGTGCAGCGCACCGAGCACGATGGGGTGGCGCGGGTCGTCGTTGAGAAAACCGAGCACCACTTCGTCGCCCACTTCGGGACGGAAAAACACGCCGCGTTCTTTGCCGGCATCGGTAAGTGCCACGCGCGCCCAGTAGCCTTCGGCATCATTGTCCACCAGCGGCATCTTAACCTGTATGCGGTCTTCGCCCTGCGGATCTTCTTCGAGTTTGGTGATGATGCCGATGTGCAGTCCGTTAATTCCCGGAATGGTGCCGGTGGCTTTTGCAATTACAATATCCGGTGTGTTGCCGAACCATTTGGTGGTAAAACCAAACTGCGCGTCGGTGGTCCAGTTGCCGGTACCGAGCTGGTGGCGTATGCCGGTTACCATGGTTTTGCCGTTGAACCGTTCGCCCACGCCTTTCAGTTCAATCATATCGCCGGGCTTTATGCCTGCAAAGCCCTGGAAACGGGCGCGGCCGCGGATGCGGGCCAGTTTGTTGCGCACAATCTGTGCGTCGGTCCAGCTTTTCAGTTCCGGTTCGGTAAACTTGCCTGTGTGCAGTAACGGAAACTCAGTTACATCAAGCACCTTGGCCAGGTCGTCGGGCGAAATATTTCCGTTTGATGTTACATTCGGGTTGCTGCCTTCTGATTCTACCAGTTCGTGATCACTGTAATTCCAGCCTTTGCTTTTTACCGCTTTGAACTGGGTTGATGAATCCATCTCGGCTTCAAATTCGGTGAGTGTGGCACCGTATTCGAGTTTGAGTACCGGCTCGGTGGATGTATCCGGTTTTTTTACCACCAGTTTACCGTCGAGGGTAAGCACGAGCTTGCCGTTCGACTCTGCACGGGTAAGGATGTAATCCCACGGGGTGCAGTAATACTGAATTATTTCTTCGTGCGTAACATCGGTCGCTTCCACATCCTTCTCCAGCCCGGCATCACCGGCAAGCTGTTCGATGGTTTCACTGTCTTTTACGTTGTAATAATAAGCGTTTGTGCGTGCGCCGGTAAGTTTAACAGCCTTGTCGGCCGCTTCAATAATCAGCGAGGAGCCACGTGCACTTTTAATTTTGATGCTGTGGTTTATGATAACTCCTTTAAAAATAATCGCATTATCGCTGTGATACCCGGCTTCAATCTGTATGGCTTTTCCGGGTGCAAATTCAGCACGGTTGCTGTTTGTGAAATCCTGTTTGGCCGAATCGCCGTCGTGAAACTCGATACGGGCACTTGCAACTTTATTAAAAACACGTACAACATCAACCGACATCACGCGCAGTTCCTGCGGGAGTTCGGTGCCTTCCACTTTAATCACCAGCGTATTTAAGCCGGTTGGTTGTGAGTTGGGTATGAGCCGTTCGTTATCGCTCATTGTTGTTCCGTTTCATTTTTTACCGGCGGCAGGGCCACTGTGGTTCCTACTGACAGGCTTCTGAAATTGTTCAGTTTGTTGGCACGCGCCACCGCCAGGTAGGGCAGGTGATCGCGGTATTCTTTGTATACCATAATGGGCAGTTTACTTTCTTCTTTCACTTTGCGGAAGTGCGTGAGGTCGGGCGATTTGGCCTTTTCCTCCTTTACCCGCAATGAATCTTCGATGTTTTCGGTAAACGAGGCAGCAATTTTTGCACGCACCGGGTTCCCGTTGGCATCAAACAGGTTGTAGGTGATGTCGGCACTTTTAATAACTACGCGGGTGGTGAGCCGGCCCCACGAAATTTTCAGGAAATACGGGCGGTGACTGTCGCCCACATAATCCACGCAGACTTTTAAAAAGTCCTTGATTTTATCGTTGACGTAAGCAGACCGTGCGGCCTCTCCCTGCGGAAGATCTTCATACACGCCGGTGCCATCGAGGATAAATTCAAAGGTGTAATCTTTCGGTTTGATGTAACCAAATTTGGGTGCGCTTTTGGATGTACCGGGAGCAGGGTCCTGCTTGTACTCCATTTCGTACTTTTCAGCATACGACGTCGGGTTGAACATCACGACGAACTTTTCCGGATCGCCTGCCTGTTCGAACTTTTCGTCCTTGTACGTATAAATGGTCAGCTTTTCAAGTTTCCCGTCAGCCATATGTTCTTAACGTTTTTCGTCTTTGCGTAAAATTTCGAGCACCTGTTCCACGCAGGCATTGATGAGCGCATCTTTGTCATCACCGCCGCCCGCCGGTTTTGCACCGCCTGTGGCAGAAGCAGCACCTTCGGTAACTGCCGCTTTAATGATGATTTCGTTAACCTGTATCGGCATAACTTATTTTTTAATGCGTTTGAAATACTGGTACGACAATTCAAATGTTTCGATGACGATGTTGTTGTCCGTTGATTTGAAATCGGAAACCACCCATTTCACCGGGAAAGCGCGTTCGAACTGCCACTGCCGCAACACCTCTGCGCCGTTGTTTCCGGAACTCGGTTTGAGTAGGGAAACGCTGACGGTTTTGGGTGTGTACAGGTGATTGATAATTGCATCTTCCACCCAGTCGGCCAGTTTCGAATCGCCGGCAATCATCCCGCGTTTGAGCACAAGATTTCCGAATTTCGAGCGACCGGGCAGGCGGTGAGAAAAACGATTCTCACCGCCCTCGGTCAATTCTTCAACGGCTGTTTCCATCGTAAGGCCACCCACTTCCATGAAGGAAACTTCGGTGATGTCGGTAATTTCCACTTTGAAGTAGAAGCTCACCGGTATCACATACCGTGGTGGTGATGTTGTTTTGTCGTCAGCCATTGTTAATTACGCTTAGGAATTGTCAACAGTTAAACCTTCGTGCGCCAGTTCGATTGATTCGATGGCTACTTCGTTACCGGTTGATTTCATTGCCGGACCTTCCAGTTTAACCGGGAACGCATTTTTCACATGCCAGGTCACTACCGGCATTTTTTTCTCGTTCAGCAGCTTGATGGTTACATCGCGGCGGGTGATCTGGTTCATTTTGGTTTCATTCAGCCAATCCCAGAACTGGTTGTCGCTCGGAACAATACCGCGTTTGAGGGTAATGTTGTTGAATTTCGCCATGCCGGGCATTTTGATGGATGAATAATCCTGGCTGTCGCCCCAGCGGTATTCAATAGGCTGTTTTTCCTGTGTCAGGCCGGAAACTTCCGAAAAGCTCACAGATTTGCCGCCCCATTCCACGAGGAAACTGAACGCGGGCATCGGATATTTATTGGTACTTGCCATTTTTAGATATCGTTTTTAGTGAATTAAAAATTCCGTGAGTTGCTTATGCCTGTTGCAGTTTGTGTGAGAACTTCAGCACGATGAATTCAGCCGGGCGAACTACTGCCATACCGATTTCCACTTTCATGTAACCGTTCAGTACATCATCCGGGGTCATGGTTTGTCCCACACCGATGCGCACAAAGAATGCTTCATCCGGCTTGGCACCTACCAGCGCACCTTCTTTCCACTTGTTGGTGAGGTAGCTTTCAATCATGCCCTTCACACGGATCCAGGTGTTCGCGTTGTTCGGTTCAAATACCGCCCAGTAGGTCGATTTTTTGATCGATTCTTCCACGTTCACATAGAAACGACGAACCGGGATGTAACGCCATTCGTTGTCGTTACCGGCCAGTGTGCGTGCGCCCCAAACCAGTGTACCTTTTCCGGCAAATGCGCGGATGGCGTTGATGGATTTGCCGGCGTTGGCATCAATGTTCAGTTTGTCGAGTTCCGAAGCAGCAAAGGTGAAGTTCGGGCCGAGTACGCTGGCCACACTTACGTTTGCAGGTGCTTTCCAAACCCCGCGGTCGCGGTCGGTTGCAGCAAAAATACCGGCCATTGCACCGCTCGGCGGCATAACAGTGGCGCTGTCGTTGATGCCTTTCAGCAGGTTTTTGTACAGCGGGAATGAATCCACCAGGTTGGCTTCGTAATTCGCTTCGGTGTTGCTTACCGTTTCTGCGATATCGAGCCATCCTTCGTTGATGTCTTCGAAAATAACTTTCACTTTGCCCAGTGCATAATCCATTTTCTCGTCATCGGTAGCAAGTGCACCAAGTGCAGTAGCCATCGAAGCATCCGGATCAAGATAAGCCGCTTTGAAAATGTTTTCAGTGCCGTCATCCCACTTGGCGTTGGAAATGGTTGCATCGGTGTATCCGCCGGTTACCGTAGCGAAAGTAACTTCGTCTGCAATGGCAAGTTCATAGCCGATAACAGTAGTGTAAGCATCGCGCAGGTCGGTATTGATATAACCTTCTGCACCACCCGAAAGACTGCTGTTGGTGAGGGTATTTGCCCACTTGTCAATTTTTTTCGCAGTGTCGTACAGGAATTTGAAGATGGCTTCGAGTTTCACTTCGCTCTTGTCGCTTTCATAAGCGTTTACGAGCGCGCTGAATTTCTGGCGGTAGGTGGTATCGGCCCCGAGCAGTGCTGTGGTATCTGCGGTAACTGTAGCCTGGTCAGCAACAAGCAGATCGTAATTATCAATAACCGCTTTGATGTCGGCATTGGTAGTGAACAGTTTCAGCGAAAGTGCCGGTGTGGTGGTGTTGGCACGGAATACTTTCGACTTGAAGTCGTTGTAGCTTACGTTTTTGTTCAGTGCCACTTTCAGCCACGGCGTGTAAGCCATACCGTATTTCAGGTAGTTCATGCCGATGTTGTCGCGGAAGTTTGCACCGTTTTCATCACCCAGCTGCACATCGAATACCGATACGCGGTCCATCAGGTCGTTGCACTGCTTGAGCGCCTGTTTCTGCAGGTTGCCCAGCTCCGATGCGTCGAGGGTAACTGCGTCAGGGAACAGCAGGATAGTCGGCTCATCGTAGTTGGCAACTACGGAAAGGCCGTTTTTCAGTGCGGTTTCATCAATGTCGTCGTTGTAGCTGCCAACCGAAACAATGTAACAATCGCCACCCCCGTTGTCATAAAACAGGCGGATGCTGTCATACGTAAAATAGGTTGTGGTGATGTCGGCTGATTTGAAGTTACCCGAATCATCAATGTAAACACCATTGATTACCGGGGCTGCGGCATAGCCATAATACTGTTCAAATTCCAGCATTGACTTGATGCGGGTCGGAACCATTTCCAGGTCGCCTTCAGTAACCTTTGTGGCTTTCTCAGTATAACCGATAAAAGCCGGTATGGCAGTTTCCACTTCGGCAACGGAAGGCGGAAATACCGAAATTTCTTCGACGTAAACGTCAGGCGTTTTGTATGTAGCCATGAGTTGTTAGTGTTAGTTTTTGTGTTGTGTTAAACTTGTATGATCATTATGGCGTCCGGTCCGGAAGGATCCGGGTTGGAAAGATTTTCAATGCGCGGCAGGCTGCTGTCCTGCAACTCGATTTTTTTACGTGGCTTTTCCCGGTAAGCAACCGGAGCTGCCGAAGCAACTTTTACAATTGCATCGCCCGGATTAAACACACTGCCTACCGGATCACCGTCGGCCAGTGCGGCCGGATCAGTAAAGGTTATTTCGGTATGCAGGTCGTCAATAGCCGTGTAGCCGTTGTCGATCACGCGCAAACGGGTAATCATGTCGGCGGCCGACATTGCACGCGATACGAAGTAATACTTCCACGTGACTTCCTTTGCAGCGAAGGTGATTCTGAAAAATTCTTTACCATCGTATAAGAATGAAGGTGTAATAAGTTGTATGATCCCGGCAAAACTGCTGCCGGTAATTTCGTCGTGAACAAAATAATACGCTGGTGTTCCGGTGTCTTCCAGTACGGCAAATAAACCCTTGCGTCCGGCAGGTACAGGCACCGCAATTTCTTTCCCGGCCATGCCGATATAGTTGCGGGTCCAGAGCACATTGCCGCGCGGGTCTTTCAGCTGCAGTTTTAAATTATTGTTCGAAACCAGCGTATGATAAATCGTGGTTCCTGCTGTGCGCGCTTTTACAGCAGTAAGCAGTCCGCCCGCTTCTACTTCCGGATCGTTTCCGGCAGAAGTAACTGCACCGGTAGTCAGATTCACATTGATGTAACAGGTAATGTTACCTGTGCCCGATGCCTGTGCCGTATAATTTACAAACGGTACATTCAGCAGTTGCATGCCCCAGAACAGTTCTGTTCCTGCGGCCATGGTTACCATGGGTGTGCCCGGACTTTTTTCGCGTGATAAAACGGTGGGGTTGTTACTGCGCCCGTGAAAAATGCAATGGTTACGGCGGAGCAGGCTTTCGGTATCGGATAAGGCATGGAAACGGAAATCGTTTGATTTACCGCTTGTATAAAACGGATGAACCAGGTCGAAATAAAAGAGTCGTTTATATACAGTTTCCATAACAGCTTATTCGCGCCCGGCGGCAAATGAATGTTCCATTGTACCAATACCCGAGCCGGTGAGACCGGGTACTTTTTCGTTTACGATAATCATCCGCACCTTAAACAGCAGCGAAGGCATGTACTTGGCGCCGATAGAGGCCCAGAGCTGGTTCTGCTGTTCGAAGTTGAGGGAGTATAATTCAACAATCAGTTTTTCAATGGCGTCGCCCAACTGCGGATATTCCGTGTTTTCAAACACGTTGCGGATCTGGAAAAACTGCGCAATCAGCGAAATGAGCGCCAGTTCTTCCTTATGGTGCTGTTTGTTGTAACCGACAAAGAGGACGTAAAGGTTAAGCCGGATTTCCGGGTTGGCGAGGCTGTACGCCCCGTTATTCATTACCACCTGGTGCCCCTGCGCACGCATGGTGCGTTCTTCTTCTACATTGACCAGCGAAATGGCGATGAGTTCGTTACCGGTTAACAGCGAAGTTCCCGACTGTTCAACGAGCTTGGTCAAAACCGCCTTGTCACTGTCGCCGGTTTTGGCTTTGATATAAACATTCAGCTCGTCTTTCAGGAAACTCAGGGCGCGGTCAATCATATTTATCCGGTAAAATGAATTGGTGTTAATCGTAATCCTGCGGAAGCAAACCTATTCTATAACTATTAACAAGCCAATACCTTTGTCAACGGATTACAACATGCTATAATCGCTTAGAATGAAAATAAATAAGCCGATTGGTCGAAAACAAGTAACCTTTAATCACTGAAAATGAAACGTATATCTCAAAGGTTGTTAATAGTGATGTAATAAATATTTTGTGAATCTGTTGATAAATGATTGCCGGAATAAAAAAAACACCTGCTTAATATGGTTAAACAGGTGTTTCTGCAATATGAATAAAAGATGATGGCGGTCATAATTCCGGTTTCTGATACCCGGCAGCAGCTTCATCATACCGCATATTGTAAAAACCGCAGTTGCGTATCAGCCGCAGCGCGCCGTCGTGGCGGTAATGTACCAGGTAGTTGTGAATGGCCTGGATGGTGCGTTCGCCTTTGCGCCCGTTTTTTTTCCGTCCCATTATTTCGAACCAGTAACCGTAAAATGGTTTGATGTCGCGTATTTTAAGAAGCCCCGACTGCTGCAGGTAATTGATCTGCTCCAGGTCGTTGATGTACTGATCGAACGCAAAACGCAGTGCGGCTTCTTCATCCGTAAGCGCAGCATCCAGTTTGTGCGGGCGCAGCATCCATACCAGTTTCTCATCCGTGAAGTGAACCGGCACATCTTCTCCTTTATAAGGAATAAGCAGCGTGCTTTCGTTCCAGTCGAGCATTTCCTGTATAATGGTGGTGTACGGATTGTTGCGGATGGCTTCAAACTTGGCCGTGATAAACTGCCCGCTCCGCCAGCGCTGCGTTTTGCGGAACTGTGCAATAACAATCCACAGCGCCAGTGCTGCAAACACCAGTTTGTAATGCGTTTTTAAAAGCTCAATACAGTCGTGCCACATCGTTTCGTTTATTTATACCGGCAACATTAGGAAACGGATACGGTACAGGCAAAGAAACTTTTCAACGGATTCTGAATCGGCGTGGTGAAAAGAAAACAAGAAGAGCGGAAGCGGTCGCTGCCTGTTGGTTTATATTTGCAACGTAACACACACATCTGCTGCACTATGAAATTGTACCGGTACATCAATTCACCTGTCGGGTTGCTCGAAATGGGCATTACCAGCGGGCACCTGTTCCAGCTTCATTTTGCAGATTCCAAACGGTATGAAGAATCGGCCGACCCGCTTTTTGATGAAACGGAAAAACAGCTGAACGCGTATTTTGCCGGCACGCTGCAGCAGTTCGATCTGCCGATGGAGCAGGAGGGAACCGATTTTCAGCAGAAAGTGTGGAAGGAACTACTGGAAATTCCGTTCGGGAAAACGGTTTCGTACCTCGAACTTTCGAAACGCATCGGCGATGTAAAAGCCATACGCGCCGTAGGCACCACCAACGGCAAAAACAACATCGCCATCATTTACCCCTGCCACCGCGTCATCGGCAGCGACGGCAGCCTTACCGGTTACGCCGGCGGCCTGCACCGCAAACAGTGGCTGCTGAAACATGAGCGGGAATTGATTTTCGGGAAGCAGGAGGAGTTGTTTTGATAGCTGAAATAAAGTATGTATTTTTAAGATTATGAAACCAGATAACGTAAAACTCCGCAAAAAACTGCACGATTATTTGGACCATGTTGACCCGGATTTTTTGCTTGTGCTGAATGCAATGATTGAAGAACACCTGTGTAACCAGGGCAATGAAATTGTTCTCAGTGATGAAGATATGCAAGAAATCGAACGCCGCAAAGCAGCCATGCTTTCTGGTGAGGACAAAGGAGTTGATGCATGGGAGCTTTCAAAACAGATCAGAAATGATTTGCGTATAAATTGACGAGTATAGGGTTCGCATTTACAAAATAATATAAGCTCATTATAATTCATGATCAAAGAAAAGTTTGTTCTGGCTATTAACAGATACGTTGGACAAAATGCCATTAAAAACACAATAGAAGAACTGGATGAGCCGATTGGAAATCCACCAACATCGGAAATGTTGAAACTCTCGCAATGGTTTAGAAACCTGGAACCATCAGACAGGGCGAATGTAATTAGAGTTATGAAAGAAGTAACCGAATCAACCTTGTTCGGATTTTTTTGCGTACTTGACAATGTGCGTATCATTAATGATTCAGAAAATGAATCTGATCACGGGGATTTCGAACTATACTACGCAACCCAAAACGGGAAAAAGTGGTTGAATAATCCAGGAGAGGATGCGGAATTGCATGATCTATTTAAAGCAATCGGCGAATAGCCCTTCACCGCACAAACTTCCCCACATACACCTGCCGCCCGTCGCTCACACGCACAAAGTAAACCGCACCGGCCAGGCCTTCCAGCGAAAGTTGTTTTTTCAGCACCCCTTCCGAAGCAGTGATCTGTACCTGCTGAATTATTTTCCCGTAAAGATCAGTTACTTCTACCAGGGCAGCTCCATCTGAAAGCCCCGAAGCATTTACCTGTAACTGATTTCCGTTGTTCACAAACGCCTGGAGTTCGATCGGGTTCATGCGGAATACAACCGGCACAATGGTGCTGTAATTTACACTGCCGTTGTAATCAACCTGTTTCAAACGGTAATAGTTTACACCTTCCTGCGGCGCGTAATCGTAAGCCACATAATCGTTGTACTGCGAGGTAGTGCCGTGTCCGTTTACACGGGTTATTTCGCTGAATGTTTCGCCATCGGTGGAACGCTCCACGATAAAATAATCGCAGTTGGTTTCGGAGGCAGTCTGCCAGTTCAGCTGCGTAGCGTTTCCGGCCTGTTTTGCATTGAACGCAGTGAGTTCAACCGGCAGAATAGTTGCGCATGAAATATCAAACGGCCAAACTTCCAGGTCGTCAACCTGCAGGTGGTGGTCGTTGGCACCGTTGTCCACATCTACCCAGCGGAACCAGATTTCCTGCCCGTTGTTCACCGTAACCGTTACACAGGCCGAAATGCTGACCTGGTTCGAAGACTGATTACCATCAAGCGCCACGCGTTGTGCAGAACTGCCTGTGCAGGTGCCCAGTGTACAGTTATGCAGTTGTGTAAACGTGAGCGTGGGTTCGTTGGTCCAGCTGCCGGCCGTAAGTGAGGTGGCGCCCACCTGGTAATCAAACGTTAGTGAGTTAACGCAGTAGGGCAGGCAGGTGCCGGAGTTTACGTTTTCGGCAACAGACCATTGTTCGCCGGTGTAGCGGATGTAAAACGAGGTGATGGTGCTGCCCGTATTGTTTACCACGCGCAAACCGGTGTACACCGTGTTGGTACTTCCGGCCGGGCGTGAACCAAGGCTGCGGTCGCTGCCTGATGCAATGATGTAGGAACTGCCGGTATTGTTCACATTGGAAGCTGCCGGGCCGCAGCTCGACTCAATAATCGGTTTGTCGTCTGCCGCGCCGGCCGATTCGTCAATGTACCAGCCGGTGAGTGTGCTGTTGTTCGTCCACGAGGCCAGCGGGCTTCCGTCGGTTGCATTGGGCAACGTATTAAAATTTTCGGTGTATGGTGTTCCCAGGGCAGAGAGGCTGATCTGTGCATGGACAGCAGCAGCAATAAACAACAGGCCGGACAGGAGGACGGTTTTCATGCAATAAACAGTTGTAAAAAATGCGTTTATGCAAGGCGGTTTCGGAAGCCGGGGAGGTCCTGTAGGATATTCACCTGTACGGGTACAAAGATAAGGCGGGTGTGTAAAAACGGGGTTAGTGCGGGGTCATGTTATTATCAAAAAATGATTAACAAAAAAGCCCTCCGTAATGAAACGAAGGGCTTTCTGTATAGAGTTTATGTAAATCGACTTATGCAGTCGGTTCAGCAGCGATCTGGATTTTTTCCTGGATACGTGCTTTTTTACCGGTGAGGTTGCGCAGGTAGAAAATACGTGCACGACGAACAACACCGCGTTTTTTCACTTCAATGAGTTCGATAAAGGGCGAGTGAATCGGGAAGATACGCTCAACACCAATTCCGTTCGACATTTTGCGTACGGTAAACGTGTGTGTGGCATCGTGGCCTTTGCGCTGAAGCACAACGCCCGAGAACATCTGGATACGTTCTTTGTCGCCTTCTTTAATTTTATAATGTACAGTTACGGTATCGCCGGCTTTAAAGCTCGGGTGATTCGTTTTCGTAACTAATTGCTCTGTAGCGTATTGTAATAAGTTCATGGTACTGTTTTGTTAGCTTTTTCCGAAATGGAGCGCAAATATAGAAGCTTTTTGGTGCAAAACCAAACTTTCTGAAAAAGTTTATGGCTTCTTTTCTTCAAGTAGTTCCGGCCGCCTTTCTTTCGTCCGTTTCAGCGATTCTTCATACCGCCACGCGTCAATTTTGGCCGCATGGCCGGACAGCAGCACTTCGGGTACCGTCCAGCCCCGGAACTCAGCCGGGCGCGTATACACCGGCGGTGCCAGCAGGTTGTCCTGGAACGAGTCGGAGAGGGCCGAGGTTTCGTCGCTTATCACCCCCGGAATAAGCCTTATAATGCTGTCGCACAGCACCGCCGCGCCCAGCTCGCCGCCCGAAAGCACGTAGTTGCCGATGGAGATTTCTTTTGTAATAAAATGTTCGCGGATGCGTTCGTCCACGCCCTTGTAATGGCCGCAAAGTATCATCAACGTCTGTTGTCCCGACATGCGGTTTGCAAGCGGCTGATCCAGCAGTTCCCCGTCCGGACTCATGTAAATGATTTCATCGTACGTGCGCTGGCTTTTCAGGTCTTCAATACAGGCCGCAATGGGTTCAATTTTCATCACCATGCCCGCGCCGCCGCCAAACGGGTAGTCGTCTACCGACTTGTGTTTGTCTGTGGCGTAGTCCCGCAGGTTTACCACGTTCACTTCCACGAGGCCCTTGTCCTGTGCACGTTTTAAAATGCTGTGCGCGAACGGACTAACCAGCAGTTCGGGCAGTACGGTTAAAATATCAATACGCATCGTGTTATCTTTGTCCGGGCAAAGCTACCGAATTTCCGGCCCCGGGCTTACAAATCAGATATAAGCGGGCGAATGCGGAGCGGGCAGATTTTGCCGGGAACGAAAAAAAACTATCTTTGTTAGTATTGGTATGAGCACATCACGACACAACTGGACGCCAGCTGAAATTCTGGAAATTTATAATACACCCCTGCTTGAACTGGTTTACCGGGCAGCCACGGTTCACCGTGCGCATCACCCGGCGGGCGAAGTGCAGGTAAGTTCACTGCTTTCTATTAAAACGGGCGGATGTCCCGAAGACTGTTCGTACTGCCCGCAGGCAGCACGTTATCACACCGGCGTTGATGTACACCGTTTACTTCCTTTACAGGATGTACTCGATGCGGCTGAAAACGCCAAAGCCTCCGGCGCATCGCGCATGTGCCTGGGCGCTGCCTGGCGCGAAGTGCGCGATAACCGCGATTTCGACAAGGTGATTGAAATGGTGAAAGGCATCACCGGAAAAGGCATGGAAGTATGCTGCACGCTCGGCATGCTTACCGAATCGCAGGCGCAGAAACTGGCTGACGCCGGCCTGTATGCTTACAACCACAACATCGACAGCTCCGCTGAATTTTACGAAACCATCATCACCACCCGCACTTACGACGACCGCCTGAAAACACTGGACAATGCCCGCAAAGCCGGCGTTACCGTATGTTCCGGCGGCATTATCGGAATGGGCGAATCGGTGGACGATCGCATAAACATGCTGCTTACGCTGGCCAACCTGGAAACACATCCCGATTCCGTGCCGATTAATGCGCTGGTGCCGGTAGAAGGTACGCCGCTCGAAAAACGGCCACCGGTGCCGGTTTGGGACATGGTACGCATGATTGCCACCACCCGCATGGTAATGCCGGGAACCGTGGTACGCCTTTCGGCAGGTCGCCTCGATATGTCCATGGAAGGACAGGCACTTTGCTTTATGGCCGGTGCCAATTCCATTTTTGCCGGTGATAAATTACTGACGACTCCCAACCCGGAGTTTAACCAGGACATGGAAATGTTCCGCCTGCTCGGCCTCACACCCCGGGAAGCGTTTAAACATAAACAGAAAAAAACGGCACCGCAGCAGGAGAACGAAGAAGTGGCAGTCCGCTAACGCCAAACAACGCACGCTTTTGAAAAAATTATTTTTTGCATTCGCGCTCCTCTCCTGCAACCTGGTTTTCGGGCAGTTCGGGTATTACCATGACCTGAAAGTGAACCGCGAAAAATATTTTATTTCACTCGGCTATGGCATCGGCACGGCGCGCTGGTCGTCGGAACTTACGGCCAGTGCGATCTACGACAAAAACGGCGCAGTTATTACTTCGGGCGATCTTAAATTCACGGCAAAAAATCAAACCAACCAGTACGACCTGAACGTGATGTTTCCTGTAAACAACATCCGTTACGGGCTGGGCATCGGATTCGAAACCTTTTACCTCAACCAGATTGATCTGCAGCAGGCAGTAAGCAGTACATCGCCGCAGCCCGCGAGCCTTCTGTTTGACGAAAGTTTCCGTTTCGATAAAATGTATGGCCAGGTAGAATATATTTTCTGGCCCGAGAGCCGTTCCATGTTTTCGCTCAGTGCCAACATGCATGCCGGTTTTTTCAGTTTCAGCGGGGTGCAGCGCATCAACTTTTTCGGTAGCGACGCCATTGCGCGCAGCCTGTGGGTGAGCCTGAGCCCGCTGGGCGATGTGCGCGTGTACCCGCATGTGTACCTGTTTGCACAACCGATTATTGAATACAAAAATTTCAAGAGCCAGGCACTGGACGCTGCGGGAACCATCAAACACAATATTTTAACCTACAGCATCATCGGTGGCCTGCGCATTGATGTTTCCAAAGAGTAAGCGCTATGAGCCAGAAGCCGCTCACCACGGCCGGAGCACGACTGGATGAATTACTGAAACAGCGTGCAGCAAACGGACTAATACGTACCCTTTCACTTCCCGGGAACCGCATTGACTGCTGTTCCAACGATTACCTCGGTTTTGCACGTTCGCCGCTGTTGCAGCAACGCATTGCTGAAAAAACAGCGACGCTGAAAGCAAACGGCACGTGGCACGAAGGTTCCGGCGGATCGCGGCTGCTGGCCGGTAATACTGCGCTGGCCGAAGAACTGGAGCAACAGATCGCAGCATTTCATCATGCTGAAACGGCGCTGCTTTTTAATTCCGGCTACGATGCCAACATCGGTTTTTACAGCTGCGTGCCGCAGCGCGGCGATACCATTTTGTATGATGAACTGGTGCATGCCTCCATCCGCGACGGTATTCGTTTATCAGCCGCAAAGGCGTGGCATTTTCCGCACAACGACCTGCAGGCGCTGGAGCAATTGCTGCAACGCGCAACAGGAACGGTGTATGTAGCAGTGGAATCCATTTATTCCATGGATGGTGATGAAACTCCGCTGCGCGAACTGGCCGCACTGTGTGAAAAATACGGTGCGGCTTTGTGTGTGGACGAAGCCCATGCCGGTGGTGTGTTTGGTGAAAACGGATCGGGACTTTGCGATGCGGCGGGCATTACGCCGCAGGTGTTTGGACGGCTGTTTACGTACGGCAAAGCGTTCGGCTGCCACGGCGCGGCCATTGCCGGACCGGCAGTGCTGCGCAATTACCTCGTTAATTTTTCGCGTGCGTTTATTTACACTACCGCATTGCCGCTGCACAGCCTGGTGGCCATACAGGCCGTGTATGAACTGATGCCGCAGGCGGAGCAGGAGCGCAAACAGCTGCAGGAACACATTGAGTATTTCAGAACGCGTTTATCCGCAGGAACAACCCGTTTGTTACCGGCTGCCGGACCAATTCAATGTATATTGAAACCCGGCAATGAAAACGTACGTAAACTTGCCCATACGATCCAAAATCCGGCAACAGGCAGTATTGGTTTTGATGTAAGGGCAATTTTGTCCCCCACGGTTGCGGCCGGTGCTGAGCGTTTACGGATATGTCTGCATGCGTTTAATACGCGTGCTGAACTGGAACAGTTAACAGAATTACTACTTCTGCATGCATAACGTATCGTTTTCAGCCGTCGTTTTTTTGATCTTTGGCAACACACCCGAAATATATGCGTAAGATTTTCATTACAGGAATTGGCACCGATGTCGGAAAAACAGTGGTGGCAACCATTTTTACCGAGGCCCTGCAGGCCGATTACTGGAAACCGATACAAACCGGCAGCTATTTTTCAACCGATTCGGCCAAGCTGCAAAAGCTGATAACGAATACCAAAACACGCGTACATCCTGAAAGTTATGTGCTGAAACAGTACATGTCGCCGCACGCTGCTGCCGAACAGGAAGGTGTGCGTATCGAACTCGATAACATTAACCTGCCCGAAACCAGCAACACACTCATTATGGAAGGTGCAGGCGGCATTATGGTTCCGCTGAACGACCGGCATTTTATCGTTGACATCATCAAAAAATTCGATTGCGAAACGGTGCTGGTCATCCAGAACTACCTCGGCAGCATCAACCATTCCATCCTTTCCATTGATGCACTCAAATTCAGGAATATTAAAATTCTCGGTCTCGTATTCAACGGCCCGCCGCACAAACTGTCGGAAGATATCATTCTCAAATACAGCGGTGTTCCCTGCCTCGGCCGGGTAAACAAAGAAAACCTGATTACGCCCGAAGTGATTTCGCGTTACGCGGCGCAGTTTGCGGAGGTGCTTTGATAAAAGGATCTTATAAAATAGTCACTATTGCAGGTCAGGCTTGTGTAAAATAATTAGTATTACAAGTCGGCAGTGGCAGTTGGCAGTGGCAGTCAGTGTGTATTTCAGAAGTTGAATCTGTTCCTTACGAAAACACGACTGCCACTGCCAACTGCCGCTGCCACTAAATCCATGATCAATTTTATAGCATGTTTTTAATCCAATATGCTATTTTATTGGATTCTTCATACTACTTATCAAACACCACTTTCCCGAACTGGTACGTTTTACGCCGTGTACCATAAATCAGCATTTCGCGGTCGCCGGTTTGCAGGCACATTTTCGGACGCAGGTTAATGTCGCCGCGCTCCACCGTAAACAGCAACTCGCGCGTGGCCTCCCCGTTGTTGGCGTTAATGGTTACAAGACTTACCGCACCGCCCGACTGGTAAGGCTGTTCGCCATCTTTCAGGTACAGGTTTTTCGGGTTGTCATTGAATACCAGGTAAAGTTTGTTGCCCACAGCCGCATACGCATACGATGAAAGTGCACCGCCGTCGTTAATGGAATGCTGGCGTTTCGGAACCTTGGTTTTCCAGCCGAGGCTGCCGTCGGAATTGAAACTGAGTGCGATGATGTCGTTGTAAATGTAATGGTACGTTGTGGTGGTAGTCGTTGTACCGTTAGCTCCGCGCGTTGTTGTGGTAGTGGTGTACATGTAATATTGTTCCGCGATGATGGTTGCGCCGCCGTCGTTTTGCAGGATGAGGTTGCGCAGATCGAATTCATACAGCTCAACCGATTTGCCTTTTGCTTCGCGTTTTTCCGTTTTCCGTTTTTCGCGGTCGCTCATGTACTGGGTAATAAACTCCGTTTCGAAGGCCGTGGTTTTTTGTTTTTTCACCTGGCGGGTTTCCCCGTCAATGGTCATGTAAAATGCACCTTTCACACTAAAGGACCCTTTCTCCGAATAAAAACCTACCGCAACAAGATCGCCATTCGGCGCGATGCCGGTGCGCACATCGGTGATAAAATTGCTGTTGAGTTCAACGGTGTAATCGCGCATTTTTTTTCCTTTTTCCTTGTACGAAAGCAGGTGGTATTTGTACGACGGAACACCTTCGCGCCGCGACATACGCGCTTCTGCACGTTCCTGGTATTCAATTCCGGTAATGAATGCGTTGCCGTCGTTATCAACCGTTAAGCTGCTAAAGGAAAACAGGGCAGCTTCGTACGGAAGTTCGATTTCATTTTCCCACAATGCTTTCAGTTTACTATCGAATGCGTAGAGGTGCATGCGTTCTTTTTTGCCTTCGCCCGAAGCAGCCGCATTGCGATAGAACAGGATGTGCGATTTGTCATCAGAAATGGCATAGGAGGCCGTAAAGCCCAAATAATAATCAGCCGAACGGCCGCGCCCGCCAAACATGCCGCCTTTGGATGGGGTAAACGTGTATGTGTACACCATTTTCAGTTCGGTTGAAGGAACCAGCTGTTTTTTGTCAATGGCCTGCGCAAAAAGCGTAAACGTATTGGCTGTTTTGTCTGTAACGGTTGAAAGCATATACATTTCATCGCCCACCATGGTTACACCCGAATAATACCGTTTCAGCTCCTGGTATTCGTAACGGTCCGGAATTTCAACACTGCGGTCGGTAACCAGGTTTTTATTGATATGCTCCAGCATCCGTTTGCGTTTTACAAAACGGATGATGTAATATCCGTCAGCGTCATTGCCCACCACATCGGACAGGTATGATTTTTTCGATTGTACTTCCGGGCCTTCTGTAACATCGGCTTTATTGGTTTTCTGTTGTGCAAAGCCGGTGATGCCGGTGCCAAGCAGAAAAAGTATTAAACATAATTTTTTCATGCTGCTTTAGTTGAATTAAAAATGAAATGGCGATTAGCCGGGGATCATGCTGCTGCAAAGATACGATTTGGCGGTGATCTGAAATGCAGCGCTCAAACCTGCAGCGGAGTTGTTACTTCACAAACACCACCCGCCCGAACCGGCATTTCCGCCCCCGCCGTTCACTGTAAATAAACAGTTCGCTGTCGCCGGTTTGCAGGCATATTTTCGGACACAGCAGCATTTCGCTGCGGCTGGTGGTCAGCAGCAGTTCACGGCGCTGGGTGCCGTTGTTTGCATCGATCTGCACAACACTCACCGTCATTGCCCTGCCGAACGAAGCATACGGCTGGTCGTTGCCGCGCAGGTACATGTTGCGCGGATTGTCGTTAAACAACAGGTACAGGTGGTTGCCCACGGCCGCATACGCATACGACGAAAAATGACCGTTGTCGTTGGTGGAATGCTGCCGCTTCGGCACTTTTACGTTCCATACCAGTGTACCGTCAGGACCAAAACTGAGGGCCAGCAGATCGTTGTAATAATAATGAAAATCGGTGCGCGGGCCATAGTTGCCGTTCGGAGCAGGCGAATTGACGAGCTGTGTTTCGATGTAAAATTGTTCGGCAATGAGCACCGCGCCGCCATCGTTCTGCAGCACGAGGTGATCAAGATCAAATTCAAACAGCTCGGCCGGAATACCTTTGGCGGCTTTGCGGATTGTTTTTTTTCGTTCGCGTTCGCTCATGTACTGCGTAATAAAATCAGTTTCAAACGCAGTGCTTTTCTGTTTTTTAATCTGCCCGCTTTGCCCGTCAACCGTCATAAAAAAAGCACCTTTCACCGAATACACACTTTTTTCGGAATAAAATCCCGCTGCCACCAGGTCGCCGTTATCGGCCACGGCAATGCGCATATCGGTAATAAAATTCACATCCAGTGCAATCGGGTAATCATGCATCAGCGTGCCTGCTGCTTTAAATGAAAACAGGTGCCACGTATCGGATGATTTTCCTTCACGCATTGCCGGCGCTTTAAATTCCGGGCTGTTGTATGCAATGCCGGTGAGATATACGTTACCATCGTGATCCACTTCCATATTTTCAATCCCGAACTTGCCCGCATCAAATGGCAGCGTATGTTCTTTGTTCCATCGTTCCAGCAGCTGTGCATCATATACCTGCATGGCAATATGTTCTTTTTTGTCTGCACGGTCAATCCCGGACTGGCTATAAATCAGCAGGTGCAATTTGTCAGCAGCAACCTCGTATTCCGGAAGCACCGTTAACGCTTCCCCGTAGTTCAGCAGCGGTATGTTATCGGGTACATCAAGGGTGGGCAGCGCAGGTGCTTTTACATACGGGCTGCGGTTTATTTCCTGCAGGGCAGGGCGTATGGCCAGCGTCTGGTTATCAATCTGCTGCGCAAACGTGAGTACGTTCTTTTTTGCATCGTCGGTGGCCCAGGTCAGCAGGTAAATGTTTTTACCCAGCATCATTATACCGCGGTAATACCGTTTGTTTTCACCGTACTGCATTTTGTCGGGAATAGTAGCCGATGCGGCAACATGCAGATCGCTATCGATGCGCTGCAGCAGCAACTGCTGCCGGTTGTTCAGCAGCATATAATAACCACTGTCGTCATGCCCGATTACTTCGCGCATGGTGGCATTTTTAAGTGAAATTTCAGCGCCTTCGGTGACTGCCGCTTTGTTGGTGCGCGGCTGTGCATGCAGCAGCGTGCAGGTGGTAAAGAGCACGAAAATCAGCACAATGCGCATATTGCCGGTAGCATGTTATGTTGTTGTTCAAATATACGAAAGCGCCGGGTATTGTTCGGATAAGGAGTGGAGGGAAAAAATCGAACATCCGGCGTATACCAATGAAACTGTTTAAACACCGCAGCTCGCAAACCCTTGTTATCTTTACCGCCATGAATTCCATCTCCGCCCGCGACCGTGCCGCCATCTGGCATCCATTTACACAGGAGCATACCGCTGCCGATAACATTGCGATGGCGCGTGCATCCGGCGCGTTACTTTATACCGACGATGGCCGCGAAATTATTGATGCTGTTTCGTCGTGGTGGGTAAACATACACGGCCATGCCAACGCACATATTGCCGCCGCCATTGCCGCACAGGCAACGCAACTGGAACAGGTGATATTTGCCGGCTTCACCCACGAACCGGCCGTGCGCTGTGCCGAACGTTTACTCGCACTGCTCGGCAATCCGTTTCAGAAAGTATTTTATTCCGATGATGGTTCCACCTCCGTGGAAGTGGCGCTGAAAATGGCGCTGCAGTTCTGGCATAACAAAGGCACTCCGCGCAGAACGATAGTTGCACTTGAAGGTGCGTATCACGGCGATACGTTTGGCGCCATGGCCGTGGGAGCGCGCGGCGTGTTCAACCGCCCGTTTGAACCGCTGCTGTTTGATACGTTAACTGTATCGGTACCTGTTGCCGGTAACGAAGAACAAACGCTGCAGGCGCTGGAACAAATTTTCAGCACACATGAAGTTGCCGCATTTATTTTTGAGCCGCTGGTACAGGGGGCTGCAGGCATGGTGATGTATTCGCCGGAAGTGCTCGGCCGCATGCTGCAGCTCTGCCGCAAACACAATGTGCTTGCCATTGCCGATGAAGTAATGACCGGTTTCGGCCGCACCGGAACGTTGTTTGCATTTCAGCAGTTGCAAAACGAAAAGCCCGATATCATTTGCCTCTCGAAAGGCATTACTGGTGGTTTTCTGCCGCTCGGGGTTACGGCCTGCACGGGAAAACTTTACGAAGCGTTTCTGTCGGATGACAAACACAAAGCGCTGTTTCACGGCCATTCGTACACGGCCAACCCGCTGGCCTGCGCGGCCGCGAATGCCTGTTTCGATCTGTTTGAAAAACCGGGAACGATGCAGCAGATCAGCGCCATTGCCGCGCGCAACGAACAGCTGAAAAAATTACCGGAACAGTTCCGCAACATCCGCGAAGTGCGCTGCATGGGAACGATTGCCGCCGTTGAATTCGGTGAACAGGAAAAAAGCACGTACTTTAACGAACTGAATGATTTTAATGAACGGCGCGATGCAGCCTATGCCTTTTTCCTGGAACGCAATGTGCTGCTGCGGCCCCTGGGCAATGTGGTTTACCTTATTCCGCCGTACTGCATTACGGAAACACAGCACCAGCAAGTGATTGATGTAATAACTGAATTTGCTGCATTGTACAGCACCAAAAAATAAAACGGGATGGCACTCAATACCAAACGCGACCGCCTGCTGCTTGTGCTCGCCGGCATTTTTATCACCAGTGCAATTACCGCCGAACTCATCAGCTCCAAGGTGTTTAAATTTCACCTCTTCGGAAATGATTTTTATGCCGTGGTGGGCATCCTGCCCTGGCCGGTGGTGTTTCTTGTAACCGATATCATCAACGAATATTTCGGTCGCAATGTGGTGCGCAGGTTATCCATACTCACCAGTATTATGATCGCATTTGCATTTGTACTCGTTACCATTGCCATGCAGTTTAATACGGTACTGCCTTCACCAACGGACCAGGAATACACCAATGTGTTCGGGCAGTCGCGGTGGATTATCGTGGGCAGCATCATCGCGTTCATCGTCAGCCAGCTGCTCGATTCGTTTATCTTCTGGAAGCTGCGCAACAAAACCGGCAAAGGCATGATCTGGCTGCGGGCCACGGGTTCAACCGTAATTTCACAGCTGATAGACAGCTTCATTGTATTGTACATCGGCTTTGTGCTGCCCGGCAAACTGCCCGAAGGGGTCGGCTTTTTTGAAACAGGCATGGCCAACTATGTGATTAAACTGCTGCTGGCGATCGGATTAACGCCGATGATTTACGTGCTTCATTTTTTCATCGACAAACATTTGGGCAAAAACGATTCCGATACACTCATCGAAGAATCGGCCAGTGAGTCGCTGCACGATTAAGGCGCTGAATGTCTTAAAAACAAATCTGTTTTCAGGTTTTTTAATTTTGCATCCTGCATTGCTGCGGTAAGTTGTAAGCGCAGGCAAAACAACGCTGCATTGCATGCTGCAGAATACGTTAATTTACAGCCCGTTTCCCGCGGCTGAATGTCGCATAAATCCGCCTGCTATCCGCAACAGCATTCCCGCTGCAAATTAGGACAAGCTGCAATTGCACGTTTACCTTCGCCCTGTACATAAATTCCGGCCGGGAGGGCTTGCCTGCCGGAATTGAATAATAGTATTGCATTAATCCGCACCGGGCAACCGGTACATTTTTGCCGGGATGTTTACCGGCCGGCCCCGGTATTCTCGGTACCGATAATACCGAGAAAAACGAGCAGGTCTGTGAATACGGTCATGGCACTTTTTCTGTTTGAAATCAAAGGTGCCGTAACAGGCCTGCGTTACAATGGAAAAGAACAGGGGAGAAGCGACATTCATGCAGTGTGTGTTCCGACCGGAATCAGGGATAAATATTAACCGGCGGAATGTTGAAAAAAAGGAATGGAAATTATTATTTAATCATTCACAAATATTTACATTTGTGTTGAATAACATTATTGCAATAACCCGCAGTAACGCGGAAAAAGCCTCCCGGATTATTACAATCGCAGGGCGGAAAATAAAAATACGTGCAGGCTACAAAGGCGTTTACAAAAACAAACGAATTGCTTTTTGCAATTCACGTCTTGGTATAAAAAGCCTGTTTTGGACATGTTCCTGTTTTGCAGGAAACGTGCTCCCGGCTGGTTCCTTTTTCTGTTTTACTTCGCCCGGCAAACATGATGCAGCACTTCAGCTGCGGCATTTAAACCGGTAAAAACAGGACCAGCACATGAGCGGAATACAAAGCCTACGAAGCCTTTTGGCCTGCATGAACCCGGAAGAAATAAGCACGTTCCGGAACATGCTCACCTCCTTCGATTCACGGGGAGAGAAGTTTGAAAGCAAAAGCGTAAAACTGCTTGACCTGCTCACGCGCCCCCGCGAACCGATTGCCGACCGCGAAATCGAATTTCTCATCTACGGGCGCAAAGCTACCGCGGCGTACAGCCGGCTGCTCATCCGCTTCCGCGACAAACTGCTGGAATCGCTGCTGCTTGATATAAACATCAAACGTGAAGGTGCATACAGCATGCAGTTCCGCCAGCTGTTTGAAGTGCGCAAACGCATCAGCTATGCACAGATCCTCGTCGGGCGCGGACTGCATGAAACGGCCCTGCTGGTTTATGAAAGCGCCGTTGAAACCAGCATGCTCTACGAATTTTACGAAGAGCTGCTCACTGCGCTGCGCCTGAAAATGCAGGTGGTTTCACTTACCCGCGGGCAGCAGGAATTTCAACACCTGCAACGCCAGTATAAAAAATACGAAGGATGCCGCCAGGCCGCGTACAGTGCGTACTGCGATTATAATACACTGATCGGTAATACCGATTTCAAAGGGCGTCAGGAAGAACACAGCGCGTTTCTTATCCGCTCCATCGCACGCATGCGCCTCGATTACGAAAAAACAGGTTCGGCCAACGTGGCATTTTACCTGTATTACCTCGAAACACATCATTACCAGGAACTGCATTTTTACCGCCACGCCCGCAAAAGCATGCTGCGCCTTTCGGCCCTCATTGAAAAATCACCGGCCATTTATGCTGCGTACCGCCTCGGCAATGTGCTCATTAACCAGGCAGAAAACGACCTCTTCCTGCGCCAGTTCGAACGCAGCGTAACCACCTGCCAGCAGGCGCGTGCACTGCTGATGCCGGGCTCGTACAACGATTACCTGTGTACCGAAGTGGAGTTTTATGGCCACTATTACGGAGGTCATTACGACACCGCGCTGTTGCTGCTGAAAGACCTGCTGCGCAACGACCAGGGCAAAGATGCCTCGTTCCGCCGCGGCCGCCGTACCTACCTAATGGCATGCACGCAGTTTATGCTCGGCAACTACCGCGAAGTGCAGGAAATACTGCTCGAACAGAATGAAGTGGAAAGCGACCGCGAAGGCTGGAATGTGGGCATTCGCATCCTTTCCATTATGAACGACATTGAACGTATGCTGCACGATATGGCCGGCAAAAAAATTGAAAATGCCCGCAAACACCTGCGCAAACTCGATACGCAGGAAAAACTGCGCAAACGTGATATCCTCATCTATGAAATACTACGCGAACTCGAAAACAGGAGCTATGATTTTAAAGCAGTTTATCATGCCCTCAGCGATCACTTCGAAAACCTGAAAAGTGCCGACCGCGATTATTGCTGGCTGGTGCGTTCACCCGAACTCATTATTTTTCACGACTGGTTTTTTGCACACGTTATACGCAGCCGGTATGTGCAGCGCATTCCCAAATACAGTGATCCGCGTAACCTGCCCGTGCCGCTTGACAGTGAGGTGGTGCCGAAGGCGGAGGAGTAATTGATCTTATAAAACAGACACTACTGCAGGTCAGGCTTTTATAAAATAAATAGTATTACAAGTCGGCAGTGGCAGTTGGCAGTGGCAGTCGGCAGGTATTTCAGAAGATGAATCTGTTCCTTACGAAAACATGACTGCCACTGCTGCCTGCCGCTGCCACTAATTCCGGGATGTCTGTTTTATAAGATCAATTATCTCCGTGGATGAAACTTCGAAACCTGCTCCTGCAGGAAACTACGATCGATGTGTGTATAAATTTCGGTAGTGGTAATGGATTCATGCCCCAGCATTTCCTGCACCGCGCGCAGGTCGGCGCCCCCTTCCACAAGGTGTGTGGCAAAGGAGTGGCGGAACGTGTGCGGACTTATTTTTTTATGAATGCCCACCTGCCTTGCCAGGTTTTTGATGATGGTAAAAACCATCACCCGCGTTAAACGGCTGCCGCGCCGGTTGAGAAAAATAATGTCTTCTTCGCCTTTTTTTATTTTGATGTGACAGCGCACCTGCGACATGTACATCGCTATGTGTTTGGCTGCAACCGAACCGATGGGTACCAGCCGTTCCTTATCGCCCTTGCCCGTTACGCGCAGGTATCCTTCATGCAAAAAAAGATTTGAAATCTTCAGCGTAACTAATTCGCTCACGCGTAAGCCGCAACTGTACAGCGTTTCGAGCATGGCGCGGTTGCGTTCGCCTTCGGGTGTGCTGCGGTCAACGGCCTCCAGCAGTTGCACAATTTCATCGGCATGCAGCACATCCGGAAGTTTGCGCCCGGTTTTCGGAGCCTCGAGCAGTGCGGTCGGATCGTGTTTCAGTAAATCTTCGAACAGCAGGAATTTATAAAACGCTTTTAATCCCGAAATAATCCGCGCCTGTGAGGTGGCGGTCATGCCCAGTTCATTCACCCAGCGCAGGAACTCGCGCAGGTGTTCCAGTTCAATATCAGCAGGAGCGGGAGCCAGTTTTTTCAGTTCAAGAAACTGTGTGAATTTGTCCACATCGTGCAGGTAGGCTTCCACCGAGTTGCCCGACAACGATTTTTCGAGTTGCAGATACGTTTTAAAACCGGCTTTTTCTGATTTCCAAAGCATTCGTACTTTTGCAGTTGATTTACAAATTTACAACTTCGTACCATGAAGATACTTATTCTCAACGGACCGAACCTCAATCTGCTTGGTACGCGCGAGCCCGGAATTTACGGCGCACGCACATTTGATGATTTCCTCGCCGCACTTCGGACTGATTTTAAGGACGTGCAGCTTGACTATAAACAGAGCAACGTGGAAGGCGAACTGATCAACGCACTGCACGAATATGGATTTACTGCTGACGGTATTATTTTCAACGCCGGGGGTTACACACACACTTCTGTTGCGCTGGCCGACGCGGTGAAAGCAATTACAACGCCGGTTATTGAAGTGCATATTTCCAACATCTTTGCACGCGAAGACTTCCGCCACGTTTCGTTTATCGCCCCGCACTGTGCAGGCAGCATCAGCGGCTTCGGTGTTGAAAGTTACAGGCTCGCGGTGCAGCATTTTTTAAACAAGACTGCGGTATGAGTTGTTCATTAAGCATACTGATACAATTCACTTATGGAAATTGATATCCCGAATGTAAATCTGCCCCGCGTAGTCATCATCGGCGGCGGGTTTGGGGGCATACAACTCATCAAACGACTCCACCGGCATTTCCAGGTGGTGCTGATTGATAAAAACAACTACCACACCTTTCAGCCTTTACTCTACCAGGTGGCCACAGCGGGCATCGAGCCTGATTCCATTGTGTTCCCGCTCCGGAAACTGTTTAAGGGTTACAAACATTTTCACTTCCGCATGGCTACGGCAACGGCCATCCGCGAAAGCGAACAAATACTTGAAACCAGCATTGGCGAACTGCATTACGATTACCTGGTAATCAGCACCGGTTCCGATACCAATTATTTTGGCATGGAAGAGCTGAAGCAGCACAGCATGCCGATGAAATCCATCAGCGAAGCGCTCGACCTGCGCAGCTGCATCCTGCAGAATTTTGAGAAAGCATTACTCACCGGCGATTTAAAAGAACGCCGCAAACTGATGACGTACGTTATTGCAGGCGCAGGCCCTACCGGCGTTGAACTTGCAGGCGCACTTGGCGAACTGAAAAATCACGTGCTGCCGAAAGATTACCCGGAACTGGATTTTCGTAACATGCAGATTCACCTCGTGGAAGGCTCGGAGCGGGTACTGTCGGCGATGGACGAAAAATCGTCGTCGGAAGCAGAACGGTTTCTCGAAAAATTAGATGTGCATGTGTGGAAAAAAGTGCGCGTTACCGGTTACGACGGCAGCACGGTAACCACCAATACCGAAGAACAGTTCGATACCGCCACCATGATCTGGGCCACAGGCGTAAAAGGCAACGTGCTCAAAGGCATCCCGGAAGACGCCGTGCGCCGCGATAAACGCATTGTGGTGGACAGTTTCAACCGCGTAAAAGGCATGGAAAACGTTTTTGCTATCGGCGACGTAGCATGCATGATTGCTGATAAAACACCGCAGGGGCACCCGATGGTGGCGCAGGTCGCCATGCAGATGGGGCAGCGCCTCGGCAGCAACCTGAAACAGCTTGCTGAAAAACGCCCCATGCAGGAGTTTACTTACAACGACCGCGGTTCCATGGCCACCGTGGGCCGCAACAAAGCCGTGGCCGAAATCGGGCGCTGGAAAACACAGGGCTTCCGTGCGTGGGTCATCTGGATGTTTATTCACCTCATGTCGCTCGTCGGATTCCGCAACCGCGTGGTGGTGTTTTTCAACTGGCTCATCAGTTACATGAATTACGACCGGGGCATGCGCCTCATCATCCGACCTTTTCAACCGGAACATAAAAATGGAGATACTTAGTAAACGGGCTTCGGCAGTTGCCGGCGAAAATGAACTCAGCCTCGTTATTTCGGCCAGTGCCGACAAACGTAAAAACAACATGCTGCTGCTTTGGCTCCTGCTGTGGACAGCCTGCGGCGGGGTGATCATTTACAGCTATTTCGGCATCTCCGATCAGAAAGCCAAAATTATGACCCTGGTTTGGATTGCTTTCTGGGTGTACTTTGAATTGCTGATTATGAAAGCCTGGCGCTGGAAACAGTTCGGCCGCGAAATCCTGAAAATAAAAGACGGGGAACTGCGCTATAAAAAAGACACCAGCGGCCGCGGGTGGATACTGAAATACCCGGTGACGGAAATTACCGGTTTAAATGTACTGCAGGATAAAACACCAAGGTGGATGAAAAACCTGGGCGAAGGCTATTGGAACACGGGAAATGAAATGTTGCAGCTGACCATTACCGAAGAACGTGAACTGCGCTTCGGTTTCCAGTTGACACCGGAAGAAATCAAAGCCATTTCAAAACTGCTGGCGAAATACCTGCGCGTGAAGCCGGGGAAGTAGTGCTGTTTAAGATCGTATAATTTCGATATCCCTGTTTGAGGAACTGTACTTAATCTATTTTACCACAAAGAGTCTTGCTCACATACTACCGCACCCACAAAGGGTTGCACAAAGAGTCACGAAGAAATATTATTCATCGTGTCCGTAGTGAATACCATTGTGGCCATTGTGGTTAAGTTAAAAGAGTTACAGCAGAGTAGCATGAACTGCTGAAAATAACAGCGTGCTTCTGATTAAATGACCAGCAAACCCGGTTTAGAATTTCGACTTCGTGCGGCGGAGTTTCGAGAACTTGTAGTTTACCGAAAAAGTAACGAACATGTACGCATCGTTGTCTGTCGGATCGCCGCGCTGCTGGCCTGCGCCGGTAACTTCAATGCCGCCCACCGGTGTAACGTTCGGGTTGTGCAGCGAAGGATCGGCAAAATAGGCTGCTTCCGGTCCGTTTATGGCACGGATGGAATCATTATCGAAATAAGTTGTGCTTACATCATCAATGTAATCGGTAAATGTTTTGCGCATGCCGATTTCCATGCCGATGGCCCATCGGCGGTCAATGGCGTATTTTAAACCGAGTCCGATGGGAATAGAAGCATTGATCCGCGAATAGATTTTACTGCCTGCTTTAATGCCCTGGCCTTCGGTGCCCAGCGGACGCAGTTTGTACCACGCACCACCCTGGAACTGCCCCTGCGGGTCGAAGAAAAATGCACCGCCACCGATAAACGCATAAGCCTGCATATCAATGTGGCGCCAGCCTTTTACGTTTTTGATTTTGTAAATATGCCCCTGGCGTTCTTTGGTAAAATAAAATTCAAGCTGCCCCGAAAGTTCGATGATGTTGGAACGGAAGTTCAGATTTCGGTTATTCCGGAAAAGTTCAGTTGTGAGTTTGTCGTCGCCGTTAACACGTCCAAACCAGCCGTTTACCTGGTAACCGAGGTAGCGGCTGGAGCGGTAACGCACGCCAAGTCCGACAGCGGGGCGGGTGAGAATGAGTTCAAGATCGCGGAGCCCGTTTGTACCAATACGGTTGGCACCACCAAGATCGCCGAGGAAGTTGGATGCACCAAGGTGAATTGTACCTTCCCAGCGGTAACGGTTCCTACGCTGGGCCTGCATCATCATGGGCAATACAAGCAACAGCAAAAGCAGGGTACTTTTTCTCATCTCTCTGTAAATAGTGTTTGTACGGTTCGCTTTTGCAAATATAAACGATTGTATTCAAAATACAAGCGCCGGCCTGTTTGCTTTTTGTTACCCTTTCGCTTCCGGCGGTTCGATCCGGAAAACAGCTGTTTTTACCCGTTGCCCGTTGACATCGGTCAGCACCAGCCTGCGGGCGCTTTCCTGGCTGAAAACCCGCTCCAGGTCGCGGATACGTCCGGCAGGTACACCGGCTGCAGTAAGTTCGGTTAACCAGCCTTCGGCCGTTTTCGCCCGGAATGCAGGTGCCAGTTTTTCGGCCAATATTCCCCTGTTTTTCACCCGCTGTGCATTGGTGCTGTAAGCGGCATCAGCCGGAAGTGTTTCCAGTCCGAGCGCCGCACACAGCGCTTCAAACTGCCTGTCGCTGCCGGCCGCAATAACCACCTGTTCGCCATCTGCGCAGGTAAATGATTCACCGTATGGGGCAATATTCGGATGGAGGCTGCCGGTGCGTTGCGGAATGCTGTTGTTCATCAGATAATTGCCTGCCTGGTTGGCCAGTGCAGCCAGTGCCGCATCATACAGTGATACAGAAACAGTTGCGCCGGTTCCGGTGGTGGTGCGCTGCAGCAGGGCCAGCAGAATTCCTTCTTTCAGCTGGTGGGCGGCAAGCACATCAATAAGCGCCACCGGCATTTTCAGTGGGCCGCTTTCGGTGGTTCCGTTCATGCTCATAAAACCGGCTTCGGCCTGCAGCACAAGGTCGAACGCCAGGCGCGGGTCGTTTTCGCCGAACCCGGTGATGGATGCATAAACCAGTTTGGGATTGCGGGCGTGAAGCAGGGCGGGGGTGAGGCGCAGCTTTTCGGCATCACCGGCTTTAAAATTGGTAATTACCACATCGGCATCATCAAGCAGGTGCAGCACAGCCGCATAGCCTTCGGCCGATTTCAGGTCGGTGAAACGGCTTTCTTTGCCCCAGTTTACCGATGCATAATAAGCGGAAGCGGTATTTTCCGGGTTTTCGCTGGCCGATTTCCACGAACGGGTAACATCGCCGTGGGGCGGATTTTCGATTTTGATCACCGAAGCGCCCAGTTCGGCCAGGAACATACCCACCGCCGGACCGGCGAGCACACCGGCCAGTTCAACAACTTTTAAATTTGATAAAGGCAGATCGGTTTGCATTACCCGCCGGCTTTTTTGGCTTTGTATCCTGCGGCGGTAAGCAGCTGCAGCACTTTGTCGCGGAAATCGCCCTGGATGAGGATTTCACCTTCTTTCACGGTTCCGCCCACGCCGCATTTTTGTTTCAGCATTTTGCCGAGTGCCTCCAGGTCGGCGGTGTCGCCGCTAAAACCAACAACCGCCGTAACCACTTTGCCGCCGCCTTTGCGGTCGAGGTGAATGCGCAGGTTCTGCTGCTGCGGGGGCAGTGTTTTGGAACTGCCGGTTTCCGGTTTTTCGGGGCGGAAATCGGGGTTGGTGGAATACATGATTCCGCCGTTGGATTTGTTTTTCTTCGACATCGCTTCAAAATTACGATAAAAGACATAAAAAAAGGCACCCGGGTGGAGGTGCCTTTTCCGGAGAAAAAGAATGTTTAAAAATGGGTGTACCACGAACGGCAGGTTTCGACGTTGATTCCATCTGTCCATACAAAGTTTATTTTAAATTTAACCGGGGTTGTCGAACTGATTACAACTCCGCTGGCCGTAACGATAGAAGCGCCACCGCTGAGCGCCTGGGCTGACGGAATAATTATGTTTTGTCCCGAAACCACTCCCGATACATTAACAGCCAGCCCGAATGCACCAAAGTTGTTAATTATTATATCGCTATTGGTGGTATTTGAAGATGTTACCGTTGAATTAAAAATAGATGTAGGTGTGGTCTGGCAGGTGTCTGTTGCATTGACATACTGACCGTCGAGGTAAGCCGCGCTGTTTTCGATAATAACGGTAAGTACCTGGCTGGCCGTATTGCCTGCGGCATCAGAAACGGTATAGGTCAATGAATAGGAACCGGCAAGATTAGGATTTACTGTTCCGGTAACAACGATGGAATCACTCAGATCGCCGTCAACATTGTCGGATGCTGTGGCTGATGGATTGGAAAACAAACCGCTTCCGGCCATGTTCGGCAGATACTGGCTAAACGGACTGTTAACAGATATTGTAATTACCGGGGCAGTTATATCGGCAGTTGATGCAGGCGGAGTAGGAGCAGGTGTTTCTTTTTCACAGCTGCACAGGAATACTCCACCGGACAGCAGGATGAAAAATGAAATGACAAATGCAGGGTTATTTCGGGTTTTCATAGTTGACGGATTTTGATTATCAAATATAATAAATTCTATTATTCACAATGAACAAATGTGCACTACAATCGCGTTTAAGAAAACAGAATGAATTTGAATAACGGCAAAAAAAAGGCCCCCGGGAACCGGGAGCCTTTTTTATACGATAAGCCTGGGCTTACTGGTGGGTGTACCACGAACGGCAAACTTCTGTAGAAGAACCGTCAGTCCAGGTGTAGTTGGTTTTGAATTTAACCGGAGCAGTTGTGCTCAGGATAGTACCGTTAGCAACAACGATCGAAGCGCCGCCGCCGAGAACCTGCGAAGACGGGATGTTGATTGTGCTGCCCGACAGGGTACCGTTGATGTTGATGGTCAGACCAAAAGCACCAAAGTTGTTGATTACCATGTCATTGTTAACTGTGTTCGAAGCAGTTACAGTCGCGTTGAAGATTGACGACGGTGTAGTCTGACAGGTATCGGTAGCGTTTACGTAAGTGCCGTCAAGGAAGTCAGCCTGGTTAACGATAGTTACAGTAACAACAGTTGAAGCCGAGTTGCCTGCAGCGTCAGATACAGTGTAAGTCAGTTCATACGAACCAGCAGTGTTTGCATCAACAGTGCCTGATACAGATACCGAAGAAGAGATGTCGCCATCTTCGTCGTCAGTTGCAGTAGCAGTCGGGTTAGTCCAGGTACCGGCACCGGCAGTAGCAGGCAGGTTCTGGCTCTGGGCAGTTCCACCTGTAACAGTGATTACCGGAGCGGTTAAATCTTCTTTCTTACAAGAAGTGAAAAGTACTGAGCCAGCCATAAAGGCAACAGCTGCAACAAGAATTTGCTTTTTCATTTGGTGATTTTAGTTTGGTTTAGTTGAGTGTTCGTTTACAAAACTTGTGCAAAAATAGCAGGTTTATTCTTTTTTGCAAAAATTTTTGTTATTTAAAAAATAATTATACTTTTGCGGCCGGTTAACCAAATCACTCAAAAACAAAATGAAAAAAGTTCTCTTTTCTGTAGCATTCGCTGCATTCGCGTTGGCCTCTTGCGGCAACGCAGCCGAACTGGCTCAAAAATTAAAAGATTCCTTAATGAAGGATTCGATGATGAAAGACTCTATGGCTAAAGCCGCAGCAGCTCAGCACATCAAAGATTCTCTGATGCAGGATTCGATGAACAAAGCTGCTGCTATGCAGCATGTTAAAGATTCGCTGATGCAGGATTCGATTGACAAAGCCAGCAAAAAAGGCAGCAAGCCGAAGCCGGCCGCTCCGAAGCCGAACACACCGGTAATCGGCAAGAAAAAGCCGGGTGCTATGTAAGCCAAAAGCTTAAAACAGAAAAGGGGTCTGATGCAAATCAGGCCCTTTTTTGTTAATATACCTGTTAAAAAAAAGTGGAAACTTTTGTATATGAATGGATTTTAACTATACCTTTGCCGCAGTTTAAACCAAAACAACTACAAACCAAAATGAAAAAAGTTCTTTCGATCGTAGCAGTTGCCGGTGTGGCAATGCTCGCTTCGTGTGGTAATGCAGCTGAGCTCAAGCGTATCGCTGACTCGCTGATGAAAGATTCTATGATGAAAGATTCGATGAACAAGGCTGCGGCTGCGCAGCACATCAAAGATTCGATCATGCAGGATTCAATGAACAAAGCTGCTTCAATGCAGAAAATGAAAGATTCCCTGATGCAGGATTCGATCGCAAAAGCTGGCAAAAAAGGAAAATAATACTTTCTTGTTTTGTCTGCAGACACAACAAAGGGAACGGATTGCGTTCCCTTTGTTATTTATAACCTGTTCGGGCTGCAAGGCAATTTCCACCAATCTTTTTCGTCCCGGCAAACCATTTACATTTCCTACCTTTGCGCCTTCCCGAAACATCGGGTAATTACCGCAACATGATTACAGTTGATTCTCCGATCCGGTACGACCGGAAAAACCATACCGACGAGTCGCTTCTGCGCCTGTACAAAGCCATTTTAAAACCCCGCATGATCGAAGACAAGATGCTGGTGCTGCTGCGGCAGGGCCGTATCTCCAAGTGGTTTTCGGGCTACGGGCAGGAAGGCATTTCGGTGGGCGCCGCTATGGCCATGGAACGCAGTGAATACATCCTGCCCATGCACCGCAACCTGGGCGTGTTCACCAGCCGCGAGCTGCCCCTCGACCGGCTTTTTGCACAGTTCCAGGGCAAAGCACATGGCTTTACCAAGGGCCGCGACCGTTCTTTTCACTTTGGTACCAAAGAATTTAACATCGTGGGCATGATTTCGCACCTCGGTCCGCAACTGGGTATTGCCGACGGCATTGCACTGGCGCACAAACTGCGGCACGAAAACAAGGCCGTGCTCGTGTTCAGCGGCGACGGCGGGGCCAGCGAAGGCGATTTTCACGAAGCGGTGAATACGGCTGCCGTGTGGGATCTGCCCGTTATTTTTGCCATCGAAAACAACCAGTGGGGCCTCTCCACACCATCGGCCGAGCAGTTCCGCTGCAAACAGTTTATTGACAAAGCCATCGGTTATGGCATTGAAGGCATACAGGTGGACGGCAACAACCTGCTGGAAGTGTATGATACCGTTTCAAAAATTGCGGTCGATCTCCGTAAAAATCCACGACCGGTGCTGCTGGAGTGTGTTACTTTCCGCATGCGCGGCCACGAGGAAGCCTCCGGCACCAAATATTACCCGGCGGGTTTACAGGATCAGTGGGAAATAAAAGATCCCGTTACCAATTACGAACGTTTCCTGCTCGAAGCCGGTATACTCAGTGAATCCCGCATTGCCGAAATCCGCGCAGCCATCAAACACGAAATTGATGCCGGTCTCGAAATTGCGTTTGCCGAACCGCGCCCGGTGGCCGATACAAACAACGAACTGAACGACCTTTTTGCCCCGCATACTTTTACAGAAACAGCTCCCGCCACCCCCGCCACTTCGGAAAAGCGACTCATTGATGCCATTTCCGATGGTCTGCGCCAGGCCATGCAAAAACACGACAACCTCGTGCTCATGGGGCAGGACATTGCCGAATACGGCGGTGTTTTTAAAATAACAGACGGTTTTGTGGCCGAATTCGGGAAAGACCGCGTACGCAACACCCCGCTGTGCGAAAGCGCCATTGTGGGTTCGGCACTCGGCCTCAGCATTGCCGGCATGAAAGCCATGATGGAAATGCAGTTTGCCGATTTTGTTACCGAAGGGTTTAACCAGATCGTTAATAACTTAGCCAAAATACACTGGCGCTGGGGACAAAATGCCGACGTGGTGGTGCGTATGCCCACGGGCGCAGGCGTTGCCGCAGGGCCGTTTCATTCGCAATCGAACGAAGCCTGGTTTTTCCATACACCGGGCCTGAAAATTGTTTACCCGTCGAATCCGTACGATGCCAAGGGCCTGCTGCTGGCGGCTTTTGAAGATCCGAACCCGGTGCTTTATTTTGAACACAAGGCACTGTACCGCAGCATCCACGCACACATTCCGGATGCGTATTACACCGTACCCATCGGCAAAGCGGCCGTGGTGCGCGGGGGCAATGCGCTTACCATTATCACCTACGGCATGGGCGTGCACTGGGCGACGGAAACGCTGGCCGCGCATCCCGAACTGGATGCCGAACTGATTGACCTGCGCACGCTGCTGCCGTTAGATACGCAAACCGTGCTGACCTCGGTACGCAAAACCGGCAAAGCCATTATACTGCACGAAGACAGCTTAACCGGCGGCATCGGTGGTGAACTGAGCGCGCTTATCAGCGAACATTGTTTCGAGGAACTGGATGCGCCCGTAGTTCGCGTGGGCAGCCTCGACACGCCGGTTCCGTTTGCACCGGAGCTGGAACAGAATTTCCTGGCCAAAGCCCGCTTTGAAACACAGCTGCTGAAACTGGCTGCTTACTAAATACACTCAAAAACGTGCTCAACGAAGGCATCAGCATCCGCCACATGCAGTATTTTATCACAGCACTCATCGGGGTGTTTGTGTGCGGGCTGTTTGTGGATATGATGGACGTAGATGCCACGCAGTATGCGTCTATTTCGCGGGAAATGACCGAAAACGGCAGCTACCTCGCGGTAAAAAACCACGGCGTGGATTACCTCGACAAACCGCCGCTGCTGTTCTGGCTCTCGTCGTTTTCGTTTTCTGTTTTCGGATTTCACAACTGGTCGTACAAACTACCTTCATTCCTTTTCGGGCTGCTGGGCATCTGGTCAACCTACGGCCTCGGCAAATTCTACTATGGCCGTGCAACCGGTGCGCTGGCGGCGGTGGTGCTCTCGTCCACGGTAGCGTTTTTCATCATTCACAACGACATCCGCACCGACACCTTACTTTTTGGTTCGGTCATGTTTGCCATCTGGCAGTTGCAGCTGTGGGTAAAAACCAAGCGCTGGCTGTACCTGTTTGCCGGTTTTATCGGCATCGGGCTGGCCATGCTGGCCAAAGGGCCGCTGGGGTTGATGATGCCGGTGCTTACGCTGAGCTGTGAATTTGCTTACAAACGGCAATGGCGCAATTTTTTCCGCTGGCAGTGGCTCATCGGGTTGGCCGTGGTGGCGCTTATGCTGTGGCCAATGTGCCTCGGGCTTTACAAACAGTACGGCACACGTGGCCTGTATTTTTATTTCTGGGAACAGAGTTTCGGCCGCCTCACCGGCGACAGCCCGTGGGGTACCAAATTCGATAACGGTGCAGGGCCTTTCTTTTTTGTGCATACGTTTTTCTGGGCTTTTCTGCCCTGGGGCGTAGTGTTTGTGCTGGCTGCATGGAAAAACGGCATTATGTTACTGCGCAGCCGTTTCCGCGAAGGCTACATCCCGGAGCTGGCCACGCTGGGCGGTTTCCTGCTCACGTTTGTTGCGCTTTCGGCCTCAAAATACAAACTGCCGCATTACATCTACGTCACATTTCCGCTGGCCTCCATTTTAACGGCGCGCTACCTCGTACAGGAAGTGCTGCCGCATAAAAAAGAACGGCTGTATAAGGCCATACGCATCCTGTTTTCGGTACAGGCCGTGTTGTTTACCATTGTGTTGCTGCTGGCACTGGCGTACATTTTCGGTTATGCAAACTGGGCCATCTGGGTGGCTGGAATTGCCGGTTTATTAATAGGCGGTTATTTTTCGCGCAAAGCGGCCGACGATACACAGCGCCTGCTGTACCCGATGCTGTGCGTGCTTATTGCTACCTATGCGGTGGGCAACCTGCAGTTTTACCCGAAACTGCTCACGTACCAGTCAACCACGGTGGCGGGCAAAAAAATAACAGAAATGAACATTCCCCGCGGTGCGTTTTACATTTACGGGGGCTACTTTTTTGAACATTCGCTGGATTACAACAGCCGCCGTTCGGTAACATTTATTGACCTGGATAACACCAGCCAGCTCGATACCATTTTTGCAAAACACAAAACGATCTGGATTTATACCGACAAAGCCGCTGCCGACACGTTGCACGGGCCGTTTAAAGTGGGGCAGAAGCTGTTTTACCCGCATTTCGGGGTGCAGAACCTCACCATTCCATTCCTCGATCCGAACACCCGGGAAAGTACGCTGCGCCAGCGTTGCCTCGTAGAACTGAAGCGGGACTGATTTCGGATAACGCAGGCCCGACAAAAAATGTATCTTTGCGCCGTTTTATGATTCTCGGTAAAAAATTAGTGATCGTCCTTCCCGCGTACAACGCAGCACAAACACTGCAACGTACTTATGATGAAATTCCATTCGACATTGTGGACGAAGTGGTGCTGGTTGACGATGCCAGCAAAGACAATACCAGCGAAGCGGCCCGCCAGATCGGCATAAAACACGTGATCCGTCACGAAAAAAACAAAGGCTACGGCGGAAACCAGAAAACCTGTTACGACACCGCATTGAGCCTGGGCGCAGATATCGTAATCATGCTGCACCCCGATTACCAGTACACCCCGAAGCTCATTCATTCCATGGCCTACATCATTGCCAACGACGTGTACCCGGTAGTGCTGGGCTCACGTATTCTCGGCAAAGGGGCGTTGCGCGGGGGCATGCCGGTGTACAAATACATTTTTAACCGCATGCTCACGTTTTCGCAGAACGTACTGGTTGGCCAGAAACTGTCGGAATACCATACCGGCTACCGCGCGTTTTCGAAAGAAGTGCTGAACGGCATCAATTACAAAGTAAACTCCGATGATTTTGTGTTCGACAACCAGATGCTTTCGCAGATCATCTATGCCGGATATGAAATTGCGGAAGTAACCTGTCCCACCAAATACTTCGAAGAAGCATCGTCCATCAACTTCAGCCGAAGCGTAAAATACGGCCTGGGCTGTTTGTCTGTTTCGCTGAAACACCGCCTCTGCAAGTGGGGGATGATGAAGTCGGTGTTGTATAAGAAATAAAACAGGCTACTTTTTCGGCTCCTTCCTTTTTTCTTTTTCGAGTTTACGGAAATACTTCCGCAGCAACACATTGTGTTTTAGCGCTTCCATGTTTTCGCTGAAACCTGCCGTGCCCTGTTCCGCATTTTTCAGTGTCTGATTCAGGCGGTTTACCAGTGTGGTATCCTGCAACAAACGGCCGGCATTGCCCTCGCCCTGTTCGATGCGGCTACTGATCAGCAGGAGGTCTGAAGCGATGGCGCGGGCCGTATCGCTTATCGGGCCAAGGTTAGCGATTGCACGTGCGGTTTGCCTGTAAATACCGGTATCATTCAGGAAAGCCCCGATGCTGCTGTTTTTGTCGTTCAGTTTTACGGAAACTGCTTCAAGATTGCCGGTCAGGGCAGCGGTCCGGGCGCTTGCTGTTTTCACATTGGCTACAGAAACACGTATGTTGTCTGCCACCACCGTGTCCTGCAGTAATGCCCACAAACTGTTCCGGTTGTTGATATTGTCTGTAAAAGCAGACAGGTTAACGGCTATGTTTTTGACGTTACTGTTGGTTACTTCAAGTGTCCGGATCATTGCGTCCGTATCAACCGGAACCTGTGTCTGCAGGATATCGCCCGCTGCAATCGGGGACGAGCTTCCCCGTACCGCGGTAATATTTACCAGTTTATTCCCCATCAGGCCGTCGGTACCGATACTGGCGATGGCATTTTTACGGATAAATTTTTGGGCATCTGTTTCAATAATGAGGATCACTTCCACAGCCGAGTCGCTGCTGATCCTGACCGATTCCACGGTTCCCACATTGATACCGGAAAAACGGACATTGTTGCCCGCTGTCAGTCCGTTAACGGTCTTAAATTCCGCACGCACACGAAAGGTCGATCCGAAAAGATTGCGTTTGCTTCCGATCAGGTAGAAAGCAAAGATCAGCAACAGGAGGCTGATGATAACAAAAATTCCGAGGCGCAGGTTCTGCAGTTTTTCTTTGGCCATGTTGTTAATCAAAAAATTGTTTGACTTTTATGTCTGTTGCTTTTTCCAGTTCCGCGTAGGTTCCGGATGCGTAACACTTCCCGTCAATCAGCATAACGATCCGGTCGGCAGTTCGTTTTACGCAGTCGAGATCGTGCGAAATGATAATCGATGACGTGTTGTATTTTTTCTGTACATCCAGCATGAGCATGCTGATTCCTTTTCCGGTAATGGGATCGAGGCCGGTGGTCGGCTCATCGTACAGCATGATTTCGGGTTTGAGTATCAGTGCGCGTGCGAGGGCGATCCGTTTTTTCATACCACCTGAAAGTTCCGACGGCATCATATCAATCGTATGGGCCAGGCCGACATGGTCAAGCACCTCGCGGATCAGCTCATCGGTTTGTGCAGCGCTGATACCGGAACGGTGCCTGCGCAAAGGAAACAGCAGGTTTTCGCGAACACTCATCGAATCGTAAAGCGCATTGCTCTGGAAGAGGAAACCGATTTTTTCGCGCAACACATCAAGTTCATCGCGGTTGATTTTTCCAACCTGGCGACCGAGCACGTCTATGGTACCCGAGTCGGGAGCCATCAGCCCGATGATACATTTGATAAGCACCGATTTCCCGGAACCTGATTTTCCGAGCACAACAATGTTTTCTCCTTTGCGGAGCTGCAGGCTGAAATCGCGCAGCACGTGGTTATCGCCAAACGATTTATCGAGGTTGCGGATATCAATTACCACATCTGCAGCAGCGCTGTTCGTTCCGTTTCCGCTCATCAGGTCAGGTGTAAGAGATCACTGATCTGTACTGCGACCAGGTCAATTATGAAAATGAGGAATGACGAAATTACCACTGCGGAATTCGCCGATCGACCAACACCCTCGGTTCCGTTGGTTGAGTTAAATCCTTTGTAACAGCCCACAATACCAATGGCAAACCCAAAGAAAAATGTTTTCAGCAGTGATGGAACGACATCGCCGTAAGCAAGTGTTTCGAATACCTGGTCCCAGTAAAGGTCCCAGCTTACTGCCCCGTGAATATTTGCACCGAGGTAACCGCCGTAAAGCGATATCGCATCAGCCATAACCGACAGAATGGGAATCATAAAAATGGCAGCGAGTGTCCGGGTAACAACGAGGAATTTGTAGGGATTGGTGCCCGAAACTTCCATCGCATCAATCTGTTCTGTTACCTTCATCGAACCAAGTTCGGCACCGATTCCGGAGCCTATTTTTCCTGCACAAATGAGGGCTGTGATAACCGGTGCAATTTCGCGCACAAGCGAAACCGAAACCATTTTTGGCAGCCAGGCTTCTGCGCCGAATTCCACCAGGGTTGGCCGCGACTGGATTGTGATTACCAGTCCCATAATAAATGCGGTAATTGCAACCAGGAGCAACGATTTGTTGCCGATAAGAAAACATTGCCGTACAAACTCACCGAACTCATACCGCGGGCGAACTACTTCGCGGAAAAAACGCAGCGTAAAACGGGACATGGCACCGGTTTCAACAAGCAGGTTGTTCAGCAACGATGCATTCATTTTCCGAAATTTATGTTCATAAAAATTTTATGCCCCGGCCGGAAAAGGAAGCTGCTGAGCCGGGCTGCAGCAATAAACAATATGGATATATCTTCAAAATCAATAACAGCAGCCCGGTTCATTCCGGATCGGCGCCAAGAACAGAATCGCAGTGTATTTTCCGGAGCCGGTCAGTGAAATCATTAATCAGGTCGTTTTCTTCTGCCGTAACCGGTGGATAAGCAGCTGCCACATTACGGATTACGTCTATAAAAAACGTTTTCATGGATTCACTCAGGTAATTGCTGTTTTTTTCTATTTCCCGCAGGGCCCATTTATAAACCGTGGCACTGTCCATCGCATCACGCATCAGGATCTGAAATATTATTTCGGCATAAGCCGATGCTCCCGGGTAACGGTTAAACTCAGAAACAAGCAGGGTGTGCAGTTTCTGTTTCTCAGCCTGCACCACTTTGCCGTCAGCGTATGCTATTGCATAGGCAACTTCGCCCAGGGCCATATATAAACTTCCGGCTGCGTTCATCGGTATGTGTTTTTACAGGATTAAAATTAGAACGGTATTGTGGATGCGGACATGATATGTACCGAGCCGGAATATGACCACCGTCATGTCCTGGTAAAGAAAAAGGGGGAGTGCAGGCAAAAAATGCCCCGGCCGGATCGTATTGGTGTTGGGCAAACAGCTGTTTGTCTGTTTCGCTGAAACACCGCCTCTGCAAATGGGGGATGATGAAGCCGGTGTTGTATAAGAAGCAGCCCTGTTTTTCAGGATATACCTGCCGTTCCGGTTGTAATAGCCTCAGTTTCCCTGTTTAAATAAAATAGTGCCGGTATGCCTGTTCGTGTCTAACGGAACCAGGTTTTTGTTTTTCAGATAACGGTAATTCCCTTTTTCAAGAATATAATAATCGGCAACCGGAAATGCGGTAGTATCCCAGTGTGTATTCACTTTCAGCCAGGATATTTCTGCTTTTCCTGACACGTAATCGAGCACAACGCCGCTTACACCGTTTGTGCTGAGTGTAATTTTTTTGCCGGATGCGATTGCCTGTTGATTTTCGCTGGCAATGCGATCAACATACTGTTCGAGCTGACCGGCAGCACGCCATTCGAGCGTATGACTGCTATTGGCCATGAATGCGAAATGCACTGCAAAAGGAAGTGCAACGAAATAGGGAATATATTTCAGGTAGCGGAAGGAATTGCAGATAAATAGCAGCGACCGGGAAAACGCAAGGAGGTACAAAATGAAAACGGGCAGCGCGGTGCGGTTGATCGGATAAAGTACATCGAGCAGGTAATGTTGAAGTACCAGTACGATAAGCAGGGCAGGAAACAGCAGCACCGGCAGCTGATCCAGAAAACGGTCGCTGAGCGGCATTTCTTTTTGCCTGAACCAGATAATAATGCCGGCGATAATAACCGCATTCATGAAATGGATGACGGGTTTAAGTGAAACGAAATGATTGTTTCCCGCATAGGGTGCATTATAGGCAACGCTGGTTGCAAGCGTATTTACGGTGCCTTCCCACAACTCCGGGCTGCCATAGTACAATGCCTCCGCATCTTTCATCGCGAAAATATGGGGAAGGATAAGCGCAAGCAGCGCCGCTCCACCGAGGAAAAGGAACAGCGGATCACGGTAACGAAAAGAAACCTTTGGAACAATTCCGGAAAATGGAAACGAAGCGGCAATAAGCAGTGCGGTGATGATGAGGAATAACGGTAGCGTGTTGAAATTAGACAGCAGGGCCAGCGCGATGGCGAGAAACGAAAAATATGCAAGCCGGATTTCCCCGGTTTTTACAAAGCTGATCAGGTAAAAAACAGCAGCCATTATACCGGCCAGTGCCAAACCATAGCCCCGGGCGAGTGAAAAAAAATCGAGCATGTACGGATGTACATTTAATAAGAGGAACGCAATCACGACGTACTTCGGAGGAGCGAGCAGCGCGGATAAACGATACGTAAACCAGAGATAAACAAGGTACGCCAGCACATTCGGCAACCGCAAAACAAAAGCAGAATCGCCAAAAATGCCGGAAAAGAGCCACATGCCCCAGGAGTTGAGCCAGTGGTGATTGGCCGCCAGGTCCGTATACGTTTCAGGATATACGGTGAACGGGTGAACAGACAACTGCATGGAAAAAACTTCGTCAGGTGTTAAATTCAGTAGGAACGCCCGCACAGCAACATAAATGAAAAGCAGGCCGGCAAGCACAAACAGGATGCTTTTCTGAATACGGACAGGGTTAACGGGCATAACAAGGCTATGAATTATGATGCGGGAATTGCGTTAAATACAGGTGGGAGATTATAGGATTAAGCGCAATTGAAATCTAAAATTAGGAAGATTGATACACAAAACCAAACATTTATTGGCAATCTGACGAATTAATACTACTTTTGCGTCCCTTAAACGGAAGCAATTTCGTTGCCGGGGTGTAGTTCAGTTGGTAGAATGCCTGCTTTGGGAGCAGGATGTCGTCAGTTCGAGTCTGGCCACCCCGACACAAAAGAAACCGATTTTCACCTTTCGATTGCCGATTTTCAATCGGGATGCGAAAAGCGAGGATCGGTTTTTTAAATTTCGTGCGATTATATTTGTTTATTGGTAATTCCAGATCCCGTAGCTCAGCTGGATAGAGCAGCTGCCTTCTAAGCAGCCGGTCGCAGGTTCGAATCCTGTCGGGATCGCAAAATACCGGCTACTTAGCATTGTATTTCAGGTCGCAGGCCTGCCTGCCATCGCGCAGGGCTGTGCTCCGGCAGGCAGGTTCGAATCCTTTCGGGATCATGGATATGTTTTAAGTGCCTGTGCGAAATCATCGCACAGGCTTTTTTATTTGTATCAAGTGTAATGCGGACGTTCCTGCCGTGTTGCAGATATCAATCACCCGCAAGCGTATATGGGTATTTTCCCGGCGAATATAAATGCGGTCGCCACATGCGTTGTCAAATAGGTAGATTCGCATAAGGCCTGTTAACAGGGCCGGTTTAACCTGTATCTGTATAATCAAAACTCAACTGCCGTGAAAAGAAAAACGTTGAAACTGCTGGGTGCAGCACTCTTCTTAAGTATAAATTTGTTTGCCCAGGTTGCACACGATCACATGCCGGAAATGGAACCGGAGCAGCCACATACCGACTGGTGCGGTTTTGCTCCATTCGGTGGCGGGCATCAGCATGATGCCACCCGGGGAAGCGGACCCACACCGGGACCTGTACTTGCAACCCTGCCAACCACCCTGCCACCCGGCTCAACCATAATCTGCGGTAAGTTCCGGGCTATATTTATGGATGTGGTAAATGGATCCGGTTTTGGGTTCGATGACCCCGTTATGGGTGCGGCGCGCAAAAACTGCGTGTGTGATGTATTTAATTATATTCAGCTGGTTATTGCGGTGCCCGCCAACATCGGAACCACCGATCCGTATCTGGATATTATTTTTAATCCATCGAACAACAATATATCAAGCCCCGCATTGGCAACCGCATCGCTTGCTTTGCCGCCGGCATTTTATGCCAATACCCCCGGATATTATCAGGGTTATGCTTACGATTATATCACAACAGGCGTAAAACCGGATCCGCTTTCGGAAGATGGTACAATCACTGTAAACTTTGCACATCCGTTTGAGTACTGCACACCAACGATCGGCAGCTGTAATTATGATTTTTATTCGGTCATGTTACATGAAATGACGCACATACTTGGGTTTGCCTCGTTTATCCGTGAAAACGCCACAAACACGTCATTGGAGTCGGCAGTAGCCCCGCTGGTTTTTTCAGAATTTGATAAGCGCTGCCTCGGCTATTGGAATGGGTTGACGTTTAACGAACTGGTTGACATTTCTGCCTATCCGGGCAACGGGGGCATCAACACTGCGATACCGGCCAATCCTTTCAGCGGTGCACCGGCAAACCGGATATGGCTCTACCACGACAATACCATGGACCTGAATAACTCACGCGAAAATCAGCCGGTGTATTCCAAAACCGGTGGATTTGTAATGGGAGTAAGCCTTTCGCATTTTGATATTGCTTACTGGTTTGGTGTTAAACGGTGTAACCAGTCGCCGGGCTTCGTGCCCAATTATGTAATGGCTGCAAATGCCAATACCGGCCGAACGAAACGAACGTACATGCCGCAGGAGTTGCGCTGGCTGCAGCACATGGGTTATACCATGAACCCCAGCTACATTTATAATAATTTTATTTCAAACCGGCCTCCGCGCACACTTGGGGCAGTTATCGGCAGCACTTATGATGCCTGTACCTTAAATCCTCCGGCATTTAATAATAATTTGTATATCTCAACTACAACCTGTCAGCCGGTTACAATTAACGTGGGTGCAAATACGATTTCAACGGCACTGACCTCACATACAATGGGTCTGGATGATCCGGATGGTGATCCGATTTCGGTTTACAATGGGCAGCTGATGAACCTGCGTGGCTGCGGGGACGGTGAAAATACACACAGCCTGCTTTCGATTAATCCGGCCAATACGATGATCACGTATACACCACGACCCGATTTTATTGGCCGGGCCCAGTTTGCATTCCACCTGTATGATGGGAAGGAACGTGGCTCTTATATTATTGTGTCCATCGATGTGGCCGCAGATGCCTGTACGATGAACACCAGCGGCGAATATGTGATGAACGGCAGTTTTGAAGAGGGGGAAGAGTTGTGCACGGTTGACGCCCCGCTAAAAACCATTGTTGATGAAACTGATGTGGCTTATCACTACAATTTTAACCGGTTTGCTGATGGCGTGCAATTTATTGAAGCGATATGGCAGGATATTGCCCGCGAGAATAGCTACGATCCCTGTCTTTATGGTATGGGCTGGTATTCTTATCCGCTTCCGGGTTACGCCCCCGTTGGGTCGCCCACAGGTGCAAAACGGTACCTGATGTTTGATAATATTGAAGAGTTCAACATGACCCTGATTCCGGCTATAACTTCGGCATGCGGGCCTTATACACTGAGCATGGAGGTACTTTCACCTTCAACAGTTCCGGTTGGAACCGTTTTCCCGGTTACCGTAAGTTTTACAAACAGCTTTGAAGGCACCGTATTTTTTAATCCGGTTACCATCAATGTTACAAACACCGGAAGCTGGCAAACGGTATCGACAACATTCAACTATTCCGGGGCGCCGATGTCCTATATCCATATTTCCCATGGCGGTCCGGCCAATGAGTACATGTTTATGGATAACATTTCCATAAAGAAAAGTACCAATGTACTGGTTGTGGCACCTACAGCAACACCTGCTTCTGCCTGTGTCGGAAACTCCGTACTGCACACGGCCAATGCTTCGGGCGGTACAGCTCCTTATACCTACAGCTGGTCACCGGGAGGCAATACGACATCTTCCTTCACAACAACCTATGCAAGTGCGGGTCTGAACAATTATACCATACTGGTTACGGATGCCAACGGGTGTACTGCAAATGGTTCGCTCGCAGTGAATGTTCAGCCAAACGTAACCATTTCGCCGGTTCCGCCACTCTCCGTGTGCGAAAGCAGTGCATCGTTTACCTGCACTGGTTTTCCCGCAGGCGGTTCCTGGTCAGGCCCCGGAATCAGTTCGGGTGGCCTTTTCAATCCGGCCACAGCAGGAGCCGGAGTTCATGTACTGACTTATTCCTTTCCGGGTTATTGTCCGAAATCACATACCATCGAGGTTTTCAGTACAACCAATACCTGGCCCAAACACCCGCCTGGTTCTTCCAAGGAAGAGTTCCGGGCTGTTGTCAAAACCACGGGCGGTGATGTCATCGCAGCAGGTCTGTTTATCAAGGATGTGTCCGTTTCCGGTTACCCGAACTGGAATGTGACCACAGGCAATGGCCAGCTGATGGTGGTGCGGTACAACGACAACTGCATCCCGGTGTGGGCCGTAAACCTGGGCAGTACGTCGGTGAACGATAATGTGACGGATATGGAAATCGACGGTTCCGGCAACGTGTTTGTCAGCGGCAATATTGCAGCCACAAGTACCTTCGGTTCCTTTACACTTACAGGACCCGCAGCTTATGTGCTGAAACTGAACGGGAGTACGGGTGCGGTAATGGCGGCATACGCCAGCAGCACGAACAGCTCCGCTTCGGGTTCGTACCTGGCGGTTGATGCAGGCGGCAGTGTTTACCTCGAAGGTGTGTTTAACGGTTCGCTGCAATTCGGTTCGCTCACAGCGGTTACCTCCGTATCTGCTCAGAATGATATATACCTCGCGCGATTCTCGAACGCCCTCGTACCGCAATGGTTGAAGAGTTTTGGTTCCCCGGCGGCGGATTATGCGGGCGGACTGGCCACCAACAGCGGATCGATCCTGTTTGCAGCAGCGAACATCGGTCAGACATTTACGATTGGAGCCAACACCTATACGAATACAACAACAAATACCACGGATGTATTCATCGGGCGATTCAACCTTTCGAACGGCGCTTTTGTGAGTGGCCGTATGGAAGGCAACAGTACGAACAACTGCCTTGTGCAGGACATCCAGCTCGATGGTTCCTCCAACGTTTATTTTACGGGTGGTTTCCAGGGGGCATTGGCTGTTGCTGCAACCGCACTCAATGCCACATCAGGTGATATTTTCATCGGCCGCTGGACCTCGGTACTGGCCAACAGCTGGGCCTACAGCATGGGCGGAACCGGTAACGACCAGGGCAGCCGCATCGCACTGGATGGGGCAGGGAATGTATATTTCACAGGTACGTATACAGGTACTGCCACATTTACCGGATTTACACCGGCAAGTCTGACCGGCAGTTCCAATGTATTTGTGGTAAAGCTGAGTACAGGTGGCACCAAATCATACGCCGCACAAAGTTCAACTGCGAGCGGCACGATTGCCGTATCGGGGCTCACCGTTTTTTCATCGGGACTGGCTTACCTGGCCGGGCACTTTACCGGGGTAACCGCATTTGGTTCAACTCCTGCCATAACGGCAACGGTTACGGATGGTTATGTGGCGCGTATAAGTGCAGCCGGATTCTTTTACCTCGCACCGAATTCGCCGCAGGTTCGCAGCGCAGTTCCTGACGCTGCAGAGGCCGGCCCCGCAGCAATCCGTATTTACCCGAACCCGACCGGGGGAGAGTTCCTGGTAGAAGTTGCAGAAGCGCTCCCGTCCCGCATTTACCTCACCGATATTTCGGGACGAGTGCTTGATGTTACAGCAAATGCCATTTCCGGAAACCGCTACGGATTTGATCTCTCCGGATACAGTAACGGGCTCTATTTCGTGGTGGTAGAAAACAATGGCAAACGCATCACCGAAAAAGTAGTAGTGAACCGCTAGTAATTTGTTTGTATGCGAAATATAAATTTGAAAATAAAACTGTTGAGAACTATTGTCACATCCGTTGTGGCAATAGTTTTTTGCAAATATCTTTGTGCTGTTCGAATTTATATATCATAAAAAAACAAACGCAGTTCTATCATGAAAACATCGGCGTCAAGAATTAAAACCGTCGGCACAATCGTCGCATTTATAGGAATATTAATTACTCCGTCAGGGGTAAAGGCCCAGGCCGCTTACCAGCTGGGTGATAACGTGATCAGTGTTGCCGCCGGTTTCGGTACTTCATACGGTGCATTTACTTATGGCAAACAAACACCTGCATTCAGCCTGCAGTATGAGCGTGGTCTCTGGCAGGCCGGTCCGGGTGTAATCAGCCTCGGCGGTTACCTGGGGTACAAATCATACCAGTATTCCGGTTCGTATTTCGGTTTTACATACAGCGAAAAATGGAACTACACCATTTTCGGCGTGCGCGGCGCATGGCACCTGCAGGAGTTTGACGGTACCGAACTGCAGAAATGGGATCTCTATGGCGGAGCAATGCTGGGTTATTTTAACCTGAATTATACCTACACCGACAACGATCCGAACGTGGATTACAACGACATTAATTATTCAAACTCAGTAGGGCTGTCCGGATTTCTCGGGGCGCGTTACTTTTTCACCCCGAAATTAGCCGCACAGGGCGAAATCGGTTACGGCATTTCATACCTCAACCTGGGGCTGGCGTATAAGTTTTAGGCCAAAACGACAAATTATTAATGGAAAATGGACGATGGTTTAGTACCGTCGTCCATTTTTTATTTTACTCTTTTCCATTTTTGGGGTTACAGTTTCACCCGCAGTCCTGGCATATTCTATTTCCATCTGCTGTTTATTACCGCAACAGCAGCAACTGCTCCTGCTTATTTACACTGGTCTTTGAAATCCATTTTTGCGAATTTATTGTAAAACAAGGCAAATTTAAAACGGATGTCAGCGGTTGTATGTTTTGCCGTTTCAAGGTTGTACGGCATCTTAACTTAGTATCGTGATATAAAATGTGTTCCTGAAATTCAGGAAACAGATCTACTAACCTTTAACCTTTAAATCCATTTACTATGTTCAAAAAAAACTTTGCCACTGCCATGCTGGTGTTTGCGGCAGTCGGTGCTGTGCAGGCCCAGTCAACCTCGAGCTCGAATATTCTTACTGGCGTTTCGCCCGATCCGAATGAATACCTGGGATCGGCTGCAGGAAATATTTACAACCTGGTATTTAAAACAGTAGGCAACGAACGTATGCGACTGACAACCGCAGGCAGTTTGGGGATAGGGCTGACTGCTCCGCTGACGAAAGTGCATATCAATGGCAATTTCCTGGTTGCGAATACAACGGGTGTGCCGGCTTCAGCTGCATACATTCGGGGTAATTCGGCGTTTTCTACTACATCGTTACCCGATTACACCTGGTACTCCAATACGAATACGGGGATATTTCACCCGGCATCCAATAACATTGGTATTACCATCGGGGGCGGAGAAGCGATGCGGTTTACGTCGAACCGTTATGTGGGCATCGGCACCTCGGCCCCGGAGTCGCGCTTTCATATCAAAGACGGCGCAATTAAACTGACGGGAAGTATTCCCGGCGGTGGTGGCCCGATGATTCTGTTTGGCGGAGATGCTTCTGCTACGCCTAACCCGATTGGCCCGAACGGTGAATGGGGAATTGAATATACCACAGTACCTGCCGCCGGAGGCCTCAACTTTTTCCGCCCGTTTCAGGCTACTTCATCAGACGTGAATAACCTGAACTACAAACTGTTTTTATGTAACAACAACAACATCGGTATAAATACCAGCACACCTACGGCGCAGCTTACCGTTAACGGCAAAACCTTAATCGGGGATCCTGCCAATAACACGTCAGTTGCATCGAATAATTACCTGTTGTTTGTAGAGAAAGGTATTCTGACCGAGAAAGTGAAAGTAGCCCTTTCAACAACTGCCGACTGGTCGGATTATGTGTTTGATAAAAATTACGAACTGATGCCGTTATCCACGGTGAAGTCATTTGTAACGGCAAACAGGCACCTGCCGGGTGTACCTTCGGCGCAGGAACTGGTTGATGACAAAGGTTACGACCTGGGTAAAATGGATGCGAAGCTGCTCGAAAAAATTGAAGAGCTCACGTTACACCTGATCCAACTTTCGGAGGAAAACGAAGCCCTTAAAAAGCGCATGGAAACGCTGGAGTCCGGAAAATAATAACCCTTAAAACTTCAGCCTATGAAACGCTTAATTTTTGCCGGCCTGCTTTTCTGCAGCCTCATAACAGTGCCGGTTCAGGCACAGGTCTGGACACATGTCGGACCAAAATCAACAAACAACAGCAGCGACAACCATTTCGAAACGTCGCAGATGAATAATATTATCAAAAGTCCGTATAACGACAACCACTTTTTTGCGAGCGGTGCTTTTGGCGGGCTTTGGGTGAGTTACAACGGTTGTAACAACTGGACAAACATCAATACCAATCCCAATTTTTTTTACGGGGTTTCTGATATTTGTTTTGTAAATGCATCCGAAATCCTGGTTGCCAATTTTTTGCCAGGCAAAGTGGAAAATGGTGTCCATCAGGATATCTCCTCCCGCATATCCCGGTACGACTATGAAAACAGTACCTGGACCAACCTCGCGGTGTTACCCAATCCGGGCAGTCTGCCATACACAATAAATACCGTGCTGGTCAGTCCGGCAAATTCCCAGGTTTATTTTGCAGCCACTACCATCGGTTTGTTCCGGAGTGCAAACAGCGGGGCTTCCTGGACCGAGGTAGCGCCGTATAATTTTGAGAATATCGTTATCGTTCCGCAAACGGGTGGTGCTTATAAGTATTATGCTTCCGGCTCCAATACAGACGGGGATTACGGAACACCACGCGGCGATGTGATGCTGATGGAATCTGCAAACGGTATTACCTGGACAGCCGTGAATGTTACAATTCCAATTCCTCCGGAATACATTTATTCACACGGCATGATTTGCATCGGCCCCGTTTCAGGCAATGATCATGATTTATTTATGCAGGTAGTTGCCACAAATGTACCGGCCAACCCGATGGCGCACGATATATATAATTGGTCGAATGGCAGGATATTTATTTACAAAATAGCGTTTGTTAATGGTTCACCTGTACTGACCAGTATCAATCCGGCGAGCGGTACCTATTCATCGGGCGGTTTTCCTGCCCGGATGTGTATTGCTTATGATCCGGTAAATGCAGGTGTTTACTGGGGTTCGGCTTTATTGTACTTTAAGCGTATCAGTGACCCGGAAACATTGCGAATGGTAAAGCCGGGTAAACATGCAGGCATCAATGGCCAGGTACACGACGATATGCACGATATTAAAATTTATACCATCGGGGGGCAGCCCACGCTGTTTGTTGCCTGCGACGGAGGAATTGTAAAATCGCTGCTGCCGAATTTTGGACAGGATGATCCTGATAGCCATATTTATTTTTCAGCAATGAATAACAACCTGGATGTTTGCCTGGTAAATGGGTTTTCAGGTGCAGCAACAAATTCCAATTTATATCTCATCGGCGGCCAGGATATTGTCAATACCGATATTTATAATGCAGCTACCGGAAAGAATGACTTCACCCACCAAACCTGGGAAAATGATGGTGGACATATTGATAAATTCAATGATCAGTTTATGGTACTGGATAGAAGCTCGTACATCAACGGATCGAATGATACATCGGTGTCGAATGATTCGAAGTACTATCTTTCATTTGATGGCGGAGAAAATCTAAGCCACATGAAAATATACTATTCCCCGCTTTCCGCTGCACCATTTCAATCCAATACGCAGGTACTGGATCAGAGCTGGCACAGTACACAATCCTTTGCCACGCATTTATATTACCAGGATCCGTATCGCCCGGGCCGCATATTTTTCGGGAAACATAACCTTGGGATCTACCAGTATGAAGCTGTAACGAACAACTTTGCCCGCAAAGTAAACCTGGCCGATCTCACCCCAACCTGGTGTGAATGGAGCGGGGGATGGGCTGCGGTCCGCGGAATATCATTTTCACCGCAAACCCCGAACAGTATGCATTTCCTGCTCAACGGAACCGATCCGGGCAGCAGCGGAAATCCGCCCACCTATCCCACGGTAATTAAATATATCGGTAACAACCTCGACGATTGCTGGGACGGGCACAACATGCATGCCGATGCCCAGAATAATCCGCAGTGGGCAAACCTGATGCTGAATTTCTGGCAGAATTTTTCAACACTTACAGGTTGTTCCGGTTGTACGAATCTCGCCGTCGCTGATCAATATAAAGTCAATTTTCTCGAAATTGAAACCAGCCCGTGGAATAAAAACGTGATATATGTGCTCGTTGATATTCCAAACAATCCGCAGGTCAAAATTTTGAAATATGATGGAACGAGCTGGAGTAATTACAGCAACGGTTTGCCTGTTAATGAAACTCCGTTCAGCATGGTTATGGACCTGGGAAGTAATGACGGCATTTATTTGTCAACCGACCGGGCTGTATATTACCGGCACGCTACCAATTCGGCGTGGATTCCCTTTACAGATGGAAACCTGCCGGTGCTGCTGAAACGCCAGATGGAAATCAACTACATGGATAATACCGTACGCGTTGGAACCTTCGGCCGGGGCATCTGGAAATCACCGCTGAAGTGCCCGGGCTCAGCCCAGCCTGTAAATAACAGCAGCCCGATACCGGCCAACATTTATGAGTCGGACGATATCCTGGTGTCTAAAAACACGTTGCAAACCGGCGGGCCGACTGCTTTCCGCGGAACAACCAACGTTACCCTTAATCCCGGCTTCTATGCTTATGGGCGCACCACTGAAAACACCTATGTACTGGCCTACATCCATGGCTGTACCACGCCGGGTACAAGTGCGGGATGGCGGGCGCAGGAAGCACCGGTTTCAGATGTTGAAAAGAATGAGCCGGCCGAAATGGATTTTAATGTGTACCCCAATCCCGGAGAGGGTGAATTTACGCTCAACTTCAGGGAGCAGGAGGGCGGCCGTATTGATGTGTATTCTGTTTACGGAACACTGATCTGCAGCATCAACACCAGCGAAGAACGGCAAACCTATACGGTTGATTTAACCAAACAGCCGGCCGGTGTTTACCTCGTTACCTTCACAGCCAGCTCGGGTGAAAAAATAACGAAGCGCATTATCCGCAATTGAGCAGTTGAATTTGTGCACTTGCTGAATCGGCCGGTTACTGTTAAGTACCGGCCGATTTTTATTACAGTTTCGCTTTCAGCCCCAGCATTTTTATTGCCGTAACCGCGGCTTCATCGCCTTTGTTGCCGTGTTTCCCGCCCGCGCGGTCCTGCGCCTGTTCGAGCGTGTTGGGTGTAAGCACCCCGAAAATAAACGGTTTGCCGTATTCAATATTCAGCGTGGTTAATCCCTGCGAAACGGCATTGCAGATAAAATCAAAATGTTTGGTTTCGCCCTGGATCACACAGCCGATGCATATTACGGCATCTGTTTTATCCGCAAGCCAGCGGCCGCCGAGGGTAAGTTCAAAGCTGCCCGGAACAGTATGCACGAGTATGTTTTCCCGTTTGGCTCCGTGTTTCAGCAGCGTGTTCAGCGCGCCTTCGGCCAGTGCGGCGGTAATGGATTCATTCCACTCGGCCACCACAATACCGAAACGCCAGGGCGACGCATCGGGTACGGTTGCGGGATCGTAATCAGACAGGTTTTTCAGTGCGGTAGCCATGTAGTAACGGTCTTAAACAAAAACATCCCGCAGCTGTGCGGGATGCTCCTGTAATTTATAATGATTTAGTTCGAGGTACGTGCAATGTATTTGTCAATCTGCTGCGCTTCGCTCGATTCGAAAAATTCCACTTTGATCTGCTCGTACACTTTACGTGCTTCTTCCTTGTTGCCCATGTCTTCGTAAAGCAGGCCGGCCTTTTTCAGGAAATAGGGCGAAGTGAATTTGTTCGCGTTCTTTTTGGCGGCTTTCAGGTAGTAGCTGATGGCTTCATCCTTTTCCCCGAGTTCGAGGTAGGCATCGCCGGTACAGCCGATGGCCATTACGCTGATAAACTGGTCGTCAGCATCAAACTCTTTCAGTTCGTCAATGGCTTCCTGGTATTTACCGGTGCGCAGGTAGCTGATGCCGAGGTAATAGTGCGCCAGGTTGCCCGATTTGGTAATACCGTATTCATCCACGATCTGCGCAAACCCGAGCGTATCGCCTTTGCCGTTGATGGCCAGGTTGAACGAGTCGTTCGCAAAATAGATTTCAGATTTGTACATCGCCGATACCGCTTCTTCCTGGTTGGGTTTCAGGTAGAAGAGTTTCCATGCGAAATAGAGGCCTACGAGTCCGACAACGACGGACACAATAATGATGAGGCTCTTTTTGTTTTCTTCAACGTAGCGTTCGGTACGGTCGAATGCCTGTTCAACGTCGAGGATCGGTTTGTCAGTTTCTTTTGTTTCCTTGGCCATAGCCCTGTGCGGATATTCGATTTAAGCCTGCAAAAATAAGTTTTTTTTCTTCTGTTCCACAGTTCGGATGAAATTCGGCAATTTTGTGCGTTATTTACCGTGCAAAATGATCCTGGAAAAGCTCACATTAATCGATTTCAAGAATTTCGGGGAGGCGGAACTGGGCTTTTCGTCTAAGGTCAATTGCTTTGCCGGCCCCAACGGTTCGGGAAAAACCAACCTGTTCGACGCCCTGCACTACCTTTCGCTCTGCAAAAGCTTCTTTAACCCCGTTGACAGCCAGAATATCCGCCATGATGCGCCTTTTTTTCTCATCCAGGGGCATTTCCGCGACGACCAGGGCTATGAAGAAGCCGTTTACTGCGGCATGAAACGCAGTCAGAAGAAGGTATTCAAGCGCAACAATAAGGAATACGACCGGCTTTCGGACCATATCGGGCTTTTTCCGCTGGTAATGATTTCTCCGGCCGACAGTGTGCTTATTGCCGGGGGCAGCGAAGAACGCCGCAAACTGATGGACAGCATTATTGCCCAGTACGATGCCGTTTACCTGAATACGCTCATTGACTACAACCGCATCCTGGCCCAGCGCAATGCGTTGCTGAAAAACTTTGCCGATTCGCGCACGTTTGACGCTTCCATACTCGAAGTGCTGGATGCACAGCTCTGTGAAAAAGGAAAACCAGTACACGAAGCCCGGAAACTGTTTACGGAACAGCTGCTGCCCATCTTCAATTCGTATTACAGCCTGCTCTCCGGCGATGCCGAACAGGTGGAGCTGGTGTACCAGTCGCAGCTATTCCGCCAGCCGTTTGAAGAACTGCTGCAGGAGGCGTTGCCCAAGGACCGCATGGTGCAGCACACCACGGCCGGCATTCATAAAGACGACCTGGAATTTTCCATCGGGCCATACCCGCTTAAAAAAACGGCTTCCCAGGGCCAGCAGAAAACATTCCTCATTGCGCTCCGTCTTGCGCAGTATGTGTTTCTGCGCGATACCGGGAAGCGTATGCCCCTGCTGCTGCTGGACGATATATATGACAAACTGGATGCCGGAAGGGTGGCCCGGCTCATGGACCTGGTGTGCGGTGACGGATTCGGCCAGATATTTGTAACAGACACCGGGGTAGGCCGGATGCAGGAGCTATTTGAAGGAAGAAAAATACCGTTCCGGCTTTTTAATATAACTAACGGACAAATAAATTAGCGTGTATTGTACCTGATTTTTAGGTATTTTTGCACTACAACAACCAACAACTATGCACAAAAAAATTACCATTGTACTTTTTGCAATCGGTTTAACAGTTGCTGTAAAAGCACAGACACCGGCAGAAGACAAATTCAAAAAAGGGGATTTTGCGGGCGCTGTTACCGAGTACACCAAGGAGATCGATAAGATTGATGCCGAAGTACAGACCCTCATTAAAAAACGCGCCGAATACGATAAAATGAGCGAATACGAGCGCGCACTTGTTGACGGCGGTCAGCTCATGGAAGCCAAAAAAGACTGGTCGAAACTCTATAACGGCCGTGGCAAATCATACAGCGGCTTAACCCGCAAGGCCGATGCCGTAAAGGATTTTTCAACAGCAATTGCACTTGACCCGAAAAACGGGGAAGCGTACTACGAACGTGCTTTGCTTACCAACACCAGCGACAACAAGGAAAATGCGTGTATCGATATCAGTACAGCTGCATCACTTGGAGTAGAAAAAGCCAAAATCCTGTTCGACGACAATTTTTGCTGGAATATTGCCCAGCAGCACTATAAAGAAGGTGCTTCAAACGTGATGTTCCGTAAATACGAAGACGCGATCAAGGAACTGGATGTGGCAATTAAGCTGAGCCCCGATTCGGGCCGTTATTATTCCAAACGCGGACAGGCTTATGCCGGGCTGAACAAAACCGCCAAAGCCATGGAAGATTTTACCAAGGCAACCGAAATTCAGCCGAACAATTCAGAAGGGTATTACCAGATTGCGATGGTGTATTACAACAAAGACGATTTTGAAAATGCCATCAAGTATTTCAACATGGCCATTGAGAAAAATCCGTCCCTGTATGATGGTTACCTGAACCGCGCTACTGCCTGTGAACGTCAGCAGCGCTTTACATCGGCCATTTACGATTATGGCCGTTGCATTTCGCTCCGCCCGAACGATGGTATTGCTTACCTGCGCCGCGGACAGCTCGAAAAAGAAATGAAAAACAACCTCGATGCCTGCAAGGATTTTGCCCGCGCCGCACAGCTGGGTGTTCCGGAAGCACAGGAATATGCAAACGACTGCCTCGATCCGTCACAGAAAAAACCAAAACAGCCGAAGAAAAAAGGCGATGACGAAGAAGAAAAGGGCGAATAATCTGATTCCCGCATAAAAAAACATAAAACCTCCCTGCAGCCGTACACACGGAAACGGGGAGGTTTTTTTTATTGATCCCCAGTTATGACAGCCGTAAAAGATTCTGATCAGCATTACCTCCAGGGGCCGCGTTCGCGCTGGAAAGAATTTGTTTTTGCCTGCAAGGTGTTTGTTGAATTTATCCGCGGATTCCGCGCACTGCACTTTGCCGGACCCTGCGTTACTATATTCGGTTCTGCGCGTTTTAAAGAGGGCCATCCATATTATGAAATGGCCCGGCAGGCCGGTTACGCCGTCAGCAGATTAGGTTTTACAGTAATGACCGGCGGCGGGCCCGGCATTATGGAAGCCGCCAACCGTGGCGCCCGCGAAGCCTACGGAAAATCGGTGGGATGCAATATTGTGCTGCCGTTTGAACAGAAACCCAATCCGTACCTCGATCGCTGGGTGAATATCCGTTACTTCTTTGTGCGCAAAGTGCTCCTGTCGAAATATTCCTACGCGTTTGTGGTGCTGCCCGGCGGGTTCGGTACGCTCGATGAAATGTTTGAAGCACTTACGCTGGTGCAGACCGGAAAAGTAAAACGCTTCCCGGTGATTGTGCTCGATACCGAATTTCATAAAGAGTTGCGCGAACACCTCCTGCACATGATTGAACATAAAACCATCAGTCCCGGCGATGTTGATCTAATGCTGTTCACCGATTCCATTGAGGAAGCAGTCGCACACCTGAAAACAAACGCCATTGATGCGTTTAACCTGAAACCGATTAAGCCGGTACGGATTTTCGGAGAAGGGTAATTAGATCGCTTAAAACGGATTCAACTCAAAAAAAACGGGCCTGGAAAGTAGAGTTTACAACAGTTTGCAATTTGCAGTTTGCAGTCTGATTGTTTTCAAGGTTAACGATCGTTATAAATCCGGGATAAAATAGAAAGCATACGTCAGTTCGAGCGTCAGTCGAGAACAGTGATGTAAGATCGAATAAAACCTGTTCTCGACTGACGCTCGAACTGACGGTAATA